>QWPW01000035.1 GCA_003671025.1 Planctomycetota bacterium
CATGCCGCCCCAAGCGCCAGCACTCGATCCAACGCGACGCCATCACACGCGCGCACCGACGACACGCGCGGCGCGCCTCGCGTGAGTGTGCCCGTCTTGTCGAAGATGATCGCCCTCACTTCCGCGAGTCGCTCAAATGCTGCGGCGCTGTGAAACAACACTCCACGCTGCGCCGCTCGTCCAGAGGCAACCATGATTGCAACTGGCGTGGCCAATCCGAGCGCGCAAGGACAGGCGACCACCAACACGCTCACGAAAGATTCGAGCGCGAGTGCGCCACGCGCCGCTTCGGGACCGCAGATCCACCACGTCAACGCACTAGCACACGCGATGGTGATGACGATGGGCACGAACACCGCGGCCACGCGATCCGCGAGCAACGCGATGCGCGCTTTCGTCGTCTGCGCTTGATCAACCAATTCGACGATGTGCGCAAGGACGGTGTCGGCCGCCGCGTGCGTAGCTTCGATTTCCATCGCGCCCACTGTGTTCATCGTGCCCGCGACCACTGTGTCACCGACGCGTTTCATCCGAGGAAAAGGCTCGCCCGTGAGCATCGATTCATCGACCTCGCTCTCGCCCATGGTCACACGGCCATCGACCGCAATGCGCTCGCCAGGACGCACGCGCACGCGCATTCCCGCTTCGATCTCTTCCGCGGCAATCATGCGCTCGCCACTTACGTCGAACACGCACACGCGCGAAACGGCCAACGCTCCCAATGCGCGAAGCGCGTCACCAGCGCGATGTGTCGCGCGCGCTTCCAACAATCGTCCCAACATCACGAACACGATGATGATCGCTGCGGCTTCGAACCACAGCGCGCCCATCTGTCCTGTGACGTGTTCTGTGACGTGTCCTGTGACGTGTTCTCCGCCGTGCAACACCACTTGCGTGGACATCGATGCGCGCATCAACGTCCACACGCTCGATGCAAAGGCGACGCTCGTGCCTAGCGACACCAGCGTGTTCATGTCTGTCGTTCCCACTCGAAGTCGCGTGAATGCGGCAGCGTGAATGGGCCAACCACACCAAGCGTAGACCACCGCGGCGAGTGCGCATTGCGTCCATGCGCTGGTCAAACCCGTAAGCGCGGGGATCGAGTCATGCGACATCGCGATGATCAACAACGGCAGCGACACGATTGCGCCGATCCACACGCGCGTTCGCAACGCGCTTTGTGCGCGCTGTTCGCGCCACGCACGCATCGCGACATCGCGTTCGAGCGACAACTCAAATCCCGCGCGGTGCAATCGTTGCGCGACAGCTGCACAAATTGATGTGATGATCGTGGCGTCCGTCGCGGCCGCTGCAGTTGTCGACGCATCAAACTCGACGCGAATCTTGCGTGACGCGAACGACACGCTCGCGAGATGAACGCCTGCAACACTGCCCGCGGCCGATTCGACTTTGCTCGCGCATGCCGCGCACTGCATTCCCTCGACGCTCCACACGCGCGTTGCATGTGTCGTGAGAGGAGGCGTAACGGAGCCCTCCGTCGACGCCTCACCCACCGAGAGTTCCGAAATGTTTCTCAAGGCGCGCCTTCACTGCCGCGCGCGGTGTGAAGCCGGTCCACGAATCGATCACTTCGCCATCCTTCATCAAGAACAACGCAGGGATCCCGCGCACCGCGAACGCCTCGGCGATACTCGGTTCTGCATCGACATCGACAAACGCGACGCGGACTTTGCCCGCCAACTCAGGTGCGAGCGCCGCGAGTTCGGGCTTGAGCATGCGGCACGGCGGACACCAGGCGGCCCAGAAATCGATCAACACCGGCACGCCCGATTGCGCGACCTCTTTGTCAAAGTTGTCTGCGGTCGCGTCGAATGTATTAGTTGCGTTGGCCATGGAAGTAGCGTCCTTGGGGCTAGATCGCGAACAACCGTTCGCGTGGGGTTTTCGGGAGATTTGCGCTGAATGCCATCAGACACAACACGACAATAGGCGATGAGCATCGCGTGATGGCTTGAAGCAGAGGTTCTCACAAATTCGTCCGAGAAGCGCCCTCAGTCGCGGCGAGCAAACTCCGGTTCGATGCGCGGCTCCCCTTGCATCCCCGCGAGACCTTTGTAGACTTCTCGATCTTTCCCCGACCCACGAATGGGTCTTGATTGGAGCGCGCTATGAAGCAGGACACCCACCCGACCTATTACCCTGAGTGCAAGGTTACCTTTCGCGGCGAGGTCGTCATGACCGTCGGCGCCACGGTTCCTTCGATGAATGTCGAAATTTGGTCGGGCTCGCACCCGTTCTTCACTGGTCAGAAGACCTTTGTCGACACGCTGGGTCGCGTTGAGCGCTTCCAGAAGAAGTTCGCGGGCAAGTACTTCGACGCCAAGAAGAAGTAAGCGCCCCGTCATCGATCCACACGATCAATCCACGCCGCCTCGACTCGTTCGAGGCGGTGTTTTTTTTTGAACGCTTCTCGCACGACGTGTTGCCTCGCGACAACCAACCTCTTGTGAGACACTTGCAACCGCGTGCCCGCTGACCCCACCACCGCACAGACGCTCATCGACGAGCTGCTTCCCGAGAACTTGCAGAGAATTCTCCAAGCGCAGCGCGGCGAAGACGAGGGCATCGCAGCGCAACTCGAAGATCTTGCCGTTGCGAGCGACCATCGCAAATCGACTGCGCTCGCGCGTCGTCGCGCCGTACTCGCGCGCACGCTCGAACCTCTCGCGCAATTGAATCGCTTCGCCCACGAACTCGCAGGACTCGCGCAACTCGTCACATCCAACGATGCCGAGATGATTGCCTATGCGCGCGAAGAACGCCCGCTGCTCACCGCGCGCGCTCACGCGTTGGCTCACGAAATCATCAAAGCGCTCGTGACCGGAGATGACGCGGGCATCGCGAGTTTCATGCTCGAAGTGCGCATGGGTGTCGGCGGCGACGAAGCGGCGTTGTGGGCGGGCGAGTTGTTTGAGATGTATCGCCTCTTCGCGCAACGACGCGGCTGGCGTTTCGAAATTCTCGAGCTCAAAGCAGGCGACGCAGGCGGACTCACACACGCCATCGCGGCGGTTGACGGCGAAGGCGCGTTCGCCGCGCTGCAATTTGAAAGTGGCACGCATCAAGTGAAGCGCGTGCCTGCGACCGAAGCACAAGGGCGGATTCACACATCAACCGCGACAGTCGCCGTGCTCGGTGAACCCGACGAAGTTGAGAAGGCCGTCGATTCCGCGGAAGTGAAGGAGCACATCACCACCGCGCAAGGCCCTGGCGGACAGAACGTCAACAAGGTCGCGACAGCGGTGCATCTCATTCACGTGCCAACGGGCATCGAAGTGCGCATGCAAGAGACGCGCAGCCAAGGACAAAACCGCGAGAAGGCCTGGCGACTGCTGCGCGCGCGCGTCTACGAACTGCGCCAACGCGAAGCCGATGCCAAGCGCAGCGCGCAGCGACGCACCATGATTGGCTCAGGAGATCGCGCCGAAAAGATTCGCACCTACCGCTTCAAAGAAGCGATCGCGGTCGATCATCGAATCGAACAGAGTTTCGCGTTACCCAAACTTCTCGCCGGCGAACTTGACGCAGTCATCGGCGCACTCGCGGAGCGCGATGTTGCGGAGCGACTCGCGGCGCTCTAACGAGCGAAGCGGGATGAGAGAGTGAGCATCGAAGCGTGACCGCTTCGGCAAGCGAAACACGCACCATCCGCAGCACGCAGCGTGTCACCCATGTGCCCGGAACGACGGGTTACCTATGTGTTCGGATGTTCACGACGCACATCACACCTCAACCGCTTCTCCACTCGCGCGTTTGCTCCCCCACTCGCCGCGCGGTTTGCGCCGCTCGGGAGTCCATCCGCCGTGCACGCGCACTGCGTCACTGCCCACGATGCGACGCAGCGCATCGAGGAGTGAACGCTCAGGCACCACCCGCAGTCGTTGCGCCTGCAACGTGGTGCGCCGCTCGTCGCCGTCGAGTTGAATCACCACCTCGACAGGTTTTCCTTGCGCCATCGACGCGCTTGAGTGCGCTTGCTTGAGCAAACCCGCGAGCAGTTCAAGCGTGCCGGCATTGGTGCGTTCGTCACTACCCGAACACTCGACTGCGATTTCCAATCGCGTGCCGAGATGACGTTCCGCTTCTTCGAGTGCGATCACCCGTTCGACCAAAATGTTGGCGTCCCCGCGCGAACGATCCACCGAACCGATCACCACGATGGCGCGATCGCTGGTGACCAAATCGCCAAACTTGGCAAAAGCCTCGGTAAACAGCACTGCTTCGATGGTGGCGTTCTTGTCGGCCAGTCCCATGACCATCATCTTGGATCCAGGGTTCTTGCCCTTCTGCGTCACCATCACGCGCGTGCGCGCGACCAGTCCCGCGGCAACGCATGGCGTGTCTTGCGCCGCTTGCGCGATGTGTTTGATGTCGCCGGTGCAGAAGGCTTTGATCTGCGTGCGCCACGCATCAAGCGGATGTCCCGACACGTGGAAGCCCAACGCTTCCTTCTCGTAACCCAATGCTTCGAGCGAATCCCACGGCGTCGTCTTCTTGAGCACGCCTGATGTTGCTGCGTCCGTTCCCGCGCGCGCCTTCGGTGCCACAGCTTCAAACGCGCCGAAGAAAGTCTCTTGTCCACTGGCGCGGTCGCGCGCGAGCGATTGACCCGCCGACATCGCGCTCTCGAGTGTTGCCACCATCGCCGCGCGATTTTCGGTGCCGTGCAACGAGTCGAAGCATCCCGCTTTCACCAGTCCTTCGAGTCCACCGCGACTGATGCCGCGCGCATCGACTCGTTCGCAGAACTCGAAAATCGACTTGAATTGGCCGCCCTTTCGACGTTCTTCAATGATCGCGCGAATGGCTGCGCCGCTCACGCCTTTGATCGCCTTGAGTCCAAAGCGAATGTGTCCGCCCCACGCAACGACCTTCTCGCCTGGCGCAAACACCACCGCGAAATCTTCTTCCGAGAGATTCACATCGGGCGCGCGCACTTCCACACCGATGTGCGGCTTCTTGTTGTCGTGATCGGGATAGACCAAGCGCCGACAATCATCGAGATACACCGACCAGTCTTCGACCTTGCGCGCTTGGCTTTCCAACGACAACACCGCGGACATGTAGTGCGCGGGAAAGTATGTCTTCAGATACGCAGTCTGGTAGGAGATGATTCCGTAGCCCGTCGAGTGACTCTTGTTGAAGCCGTAGCCGGCGAACTTGAGGATGAGTTCGAACAGTTCCGTCGACTTCGCCGCGGACAAGCCGCGCACTGCTGCGCCTTCAACAAATTGCGCGCGCGCGCCGTTGATGACATCTTGCTTCTTCTTGGAAATCGCCTTGATGATCGAGTACGCCTCGCGCAGCGCGATGCCGCCGAGGTGATGCAAGACTTGCATCACTTGCTCCTGATACACCATGATTCCGTAGGTTTCCGCGGTAAATCGCTCGACCACCTCGTGCACTTTGGGCACCACTTGTCGCCCATGTTTACGCGCGACGTAATCAGGAATGAGCGCCATGGGACCAGGACGAAACAGCGCGTTAGCCGCGATGAGATCTTCAAGGCGATCGGGTTGCATGTCGACGAGGAGTCGCTTCATGCCGCCAGATTCAAACTGGAACACACCGTTGGTATCACCGCGACGAAACAGCGCGAGCACTTTCGCATCGTCAAGCGGAATGCGATCAAGGTCGAGTGGATCGAATCCATTGCTCTGCTTCGCGCCGCCCACCGCGCGCAGGATTTCTTCAGCACTGAGCGTCTGGCGAATGAGCGCCTTGGCAAACTCAATCGTCGAGAGCGTGCGCAATCCCAAGAAGTCCATCTTGAGCAGACCGACCTTCTCGCAGGTCGGTCCGTCCCATTGCGTGACCGCTTCTTCCGCGCCACCAGTCGCGCGGCAGAGCGGAACAATGTCGTCGAGCGGACGCGTCGCAACGATCACTCCCGCCGCGTGCACGCCTTGACTGCGCGCGTGATCTTCCAATCCGCGCGCATGCTCAAAAACTCGGGCAATACGCGGATTTGTGGCGATGAGCCGCGCAAGTTCGGGCTCCTTGTCGATCGCTTCTTCGAGCGTGATGTCCAACTCTGCGGGCACAAGGTTCGAGAGCTGCTGTCCCTCCGCAGGAGTGAGACCCATGACGCGCGCAACATCTTTGACTGCCGCTTTCGCTTTGAGTCGACCAAACGTGACCAACTGCGCGACGTGTCCGTACTTCTTGCGCACGTAGTCGATGACTGCGGCGCGCCCATCCTGACAGATGTCGATATCGATATCGGGATACTCGGATCGATCAGGATCGGTGAAGCGCTCGAAGAGCAGTCCGTACTTCTCAGGACACGCGTTGGAAAGACCGAGCACGAAGCCGGTCATCGTGCCCACGCCCGAGCCACGCGCGTTGGCGGGAATCCCACGCTGGCGCGCCCAATTCACAAAGTCCCACACGATGAGGAAGTACGCGCTGATCGATTTGTCCGCAAGAATGCGCAGTTCGCGATCAAGTCGCGCGCGAATCGGCGGCGTCACACCGAGGTGACCGTAGCGCCAGATGAGTCCCGCTTCGCATAAGTCGCGCAGCGCGGCGTCGCAACTCTCCTTGAGGTCCGCGGGAGATTCCGTATCGATGGTTGCGTCAAAGGGAAGCGTCTCGAACTCGCGGCAATACGCCTTGAACCACTCAGTGAGATCGCCGTCCTTGTTGGGGTCGTATTGCGCGGGACGACCGGGATGCTTGACCTTCACGACAGGCGCGTGGCTCTCGCCTTTGGGCAGCGTGACATTGCAACGCGCGGCGATGCGACCAGCGTTGCGCACCGCTTCGGGCGCTTCGGGAAAGAGCGCGCTCATCTGCGCGGGACTCTTCACATACACGGCCTCGGGATACTTGAGCCGCGTCGCGTCGTCCTTGTTTTTCTGCATTGAAATGCAACACAACGTGTCGTGCACATCGTGATCTTCCGCGGTCAGAAAGTGCGCGTCGTTGTCGACCACCAAGGGCAAGTTCAACTCACGTGCAAGCTGCTGCAAGTACGGGTTGATCTCTTCTTGCTCAGGAACATGTCGTTGCAGTTCGATGTAGAAGCGCGGCTCACCATCGGGTGACGGCTTGAATGTCGCCGCGTGCCATGACGCTTCGTCTATCGCGCGTTGCCAATGCTTGGGATCTTTTCCTGACTGCACGAAGTCGCTCAGATGCGTGGCGATGGACGAACCGAGATGACCGTTGATGGCGATGATTCCATCGCTCCACTGTGTCAACGTCGACTTGTCCATGCGCGGCCGGTAGTAGAAACCGTTGAGAAACGCGTCCGATGAAAGCTTGAGCAGGTTGCGCCAGCCCGCGAGGTTTTCTGCGAGCAACACGAGGTGATGTCCGCCGTCCTTCTCACCAGTGTGCGTCTTGTCGCGGCGATTGCCCGGCTTGCCCTCGCGATCAACTGCGACGTAGGCCTCGATGCCCAAAATCGGCTTGATTCCCGCGGCTTTCGCCTTCCAGTAGAACTCCATCGCGCCGAAGAGATTGCCGTGATCGGTGACGGCCACCGAAGTCATGCCCAACTCTTTCACGCGCTTGAGCAAGCGATCGATGGTGTTGCCACCGTCGAGCAGCGAGTACTCGGTGTGCAAGTGAAGATGCGCGAATACTGGTTCGCTGGTCTCTGTGATTGCTGTTTCATCAGCCATCGTTGATCCTCGTGTGTGAAGATCGCATCGTAGGGAAATCGCCCACGATGTCGCGTGCATGCGTCGCTTGGTTGCGCCGCGATTTCACCGAAAATTTTGCCCGAGATTTCGTTTGCTTTCACGCGCGCGGGTCTTGACGCGGAAGCACGCGAACATTCTCGCGGCCCGCACTCGTCGACGCTGATGCGCCTGGGCGTTTCGAGAGAAAAATAATCCCGCCAAAGAGCATGTTAAACACCCCGCGTGCGAGACCGGCGGCGAGCACGAGGGCTAAGAGCACAACGCCGCAACCGAGAAACGCGCACAACAACAGCACGCCGAGAATCAAGAGCAGAAACGCGACGGGAAGCGCCAGCACGAATGTGAGTGCGCCCACGATGATGCGTTCGAACACGCTCGCGCCAGCACGCACTTTCCATGGTGGCTTCACGCGGAATCGTTGCGCGGTTTCGCGGCCCACGGTAAACACGCGAAAACCACCTGGAAAACCCTGCGAAAATCCACGCGGGGCCTCGCGCGGGTCATTCGTTTCGTCGCGCTGCTGCTCGCTCATGCCAACCACCGCTCGCGCAATCGCTGCGCCATCGCTCCCGGCTTCGCGTCGGCGATGACGTGTTGCTCGACGCGAATCACCGGCAGCACGCCCCAACTGGAGTTCGTGAGCAACACTTCATCCGCGTCGAACACGTCATCGATCGTGAGCATGCGTCGTTGCACATCAACACCCATCGCTTGCGCCCACAGAATCATTGCCGCGCGCGTGCAACCGGGAAGCACTGGCGATGAAGCTTCGTCGGGCGCAGTCTCACCGCGCGCGAAGGGCAGCAACATGCAACCGTCCTTCATGAGCATCACGCTCGAGACGCTTCCGCTCGCGAGATGATTACTCGTCGAAAACCACAACGCCTCGGAGCAGCCACTGCGCGCCGCGCTTTGCAATGCCGCGATGCGCGGCCAGTACGCGAGTGTCTTGTGACTCGCAAACGGATCATGCGCATTGGCGCGATTGTCGGCCACAGACGCGCCGATTCCGTTTTCGAACAACTCATCGGGATAGCGCGTGGCGCTCTGCACGTGAATGCAAACCGTTGGTTGCGGCGACGCGGGTTTGTCCTCGCTCGCGTTGGCGCCTGCGAAGGGTTTGCCGAGATCGCCACCAGTGACGGTCACGCGAATGCGTGCATGCACTGAGCCATGCACCCCCGCGCAATGCATTTGATTTTTTTCGAGACACATCTGAATCGCTTCGGCCAACGGCTCGATGCGCAGGTGCTCGAAGATGCGCAATTCCTTGGCGCTGGTCGCGAGTCGCTCGAGATGCGCTTCAAGTCGCAGCACCGCACCATCGCGCGCGAGCATCGTTTCGAACAAGCCGATCGCGTGCTGAAAACCCGCATCGAAATAGCCGACCTTCGCCTGCGCCATCTCCACGAACTGACCGTTGATCCACACCATCATGGCGCAGTGCTTTCGGTTGCGGCCGTTGTTGGAACAGTCGGTGCAACTTCCGCCGCGGGCTCGATGCGACGCACGCGCGACACGCCCGTGACGCTCCATTGGCCCTCGCGAATCGAAATCGAAAGCGCAACGCCTTCACCATTGGGAACGCGCATCTCCACGCTCTGCACCCACGGAAACGTGCCGTCCGTCGCAGTCGCTCCGCGCAACGCGAAGGTGAGCGCGCCACCGCTCGCGTCACGCACCGACTCCGGCGCAATCATGGCAAACGCCGCTTGAATCGCGGGATCAACCGCCTTAGGAATCGGTCGACCGCCGCGCACTTCGATCATCACTTCGCGCGCATACGCAACGTACTCCTCAGGCTTGGCGGGCGCGAGTTGCGCGATGTTGCCGCGCGACCAGAGATAGATCAGGCCCGCAACGCAGACCATCACGATGGGGTAGGCCATGCGGCGGCGATAGGCGTTCATACTCATTGGTGCAGACTCGTTGCCGGCGAAAGATCATGCGCGCTTGCGTGCGCACGTTGCTCGATGGTGTTTCGCATGAGGGGCGTTAGTGTACGAAGCGCGCGCATCGCGGGTATCGTCGGATGATGCTCTCGCATGCGTGCGGATCGTGTGGAAAAATGCTCGACGCGTCCACGCGCTCGTTCAGCGTGATGACGCGCATGTGGGTGGCGACCTGTCCTCGCTGCGGCTTTGCATGCGCGTGGAATCCGCGCCGTGCGCGCGCCGCCATGCGCACGTGGTCACGCGTTCGCGCACTCAACAATCGCGCGGGAATAGCAGTCTCCTGCGGTGCCGGCGCGGGCGTGTTCTCATGCGTCACCGCGGCGATCGCGTTCGAAACCGGGGCGCAGATTCCGCAGTATCACAGCAGTTTTTCGCTCTTTCAAGACCCTGTGCTGATGGTGCTCGTCTTCATCACCGCAGCGCTTGCGACGACTTCGGGCATGACCTTCGTGCCACATCGCTCTTGCGTCGTGCGGCTGGGGTTCGCGTGGTTGGTGGGAGCGCTGCCCTTTTCATTTGCGCTGTGCACCGTCTCCGCGTTCATCACGGCGCCAGATTTCAACGAACTAAACAAAACTCTCGACGGCGCGAGAGTCGGCGCGTTCGCGGTGATCCTCACTGTGCCCACGCTGAGTTTTGTGATGCTCTGTTTGGTCGCTTCGCCGATCCACGCGCTCTCGGTGCGCGCGACAACGCGGCGCTTTCGCCGAATCCAACGCGAGACGATGGCCCAATTTCATTCGGTGAAGCACACATGAATTCAGAGACAAGACCTTCATCTCCAACGGACCTCGCGTCGCCGCCTGCTGCTGCAGGACGCGAAACACTTCTCGGTGATCGACTGTGCATGCAGTGCTTTCATCCACTCGCTGGACGCACCATCGAACGCGATCCCGCGACAGGTCTGCTCTTTGTGCGCTGTGGCGAATGCGCGACCGCGAGCGCGCTCTTCGAGTACCCCACCGCTGCGCCATGGGTGCGTCGTTTCCAAACAGTGGCCATTGCGAGTTTCGCGTTTCTCGCGCTCGCCGTCGTCGGCGCGATCTTTGGAATCACCGTTGGGTTTGCCAGCGCCGTGCCGGGGTTCGTGGCGCAAGCGTCAACTGCCCGCGTCGTAGAGTTGTTCGACGAGGGCGGCGGTCTCCTTGAACCTGTGGTGGGGTACGAACGCGTTCAAGACACCATCGCGGACAGCGTGTGGCTCGCGAGTGACGCGGGCAAATCGGCGATGCGCGCCGCTCGCAGTGATGCGCGGCCGCTGCTGGTTCTCACTGGGTTTTGCTTGCTGGGCACGTTGGCCATCGCACCGTTTGTGCTTGCTGCAGGTTTGGTGTGTATGCGCCGCACGATGGTGACGCGCGTATGCGTGTGCGGTGGACTCCCGCTCATCAGTGGCTTGACCGTCCTGCTTGATCCGAACCGAGTGTGGCAACCGGCGGTGTTTTGGAGCTCGCCGCAAACGTGGCACACGTGGGTGACCTTCCATAACTCGCCGTTTTTTCTCGGGGTGGTAGTCGCGTGGTTTGCGTTCTTGGGCATCGTTGGCGGCATCGTTGGCCCCGCATTCGTGGCGCGATTCTTTCGCTTTGTGCTTCCTCCGCGCGACCGCCGTCTCGTCGCATGGTTGTGGCACTGGCGCGGAAAACCCGTGCCGCTCGACTGAGTTACACGCACGATCTGTTAGTGTTTCCGCCCGTTCCCTACACAGGGAATTTTGTTGTCAATTGCTGTCTTTCGCTGTTCCACGATGTCGCTGGTCACCCTTTCAAATCTTCGTTACGGCCACGGCACGCGTCTTCTTCTTGATGGCGTGAGCGGTTCGATTCATGAGAGCGAGCGCATCGGACTCGTCGGGCGCAACGGCTGCGGCAAGAGCACGCTCTTCAAGTTGATCGCGCGGGTCATCGAGCCTGATGAGGGCGAAGTGCAAATCGCGCGCAGTGTGCGCGTGGGTTACCTCGAGCAAGATCCGCGGCTCCCCGCCGACAAGACATTGCGTGAGGCCGCTGCCGAAGCGTTCGCTTCGATCGAGATTCATCAGCAAGAACTCGAAGGCGTGTTCGAACGCATGGCCACTGCCGATGGCAGCGAACTCGACAAACTGCTGCTTCGCCAAGTCGCGATCGAAGAAGCCATCGAAGCCGCTGGTGGCTACGCAGTCGATCACAAGATTGACGCCGCGCTGCACGGACTGGGATTCACCGACGACGACTTCGACATCCCGGTGCAAAAACTTTCCGGCGGACAGAAGGCGCGTCTTGCGCTCGCGCGTTTGCTCTTGTCTGACCCTGACATTCTGCTGCTCGACGAACCAACCAATCACCTTGACATCGAGGGACGACGTTGGCTCGAAGAGTTTCTCGCCGAAGACTTCAAGGGCGCAGTCATTGTCGTCAGTCACGATCGATGGCTGCTTGACCGCGTGGTCAGTCGCATCATCGAGATTGATCGCGGAGTTTTGCGCGAATATCCGGGGAATTACGCTGCTTTTCGCCTACTGCGCGTCGAGCGCATGCTCACGGTGGAACGGCAGCACGAGAAGCAACAGGACAAGATTCGCCAGGAGCAGAACTTCATCGACCGCTACAAGGCGGGTCAGCGCGCCAAGCAAGCGCGCGGTCGCGAGTCGCGTCTCGAACGATTCAAAGAGGAGTCGCTGATCGAGAAGCACAGCGAGCTCGGTGTGATGAGTCTCGATCTGCCGCAGCCGCCGCAGATGGGTGACTTCGCGTTTGTCGCCGAAGGGATCTCGAAAAGTTTCGGCGATCGTGTGTGCTTCAAGAACCTCACGCTCTCGGCGCGTCCTGGCGCGCGCATCGGAATCATCGGACCTAACGGCGCGGGCAAGACCACGCTGGTGCGCACGCTGCTTGGTGATCTCGAGTCGGACACTGGCACGATCAAGCGCAGTCCGCGTCTTGAAATCGGATGGTTCCGCCAGAATCATGATCATCTTGATCGCACCTTGGTGGTGTGGCAGTTCTTGCAGAACACGATTCGCTCGATCGAAGGCGGACCGCGCGCGAGTGAGCAAGAGGCGCGCAATCTCGCGGGCGCGTTTCTCTTCACTGGCCAAGAGCAAGAGAAAGCCATCGGCGATCTTTCCGGTGGCGAGCGCGGACGATTGGTGCTCGCCTCACTCATTGCCAGCGCGAAGAATCTCTTGGTCTTGGATGAGCCGACCAACCATCTCGATATTCCCAGCGCGGAACGCCTCGAAGAATCACTCATTCGTTTCGGCGGCAAGGCTGATGGTCGCGGCGGATTCGGCGGCGTGCTGCTGCTGATCTCGCATGATCGCGCGTTGCTGCAAGACTTGTGCGACACCATCGTGGTCCTCGACGGTGAAGGCAACACGCGCGTCTTTGACGGCAGTTACCGCGAACTCGAAGCGCGGCTGAAGTTTGAGCGCAGCGCCGCGAATGAACGTGATCGCAAGAGTCCGCAACAGCCATCGGCCTCGACGCAAAAATCCGGCGCACCCGCGCACGGCAGTAGCTCGGTGAGCAGCAGCGCGAACAAGCAGGCGAAGGCTCATTCATTGAACGCGGCATCGAACGCGGCATCGAATACGGGCTCGAAGAAGCCATTTTCCAACGCCGGCGTCGCGTCCGCGGTCAAGCCGAAGTCGACGATGTACTCCAATTGGTCTCTCGACAAAATCGAGCAGCGCATCAGCGACATCGGTCGCGATGTACGCGTTATCGATGAGTCGTTCGCCAATCCCAAAGTGGCCAGTGACAACGCACGGATGAAAAAACTCCTCGCATCACGCGAAGAGTTGGAGAAGGAACAAACGGCGCTCGAAGAAGAGTGGGTTCGTAAGAGCGGATGAGCTCGCAGGTGCCCGTTAGCGGTGAGGCTCGCGCATGAGGCGAATCACGCGCAACCATCACAACTCACACAACAGCGGTGGTCGAGAACAAGACTGAGCCATCTTTGTCGACGATCTCCACTCGATCGCCGCGACGAAGTCCGCCCTTGATGTCGTACGACTTCGCGAACGCGACTTCGGTCACGTAAAGCGAATCCAAAATCTCCGCGGCCCCTGCAGTTCCCGCGATTCCATCCGCGCGCGAAACGCGAATGTGGATCTGTTCGTCGAGTGCGTCAAGACGCAATCCGACCAGGAGCACGCTTGTTTTGTCACTGCTGAGATAAACGCATGCATCGACTGGTTGGCCCGGCTGCGTTGGGGTCAGCGCCATACGCGTGGCGGAAGCGAATTCAAATCCCGCAATACCAGGCGCGAGTTTGCGCGCGTCTTCGGAGATGATTTGATTGGCCAACGAACGCACGAGAATCTGCGCGTTGTTGTCGATGCGCCAGTTGAAATACAGCGTGACCGCAAGCCCCGCAGCGAGCGCGACTGCTGCCGCGCGCCAGTAAAGTTCTTTAGGTTGCACCGACTGCGCGGAACGCGCGGCGAGCTCACGGAGCAACTCCTCCACCGAATGTGTCGCGCTGCGAGAACTCTGTTGCGCTGCAGCAGTGGCGCGTCCAGTCGCTGGTCGAATGACCGCAATCGGCGCGGACTTCGCTAAGTCCTCATCAACGGCTTGCAACACGCGGACAATGGTCTTGAGACGCAATTCCTCGGGCGGTTGCTCAGAGCTGCGAAGCGAGGGATCGAGCGCGACGACTTCTTGCAGCAGGCGAATCTCTTCTTGCAGTCGAGGTGTCGCCACCAGAAAGCTGCGCCGCATTCGCGCGCTGTCGACCTCGTCGAGCACGCCCATCGCTTCGAGTGTGGCCAACTCAAAAAGTTCAATGCGGACTTCCTCGCGGAGCCCGTCACGCAGCGCTGCACGCGTGTCCTCGAGGTTGGAGTTGTCGTTGTTTTCGCCGTTGTCAACCATTTTGCCGCTCTCATTTCCTATCCGCAGCCGAATGCGCGCGGAACAAATTCGACATCGCTCGCGCGCTGTCGCCCCGTCGTGATTTTTCTACCTGTCTGATCTTCTGGTCAGCTCATGCTTGAGTCTGACGCTCAAGTCTGACGCTCAAGTCTGATGAACTGACATACGTCGCACGAAGGATGATCCGGGGACGCTCTCATCACAATCCAATCCAATCCAATCCAATCCAATCCAAACTAATCCAATCCGATCGCAGAACACAAGCGATGCGGCAAACTTTCAATCCCCGACAAGTCGATCTCAGTTCCAATCAGTTCCAATCAAATCTAATCTAAATCTAATCTAAATCAAATCTGATCAGGTCCGATCAGCTTTTCGCAATTCCTCTGATGCACGCCGTTGCTCGGCGTCACCTCCCACTGTCTCCAAGACTGCGAGCATTGCAAGTACGAGGCGCTCGGTGAATCGGTTGCAGGACGACCGCGCGATTCGAATCTTCTACTGACCTGCGTGTCGTGCATTCGGTGGGGATGCACTGCAAAACGGCGCGTCATTGCAGGTTTTGCTCGCGCACTGCGAGCCTCCGAACATGGTCGAATTGCGGGGAAACCTGCGGTCTTGATCAACCGCTCGCCTCCGTAGTGCCCTCGAGTTCTCGGAGCCGTGCGAGGCCGCGACTCAGCGCGCTTTTCACTGTGCCTATCGGCGCGTCAAGTTGTCCGGCGATCTCGCGCAGGCTGAATCCCTGCATGTACGCGCGCTCAATGACCGTGCGCTGGAGTTCTGGCAATCGCGCGAGTTGACGCTTCAGGCGCTCACGCCCTTCGCTGCCTTCATCGGAGGCATCCTGCAGTCGCTCTGGCCGAGCAACGGCGCCACCCGCATCGGATCTCGAATCATCGAGTGAAGCGCGATCGGGCCGAGCGGTCTGACGGCGCAGCCGATCGATGAGGTGCCGCCGCGTAATGAGCATGACCCACGTGACCAGCTTGGCGCGATTGGGATCGAACCGATCCGCCGTTCGCCACAGTCGCACGAAGATCTCTTGCACGGCGTCCTCGGTCTCTGCCCGCGAACGCAAGACTTGGCGCGACGACTGGTACACCAACGCGCCAAACCGCACATAAAGCGCCTCAACCGCCTGTTCCTCGCCCATCGCGACGCGCTGCATGAGATCCCAATCGCTCAAATCTGGAGCGCTGCGCGGAGAAGAGTGGGTGTCGTGCGGGTCCAAGTTCGTGATTGTTGCGAGGCGTGACCGATGAGATGTGTCGGGTCGCGATTGGCGGTCCCAAGACGACCACTCCCAAGCATCACTTTCGCGGGAAAGACTAACCGCGTTCCTGCGAATTTCCAAACCATATTCCTTTACTCGGCTAGGACTCGGAGTATGGTGCGGAGGGGTGTGTGACGGCGAGTGCCGTGGCAGACCTTCAAATCAAGACGCGCACTCGTCCCCCATTTGCGGCGATCGCGTGTTTCGATTCGGCTGCTGAAGGAATATCGGGGGAAAGCTCCTCTGAGTTTACTTCATGATCAGACACGTGATCAGACACATGATCAGACACGCGATCAGACACGCTCAAGCATGCAACGACATCCCGCGCCGCTGATCGATTCGATTCAGTCCGACCTTTGACCCCAACTCACGACAGTTCCATAGGAGCCTTTGATGGTTGCCGACGGAGAACATCTGAACCAAAGCTCATACGCGTTCGCGCGAAGCACTGCGACCGCGTTGCGTCGTCGCCTCGGATCTTCGTTGGTGGTGCCCGCACAGGCTGATCGCTCGCCACGCAGTTGCATCAAAGCTGCTCGCGCGCCGCGTGCGTTCACCCGCCGATTCACCCCGGCGTTCACTATCGTCGAACTCCTCGTGGTGATCTCCATCGTCACGATCCTTGCATCGTTCTTGATGCCCGCATTCGCGCGCGTCCGCGAAGCCGCCGACCGATTGCAGTGCTCGAACAACATGCGCCAGATTGGCTGCGCGATCATGAGCTACGCCGACGACAACAACGATCGCGTCCCCGCGATGCAGTGCATCACGGGCGAGCCCAACCACCGATTCTTCGGCAACGCGATGGCATTGACAACCGGGTCGGGCGAAAAACTCGATGGCCTCGGAGTGCTGCTTTCGTCCGCATTGGGCGGCGGGTACGTGTCGGATCCGCGGATCTTCTATTGCCCCTGCCACTGCGGCGATCATCCCTTCGAGCGTTACTCCAAGACATTGCTTTCGCCGACTCCACAAAGTTTGCTCGGCGAGCCGACCTTCTCGAATTACCACTATCGCGGCACGCCCGACAACGGTGCCGACGAAGGCGTCATCCCCGTCAACGCGCGCGTGACGTTGGGCAAATTCAAGCCCAATCAAACACTGCTCGCCGACGGCATGCGCACGCGCGCTGACTTCAATCATGTGAAGGGCACCAACCGTCTCTTCTCCGACGGGCACACCGATTGGCACACGGACAGCGGGCAGATCATTCTGCGCGCGCTGCCGCAAGAGTCGGATAGTTCCGCGCCCAACGAACTGTGGTCGCAGATTGATTCTGACGGCTACGTTCGCTGAATTGCGACCGCGGCGGACGCGCGCAACATCAACGTCAACACTTCAATCGTGGGAATTGCGCGGCGAAACATCCGCCAGTGAGTCGCATCTCACAACTCACTGCGCCTCAAGTTCGCACTCAAGATCAACCATTTGCCCGCAGTGACGACCAGCGCCGAGGTCGATGACTTCCGCGCGCAGCGCATGCCACGGCTCGCGCAGCAACATCAAATCGATCGCCCATAGCGGAGTCGTGCGCGGATAGGTTCCGCCCCAACCGGTTCCTGCTGCGATGAATGCGTCGTGAAAGTCTTGGGCAAGAACACCAAGCGATGCACTCCCGCGCGTGATGTTGAAGTCACCCACAAAGATATCTTCATCGCCCACGAGAGATGGCGCGAGTTCGTTGGCAAACACGCGCGCCAACTGATAGCGCGGCAGCGTGGGTTCGCTGGGAAGATCAAGCGCAATCACGGAGAGTTCGCCCATCGGCGTCGAGAAGACGATGCGCGACGCGTGGCGATCGCGCGACGCAAACACGGCGCGCGCTTCACGCACCGCAAATCGCGAAATCACCGTGAAACGCCCTGCATTTTTGATGTTGTAGCCAGCACTGGTGAGCGTCTGAAATCTTCCGTCGCCCAACAATTCGCAGGGATCGGTAACGATGATCGCGTCCGCTTCGAGCGCCATGAGCCGCGCAACCGCAATCTTCGATTCGTTGCCGTTGACGCACGCCGCGTTCCAGTGAACCAGTCGCAACGATTGCGGCGGACGCGCAGCGGGAAATCCAAAATCGCGCGAGAGCACGATGCCTGCGACCACAACCGCGACTGCCAGCCACATGGCCAGTCGTTTACGATCGTTCGCGGAATCTTTGATCACCCACGTCATTCCCAACAACGCGAGCAACCACAGCAGCGCGGGCAAGAGCAGCGCGATGCGCGGCACCCACCAAAGAAACTGCAGCGCGGGCACGCGGTCGGTCAACAACTCTGACGCAACGACGAGGAGCAGTGTCAACAACGCGGGAAGCTTGAGCCATCGCATCAGAGGCTCGTCGCAGAAGGTGGACGCGATGATGTGTGCGCACTTGAGGTCGACGCGGTGCGTTCCGTCGTACCTCGCTCTTGCGTGAAACCTTCAGAGACATCACCCGCCGCCAACGCCGCAGCAATTCGAGGACCGAGTCCACGTGCCGCACAAATCACCGCGCGATTGGCACTCAAGCGACGACCTTGCGAGAGGTCGATGTCGCTGCCATCCGTGTCGCCCACCCATGCACCAGCTTCGCGCGCGAGCAAGATTGCTCCCGCGTGATCCCACAGATATTTTCCTGGGCCAGCACCGCGACGGCTGTACGCGACATCCGCTTCATTCATGATGATGAGTCCGTACTTCGCTTGACTCGCCGCGGGAATGAGCTCGACGCGCGCGCTCACTGATTCGCCCACCGCACGACGCATCGCGTTTTGATTCGCCGTCGCAGGGTCGGGCGAAACGACGCGAACGACTTCGCTTGATGCAAACGGTTCACTCGAAATTTGCATGCGTTGCGCCGGTGCTTCGTGCTGCAACGACCGAGCAAACGTGCCACTTCCGCGCTCGGCGGCCAGCGCGACTCCGCCCTCGAAACGGCTGCGAGCGAGCGTGGGATGGCCGTTCGCGCTGAACACCACTTCACCGTGCGCGAGCAACGCCAAACAGGGACACCAGTGCGCGCCGTCGACAAATCCCTGCGTTCCGTCGATGGGATCGAGCACCCACAGGCGGGCCAAGTCGCGCGTCGAACCATCGCGGCGGCCGCACGAAAGTGCCCACGCGCGCCGCGCCGGAGTCGCGTCGACACCCCACTGATCGAGCAAAAATTCCACATGCGCCTGTGCTGCGGGCTTGCCGAGAATCGACTCTTGGTCTTCCTCGGCGATGGTTGCGACAGTCCCGTACTTGCGATCAAGCGCATCAAGAATGTAGATCTGCAGCGCGACATCAACCGCGGTCACGACCGAGCCATCAGACTTCTGCACGATCGCGTTTCGAGGAAGGTGCAAACGCGCGCTCACCGCGAGGCCAGTGGCATCACGGACGAGATCGGCGGCAAAGTCGAGATCAGAGAGACGAGCGGGAGTCACAGTCGCAGGGTAGCGTGTGCCGTTCTGGCAGATGGCAATGAGGTGAGAGCTGCTCAGAGCGGAGTTTGGCGCACAAACCCCGCCGCTAGAGTTGGCATCGACTTTGCTTTTGGGCGCGACCAAATTCACGGGGACCTTTGAGGTCACTGTGAGTGAGGGAAGGCGCGGGGAGCATCACGGCTCCAAGTATGTCTCGAACCGACCGGTTCGATCCTTGGAGCGCAATCACCGCGAGCAGACTCATATATTCACCCAACCGGAGCACAACATGTCCAACGGAAACAGCAAAAACAGCGGCAAAATCATCGGAATCGACCTCGGCACCACCAACTCGTGTGTGTCGATCATGGAGGGTGGGCAGCCCAAGGTGCTCATCAATGCGCAAGGTGCGCGCACCACGCCTTCGGTCGTCGCCTTCACCGATAAAGGTGAGCGTCTCGTCGGACAACCGGCCAAGCACCAGCAAGTCACCAACCCCACCAACACGGTGTATTCGATCAAGCGCTTCATGGGCCGTCGCGGCGCCGAAGTGGCCAAGGAACAGAAGATGGTTCCCTACGCCGTCACTGGCGGCAGCGACGAACTCGTCGGTGTGAACGTGCGCGGCAAGATCTACACGCCGCCGGAAATCTCCGCGATTGTGCTGCAAGAACTCAAGAAAGTCGCTGAGGATTACTTGGGCGAGAAGGTTGATCGCGCGGTGATCACCGTGCCCGCGTACTTCAACGATGCGCAGCGTCAAGCGACCAAAGACGCGGGCGAAATTGCCGGACTCAAAGTCGAGCGCATCATCAACGAGCCCACTGCGGCGGCGTTGGCCTACGGACTCGAGAAGAAGAAGAACGCGCGCATCGCGGTCTTTGATCTCGGCGGCGGAACGTTTGATCTCTCCATCCTCGATGTCGGCGACGGCGTCTTCGAAGTGCTCTCGACCAACGGAGATGGACATCTCGGCGGCGATGACTTTGACGATCGCCTCATCGGCTTCCTCGCGGAAGAGTTCCGCAAGCGCGAAGGCATTGACATCACCAAAGACGCGATGGCGCTGCAGCGACTCAAGGAAGCTGCGGAGAAAGCCAAGGTCGAACTCTCCACGCAGATGGAGACCACGGTCAATCTTCCGTTCATCACTGCGGATCAGAATGGTCCCAAGCATTTGCAAGTGGCGATCACGCGCGCGAAGTTCGAAGAGTTGTGCAGCGACCTGTTCAATCGCTTGCGCGGACCGTGCGAGCAAGCGCTCAAGGACGCGAAGCTGCAACCCAACGATGTGCAAGAAGTCGTGATGGTCGGCGGTTCGATTCGCATCCCCAAGGTGCAGCAGATCGCCAAAGAAATCTTCAAGACCGAAACACTCGATCGCTCCATCAACCCTGACGAAGTTGTCGCCATCGGCGCGGCGATTCAAGGTGGCGTGCTGATGGGAGATGTGAAGGACGTGCTCCTGCTTGACGTGACACCACTGTCACTGGGAGTGGAGACGCTCGGTGGCGTGATGACCGTGCTCATCCCGCGCAACACCACCATTCCGACCTCGAAGAAAGAAACGTTTTCCACTGCGAGCGACAGCCAGAGTTCGGTGACCATCCACGTGTTGCAAGGCGAGCGGCCGATGGCGACCGACAATCGACCGCTGGGAAAATTCGATCTCACCGGTCTTCCCGCTGCTCCACGCGGCGTGCCGCAAATCGAAGTTGAATTCAACATCGACAGCAACGGCATCCTCAACGTGACCGCGACCGACAAGGCTACGAGCAAGAAGCAAGAGATCAAGATCTCTGGCTCGTCGGGAATCTCCAAAGCCGACATCGAGAAGATGAAGCAAGAGGCCGAAGCCAATGCGGAAGCCGACAAGGCGCGCCGCGAATCGGTGGACCTGCGCAATCAAGCCGAGCAGATCGTCTACGCCACCAAGAAGACGCTCGCGGATCTCGGCGACAAGGTTCCCGCCCCGCTGCGCAGTTCGGTCGAGAGCGCCATCTCCAATCTCGAAGAGCGCGTGAAGGGCGAAGACTCGGCCGCGATTCAGAAGGCGCTCGAAGCACTCAACGTTGCTTCGATGGAGTTGGGAAAGATCTCGTACGAGTCCACCAAAGCAGAGGGCGCGGCTGCTGGCGCATCACCAGACGGCGGCGACAAAGCGAGCAAGGGCAAAGATGATGTCATCGATGCCGAGTATGAAGTCAAAGACAATTGATGATCCGGTGATGATCCGGTGATGATCAAGTGATGATCAAGTGATGATCAGGCGCGTGAGCGCAGATGTGACGCGATGGTCACCAACGCGCTCGTGAGTCACACATAACCAACCATCAAGTGGAGCAGCGATTCGCGCTGCTCCACTTGTCGTTTTGAGGAAGGGCTTCGCGCAGACCAATGCCCACGTTGTTCTGATTTGCCTTGTTTTCGCGGTGTTCCGTGCAAATCGAGTCGTGTCGTGACCGACGATCTCTTCCTTTACGCGCGAGGGATTCCCGCGAGGCGCGGCGAGTTGTGGCGTCGAGAAGAGCGTTCGTTAGACTGCGCCTTCGATGAATGTCGCCATGCAAACTGTGAAAGGAATTCCGGTCTCACCGGGCATCGTGATCGGGCGCATTTTTGTGCTCGGCGAAGCGGAGACCCATGTTCCGCATCGCGAAATCGCGGACCATGAAATCGATTCCGAACTCGAGCGATTCGCCGTCGCGCTGCAACAGGCCACCGCGGACCTGGTGGCGCTGCGTGATCGCACCGAGCAACAACTCGGGCGTGAAGCGGCCAAGATCTTCGGCTTTCACTTAGGACTGCTGCAAGATCCTGCGTTGCTCGGGCCCATTCGCGAGCGCATTCGCCGCGACAAAGTCAACGCCGAACTCGCGGTCGCCGATGCGTTCAAGAAGATCACCGATCAGTTTCTCGCCATCGGCAACGAAGTGTTTCGCCAGAAGGCGAACGATGTGCTCGACCTCGATCGTCGCGTGTTGGGCAAACTCATGGGCGAGAATGAGTCGCGTCTGAGCGCACTCACCGAGCCGGTGATCATCGTCGCGCACGAACTCACGCCCTCGCAAACCGCGGGCATGGATCGCGCGCGCATTCTGGGAATCGCCACTGATCTCGGCGGCCGCACCAGTCACACATCGATTGTCGCGCGCGCGATTGAGATTCCTTGCGTCGTCGGTTGCCAGCGCTTGACCTCGCGCGCGCAAGACGGCGACATCATCGTGGTCGATGGCGATACCGGCGTGGTGGTGCTGCGTCCCGATGAGCGCACGCTTGAGGAGTACCGCACTCAACAACAGCGTTTCTCAGCCTTTCGCAAGGTGTTGCGCGAAACCGCGCCGCTTGAAGCCGTCACCAAAGATGGCGTACGCATCCAACTCTTGGGCAACATCGAGTTCCCTCACGAAGTCGAAAGCGTGCTCGCCAATGGCGGAGATGGTGTCGGGCTCTATCGCACCGAGTTCCTCTATCTCACCAACGATCACGAGCCAGGCGAAGACGAACAGTTCAAGGCCTATCGACGCACACTCGAGTTGCTTGACGGACGACCGTGCACGATTCGCACCCTCGATCTTGGCGCGGACAAGTACACCCAACAGCGCGCGCATGAACCCGAGCGCAATCCGTTTCTGGGCTTGCGTTCCATTCGCTACTGCCTGCAGAACCGCGAGATGTTCAAGACGCAGTTGCGCGCGATCTTGCGCGCGAGCGCGTTTGGTCCGATGAAGGTCATGTTCCCGCTGGTGTCGACGCTGATGGAATTGCGTCAAGCGAAATTGATCCTCAACGATGTCTGCGAAGAGCTCGACGAAGAAGGCATCGCGTTTGATCGCACGTTGCAAACGGGAATCATGGTTGAGGTGCCCAGCGCCGCGCTTATGGCCCGCGCGTTTGCCGATGAATGCGCGTTTTTCTCGATTGGCACCAACGACCTCATCCAGTACACCCTGGCGGTTGATCGCGGCAATGAGCGCGTGGCCAATCTGTACACCGGCGCCTCTCCCGCTGTGCTTTATCTGGTCAAGCAGATCATTCGCGCGGGTCGTCGCGCCAACATTGATGTCTCGTTGTGCGGCGAGGTCGCGGGCGAAGCGATCTACACCATGTTGCTCCTTGGACTTGGACTCCGTACACTCTCACTTGTCCCGAGTCAGATTCCGCTTATCAAGCGGGTGATCCGTTCGGTCGACATCCCCCACTGCGAACAGTTAGCCCGAAAGGTCGGCTCGTTCGATTCCGAACGGCAGGTGCTCAACACCCTCCGTGACGAACTTAGAAAAATCGATCCGGACTCATTTGGCGGTTGGATTCCCGAGTAAGAGTGCCCGTGCACGAACTCGCGACCTCATCCTTGCACAGATGTTTCTCGATCGAACGACTGCACAGAACAACAGTAGACAACAGTAAAAACAGTACGAATGAAGGCCTTCGCGAGAATGCCTTCCCGAAACACTGAGGCCGAGCATTCGAGGGACCGCGACATTCGCGCTCCCCACGGAACCCGAATTGGAAGTGCGCAACGCGCCTCCCACTTCGAGTGAAGTCGAATGATGCGGGGTGGATGCCGAGTGCGTTGCGACCAAAACCTGCGATCAAATCGCAGTTGATCGCGCGCGACAAACCACGGCATCACTCGCGCTGGCTCCGGAGACCGAGGCTGCGTGCGCGACTGCGCACCCCCCTTTGGTCGAAAGAACATCGCGTGCGCCGCTGCGCACGCCGCGCGTCTTTGCGCGTCTCGTTGACAACCGCCTGACTTTGGCGGTGCTCATGAGACAAGCCCAAGACACGCGCGCCGACGGCAGCGGTTCACGCGAGGCGAGCTTGCGGATTCGTCCGCAATCGTGCGTCGCAATCAGGCGAGCCATGACTGGCAATGACTAGTCATGTCTGCGGATTGCGAAAAGTTTGATGGGCACGTTGAGTCGATCTCCGATTCAATCCGCGCAGCAAACCACGCCCGAATCGCGCCCCGTCTGTCACGACGGCGCGCTCGCCCGAGGATCTTCCGCGCGCTCCACAGCGCGTCAAACGGATCCGCCCCGGAGCAGTGCCTGCGTAGATGCGAGTCGTGTGATCGTTTGTCATTTGACAACGTCGCAACGACCGCGATGTGTAACGCCACTCATGCACACGCATGGGTTGCGCAAACATCGCACGCTTCGCGCAGCAAACCCCATCTGCATCACTTGACCCACATCCATGAAATGCACGGCTTCACCCGATCGGCCTCACCGCCGAAGAATTGAAGCACGATGGACAGCATGACAGCACACGACGGCCATGACAGCAACGACGGCAACGACAGCAACGACAACTTGAACGCCAACGCATCCGCGCCGCGTTCTTCCGAGGAAAGCACACGAGCACTCGCACACGAGTCGCACCCCGATGCCCGCGAGAGCACCGAACGCTCCGACGAGAACGCGCTCGAAGCGGCCTCTTCCTTCGCGACCGATCCCGGCGAAGGCTTAGGATTTGCCGACGCCAACCGCATCGCGCAAGACGAGCACGCGTTCGAAAGTGCGCTTGGAGTTGCAGAAATTGGCGAGATGCGCTTCGACGGGACTGACTCGCACGATTCTCATCTCAGCGACGACGAGCGCGCGGCTCTCGCCGAGGCGGATCAAGAATCACAATCCGACGCCGATGACGCCGCGGCCGCCTACGCACGCGCGTCGATGCGCGACTTCGATGTCCCCGTCGAGACCACCATCACGCCGGGCGACGAACCCGTCGAAGCGCATCACGGCGAGAAGCCCAAGCAATTGGTCATCGTCAACGACACTCCTGGCGACGAGATTCGCATCGCCATTCTCGAAGGCGGCAAGCTCGCGCAGTTCTACAGCGAGCGAAGCGCCACCGCCACCAATGTCGGTTCGATCTACAAGGCGCGGGTGGTCAATGTTGAGCCCGCCATTCAAGCGGCGTTCGTCGACTTCGGCGAAGGCGCCAACGGCTTCCTGCACATCTCTGATCTGCATCCGAAATATTTCCCCGGCGAGTCGGACAAAACCGAAAAGGTCGGACGCAAGATTCCTCGGCGCAATCGCCCGATGATGCAAGAGGCCCTCCGTCGCGGACAAGAAATCACCGTGCAAGTCCTCAAGGAAGGACTGGGCTCGAAGGGTCCGACCGTCACCAGCTATTTGTCGATTCCTGGGCGATTGCTTGTGATGATGCCCGACATGGACAATGTTGGCGTGAGCCGCAAAGTCGATGATGAAGAGGGTCGGCGCAAGATGCGCAAGATCCTCGATTCCCTCAATTTGCCCGAGGGATTTGGGTTCATCTTGCGCACTGCGGGATTTGATGCCACGCGCACCGAACTCGCGCGCGACGCACAGTATTTGCAGCGTTTGTGGGAAGTCATGGACAAACGCAGCAATGCTGTGGGCGCGCCATGCGGGCTGTACACCGAGGGTGACATTCTCCTGCGCACCATTCGCGATGCTATTGACGCATCGGTCGATGGCATCGTGGTGGACAGCGAAAGCGCGTTCAATCGCGCCAAGGCGTTCCTCGAAGTCGTCTCCCCGCGCACTGCGGCGAAGGTGCACTACTACGACCGACGCATGCCCATCTTCCACGCGTTTGATGTCGAGCGACAAGTCGATCTCATTCACAGTCGCGAAGTTCCGCTGCCTTCGGGCGGCGCGTTGGTGATCGATCAAGCCGAAGCGTTGGTCGCCATCGATGTGAACAGTGGTCGTTCGCGCAGCGCGCGCGACAGCGAGACCAACGCCTATCAAACCAATCAAGAAGCCGTCGATGAGATTGCGCGGCAATTGCGTCTGCGCGATCTCGGTGGAGTCGTCATCAGCGATCTCATCGATATGCGCTTTTCCAAGCATCGCCAAGACATCGAAGAGCGCATGCTCAAGAATCTCGCGCGCGATCGCGCCAAGACCACCATCAACTCCATCAGCGAGTTCGGCATCTTGGAAATGACGCGCCAGCGCATGCGCCCGAGTTTGCGCAAGTCTCATTACATCGACTGCCCGCATTGCGCGGGCGTTGGCGAAATTCGTATGCCTGATTCGGTCGCCTCCGACGCGATGCGCCGCATCCAGTTTGTGCTCGACATGAACAAAGTCGCGCGACTCGAAGTCGTGTGCTCGGCGCGCGTGGCCGCGGTGATGCTTTCGAGCAAGCGTCGCGCGATGGTGGAGATGGAAGATCTCTTCGGCAAGAAAGTCGATGTGCGCATCAGCGATGCCATCGCGGTTGATCGCGTTGATCTCTACGCCTACGACGATCGCAATGCGGATGTCGAACTTGATCGTCCGCAGCGCATCTACGCGCCGACGCTCGCGAGTCTGCCCACCGAAATTGAAGAGGATGACGCAAGCGATTCCGCAGGCGGCGATGGTTCACAGGAGCGCGGCGAACAGGGCGGACGCCGTCGTCGTGGTCGTGGTCGTCGACGGAAACCAGCTGCAGCTGATGCAACGTCGCTCATCCTTTCGGGTGGCTTCGATGATCTTCCCGACATCGACGAAGACGAGCCGAGCGTCTCCGATGGTTTGGATCGCGATGAAGAAGAGGGTTCACAGTCTGGCGCATCACCGCGCGAAAGCGGTGGTCGCGGCGATTTCGGTCGCGGCGGTTCTGGTCGCGGTCGTGGTGGTCGCAATCGCGGCGGCGCTGGTCGTTCCGATGCGGCTCCTGCGCGTGTGCCGTCTGCTGCTCCAACTTCTGGCGATGACGCTTCTCAAAATCAGTCGCAAGGCGAAGGCGGCGGTCGCGGTGGTCGCGGCGGTCGTCGTCGTGGTCGCGGTCGCGGTGGACGCGATCGTGCGCAAGTCGAAGGCGCTGTGGGTGAAGGCGCGAGTGAGGGCGCGAGTGATGCATCGACGACGAACAATGATGGTGCGCGCCCTGATCAAGGTCGACAGCAAGGTGGACAGCAAGGCCAGCGCCAGCCGCGCATGGTCACGCGCCGACGACTCGTCGAGGCAGCGCCGCGGGAGCCGAGCGAAGCGATTCGCGTGCATGCCATCGCCAAAGAAATCGAATTGCCGAGCAAGGACATCCTTGCGAAGTGCGC
This sequence comes from Planctomycetota bacterium, assembly GCA_003671025.1. GTDB lineage: Bacteria > Planctomycetota > Phycisphaerae > Phycisphaerales > SM1A02 > QWPT01. Next base: position 27,206 of record QWPW01000035.1, read on the forward strand.
CGAACTTGAGATCGAAGTGAAGGGTCACCAATCGCTGCTCTCGGGCGAGCAAGGCGACGCGGTGCGCAAGGCGTACGGCAAGCCGCCGTTTGATGTCTCCGACGAAGTGTGGATCGAAGAACTCGTGCCCGCGGACGAAGACGGCGCGGACGGTGACGCGAACGCGTTCAACGCGGAAGGCGGCGAAGCTGGCGAGGGCGGACGCAAGCGTCGACGTCGTCGTCGTGGTCGCGGCGGTCGCGGTGGTGCTGATCGCGATGGTGACGGCAGCGGCGCGCAAGGCAACGCGAGTGATGGCGAGTCGAGCGACGAATCCGCGGGTGCGGCAACGGACGGCGCATCCGCGTCGAGTGACGAGCAGTCTCATGAAGCCAATGCAGGCGACGAGAATGCGCCCGCGAGTGACGGCACTGGCGATGAGAACGGCAACGCAGACGGCGGCGAATCGCGTGGACCGCGTCGTCGACGAGGTCGCGGTGGACGCGGTCGCGGCGCTGGTGCGCGCGGTGGCGAGTCCGCTGGAACCAACGCCCCCGCGGCGCAAGTAGGCAACAGCGACGGCGGCGATGTCGCGCAACAGGATCGTCCGCAGCAAGACCGCGGAAACGGCGGGAACAACGGCGGCGGCAATCGCGGTGGTGACAATCGTGGTGGAAACAATCGCGGTGGTGACAATCGCGGTGGTGACAACCGTGGTGGAAACAATCGCGGTGGCAACAGCCAAGGTGGCGGCAATCGCGGCGGTGACAACCGTGGCGGCAACAACCAAGGTGGCGGCAATCGCGGCGGTGGCAATCGTCAAGATGGCGGACGCGTCGGCAACCAAGCTGGCGCGAGCCAAGACAATCGCGGCGAATCGAACAGCGCCAAGAGCGGCGATGGTCGCGACAACTCTCGCGGTGGACGCGATGGTGGACGCGGTGGACGCGGTGGCGGCGGTGGCGGCGGTGGCGGTGGTGGTCGCAGCGGCGGCAACAACAACGCGTCGAGCGAAACCTCGCGCGCACCAGCTGCAACTCCCGCGCCAGTTGCACCGCCGACTCCGGCCCCTGAAGCCGTCAAGCCTCCCAAGCCGCGCTCGCTCTACGGCGGACGCGTGCGAAAACTGTCCCCTGGCGAAATGCCCAAGGGTGGCGGTGGTGACGAGTGACACCGGCCCCGCTGCTGTCTGACGCTACGCCGCGGCGCGTCTTTATCCTCGGATCAACTGGTTCGATCGGAACCAGCGCGCTTGATGTGATGCGCGATTTCGCGCGGCGCGGTGAGACGCGATTCGAATTGGTCGGGCTTGGTGCGGGACAGAACGCATCGAGCCTCGAGCAACAAGCGCGTGAGTTCGCGCCGCGCGCAATCGCGTTAGTGAACAGCGACGCGCCTCTGCAAACTTCGGCGAACTGCGAAGTGTTTCGCGGCGAGCACGCGGTGTGCGAGATGCTCACCAAACATGCGCGTCGCGGCGATCTCGTGCTCGCGGCGATGGTGGGCGCGTCGGGCATCGAGCCCGTGCTGGTCGCGATCAACATCGGCTGCGACATCGCGCTCGCGAACAAAGAAGCCTTGGTCGCCGCGGGCGCGATCGTGATGCCCGCCGCAGAGCGCGCGCGCGTGCGCATCATTCCCGTGGACAGCGAACACAACGCGCTCTTCCAATGCCTCAAAGCGTCGACCTCGATGGATGAAGTGCGCAAGGTCGTGCTCACCGCATCGGGCGGACCGTTTCGCACCAAGTCACTCGACGAGATGGCGCGTGCGACGATCAAAGATGCGTTGACCCATCCCACGTGGAAGATGGGACCGAAAGTCACCATCGACAGCGCGTCGCTCATGAACAAAGCGCTCGAGCTCATCGAAGCGCATTGGCTGTTTGGGCTCGAATCCTCGCGCATCGACGCGATCGTTCATCCGCAATCGATCGTGCATGGCTTCGTCGAATATCTCGACGGTTCAGTGCTCGCGCAGCTTTCACCACCCGACATGCGCACGCCGATTCAACAAGCGATGTGTGATCCGCAACGCTTCGATGGACCTTCGCGCAAACTCGATTTCGCCGCGTTGCGCACACTCGATTTCGCGCCCATCGATCAAGAACGATTCCCTGCGATCACACTCGCGCACACCGTGATTGAAACCGGCGGCAGCGCGGGCGCGGTGTTCAACGCCGCCAACGAAATCGCGGTGCGCGCGTTTCTCGACGGCCGCATTGGGTTTCTTGAAATCGCATCGACCGTCGCGCGCACACTCGACGCGGTGGCGGTGACTTCGGTTGACACACTTGAAGATGTCTTTGCCGCCGACGCGCTCGCACGCGTTCGCGCGCAAGAATTTGTCCATGCATACGTTTCGGGCGAGGTGAACACTTGAGCGCACTCACTGGATTTTTTCTCGTCCTCGCCGGCTTCGGCTTTCTCATCTTCATCCATGAGCTCGGCCATTTTTTGGCTGCAAAATGGGCAGGAATTCGCGCGGACGGATTCGCCATCGGCATGGGCCCGTGTCTTGGGAGCTATCGCAAAGGCGCGGGGCTCTGCTTCGGATCTGCCGACGCGGTCATCGTGCGCAAGTACGGCAAGCGTCCCATCGAGATGAGCGACAAGGATCTCGACAACCTCCGCATTGGCGAGACCGAGTACTCGTTGCGCGCGCTTCCTTTGGGCGGATACGTGCGCATGCTCGGCCAAGAGGATGGCAATCCTGGCGCGGTGAGCAGTGACGCGCGCAGTTTCAATCGCGCGCCGCTGGGCAAGCGCGCGGTGGTGATTCTTGCGGGAATCACTGCGAATCTCGTGCTGGCAATCGTCCTCTTCCTGATTGCGTTTCTCGTCGGCGTGCGCTTTCCTGCGCCGCGCATTGGTGCGGTGCAGATTGGAAGTCCTGCGTTCAACGCCACGCCAGTGGATCCGAAAAACGGCGTGGGTCTGCGCGCGGGCGACACCGTGATTGCGATTGATGGCGAACCCGCGCGCACGTTTATCGATGTGCGTCTCTCTGCGGCGATGGCCAAGCCTGACACCGCGCTCGCGTTTGAAATCGAACGCGACGGCGCGCGCATGGGCTACAGCGTCACGCCGATTGTTGAACCGATTTCGGGACTGCTTTCCATCGGCGTCGATTCCTCGCGCGTCACCATGCTCACCGATGTGCGTTCATCGCTTGATTCGGTGCGCACGATGCTCGAGGTGTTTCCCACGCTCGTCGCGGCTGGCGTGCAACCAGGTTGGCGCATCGACAGTGTCGACGCGAAACCCGTGAGCAACTACGCGCAACTCACCGCCGCGGCGCACGCTTCAAAGGGCGAGCCGCTTGCGCTGACGTGGAGTGATCCCGCAAGCAACGCAATCACCACGGTCCCGCTTGATCTCGAACCAGAGTTTGAAACACTCAAGCCCGCGAGTGCGCTCGGCGCAGTTCAAGGCGCAGTTGTGCCAGGGTTCGATGCAGGACTCGTCGGCCTCGCGCCACTCGCACGCGTGCGCGAAGTCGTCGCGGAAAGTCTCAACCACGAATCGCTGCACAAAGGCGATGTGTTTCTGCGCATCGGTTCGCTCGAAGGACCGCGCGTGTCGGAGTTGATGAAATCACTGCGCAGCACGCCAAATGCGGCGATTCCTGCGTTGGTCTTGCGCGACGGCGTGGAGACCGCCGTCGAAGTGCGCACCGACAAAGAAGGTCGCGTCGGTGTGTTTCTCGAACCTGCGTGGGACTTGCGCAAGATGGCGCGCGCTGTTGAGCGAGTGAGCACAGGCGAGAGCGCGCGCGACACTCCCGCGAAATCGCTCGCCATCATTCCACTGGGCGAATTCGTTTCGCTCGACGGCGAACCGCTCGCCGATTTCCGCGCGTTGCGTCTGCGCCTGATCGAGCGCGCCACAGCCACCGATGAGAGCACCCCGCTTTCGCTGCGCATCGGCCTGCGTGATCCTTCGCCAAACGCAACGGTCACCGAGTCGACGATGACCCTCACCGCGGCCGATCTCGCATCGCTGCGCGAACTCGACTACGAGTTCCCCATCCCTTCCGCGTACTTCGATCCCGAGTTCACCGTGCTCACCGCGCACGGCAATCCGCTCGAAGCAGTCGCGATGGGATTTCGCCAGACTTCGGTGATGATCGAGCAATTCTTTCTCACCCTCGATCGCATTGGTCGCGGCTCCATCGGCGTCGAACAACTGCAAGGCCCCGTGGGAATTCTCCACACCGGAACGCAAGTCGCGGATGAAGGCTTGATGTACATCGTGTTCTTTCTCGCGCTGATCAGCGTGAATCTCGCAGTGGTCAACGCGCTGCCAATTCCCATCGCCGACGGCGGACTGTTCGCGTTTCTCATCTACGAAAAAATCGTGGGAAGACCGCCATCGATTGCGTTCCAGAACGGCGCGGCGATCGCGGGCATCGCGTTTGTCGCGTGCTTGTTCTTGCTCACGTTTTACAACGACATCGGTCGACTGCTGAGTTGACGCACGTGTGCGCAACTGATGGATGACTATGAATCACCCCGTCTCGATCATCACCGGCGCTGGCAGCGGAATCGGCGCCGCGTGCGCACGCATGCTGGCCGCACGCGGACATTCCATCGTGTTGGTCGGTCGTCGCGCACACGCGCTGCACGCCGTGCGCGCAACGTTGGCAACGCACGCAGCGCATGAAGTGATCGCCGCCGACGTCAGTCACTGCGAAAGCGCGTACGCCGTCATCGACGAGACCATCGCGAAGTTCGGTCGCGTGGATTCGTTGGTGCTCGCCGCAGGAGTTGCTCCACGCGCGCCGATCGAAGCGACCACGCAAGCCATTCTTGACGAGACGTTTTTCACCAACACGTTTGGCAGCGCGTATCTAATCACGCGCGTGTGGCCGCAGCTCATCAAGCAACAGTCCGGCCGCATCGCACTGATCTCGACGCTCGGCACCAGCGACCCCTTCACGGGATTCTTCGCCTACGCCGCAAGCAAATCCGCCGTCGACAGTTTCGCGCGCTCAATTCGCGCCGAGGGTCAATCCATCGGCGTGCACGGCTTCGCGATCAATCCTGGCTGCGTCGAGACTGCGCAGCTGCGCCGAAACTTTCCCGAGTCAATGGTGCCCGCCGCGCGCGCGCTGCCACCGGAAGCAATCGCCGAAGTGGTGGTGGCCTGCGTGTGCGGAGAGCGCGATCAAGACAGTGGAAGCACGATCGTCGTCGCGAGTCCGTGACGGTTTGCAACCGCGGATGCCGGGGAAGTCCAGTGCCGCGCGTACTGCGCGCGGATGAGTTCTTCGAGGACATCGAAGTGCGCGCTTTCGAGGCGCGCACCACGGACTAAAGCGCACAGTCTTTGGAAACTTTCCGACCTTGGGGATGACGAGCGCAGGATGTCGCTCGCCAGCCAAGCATCAAATCGATCGGCCGCAGCCGCGAGCGCTCAAACTACGCGGCGCCGGCGGGAAAGGACACGATGTGCTGCGAGGGGTTGGGGACGTTTGGAGCCGTCATCGGGGGCGCCGAGTTTCGATGTCACTGAGCCGAGGAGGCGTTAGACCAGAAAGGTAAAGGAAAGAGGAAAAAGAATAAAGGGAATTATGAGGGGGCCCTCGCGACACGGAACCCGAGGCCGCTGGTCGTGTAGCCCGGCGTGCCGCTCGCGCGGTAGGAGGAACGCACGCTGAGCGCGTCGAAGCTCCACGAGCCGCCGCGAAGCACGCGGAACGTCCCAGTCGCCGGTCCCGTCGGATTCGTCAACGGGCTCGATGCGTAGTAGGTGCTTCCATACCAGTCGCTGCACCACTCATACACATTGCCGCTCATATCGTGCAAGCCGAGCCCGTTCGCTGCCTTGCCGCCGACGGGCTT
>QWPW01000036.1 GCA_003671025.1 Planctomycetota bacterium
GGTTGGAATTGTGCCTGTCCCAAGTTGCCCTGTGCCTCGAAAGTGCCTGGCACATCGTTCCTCGCCGCGGTTGGAATTGTGCCTGTCCCAAGTCGGCCGAACCCTCTCGCAAATCGACCCACCGAACTGCCGGATGTGCCTGTCACAAATCGCTCAATGTGCCTGTCCCAAGTTGCCCTGCGCTTGCCGCTGCGACTGAGTCGCAATAAGATCTAACCGATGACGCCTCGCCCGAACCTTCCTCAGCAGCCGCTGCGGTTGCCTTTGACGCAACTGAAACGCGGCGATCGTGCGCGCGTCGAGTGGGATGCGGCGGCCACTCGAGCGGGCGCAATCTCGGACAACCAACTCAGTGATCAGGATCGCGAAGTTTTGCGCGCGATGGGTCTCGACGAGCTGTGCGAATTCACGGTGTGCCGCGCGGGCGCGGGCGGACCATGCATCATTCAAGTTGATGCGATGCGATTGGGACTGTCACCGGATCTTGCGCGCCGCATCATGACGCGCCCATGCAACTGTCCCTCGACGGAGCGATGCGCAGCAGAGTCGAGCACGGCTGTTCCATCCACCACCTCGACTCCGTCACCACAGCCGCCGCTCGCATGAACAGCGTTGATGCAGAGACGCACATCGATGTGCGACGCTTGAAGAACCCAATCATCGCGATATGTCTGACGCTCCAATGACAACTGTCGCGCCGATCGTTTCTTCTTCCGCGTCTCGCGTGGCGATGGTGGGAAATCCCAACGTCGGAAAAACTTCGCTGTTCAATCGGCTGTGCGGAGTGCGCGCGAAGACTGCGAACTTTCCTGGCTCCACTGTGGACGCTCGCGTTGGCCGTTGCACCATCGGCGATGATGAACTCGAGTTCGTCGATCTTCCTGGCGTGTATGCGATCGACCTCGAACTTCCCGAGTCAAAGTTGTGTCGCGATTGTCTCGCGGGCAAACTCGCGGGTTGCACGCCGGATGCACTACTGGTGGTGATTGACGCGACCAACCTCGCGCGCGGTCTGCGATTGTTTCGCTCGATCGCTGCAACGGGACGACCACTCGCGGTGGCGATCACCATGACGGACTTAGCGCGTGCGCGCGGACTTTCGCTCGATGCCACGCACCTCGCGGTTTCGCTTGGCGTTCCGTGCATCGAAGCAAATGGTCGCAGTGGAACGGGCATCGGTCCGCTCGTCGCAGGCATCGCCGCCGCGCGTGAAGCATCGCCACAGTTTCTCGCGGCGAGTCTCGCACCCACTTGGATCGACGACACCATCAGTGGCATCATCGGCGGTCCGCGCACGGTGGGTTCCGCAACCGATCGACTCACTGATCGACTCGACGCGGCGTTCACTCATCCGGTGATGGGCAGCATTGTGTTCGTGCTCGCGATGGCCATGTTGTTCGCCACGATTTACACACTCGCCGAACTTCCCATGAATCTCATCGAGAGTCTGTGCGCGTCGCTGGGATCGTTGGTGAGCAGCACGCTTCCGGCGGGTGACCTCACCGACATGCTCGTCGATGGAGTCATCGGCGGAGTCTCGGGCACCGTGATTTTTCTCCCGCAGATTTGCCTGCTGTTTTTCTTGCTCGCACTGCTCGAAGACACGGGATATCTCGCGCGCGCCGCGTTTGTCATGGATCGCATCATGTGTCGCTTCGGTTTGCCCGGCACCGCGTTTGTTCCGCTGCTCTCGAGTCACGCGTGCGCACTGCCGGGGATCATGAGCGCGCGTTTGATTCCTGATCGCAATGATCGTCTCGCCACCATTCTCGTCGCGCCATTCATGAGTTGCAGCGCGCGTGTTGGCGTCTATGTGCTGCTGGTCACGATTCTCTTTCCCGCATCGGGCTTCCTCGCGGGACTTGCCTTCGCTGGTTGTTACGCGCTCGGCGCGATCGCGGCGCTGGTCACTGCGGCAATTTTCCGCCACACGATTTTGCGTGGAAAGAGCCGACCGATGGTGCTCGAGCTGCCGCCCTACCGCGTCCCTGATTTGCGCGGCGCACTGCTTCTGACGTACGACCGCGCGATGGTGTTTCTCAAGAGCGCGGGCACGGTGATTCTCTCGATCTGCATCGTGATGTGGTGGATTTCTGCGTATCCCAAGAGCGACGCGCCCGTCGAAGCAGTCGCGCTGAGCACGCGCGCGGTTGAGCTCACGCAGTTGAGCGAACTCGCAATCGACGACGTCGCGAAGACCGCGTACACGGACGAAGCGGAAAGCCTCGACGCGCAAGCAGAAGTTCTCACCGCGCGTCATCAACAACAGAACTCATTCGCGGGAATCATCGGCGCTGCGGTGCAACCAGTGTTCGCGCCGCTGGGGCTTGATGATCGCTTGACCGTCGCGGTGATGACGAGTTTTCTCGCGCGCGAAGTTTTTCGCAGCACGATGACAGTGCTCGTGGGCAGCGGAGATTCCGACGACGATCGAAAAGTCGCCGACGATCTCGCACTCGCCACGCGCGCCGATGGCAGCAAACTTTTCGACGCGCCCACCAGCGCATCGTTGCTCGTGTTTTATGTACTCGCGATGCAATGCTTGCCCACCCTCGCCGTGACTCGTCGCGAAACGGGGTCGTGGAAATGGGCTGCGCTGCAGTTCGGATGGATGTCACTCGTCGCCTATGCGTTGGCGTGGGCGACGTATGAACTCGTGAGCGCAAGTACGGACATTGCGATTCAGAGCGCAGGTGCGTTGTGATGAACAACGCGCGCCTCATCACGAGCGACTTCACGGGCGTCTTCACGTGGCAACTCGCCGCGTTGCCGCTGAATGAGTGGCAGTTTTGGCTCACGACGACGATCGCGGCTGCGGCCGTGTTCGCCGTGATTCGCCCTTTTTTGCCCGCGCAACGCAAGAAAAAAACCAACTGTCCAGGCTGCCCTAGTGGTGAGAGTGCGCACGCTGCGAAGCGCCCCAAACGCGTCGACCTCACCATCGAAGGCAAGCACACGCGACGCTGACACGCGACGCTCGCGCGCTGCGCACGCGTTGAGCACGCGACGAATCTGCTTGCAAACGAACTCATGCTTGTACAGTGCGTTCATGCTCCGTATGAACGACGCGCACTCCATGATTTCAGCACTCAGCAGCAACACGACGCGCATGACGAAGCTCGTCGCGCCGCTATGCGCAAGGTTTGTCGCGACAATCGTCGTAGCGCTCATGTCACTAAACATGACGAGCCTCACGAACGCGCAAGTCTTCTCTGACGACTTCGGCGACGGCGCTGTCGGAGCCTATTGGCAAAAAGTTTCGGCGGCACCGAGCATCTCGATCAAGGAGAACGGTGGACGACTCGAGTTCTCCGCGACGGCGTCGGCGTCGCTCACCAACGAATCCTTCGCGGGCTACTACGCGAAGGGTTGGTCGATTCGAACCACCAACGATTTCTTCATGCGCGTGCAAGTGAACAGCGAACCCAACTCGGTGGGAACCACGCTCGGTTCCACCCACGGCATCGCGATCGGGCTCTCACAGTCGGGCACCCCGCCCACTGCTGCAGGATTTCCTGTGGGCGGCGCGGTGATTTCTGTGGGCGCGCTGCGCGCTTCGGCAACGGTGAACGATCGCACGATCGACGCCAAGCGATACACCGCGCTTTCCAGCGTAAACCTCTGGCCACGGCTCTACGCGTTTCCCGATGAGCCGTTTTTCTTTTACAACAGCATCGGCGGCGCGTGGGTTCTTGACCTCACCTACACCGCAACGATTTTTCTCAGCTACAGCAGGACCACGGACACGCTGTATTTCAGCGCGATTGGTTTCGGCGATCCCGAGGCGTTGTTCATCACCAACCTCACGCAAGGGCAGCACTATCCGGTTGCGCTCTCGCTCGGCGGATTTGCCAAGACTCCCGCAGCACTCTCGGGAAGCAATGCATGGCTCGACACGCTGCGCGTTGAAAGTGGTGTTGTCGACACGGCTCCCGCGAATGTCGCTGCGACTGATGGAACGCTCGCCAACAAAGTGCGCGTGACCTGGGGCGCTGCACAAAACGCTGTGGGCTACAAAGTACTGCGTCAGGCCGCTGGCGGCGATCTGGTGCAGCTCGCGCAGTTGCCCGCGGGCACCGTTGCACACGATGACACCACTGCACTTGCGCTCACCGACTACACCTATTTTGTGCGCACGGTCAACGCCAATGGCGATGGCTTCGAAGCGAGCGATGCAGGTTGGCGTAACGTCGAAACGCCGACGGGCGTGACCGCATCCGATTCAACGTACTCCGACAAAGTGCTCGTGTCATGGACCGCGGTCACCAACGCAGTTGGATACAGCGTGTGGCGCGGCATCGGCACGGCTGCACCAACCCTCATCGGTTCAGTGAGTGGCAGTGCGACCGTCACCTACGACGACACCTCCGCCGTCGCGGGAACGGTTTACACCTACGGCGTGAAGGCTGTGACCGCGCTCGGTTCGACAGTACTTTCTGCGACCGACACTGGTGCGCGCGCGCCCGCGGCACCGAGCGGAGTCACGGCCACGCAAGGCACGGTGGCAAACAAAGTTCGCATCGACTGGACGCCGGCATCGGGTGCGACGGGATACAAGATTCATCGCGCCGTTGAAGGCGGCTCTGCGACATTGCTCACGACAGTGAGTGGTGGAACGACCGCGGCGTTCAGCGATCTCACAGCGACGGCGCTGGTGATCTATTCGTACACCGTCAAGACCATGACCCTTGCGGGCGATAGTCCGTCGAGCAGCATCGCCACTGGTTGGCGCAACGCGCCGGCGCCCAAAAATGTGCTCGCTACCGCAGGAACAAGCACGACTGATGTCACGGTGCAGTGGACGACGCAAGCGGCGCTCACGGGTTACATCGTCAAACGCCAGCAAGGTGCGAATCCCATCGAGACTCTCGCGACGCTCGGTGCAGTCGGCTCCTACGTCGACAGTTCCGCAGTGGCGTTGACCAACTACAGCTACACCATCGTTGGTCTGCATGACGTTGCGACGGGAATGACCAACTCCAGCACCGCGTCGATTGGTTGGCGCAACATTGATGCGCCGACCATCACTGCGGCGAGCGACGGCGAGTACTCCAACAAAGTGCGTGTGACATGGGGAGCCCTCGCGCAAGCAACGGGCTACACCGTGTGGCGTTCATTGGCTTCGGGCGGAACTCCTACGCAAATCGCCACCGTCACTGACGGTGCAACTGAAGTGTTCAACGACACCACCGCAATCATCGGCATCTCGTATCTCTATCAAGTGCGCGCGGTGCACGCGCTTGGTTCCACCGCGCTGAGTGTCGGCGAAACTGGTTGGCGCAACGCTGCCGCACCGACAACGGTGCTCGCAGGTGATGGCACGTTTGCCAACAAGGTCGTCGTGACGTGGGTCGCCTCTGCGGGCGCCACGGGTTACAAGATTTATCGCGCGCTCGGAAGCGACCCCGCAGTCGCCATTGGGACGGTGAGTGGCGCGACGATTGCGACGTTCAGTGACACCACGGTTCCGCGCGCCGTTGCATACATCTACACCGTCGCCGCGACGACCGTTCCTGGTGAGAGCACGCGTACCGTCGGCGATTCTGGTTGGCGCACGCCTGCGGTTCCTGCGGCAGTCGCTGCGAGCGCGGGCACGTACAGCGATCGCGTCACCATTTCGTGGAGTGCCGCAGATAGTGCTGCGGGATACAAAGTGTTTCGACAAATCGGTGCCGCAGCGGCGACGCTAATAGGCACCATCGTTGACGCGGGCACCACGTCATTTAACGACACCACTGTCGCGACGTTGACCAACGCCAACTACACAGTGAAGTCAACGTGCGCACTCGGCGCGAGTACCTCAAGCGTGGCCAGTGTCGGTTGGCGCAATGTCGCCGCTCCGATGAATGTCCTCGCCAGCGATGGCCTGTACACCAACAAGGTGCGCATCACGTGGTCGAGCGTTGCCGCGGCGACCTCGTACAAAGTCACGCGACAAATCGGCGAACTCCCGCCCGTTGTCATCGCGACTGTGGCGAGTTCAGCGTTGGCCTTCAACGACAGCACGATTGCGGTAGATGTGATTGGTTCGTACACCGTGCAAGCGCTGCATGCGCTCGGCGCGACCGCGCAGAGCATGGCCGACACTGGCTTCCGCGCCACTGCGCTTGCGGGCGGAATGCCGATTCCTCCATCGGATGATCCGAGCGAAGGCGCCAACGGCAAACCGAATGATCCATCAGATGGCGAGGGCCACGGCGCGCCAGTTGATGGAGATGCCGAGCACGATGATGCATCGACGGATGACTCGGTTGATGACTCCGTTGATGACGCACTCGACATCGATCTCGAGAACTACGCGCTCTCTTGCGAGTTGATTCACGCGCGCATCGACGCGTCGATTGCAGCGTTGTTCGATCAAGCAGATGCGGACTCGACTCTCGCGGCGCAACAACTCGCGGCGTTGCTGGTCGTTCCTGATCCGATTGATGATGCCTTCACGCAATCAGCGGCATGCGCCATGCTTTGCGGCGATGTCGATTGCGACGGCGCGATCACCGAGCAAGACTTCTCGCGCTTCATGGAAGCGTGGATCAATGATGACATGGTGCACGGCGACATCACCCGCGACGGACGCATCGATGCGTTCGATCTCGCTCTGGTGCTTGATGCACTGCTGCGCGACGCTTGATTAGAGCGCGACGCGCTAGAACCGCAGATGCGCCGCGCGATCGGCCGGCGGCGCGATGCTCAAGATCGCGCGCGCGAGTGCGAGGTCGTCGGTTGAAGTGATCTTGATGTTGCGCGGATCACCTTCGACGACCAACACCGTTTCGCCGAAGCGTTCCATAACGCTCGCGTCATCCGTTGTTCCCAGCAAATTCACCGACGCGTAGGCCTTGCGCAAGAGCGCTGCGTCGAAGACTTGCGGAGTTTGCACGGCGACAAGATTTTCGCGCGAGACCGTTTCAGTCACGCGTCGCCCCGTCGTCGATGCCTTTCCCAGATCGCCCAAGATGAGGTCCGCCACGGCGTCATCTTCGGTGGCGCTGAAGGACGCGTCACTCACGCGCTTGAGCGTGTCGCGCACCGGAACTCCTGGCACCACCGCGCTCGCCACACACGCCGCCGCGAAAACGCGATCGAGCAACTCGTTGCCCACGCAAGGACGCGCGCCATCGTGCACCGCAACATGAGTGATGTCTGCAGGAAGCTCGGCCAACGCGCGCTGAATCGATTCCCATCGCTCGATGCGTCCGCCTTCAACGATGCGCGCGCCGTTGAATCCCAGCGACGCGCCGAAGCGCTGGCGAAATCCTTCGAGATCATCCGGTGGCGCCGCAACCACGATGGCCACGACCTCGTCGCGTTTGGTAAACGCTTCGACGCTGCGCAGCAGCACTGCGCGTCCACCGAGATCCTGCGAGAGCTTGTCGCCCTCACCAAATCGAGTGCTGCGTCCCGCTGCGGCGATGATGACTCCGATGCGCATAGCGCGAAATAGTAACCACCACGCGCGCGCGGTTTCGTTGGCCATTCCAGTGGCGATTGAGTTGATGGTCTAAGAACGAATCAATCGCGCTCGGCCGTTAGGCAGCGACCTCGCGCACCGACGCGACTTCGCTGAGGTCTTGCACGCGCCCAGTTCCCACGCGCAATTGCAGTTTGCGATTCTCATCCCAACTGATCAGCAAGGGCCCCTTCACCGAGTCGTTGAAGCGCGCAATTTGATTACCCACAGCGAGAACGGTTCCCGCATAAATCACGCGATCGACTTCGATGCGCAGCACGCGTTGCGTTCCTGCTTCGAGAAGCAGTCGCGCTCGATGCTGGGCCAACAATTGCAATCGTCGTTGAACTTCTGCGATTTCGTACGCGAGTTCGGTCACGCGTTCTTTGTCCGCAGCCGAAGCGCGATCGCCCAGAAGCCCGATCTCTTCTTCGCGTTCAATGAGCGGCGCCGACTCCTTCGCGAGCGTGGTGATCAACGCCGCGAGACGCGCAGCTTGGCCTAACTCAATCGGGCGCAATCCCGCGCGAATGGTGGTGGTGACGCCGCCTTCAGTGCCAATTGAAACTGCTTTGAGTTTGCCGCCGACGACCAGCGAACCACCGACGATGGATCCACGCGTCACGCACACATTGCCGCCCACGACAAAGTCACAACCCACGATTTCGCGGTCGATGTTCATGTCCGCGCGAATGCGTCCGCGCACACCGTTGACATGCGCGGCGGTCAAGCTGCCATCGACGATGAGATGTCCCTTGCTGCGCCCCGCGACGCCGCGTTCACATACGCAATCGCCTCCGACGATGAGGTCTGCAGATTCCACCAAACCGCGCACCAGCACATCGCCGGTGGCACGCACAGTGAAATTGTCGCGCACACCATCGCTCACTTTGACGGTGCCGACGAAGTCGATGTTGCCCGTCGAATAATCGACACAGCCTTTGACTTCGAGTTCATCGAGCACCGCAATCTTCAGCCGCGCCAGCGAAAACACGCCGTCTTTGAGCGCGCGAATCGAACCATCCGCTTCCACTTGCACGCTTCCATCTGGCTGCAGCGCCAACTTGCGCCCGCGGCGCGCGGCGATGGATCGCCCGCACACGTCTTGGCCATCACAACCACCATCGGGAGGCACGAGCACTCCGAGCACCGTTCCCGCGATAATTTTGACGCGCTTGATTCTGTTGTAGTGATCCACCGGTGTCGCGCTGTCCCGATTCTCCTGCGCACCCGAATCATCACTTTCGCACGCTGCCCGTGCGCACGCGCGAAACTCGGGCATCCAGTCGACGCGCGCATCGCTGCCATCGACGGCCGGCTGCGCACTGGCGATCACGGCTTCGACCACACCTTCGTCGCCCGCGGCGCGGGATGTGTGCCGCGCCGCGAGCAAGCGAATCGCCTCGTTGACCGCGCGATCAACGACGACTCCCCGTTCTCTTGCCAGACTCATGAGCGCAGCCTCAGTTCCGAGCTCAGGAGCCGCTTCAAACGGAAGTTCCATGATGGCCCGACGTCCATCGTCAACGATTCGCACAATCGGAAGTCGTTCGATGATGGGTTCGGACATTGGTTCCCCTTCGATTGATTCAATGTGTGCGCTGCTGTCCGCGCGACACGCACACAAATTCGTGTGGCGGTCACGCCGCTTTGGCGCGCGACGTTACGCCGCTTTCGCGCGCGACGTTACGCAGCTTTTGTGCGCGACAACGTCTCGTTGATGCGCTGTGAGAGCACATCGGGCGTGAACGGTTTGACCACATAGTTGTTGACGCCGGCTTTGATGGCTTCGACCACGCGCGACTTTTCGCTCTCGGTCGTCACCATGATCACTGGGCTTTTTCCGCCCAATGCGCGGTAGTTTCGGACAAATGTGACGCCGTCCATGTTGGGCATGTTCCAGTCAACCAGCAGAAGCTCGGGCGCAAACGCGCTCACCTTAGAGAGCGCATCCTGACCGTCGCAGGCTTCCTCAATTTCTTTGTATCCAAGTTGAATCAGAATGTTGCGCTGGATGGAACGCATGGTTTTCGAATCGTCGACAAGCATGACTTTCATTGGTGGGTCCTCGGTTTACGCGGCTTTCGCAGCAGATGTTGATGTGGGAACAGCAGCAGACTTCGCGAGCTTCATCGCGACTTCAACCGAGAACTGTCCGGCGGAACACGCGAAGGGAATGGTGATGCATGTGGCATCACTCGGCTGCGCCACTCGGTGACCTCGACCGAGCACGACCGATGGGCAAGAAATCGAAACATTGGTGCACTCAAACTTTGCCTTCGCGGCACCAGAGATCATGTTCACCAGCTCGCCTACCGCATCGGCAAAGTCGGGTGAGGATGGATCCATGTCGGCACCCGTGAACGCGCGAATGACATTGCACGCAGTCGCGGTGGGAAACGAAAGCACCACCATTCCTTGCACGTCACCAGACATGCCGATGATGCCGCTCACCTCGCTTTCAAAGAGAGGAACGGTGCTACAGGAATACGGTTTGCCCGCAGTCACGGTGAGCGAGAGCATGGTCGAGAAGACCTGATGCGTGCTCGCGACGAAAGCTGTAATTGATTGCGCGTCCATGGAACCTCCCTATGCGGTGATGACTGCGAGAGCCGTTCTCGCGCCATTCACACTCGGATCGACGCCCTCAAATCGGTCTGCGCGCCGCGAGACTTAGGGTGTTGCGCACTGTTTCCTGTCAAGCGGGGAGCACGCCCCATCCACGAATTCAGCGGCTCAGCAGCGATAAAAATGCAGACGTGCGCGATTTGAAAGGCGGCATCGCGCTCGACTTGCTGCGAGAGAATTGCAACTTCGAGGGTTCACCGCGCATCGCGTGAGTGACGCGCCGCGTGCACTCACTTTGCTGCAGCGGCACTCGGTGACGAGTGTGCTTCAAGCAACGCGAGCACACTCATCGCCGTTCCATAGGCCGCGCTCTTGGCGAAGACGCGATCATTCCACGTGCCATCTTGATCGCGCACGGTGAACAACAGTTCGCGAAACTTCGCGCGATGCACGTCGCGCTCAGCGGGCGGAAGAATCTCAATCGCGGCGGCGGCGTAGGTGAATGCGTAGAAAAAGTAATACGGCGCAACTCCATACGGCGCGAGATGCGTGCCGCTCTTCTTGCGTCGCTTCTCAAGCTCAGGCCAGAACTCGAAGAAGCTCGTCACTGCCTTGCGCGCGCGTGCTTCATCGCCTTTGCCTGCGGCGTGCAGCGCAACTTCAACTGCACACATGCGTCCGATGGCGCCAGGAATCTGACCCGTATCATCACGGGCAGGTCGCGATGCGTTGTAGGCAACGAATCCGCTGGCGCCGCGTGTGAGTTCGAGTGCGCGGGCGGTGCGCTCGATGAGTTCGTCGGAGACGGTGAGTCCGCTGGCCTTCGCTTCAAGCAACGTCATCAAACATGGCGCGGTCATGAACGGCGAGGTCGCACATGGAGTTTCAATCCCTGCGCTACGCGCGTATTGCCAGCCGCCGATTTGCGGAATCTCCGTCTTCACCAACGCATCGAGATAGAAGGCGATGGCCGCATCGACCGCGGACTTCTGCGCTTCACTCACCGCCGCGGCGCTCTTCGCTTGCAAGAGAAAGTGCAATCCATAGCAGTGCGCCCATCCACGCACGTCATAGCCACCGTCGTATTGCGGCGAGAGCAACGGCTCGTTGATCGCTTGCGCGACAAAGTCGATCGCGCGACTCACCGCATCTTTGCGCGCGCTGTCTGTGGCGAAATCCGGCGCACCCAGCAACGCCATCGAAACAATCGAAGTGCCTCCGACGCGATAGCCGTAGGGAATCTTGCCACCAACGCGATACACGCCCTCGTACGCCCACTCTTGCGCGATGTCCGCGCCTGGGCCCTTCTGTTGCAGCGCGAGAAGTTGGGCAACGGCCGCTGTGATCGCGTCCTGGTCGCTGGGAATCACCAGCGGCTTGGCGGTGGCGGGAACATCGCTCTTGGCTTTCTCTTGCGCCGACTTGTCTGCCGTTGATTTGTCGACGACTGGTGCGGTGGACTTGGTCTTCTCATCGGCAACGGGCGCATTGAGCGGCGGGGTTGCATTTTGCAACGAGAAACCAGCGAGTGTCACAGCGAACGACGCGACAAGAGTTAGAGCCATCAATGCACTCTAGCAGCGCGTTCGCGTCTCGCGCGCACGCGAAGTGACGCGAATGCATGGGACAACAGGCGGCGCGTCGCGCAGCGGAACATCACACATCAAGAAAATCTCAACCACGCCGGCGCGAAGCACGGCGCGCACTCACATCGACGCGCCGTTCTCTGTCTCAAGATAGGTGTATCCCGCGAGACCTGACTCGTACGCGCGCACCAACGCATTGGACTCGGCGACCGACATGTGCTTGTCACGCACCGCGCGTTCGCACTCGTGGCGAATCGCTTGTCCCAGCCGATTCACGTCGTATTGCACGTATTGCAACACTTCGCGCACGCTGTCGCCTTCGACGATTTCGTCGATCCACCAATTGCCGTTGTCGTCAAGACGAATGTGCGCAACATGCGTATCGCCAAAGAGATTGTGCAAGTCACCGAGCGTCTCTTGATATGCGCCAACGAGGAACGCGCCCAAGAAATACTCATCGCCGTCCTTGATGTCGTGCAGTTCGACGAACTTCTTGACATCGTGGTTGTCGACGAAGCGATCGATCTTGCCATCGGAGTCGCAAGTCATGTCGGCGATCGTCGCCTTGCGCGTGGGCCGTTCATCGAGGCGATGAATCGGCATGATGGGGAAGAGTTGATTGATCGCCCAGATGTCGGGCAGCGACTGGAAGATCGACAGATTGCAGAAGTAGGTGTCGGTGGTGGAGATCTCGAGATCCTCGAGTTCCTCAGGCATCGACTTCATCTCCTTCGCCTTGTCACGCACGCGCGCGCAGGTCGCCCAGAACATGCGCTCGGCCAGCGCGCGATGCTCCAGACTCATGTAGCCCACGGAGAAGAGGTTCATCGCCTCATCGCGTGATTGCAGCGCGTCGTGATAGCACTCGAGCAAACGTCGTTCGGTCACGCCGTTGTACGCCTCATACAAGTCCACGATTGGCCGAGGAATTTCGCCGTTTTCGTCCTTGCTCACGGTCTCAAGCGACGCAGGCACGGTGAAGCGATCGAGACGATTTGCACCCAGCACATCGAAGACCAGCACGCTCTGCTGCGCCACCATCGCGCGACCAGATTCAGTCACGATGGTGGGATGCGCGACGCCTTCTTCGTCGCACACCGACATGATCTTGTAGACCACATTGGCGGCGTACTCCTGCAACGTGTAGTTGGTGGAGAACTCGAAATTGGTTTGGCTGCCGTCGTAATCGACGCCGAGTCCGCCACCAACATCGAGGTAGCGCATGCCCGCGCCCATCTTGGCCAGCTCGGTGTAGATGCGCGCGAGCTCATTGATGCCGGAAGTCACTTGACGAATGTCGTGAATCTGCGAGCCCATGTGGCAATGGAGAAGTTGCAGGCAATCACCCATGCCGCGCGATTTCAAGATGTCGAGCACGTCAATCACTTCGGTGAGTGACAGACCAAACTTCGCCTTGACGCCCGAACTATGACGCCATCGTCCCGCGCCTGGCGTGGCGAGATTGACGCGCACACCGATCTTGGGACGGATCTGATACTTGTCGGCGTACTTGAGAATCAGCCGCAATTCCGTGAGGTTTTCGATCACGGGAATGATCTTGCGCCCCAACTTCGCTGCGAGCATGACGAACTCGACGTAGCGATCTTCTTTGAACCCGTTGCAGATGATCAATCGATCAGACGAGTCGCTGGTGAGACCCATCACCGCGAGCAATTCAGGCTTCGATCCCACTTCGAGTCCAAAGCCATACTGCTCGCCGTACTCACGAATCTCATGCACGATGCGTCGCTGCTGATTCACCTTGATGGGATAGACCGCGTTGTAGCTGCCCTTGAAACCGTTCTCTTTGATCGCGTTGTCGAACGCTTCGTGGAGATCCTTCAAGCGTTGATGAAGAAGATCGCTGAAGTGCAGCAGCACGGGAGTGCGCAGTCCTCGTTCACGCAACCCTTGCACCACTTCAAAGAGATCGACCTCGCGGCCAGCGATGCGCGTCGGACGCACGATCACGTGCCCATTCTTGCCCACTTCGAAAAACCCTTTGCCCCAACCGCGCAGGTTGTAGACATCGGCCGCGTCGTCGACCGTCCATGGATCAATGCCTGCTTTGACGCGGGCAATGGTTGAAGGCGAAGGCGTGCTTGCGAGTGTCGTCGTGACGACCGCGGCGGGCACACTCGAAGCAGTCGCGGGGGTCGTGGCAGGAACGGACACGGATGGGTGAATCTGTGACATTGAGGGCGAAATCAGTCCTTTCCGGACCGAGAGTCGGCCGGCGGGTGCGAGACGCAATGACAAGTCCCGCACTATAGAAGATTCTCCGCCGATCCTTGCCATCTTCCTCCCGCGAATTCGTGGGGCGAAATCATGGGGCGAACGCGCTCCGCAAAATTCATCTATGAAATCCTCGGAGAAAGCCTTGGGAGTTGTCCAAAGCTGAGCCATACTGAGAGTGCGCCCCCCTCCTGCGCGAGTTGTGATCCCTTCGTTCCCTGTCCCTCGCGGCAAACCTCAGCCGCCCTCAAACCGAGTTTCATCATGAAATCCAACAACCTGTCTATCCAGCCGTCTATCAACCGTTGTGTCGTGAGTGCTGTTGTTGTTCCGTCTCTGTTCCTGATCGCGCTTGCTACCACGAGTTCAGTCGCGCTTTGCGGCCCCGACTGGGATGAGGGAGCGCACGGCGACGCGGGCTCGACCGCGAGCACTGCGCAAGTCATCACCACTGCGGGCACGGTCAACACGGTGCGCGGAAGTCTCACTGCGAATCTTCTCGGTGGCGACTATCAAGACATGTACGTGATCTATGTTGCATCGCCGACGAGCTTCAGCGTGAGCACACTCACCGCCGATGGTGGAAGCGCTACGTTCAACCCCATGCTGTACGCGTTTCGCGTCGAAGGCTTCGGCGACACCGCGCACGCGTTTGCGATGCTGGGCAACAACATCGCGATGGCGGGAGTTGTCGGCGCGCGACTGGGACCAATTGCCAATGACAATTCCGGCGTTCGTCTCACTGAGGCGGGGTACTACGCGATCGCCATTAGTGGCTTCTCGTCGCGTCCCACCAATGCGTTCGGCGAGTCGTTGTTTGGATCGAACATTTTCGGTGCGGGAAATCTCGTCGGACCCGCGGATGGATTGAACAACCTTGGACTTGCAGGCTGGGACTCCGATGGCCAGACCGGCGAGTATCTGTTGCATTTGTCGGGAATTACCGGGGTTCCTGCTCCTGGCGCGATCGCGCTCTTGGGGCTCGCAGGATTGATCAGCCGCCGCCGCCGCTAAGACGAAGTCGCGCGACCATGCGCTCAACTTCGACGACGGTCGCCGCATCTCCACCCTTGCGTTTGCGCAGAATGTCTAACGCTTGGGTGGCATGTTCGAGCGCAGCTTGACTGCGCGCGAGCGTCTCTTCGACCATCGCGCAGTTGTACAAACTGCGTCCGATGCGATAGTCGTCGTGTGCGAGGATGGGCACAATGGTGGCCAGTGCTGCTTCGAATTCGGTGAGCGCGCGCGTGCTTTCGCCGCGCGCGAGATAGACGAACGCACGACCGTTGCGAATCGCCGCGAGTTCCGTCTCGCTGACGTCGCTCTGATTTTCCGCTCGGCTCCACGCATCATCAAACAGCGCGAGCGCTTCATCGAGTTTTCCTTGGCGACGCAAGCAACTCGCAAGATGCCGCTCCGTGAGCAACGTCAATCGATCGTCGGCACCGAGGTCGGCAATACGAATCGCCAGCGCCTCGCGATAGGCGAACTCAGCGTCCTCGGTACGACGCTCGAGGAGGCGCAGTCGACCGATGCTGTGCAAACTCTCGGCGACTTCCACCGCGGTGGCCTCGCCTCTTGAAGCGAGTGCGCGGCGCTCGAGCAGTGCCAGTTCGAGCGCGCGAGTCGCCAGCGGAACATCCTCAAATCCGAGATGAACCAAGCCAATGGTGTCGAGCACGCCCGCGAGGACACGAGGCTCCGTCCGTAACTCCTCCACCGCGTTCTGCTCGATCAATTCGAGAAACTGATCTACCGAAATATCGGCCGATCCACGGCTGGTTTCGGGGTTCACGCTGCCCACCGCGTCGCGAAAACTTTGCAATGTGCGCTCGCTGCGAACGCGCTCGCGCTGAGCGTGTGCGTAGGCAAAGGCCAACGCGATTCCCGAGGCGACGATGGTGAAGAGCAGCGCAGACGCGGCGCTCGAAGCGATCCAGTGCCGGCGCACATTCTTGCGCAACACATAGGTGATGCTGTCGGCGCGCGCGATGATGGGACGCCCATCGAGAAAGCGCGTGAGATCTTCGGCCAGTGCATCGGCCGTGTCGTAGCGACGCGCGGGGTCCGGCGCGAGCAAGCGAAGCACGATGATGTCGATGTCGTGGTCGATCTTGCGATCAACATTGCGATCAACATCGCGATCAACATTGCGATCAACATCGCGGCGCACACGACTGGGACTCGGTGGCGCGTGTGTGGTTTTTTGCGCGACCAACTCTGCGATCGAACGCGCGCCTTCGAATGGCCGGCGTTGCGTGAGGCATTCGTAAAACACCACGCCGAGGGCGTACAGATCACAGCGCGAATCAATGGCGCTCGGATCGCCGCCGAGTTGCTCGGGCGCAGCGTAGGCAAACGTGCCGAGGAACTCGCCTGCGATCGACGCGTTGTCCGCGGCGCCGCCCGCTTCGCTCTGTTCCGTGCTGCGCGCGAGTCCGAAATCGAGAATGCGCGCGACACCATCCTTGTCCACGAGAATGTTGCCCGGCTTGAGGTCGCGATGAATCACGCCGCGACGATGCGCATACGCGACGGCATCGGCGATCTGATGAAAGAGCGCGATCATCGCACGGGTGGTCAGCGTGTTGTTCGCGATGAAAGTGTCGAGCCGCTCACCCTCGACATACTCCATGGCAAACCACGGCTCATTCCCGCGTGAAATGCCACTTTCATAGAGTGTGACAATCGAGCGATGGCGCAATCGTGCGACCACTTCGATCTCGCGCTCGAAGCGTTGCCGTTGTCGCTCGGTGGCGAATCGTCCCGAGAGCAACATCTTCACTGCGCACGTGCGCCGCGTGGCCAACTGCTCCGCGAGATACACCGCGCCTTGACCGCCGCGCTGCAACTCCGCGCCGAGGCGATAGCCCTGAATCGGTTGCTCGAGAGTTTGCTCGAATGAATCGTGCGACGCTGGATTGCTCAGACGTGCCGACGCGCTTCGCTGCGCATGCGTGCCTGCATCGCCGCCGTCAGCCGTGTCGTCTGTCTTCATGAGGCGACGCGTGTCGCTCGCACGCATCGTCGCGTCAATCGCCTGGTGCTCTGGGCGAACCTCTCCGAACACTTTGAATTCGCCTAAAAACGCGTTGTCGGCGCACAGACGCTCCACGATGGCGCGACACACTAGGCACTGCTGCACATGCTCCTTGACCCCTTCAGGAACTGGCACTTCGTTGTCCACGATTGCGAGCGCGGCGAGTTCGAGCGCGTCGCGACTGCACCAACCGCAGCCAGCACCTCCACCGGTGCATGAAGCCATTGCTTCGATGCGAGTCTCGTCAGGTTGATGATCACCTTGTCCACCACTCACGCGTCGATTCCAGCGGAGGGACGCGGTCCCTTCGCATCCCAATCGCCGGGCGTTTCTTCGTACTCGCTCTCGAGACGAATGACGATTTCGCGAAGCTTGGCGGCAACACGACTCTTGGCGAGATAGACATCGTGCGCGGACATTTCCAATTCACTGGCCACCGCCGCAGTCGAAAGTCCGTGATAGACCAACATCTCAAATGCTCTGACTGTTTTAGGATCGGTCTTCGATCGCGTGCGCAATTCCTCGAGCGCTTCTTGCAACAACGCTAATCGTCGCTGTGTGTCGTAGGCTTGATCGACGGATTTCTCGTCGTCGAGATTTACGATGCCGCTCTCGCCGCGTTCGATGCGTGCCGTGCCCGTGCGTCGACGCGCATCCAACATGCGATAGCGCGCAATGGTCACCAACCATGCGCCGAGTCGGCCGCGGGTGCGATCGTATTTTCCATCGCGATATTCTTCGACGAAGCGCACGATGGTCTCTTGCGCGATCTCCATCGCTTCGCTTTCGCGCACGCCACAATTGCGAACAAAGCCCACGAGAATAGGCCGATAGCGACGATCGAATGCTTCCCATGCGGCGGCGTTGCGAGGGTCAAACAACCCGATCAGAAGCGCCGTCGTGGTGCGGTCGAGATTCATAAATCGAATGCTACCACGGACCTTGCGGCGCCCGCACCCGTCGCTCAGCGCCGCAGCGTCTGCGCGATCGCAACTTCATGGACATGCATCGACAAGCGATCGAGCGCCTCTTTCGCGCGGTGCAGCGCGTCCGCATCCACCGCGCGAGGATTGATCGCGGCCGCGTTGCAACCGGCGCGCACCGCTTCCATCGCGGCCTCGAGTTCGCTCACGTAACTCGATTCGAGCAATGTGCGCACGCGTTCGAGCGCTTCGCCGATCCACTTGAGATCAAGCTCTGCGTGGACGCGGAGATCAATCACGCGATGAACCGTCATGTCCGCGCGGGCGTGTTCGACACTCTCGCGCTCCATGCGCTCAACTTCACTGCGCGTCAATCCGTAACTGGGAATGATCTGAATCGAAGCTTCTGTTCCGCTGCGACGCTCGCGCGCGGTGACGCACAGCACCGCATTTTGATCGACGAGAAACGACACATCAATCTGCGGGATTCCTGCGGGCATGGGCGGAATCCCCCGTAAATCAAAGACTCCCAACGAACGACAGTCCACCGCGAGTTCGCGTTCGCCTTGCACGACATGGATGCGCACGCTTGTCGATCCATCTTTTGAGGTGGAGAAATTTTCATGCGCACGCGCGGGAATCGGACTGTTGCGCATCACCAACTTGGCCACCGCGCCGCCGAGCGTTTCGATGCCCAACGAGAGCGGCATGACATCAAGCAACAACAGATCGCGACGCGAACCCGCCACAATCGCGGCTTGCACGGCGGCACCGAGCGCCACCACTCGATCAGGATCAAGCGCGGTGTAGGCGTCGCGACCAAAGAACTCCGCAACGGCAGAACGCACACACGCCAGTCGAGTGGAGCCACCGACTAACACGACGCGATCAATCTCGGCGAGCGATGTGCTCGCGTCCTTGAGCGCGCGCGCGCACAACTCAATCGTGCGTGCAACCAACGGCGCGCAACACGCATCGAGTTCGCCCTGCGTGAGCGAAAACTCGCGATTTCCCGCGGCGAGAGCAACATTCACGCTGGTATGCGTCACCGTGGCCAGTGCGACTTTGGATTGTTCCGCCGCCTCCACCAGCGTGGCGCGATCAGCAGAAGTTTGCGCGAGCGTGGCATCGCTCGCCATCCATAACCCGGCGATGGCGCGATCGATGTCATCTCCGCCAAGCGCAGTGTCACCCGCCGTCGCGAGCACATGAAAGCAATCGGCGCCGGTTCCCACTTGTTCGGAAGGAACGATGTCGAGCACGGTGACGTCAAATGTTCCACCACCGAGGTCGTACACCGCGATGCGTTCGGCGCGACGCGACTGACCTAGTCCATAGGCGAGCGCCGCCGCGGTCGGTTCGTTGACCACACGCACCGCGTCGAGTCCTGCCAAGCGCGCCGCATCGCGTGTCGCTTGACGTTGCGCATCATCGAAGTACGCAGGCACGGTGATGACCGCGCGCGTGACGGTGGTGCCCAGATCCGCTTGCGCCATCGCGCGCAACTCACGCAACACTTCGGCGGCAACTTCTTGCGGCGTGATGATCTTCTCGCCGACGACAAAGGCTGCGATGGCGCGCGGTCCTTCTGTGAGCGGTACTGCGAAACTCTGGGCAAACACGGCAGTTTCCGCGGCAGAACGCCCCATCAACCGCTTGGCGCTGGCGATGGTTTCGAGCGGATGTTGTGCGCGTTGCGCGCGCGGGCGCTCGCCGACGGTGATCACGCCGTCCGCTGCAAAGCGCACCACCGAGGGAACGATCGCGCCCAGCGCTCCACCACCAAGAATGCGCGGACCAGAATCAAAGCAGTACGCGACCAATGAGTTGGTCGTGCCCAAGTCGATACCCACGATGGGGTCAAGGATCTGCTCGCGGAGTTCGCGGTTAGGACGCTGATTTGGACTGGACTGGTTCTCGCGCTGCGACATCGGGTCGCGATAGTACGGGAGCATCGGCGATGAGGTCACCCGCCAAACAAGCGCGCCCCGCATTGAGCGGGGCGCGCGGGAATACGTAAGCGTTTGTGCTGCTCGAGTCGGCAGCGCTGCGTGAAAAGCTCAAGAGCGACCGAAATCTCATTCGTCTATCAGAGTGCGCTGCGCAGTTGGAGCGTTGCGCCTCAACTGGCTGCCGTGCCATCGAATTCGGTCGCGCCGGTCACCCTCGTCACGCGAGCGGCAACGCTTCGTCCAAAACTTCTTGACCGTCCTGCTCGAGCAACGCAACGATTTCCGCGTCTGTACTCGCTTCCGCGGCTTAAGCCTCTTCGCGCGCTTCGCAATTCGACACGCGCCCAGCACAGAGGGCAGCCAGGATGTTGCGCAGAGTGTCGGGATCCGTCTCCGCCGCGCGAAGGTCGTCAATGTGGATCGGATCTCTGTGCGCCGCATGCGCGGACGACTGCTCCAAGTGCGCGATACTCCGCAGTAATCGAAGGCGAGCCCTCTGCTTGCTCTGTGTTGCCTCCGCGAGCACTTGCGCAAAATGCCCGCCAATCGCAGGCTCGACGCGGAGCGTGAGTGTTGGTCGAGTGCGATCCGCGGCAACCAGTTCGGAATCGATGTTTGCCACTTCGAGCGAACCATCGGCCGAAGGTGCGGCGTCAACTGGGCTGTGCGTTAGGGCGAAAGTGGTTGGTGTTTGGGTCATGAATGAGACTCCAATCAGGAACCGTCAGAAACCAGTCTTGGGTGGCACTGGTCGAAGCGTCGTCTTCGAGAGAAGAGTGGGTGACGCTTGCTTGGTGTTCTGGGCAAACTGCCCGATGCACCTCTTGACGGTTATCAAGTTCTTCTCGCTGAACGATCAGCGATTCGTGTTATTCATTAGGGAGAACTCACCATCTTCAATGTCCTTTCAAAAAAAATCTCATGCGCAAGATGGATTCGCATTTCGGGCGCATCGGCCGAAGCTCCACCTGCTCCCAACACCGCCTGCGTAGGCAAAAGGGAAGCAGCTGGGGATGTTTCCAATGGAAAAGCGCCCGTGCAGAGGCAACGCACGGGCACTCGGAGAGTTTCGAAGTTCTGAACTCGCGCACCTTCGAACGCGAGATGCGACGGCGCACGCTTGGTTGACGGACGGGAGTCCTCGGCCGGCCAGCCAAAGACCCCCGTCAGTCGGCGTGGCATTCACGTCTGCGTCCTTGCAGTGCGAATCCGCGCCCCGGGTTGCGGTCCATCGCAACACGCGCACGCCTTTCCTCCGCGCGACACCACTCGTAAGAGCCAGTCCCGCGCCGGAGGTTGTTCGGTCGGAGTCGCGTTCCTTGCGACTCGTGCGGAGCGTCATGCATTCCGCAGAGAAAGAATCCATCGCCGCGCGTCCCTCTTTCACTGAAACGCCATGATTTCTCGGGATGTGACGCGCGTGCATGACAACGGGGTCTTCACCGCCGATTGGCCTGCGCGTTGGGGGGTGCGAGTTTCAGTACGGCGCCGACTCAACGCGTGCGCGGACCAGCGTTGGGTTGCGCGTCAAGCACCGCATCGAATTGGCGCATCGAAATCTTGCGACACCACTGCAAGAGCGGCGTCAACCCAGGATCGCCGCCGCGCACATCAAACTCGTAGTGCTTGCCGTAGGTGGCAATGTTCAGTTTGTTGTGATCGCCCGTTTCCCCGACGCTCGCCCCACGCGACGCAAACTCGGTGGCGCGCACGAGCGACTCGAACTGTTGCAAGTCTTCGCTCGAGAGAGGCGTATCAAATGTCGTCGCGCGAATGGTCGCGTTCATGCCGCCGCCAGAATGAAACTCACCATCGGTCGTCACGTGGAAGTACGAAGTCTTGTCGCGCGCTTCGTTGCTCCAGAAGTAAGTCAGCTCAAGCCCACTGGTGCGATCGACTCGCGTTGAAATCGTTGCGCATGCGCCGAGCACGCACGAGAACGCGGCAGTGAGCAACAGCGGCGCGACCAATGAACGCGCGCGATTCACTGCGTCCCACTCGGTTTGTTCTTGATGGCGTTGGACTTGTTGACATCCGCTGCGGGAGTCGTCAGTGGCGCAGTGAACCGCGCATAAGGATCGGGACCAAGATCATGTCGAATCGGTAACTCCGCCGTCTCGGCCAACGCTTCATCGCTCGACCACGCGAGTGACGCGATCGATCGAATCACGCTGCGAATCGCCTGCTCATCGTCGCCGCCGGGTTTATAGAAACGCACGAAACCGAAGCGCTTTCCATCCGCGTGAACCATCAACGTCGCTAGCACTTCGCCCGCACTGGGCTCGATGAGTTGCACATTGCCGCGCGTATCGGCCAACGCAGGATCGACAAATCCTGCGGCGCTCAGGGTGAGCCACACGTCAACCATTTGCTCGCGCGCGAGCCGACGTACGCGTGCGGGACGCAGTCCTTCCGGCGGCACACGATCGCTCTCGCCATGAAGCGAGCCGTCAGGAAACACGATGAATCGCGCGGCGCGTTCTTCGACTTTCGCGCGCTCACCGACACCGCGGCCAGGAGTGACATTGATTTCAATCGCAAGGTCAGCAGGCACGCGTCCGGCGGGATCGCTCACAGAAGCAGTTGCCGGCGGCGGCGTTGTTGCGCAACCGATGAACACGTTTGACGCGCCCATCGCCGTCATCATGATGGCGAGCATCGACCGCAGTGTTGGTTGCGTGATCACGACCGCGCCGCGCATCCGACCGTCGACATCGCTGCGTTGATTCATGGCGGAAAGGTAGCGCAATCGATCACCGCGCGACGCAACAGACGCGCTACTCTGCGCGGATGCGCACGAGTGTGAAGTGGATCAACGACTATCTCGACCGACCTGCCGACGCGAGTGAACAAGCGGCAGTACTCACCGCCGCCGGACTTCCGCTTGATGGCGGCGATACCGCGGAAAACGGCGAGATTTGGCAGGAGATTGAGACCACTTCCAATCGGGGCGACTGCTTGTGCCACGTAGGAATGGCGCGCGAGATCGCTGCATCCACCGGCCGATCGTTGCGCCCACCGACCACCACGCTCGTGAGCAGTGGACTGCCCGCGCGTGACTTCATTCGCGTCACCAATCACGAACACGCGATGTGTCCGCGCTACACCGCGCGCGTCATTCGCGGCGTCACGGTGGCGGCCAGTCCCGCGTGGCTGCAAACGCGACTGATTGCCATCGGACAAATTCCGCGCAACAACATTGTCGATGCCACCAACTTCGTGCTCTTTGAATTGGGTCAGCCCACGCATGTGTTTGATCTTGCGACGCTCAACGGCGCGCACATTCACATTCGCAAAGCGCGCGCGGACGAACCGTTTCTTCCGCTGGGCAGTGATGCCAAGGAAATCAAACTCACCGCAAACGACTTGGTGATTGCCGATCAAGATCGCGTCGTGGCGCTCGCGGGTGTCAAAGGCGGTGCCAGCGCGAGCGTCAGCGAAACCACGACCGACGTTGTGCTTGAAGCCGCGACGTTTGATCCCATCGCGGTGCGCAGCGCCTCGCGTCGTCACTCCATCGCCTCGGACTCGTCGTATCGCTTCGAGCGCATCGTGCATGCGGCGCAGATTGATGAAGCCGCCGATCGCCTCGCGTCGTTGATCCTCGAGATTGCCGGCGGAACGTTGTGCCAAGGCGTCGTCGAAGCAGGCGCGCCAATCCCTGAGCCACGCAAGATCACTTTGCGACCCGTTCGTTGCCGCGCGATTCTCGGATTCGATATCTCCACCGCACGCATGATGGAACTACTAGCCACGCTGGGATTTTCGCCGCGATGCGTTGGAACGGGCGCGAGTGAAGTGATCGAAACCATCGCACCGCCGCGACGCGTTGATGTCGAACGCGAGATAGATTTGATCGAAGAGATTTGTCGCCTGCACGGACTCGATGCGATTCCCGTGGCCGACACGATTTCCGTGCGCGTCCCCACGGAAAACCCCGTCGAACGAGGCACGCGCGCCGTCAAAGATTTACTGGTGGGCATGGGCTACATCGAGACGGTGACCCACACGCTCATCGGCGAACGCGCCGCGGAACCGTTCTTGATGCACGGCGCGAAGTTGCTCAAGGTCGATGACGAACGCGCCGGCGGCGAAGGTGCGCTGCGTCCCTCTGTGGTCGCGAGTTTGCTGCGTGTTCGTCGCCACAATCTCGATCAAGGCGCGCACAACCTGCGACTGTTTGAGTTTGCCAGCGCGTTTCATTACGCGAATGGAACGCACGTCGAACGGCCAACATTGGCCATGCTCGCGGACATGCCTGAAGGCACGCGCGACGCGCAGATCGCCTATCGCTTGATGCGTGGCATGGTCGAGCGTGTGCTCGCGTTGGTGGTGCCGCGCAGTGCCACGATCGCGTTCGTCAAGTCGAATGAACCCGCATGGCTTTCTTCGTGTGCGCGCATCGTGGTCGATGCAGGACGTGGCGCGATCGACATCGGATGCGTTGGCTTGGTCGACACGCGCATTCTCAAAGCCAACGGCATCGATCGCCCCACCGCAGCGTGCGAACTGCAACTGCGCACGCTGCTTGCGCAGTATCCCCCGCTCAACGGTGCCGTCGAATTGCCCGCATTTCCCGCGAGTGAACGCGACATTTCCGCGATCGTTGCTGACGGCGTGGAGTACGCCGCGATCGAGCGCGAGATTGTTGAGTTGCAGCTGCCGTGCCTTGAATCGGTGCAGTTTGTGACGACATTCCGCGGCAAGCAAATCGGTGAAGGCAAGAAGAGCGTGTCGCTGCGATTGCTCTTTCGCGCCAGTGATCGCACGCTGCGCAGCGAAGAAGCGGACGGCGCGGTGGCGCGCGCAGTCACCCAGTTACGCGACGCTCTGGGCGCTGAGATTCGTAGTTGATGAGACGGGTGGCGATTGCTGATTGATGTTGCATGTCGCATGCCTGATGCGACGCGTGATGCAAAACTTGGCTCTCATGAATGCTCCTGCGATGAACGCACAAACTCAACCACTCTCCTCGATGACCATCAGCGCGTTCATGGATGCGCTGGCCGCCGCGGCGCCTGTTCCTGGTGGCGGAGCCGTCGCGGGCGTGACGCTTGCGCAAGCCAACGCGTTGGGTGCAATGGTCGTGGGCTACGCGATTGGCAAGGCGAAATTCGCGGCGCACGATGCGTGTCACCGCGCGACGCACGAGCATTTCGAACTGGCGCGTCATGAGGCGCTGCGCTTGGCCGACGCGGACGCCGCGGCGTACGCGAAACTCAACGCGTTGTGGAAACTGGCGAAAGATGATCCCGCTCGCGGCGGTTTTCTCGACGCAGTTCGCGGCGCGATTGCACCCGCAGAATCAACCGCACAAGCTGCGTTGGCCACACTCAACGCGCTCGCGCTTCTCGTAGGCACGACAAGCATCAGTCTGGCCAGTGACCTTCGCATCGCCATCGACCTCGCCGCCGCGAGCGCGCGCGCGGCCCAAGAAAATGTCCGCATCAATCTGCCTTCGATCGCCGACGAATCAGAACGCGCAAACATCCGTGCGCGCACCGAATCACTGCTCCACGAAGCGCAATCGCTCGCGAACGAACTCCAAGCTCGCCTCGCGACCAATGCATGAAACTGCGATTGCAAGCGCGAGACGGCTCAAGTGCGCGCGAGTCGCAAGCCGAAAAACATCATGATGCCTCACCCGCGCAAGCACACCGATCGAGTGGACATCGCGGCGTTGCGCGGCGATGAGAGCGCCGCGGCAAACACGCCAGCGCCGAGGGCGCGCGAAGAACCGAAACCGTTTCTCATGATTTGGTTTCGCTGCTGCAGCGTCTACGCACGACTCCCCAAGTCGGCCGATGGAACCGCGTACCAAGGTCGTTGTCCCAAGTGTCGCGCACAGTTGCGCGTTGGCGTGGGCGAGGGCGGAACCAGCCGACGCATGTTTGAAGCGCAGTGATGGCAACGCCGCGCGCGCGCTTTGACGATGCCTCCCCATTGCAACGACGAATCACGATGTGATCACGCGCACTGCTTCGCTTCCCCATCGCGCGCCCCGACGCGGTAGGCTCATGTCGTGTTTGATGCCTCGTCTCTCTTGGGTGCCACTGCGTTTCTCGGCGCCACCTCCTTGATTTGTTACGGCGGCGCGCTCGGCGGAATCGTCGCCGAAGCGATGCGCCCTCAGCGCAAGACGGTTGGTTGGGCGCTTGGCCGAGGAACTCCCATCGAGCCCGATGCGTGGGGCTTGCCCGCGCGCACATGGATTCACACGTTTCGCGGCGCAAAATGCCCAGTTTTCGACATCGGCGACGCTGACCCCGCTGCGCCCACCGCAGTGGTGTTGCATGGTTTCGCACGTTCGCGCTACGACGCTCTCGCACGCCTGGGTCCCCTACTTCCTTTCGCGCGGCGCTTCATTCTGCCTGACCTCCCAGGACACGGCGATGCGCGAGGTCGCGGCACGCGTCTGGGTGCTGACGAGGATTGTTTCGTCTCCTCGCTGCTCACAGAATCCACCACAGCTTCGCTGCTGTTGGTCGGACATTCACTGGGCGCGACGGTCGCCATTCACGCGGCGACGGGTGATGCACTTCGTGACCGCGTGCAAGGAGTGCTCGCACTCGCGCCCTATGAACGCTTGCGCACTCCGCTGGGCGCGCGACTTGATCTGCGCGGAATGCCGCGCGCTCCGCTCTTGGGTCCAACCATCGCGACGCTCGCGCTGCTGGGAATTCGTGAGCGGTCGACCCGCGCCGCCGCCGAGCAACTGCGTTGTCCACTCGCCGTGATCGCGGGCGAATGCGACCCCGTGACACCGATCGAGGAGGCGCACCTCATCGCGGAAGCAGCAAAACGTGGGCGTTTCACGCTGTTAGCGCATGGCCGTCATGATGATTTCCACACGGTCGGACGCGAAGAGATGAGCAATGCGTGCGCATGGCTCGCGCAGCAAACGCACACGCTCAACGCATGAGCGCGGGCTTGGTGAATGAATTCGCGTGACTTGCTTGCACGAAAAACAAGCGCCGCGCGAAGTGCGCGGCGCTTGAGTTGTGTCTCATTGAACGTGTGCTGCATGTTGACGATGCGTTGCGCATGATCGACATGCGCGAGGCACGCTCACTTCGTCGCCGCAGGATAGATGCGGTAACGCGATGCAAATCCGTTGGACAGCGAACGCACATCAAACGTCGCGTCGCCAAAGCAGCGCTTCATCGAGTCCGCTTTCATGAGCGCGCGAAGTCCGCTGAGATCTCCCATGGCAACGCCCAGTCCAGGAATTTCAGCGTCTTCATCGATGCCCGACATCGCGCCCATTTGCTCTTGCATCACCGTCATTGCGTAGGTCGCTGAAGCGAACTGCTGCGCAAAATCAGTCCAACCCATCGCCACCAATGGCTCCTTGGACATCGACGCGAGCGCCGCTGCAAACTGCGGATTTCCCGCGAGTCCGGCCTCGCCCTTGGCATCGACCGAGCGCAACCCTTGCTCCACTTGCTGCACCGAACCAAGGAGCATCGCGCCGCCGCCGATTCCCACCGCCATCGGTGCGAATTCGTCAGAGAGAATCGTCATGCCGTTGAAGTCGCGCGACTGCAGACCCAAGGGAAGCAGGTTCAGCATGTCACTCACTGCCGCTGCGGAGTCCTTGTCGTTCTTCATCGCGATCGCGGTCACGCTCGTGCTCGCCAGCGGATTCTCCGCATCGAAGGCAGAACTCCAATTTTGCAGCTGTGGACCCATCGACGCGAATGCCGCGGTCATCGCGGGGCGGAACATCTCGAGCGAATCCTTCACCATCTCCACTTGCTCTTCTGGAAGTCCCGCGATGATGCCATCGAGCACTGCAACGATCTGGTCGAACTTGACGTTGACGGTCATGTAACTCACGGCATCCGCAGGAACCATCGCGCTCGGCGCAGTGGGAATGCTTGACGCATCAACCAACGAAAGCACACCGCCTTTACCGTTGGGCATGTACACGCCGAAACCCTGCTCGAAGACGCCGTCGTTGGCGTGCAGACCAACGCTGATCGCTTGAATGTCGCCGAACACGCGCTCAAGCAATGGCTGGAACAAAATCATTTGCGGCACAGTGGACATCAGTGATGCAGCAGGCTTGGTCGTGAAGACCGCGTAGAGATCTTGGGTACCACCGGCGAGTTGCGCGGCGTTCTTGAAGGTCTCGGTCTCACCTGCCGACTTCGCGTGATCACCGTCGACGCGAGTCAGCAGCATGTCCATCGATGCGGTGGAGCCAGAGACGAGCAAGCGACCTTTGTCGGACACCATGCACATCGACCTCGGGCCAAGCTCAGGCATCCCCATACCCATCGCATCCATTTCGTCGCCCTCTTCATCGCCCTCAGGTGCATCGGCACCGAGCGAGAGAACGAGCGCGCGACGGCCGCGAATCTCTTCGGCAGTGATCTTCTCGCCACCGGCCTCTGCGGTCTTCTCCATCTTCGCCATCATTGCATCGAGCACCTTCGCTGCCTTTTCACTGTCGGCGCCCCAGTCAGCGAAGAAGATGAACTCAACGCTAGGAATTCCCAGCTCTTCGTCGAGTTCGGCCACGAGCGCCGCGCCCAAACTCGAGGGCCATGTCAGTTCATCGCGTTGGAAACCAGCTTCATTTGCCGCTTCCGCAAGATCTTTCTCCATCTTGTCTTTGAACTTCTTCACTTCTTCCAAGACGCCGGCATCGTTCCACAACTTTCCAAAGCCGGTGCTCTCGACACGCGACCACATGCCCTTCATATCGTCGACGCCCACGACAAGAAACGCCGTGTCAGGCGCGATGTCGCGAATGGTGAGTACATCGGCGGCGAACGCAGAAGATGCAACGAAGGAAGTACAGACGAGCAGTGAGGCGAGCGAAACTTGAGTCACGTGAAGATTCCCTTGTGAGTGAGCGAACTGGAGCGAGCGAAGCGGCGGTGCTTGGAAAGGTGTCGCGCGAGGTTTCACCACCAAGCACCGATGAATGCCATAAAGGAGCGAAGAACTGTCGGACAGTTACGACTTCGATGGCGCGAGCGCTGTCGACTTCGCGGGCGAAACGTTGCCTGTTCCATCCTTCAACTCCGGCGGCGCGCCATCAGAAGTACGCGCTGGTGGCTTCTGATAGTTGTGACCGGAATTGGGATTGTTACGGTCGTAGGCGAACGCCTCGCGGTTGCGCACGAAGTCCTTCACGTAGCGCGCGGGAATGGCAAATCCCAGCGCTTCTCCGCCGCGAATACCCATGTTGGTGATGCCGATGATCTCGCCTTGGGTGTTGAACAGCGGACCACCCGAGTTGCCCGGATTGATCGGCGTATCCGTTTGGATGTAAGTCAATCCATCGAAACTGCGCTGCGTGGTGGAGATCACGCCTTGGGTGAGTGTGCGCTCAAGCCCGAGAGGACTTCCGATCGCGAACACGCTCTGTCCGTTCTCCAGTTTTTCCGCGTCTTGCACGGGCGCGAACTGAAAGTCCTTGCCTTCGGGGTGCTTGAGACGGATGAGCGCAAGGTCGATGTGATTGTTCACCGCGACCAACTCAACGTCGTCAAGATCGGTGCGCTTGAGCGTGCCGTCTGCTTGCGCAAACCATACCGTCGCGCGCAGATTGGTCTCGCCTTGCACGACGTGCGCGTTGGTGATCGCGTACCCGTCGCGCGAAAGAATAACGCCTGAACCAAGCCCGCTCGGCGTCGAAACTTTGATCACCGCAGGTCCAAGGATCTTCGCTTGCTCACGCGGCGGAAGTTCGAGCAGCCCCACCGCGGTGGTGTAGATCGACTCGACTTTCAACTCGACGTTGGCAGAGGCGGTTTGCGAATCTACCGACGCGACATCGTCCACCGAAAAACTCAACACATCAGGACCGACATCGATCCAGATGCGGCGATCGGTGCGCTTGACGATCGTGCCATCGATCGATGCACCGCTCTTCAGGTTGACCACGTCAGACTTCATGATCGCGCCTGCGCCGAGCGCGCTCACGCACAGCGCAGCAATGCAACCGAGCGCGATCATCCGCACATTTCGTCTTGGCACCGAGTGCATGTCGCGAGACTGATTGGCCAACTTAGACACGACGTTGAGTGGGTGGACGAATGGGAGTTGTTTCGGATCCATATGAAGGTCGTAGTATACCTACCACTCTTGCGACGGAGTCGGTGAGGATGTTTGCGCAGAGAGTTCTCATGCGGCGACGCATGGATCTCTGCGTGCACTCTCACCGACGACTCTCCGAGCACACTGACCGTTGCCCACACCACGAATTCCGTGAGCCTCTAACTATGCCTACGCGATCACCCACTTTGCGCTCAAACCCCTTGTTTTGTAGCCTTTGCGCCACTTCGTACTGCATCACGCCCCTCTTGTTGCTGCCGCTGGCGACAACGCTGAGCGCACACGCGCAAGACGCGCAAGTCGCGGGCCACTTTGGTTTTGATGGACTCGAAGTCATCAAAGTTGATTCGAATGCAGGCCCCGTGGCCGCCGGAGATTTCGACGGCGATGGCCGCGCGGATCTGCTCACGGCCAACAACTTCAAGAGCCGACTCGAACTCCATCTTCAGAAACCAAACGCCTCGCCTGATGACCCCGTCGACAGCAACCTTGGCGTCAACGAGGTTCCGCCGCATTGGCGATTCAAGCGCATCGAGATTCCCGTCTCACATCAAGTGAACGCGATCGTCCCCTTCGACTTCAATCACGATGGCTTGCTCGACATTGTCTATGCGGGACAACCCGGAACGATCGTGTTTCTCATGCAGACCAAGCCGGGCGTGTTTGAAGTTGAGCGGCGCATCCCGCAAAAAGGATTGACCACCAGCAGCGATGGTTTCTTGATCGCCGATCTCATTGGCGATTCCAAACCAGATCTCGCGGCCATCGTTGCCGGACAAGCCACGGTGTGGCAACTCAATGGCAGCAAACTCAGCGATGCGGTGGAACTCGGCTCGGGCGAACCAGTGGTCGCGTTGATCACCGGTGATTTCGACGGCGATGGTCACACCGATCTCGTCGGCGTTTCGCCAGACAATGCCGCGCCGGTGCGCTTGTGGCTCGCGAGCGTCGAGACGTCGCCCACTGGTGACATTGCAATGCTCGGCGCGCAACGACGCTTCGAAATGCCGCCGCTGCGTGAGGTCACTGCGCTGCGTCTTCCGGGGGCGAAGAAAGATTTGCTTGCGCGCATCGAGCGCTCGAGCAAGCGCATCGTCATCGAAGAGTTGGTGCAAGACGCGGGCGCCAACAAAGATGCTTCGCTTGAAGTGTTCTCCAGCGCGGGCGGAAAGAAACGCTCCTACGCCATCGCCGATCTTGATGGCGACGGACTCGCGGATGTTCTTGCGAGTGATCCCGCCGCGAGCGCGGTGCTCGTGTATCGCCAACAAAAAGGACGAGGACTGCAGCCTGGTGTGTTGCAACCGAGCTTCGCCGAAATCGACGCGATTGCTGCGGGAAACGTGGATGACAAACCAGGCGACGAAGTGTTCGTGCTCTCGGAAAAAGAAGGCGTGGTCGGACGCTCGAGTTGGAGCAACGGCGCGTTGGGATTTCCCGTGGCCATGCCGCTCTCGGCAGGATCGACGCCTGCAGTGCTCGAACTCGTTCGTCTCGACAGCGGTCCGCGCGTTGCAGTGGTGACCAAAGATGGGCGCAACTATCAAATGGAGTTGCTCCCGCTTGATGGTTCTGCGGCGACAGTTGTGAAGCTCGGCTCGCTGGTCAAAGGGCCCGATGCGATGCTCGATGTCGACGCGGATCAAGACGGCAAGATCGACTTGCTGCTCTTCACCGCCGACAAGCCGATGGTGATGTTGCAGGCGATCGAAAAAGATGGCGCGACCAGCTTCGAGTTGCGCGAGTCGAAAGACATGGCGCAGTTCGGATTGGCGCAAGCGGCGACCGCGGGCAACTCGGTCGCGTTTGATATCGATGGCGATGGCAAGCGCGAGTTGGTTGTCGCGGACCGCAATTTCATTCGCGCGCTGCGTTACGCGCCGACGGCCACGCCTCCGGGTTGGCAAGTCGTGGCGCAGATGAACGCCGCACGCGCCGATGCGAAGTTGGTCGCACTCGCAGTGCGCGGCGAAACGCTTGTCGCCAACGACAAAGAAAACTCCGAACTCGTTGTCTTCACTAAAACCGCCGCGTCGACTCCGTCAAGCGCGACGTGGGCGCAGACGGATGAACATCCCGTGACGGGTTTCAAGTTCGGTCCGATTCGCGTCGGTGCGTTTAGTGGTGGCACGACGCTTGATGTGATGCTCATCGGTGACGATGGGTTCGCCATCGCCGAGCTCGAAGGCACGCGCCTCGCGTTGCAAGAAACTGCGTCCTACCGCGGCAATCGCATCCAACAAGTCGACCACGAACTCGCCAGCGGCGATGTCAACGGCGACGGATTCCTTGACCTCATCTCACTCGACGCCGGCGAGCAGTCGCTGGGCATCATGAGCTTCAGCGAAAGTGGTCGACTCATTCCCGCGACGCGATTCACCGTGTTTGAATCGCGTCTGTTTCAAGGCGGCGAGCCGCGCGAGTTCGAGCCGAGCACCGCGCTCATCGCCGATCTCACCGGTGACGGCGCCAACGATCTCATCCTCTTGTGTCACGATCGCGTGTTGCTTTATCCGCAGACGAAACAGATTGCGAAGTAAGCGCGGCGCAGAATGACGACTGCGCGGCGAATCCGCCTGACAAAACACCTATGAAACTGCCGCCGTGCGAACACGGCGGCAGTTGTGTTTGTTGGATTGTGCTTCGCGCTTTCTCGCGTGCGTGCTTTACTCGCCGTCGCCCCATGCACCGAGCAGGATCGCCAAGTCCGACGCGCCCACGATTCCGTCGCCGTCGATGTCGGCGAGGGTGTCGCTGCTGCCCCAGCTGTTCATGAGCGCGGTGAT
The DNA here is from genome assembly GCA_003671025.1 of Planctomycetota bacterium. Classification (GTDB taxonomy): domain Bacteria; phylum Planctomycetota; class Phycisphaerae; order Phycisphaerales; family SM1A02; genus QWPT01. The sequence goes on from QWPW01000036.1 coordinate 32,612, forward strand.
GTCTGCGGCATCGATCGC
>QWPW01000037.1:0-30243 GCA_003671025.1 Planctomycetota bacterium
GATCGAGGGAAACGTGCCCCACAACGCACGTCCCGACGCGTTGACCATGAATGTTCCACTACCGTTGGGCGCGCCCGCGGAGTGCCACGGGTTGAACACGCTCGCTTGATAGAACAGTCGCACGAACAGCGAACTGCGCGAGATATCGAAACGCGGTTTCGCAGCGACGATTTTGGGGGTCGATCCCACACAACGCGCGAGCATGGCCGCGAGCGCTCCCGCCTCGAGTTCGATATCCCCGTCGAGGAAGAGGCGCGGAAACGAATCGAGTCCGCGCGCGCGCAGCGTTTCTTCGGCGAGATTCATCGCGTTGGGTTTACCTGGCGTTGCCGTCTCGACCACGATGACGCGCGGTTCAAACGTGCGCGCGCGCGCAGCGGTGTCGTCGACACACGCGTTGGGAACGACGATCACCGTGAGATTGGCGATCTCTTGCGCCAGCACTGCGCGCAGTGTGCGCTCGATTCCTTGTCCTTCGTTGTAGGCGGGGATCACCACGGTCGGCATTGGATCAATTCTCGTTTTTAAGCGTGAAGGTCACGCAGACATGTCAGGACGAACGCAGCCGTGCACGCGCACACCTTTGGCCGCGAGAACTGATTGCAACTGTTCGCCATGTTGCACATCGCGCACTTCGACGGTGCACGCAACGCGAACCCGTGAGACATCGGGTCCACCGAAGACGCGCTCGTGACGGATGTCTTGCACACTCGCGCCCGTCGCCGCAATGGTCGCGGTGAGATCGGCCAGTCCACCAGGGCGATCGCTGATCGTGGCCGTGAACTGCATCAATCGTCCATCAACTGCGAGAGAATGCTCAATTACGCGAGCCAAGACCAGTGGATCAATGTTGCCGCCACAGAGGAGCAACACCACTTTTTTCCCCGCTAATTCGCTCAATTCGCCCGTGAGTAACGCGGCCAATGCGGTTGCGCCCGCACCCTCGACTACCCCGTGCAACATTTCAACCAATCGAAGAATCGCCAGCGAAATCAGTTCTTCGCCCACTTCGATGACGCGATCGACTCGACCACGCGCCAGTGCGAAGGCACGACCACCGACTTCGGGAACAGCGAGGCCGTCCGCGAGCGTTGGCTCCATCACGATGCGCGCAGGAGCTCCACTGCTCAGCGCGTGCGCGAAACTCGCCGCGCGTCGTGGCTCCACGCCGATGACGCGCGTCGATGGATGCAGCGACTTGATCACGATGCCCACGCCCGCGATGAGTCCCCCGCCACCGATGGGCACGATGACCGCGTCAGGCGCCGGAACATCTTCGAGGATCTCCAGCGCCACAGTGCCCGCGCCCGCGATGATGTCCGCGTCGTTGAATCCGTGGATGTACGCAAGCTTCTCGTCGCGCGCCAACTTGTCGGCGAGGTCTTTCGCTTCAGCGATGTTCGCTCCGTGAATGAGCACGCGCGCGCCAAGTTCGCGACAGCGCGCTTGCTTGACCAACGGCGCGACCGTGGGCATGACGACAGTCACAGGAATGGAAAGGTCGCGACCATGCCATGCCAAGGCCAACGCGTGATTGCCCGCACTCGCGGCGACGACGCCACCGCGCTTGGCTTCTGGCGAGAGTTGCAACATCGCGTTGCGCGCACCGCGCTCCTTGAAGCTGCCCGTGCGCTGTTGGTACTCGAGTTTGACGAAGACTTCGCAGCCAGTAATGCGCGAAAGTGCTGGGGAATACAGGCAAGACGTGCGTTCGACACCGTCACTGATGCGCATGCGTGCCGCGACGATGTCGGCGAGCGTGACATCTTCCACCACGCTCGTCGCCGCACTCACGCGCGTGCGCCTTCGAGCTTGGACTCGCCCTCGGACTGGACCTTGGACTCAGCTTCGGCCGCGGCCTTCAAGTAGCGCTCGACGTAATGGATATCAAACGTCGCGTTGGCAAAGTCAGGGTGATCCATCAGTCGTCGATGAAGCGCAATCGACGTGCGCATCGGACCAATCTTGAACTCCGCCAGCGCGACCTTCATGCGCGCAATCGCGATGTCGCGCGTAGGTCCATGCACGATCAACTTGCCGATCATCGAATCGTAATTCGCAGGAATGCGGTAGCCCGCGCGCGCGTGGGTATCCAAGCGCACGCCAGGACCACCAGGCGCGACGAAGGTTTCGATGAGTCCAGCTTGGGGCATGAATCCGCGATCAGGATCTTCCGCGTTGATGCGGCACTCGATGGCGTGACCGTTCACCGAGATGTCCGATTGTTTCACCGAGAGCGGCAAGCCCGCGGAAACCTTGATCATCTCGCACACGATGTCGAGCCCCGTGATCATCTCGGTGACGGGATGTTCGACTTGCACACGCGTGTTCACTTCGAGCATGTAGAAGTTCTGCGCGGCATCCATCAAGAACTCGACCGTCGCGGCGCCGGAATACTTCGCACTCGCGATGAGCGCGGCGGCGCGTTCACACACGGCGCGGCGCTTGGCGGGATCGACACCAGGCGCGGGCGCTTCTTCGATCAACTTCTGATGACGGCGCTGGCTCGAGCAATCGCGCTCATAGAGATGCACCGCGTTGCCATGCTTGTCGCCGAGAGTTTGCACTTCGAAATGGCGCGCGTGCTCGAGAAATTTCTCGATGTACACCGCTCCGTTGCCAAACGCGGCGGCCGCTTCTTGGCGCGCACTCTCGATTCCTGCGCGCAATTGCGCTTCATCGCGAGCCACGCGCATGCCGCGTCCGCCGCCGCCCGCGGTCGCTTTGACGATGACGGGATAGCCAATCTCATCGGCAACCTTCACCGCGTCATCGATGTCTTCGATCGCGTCTTCGGTGCCAGGGAACACCGGCGTGCCCACTTGACGGGCCATCTTCTTGCAACTGACTTTGTCACCGAGCAGTGCCATCGCTTCGGGCGACGGGCCGATGAATTCAAAACCGGAATCGCGGCAGACCTCGGCGAAGTGCGCGTTCTCGGAAAGGAATCCATAGCCGGGATGAATCGCATCGGCGTGGGTCACTTCGGCGGCAGCGATGATGCGATCGATGCGCAAGTAACTCTGCGGACTCGGGGCTGCACCGATGCACACCGAGTGATCCGCCTGCTCAAGCCATGGCGCGCCGCGGTCTGCGGTGGAGTACACGCACACAGTTTCGATGTCGAGAGTCTTACATGCGCGGATGATGCGCAGCGCAATCTCTCCGCGGTTGGCAATCAAGATTCGCTTGAACATAGGGAGTTCCGAAGAATCGCTGTCGGGCGCGAGCGCGCAGTGTTGATCAGTCTTGATCAGTATTGATCAGATGCTGATCAGATGTTGGCGCAGATTGAGCAAACGGATGAGTGCCACGCGCTGTGCAACGCTTGCGCTGCTGGTGCTCGTCTTGACCTCGCGTCATCGAGACGCGAGTTTCGTCGCGCGTTCAATTAGGACGGATGCGAAAGAGCGGTTGACCAAACTCAACAGGCTGCCCGTTCTTGACTAGGACTTCCTCGACCACGCCCGAAGTCTCGGCCTTGATCTCGTTGAAGATCTTCATCGCCTCGATCAGACACACGGTGGTCTCGGGGCCGACGTTCATGCCCACGGTCACGAAGGGAGGTTTGTCGGGGCCCGCGGTGGCGTAGAAGGTGCCCACCATCGGGCTTTCGATCGCGGGGAGCACTTCCTTGACCGGGGGCGCGACGGCCGCGGCTGCAGGCGCTGCGGACATGGCCGCCGCGTGCGGTTGCGGCGCATGCATGTGCGGTGCGACCACGTACTGAGGAGCGGCGTTGAGGCCAGGACGCTTGACGGTGACGGTCTCCTGCTCGTCTCGAATATCGAGCTCGGTCAGGTCGTTTTCAACCATCAGGCGGACGAGTTCCTTGAGTTTTCGAATATCAATCATGGGTGTTGTTGCGACGGTGTGCCGCGAAGGGGAAACACTAACACAATCCGCCCCACAGGGGTTGATCGAGGGTCGGATCGAAGCGGATCGCCCCGTGATCACGACAAGTCGACGCGAGTGTGAGTTGGTGCGCGGTGGCAGCGGCGACTCGACCATCGCCGTGAATGTGCCTGTCCACGATCGCCTACCTTGGGCTTGCGATGCTCGGCATCATCGCACTCAAGGTGCTCATCTTTGACATGGCCAACGCGGACACGATGTGGCGCGTGCTTGCGCTGCTCATCATTGGACTACTGCTGGTGGTGACGAGCGCGCTCTACTCGAAGGCGGCACCGGGCGGACAAGGAGTTGCGGCCTTGCGACTGACGTTCAGAACGGCCGCATCGAGCGCGGTGCGCCCAGGATTTCGACCATCGCCAGTGCCTCGCGCGCGGTGGCGTGATTGCGCAGGAAGTGGGCGAGGTGCGCGGTGCGCACGGCGGGGATCATGCGACGGTCGAGGGCGTGCGTGGTGGTGACTTCGACGCCGACGATTCCCTGCGCGACTTTGTTTTCGGCGGCTTTCACGCGATTCACCGAGGCGGTGAGTCGTTCGCGCGACTGCATCGCAGCGTATTCCTCGGAGTCGGGCGAAATGGCTGGTCGCAGTGCGCGGTTGTTCACGCCGCGCTGACTTGTCGCGCGCTCAGGCGCACGAGTCGTGGCGAAGCGGCTGTTCGTGATTGGCTTCTTCGCGGCGGGCTTGCTGGTTGGTTGCTTTGTCGGTGCTTGCTTGCTCTTCGCCGCATTGACTTGCGCGCGCGAATTTGCCGCGCGTGTTGCAGGCGCTGCTGGCATCGCGCTGCGATTGGCGACATTCGCGTTTGCTGCGCTTGGCGTGTTGAGCACCGCAGTCGTCGGAGCTGAACGAACACCCGCACCCGTCGGTCGTCCTGCTCCGGAACCCTGCGCGGAAATCGTGGGATTCTGCTGGTTTACCAGCCTGTTTTGCGTGGCGGGTCCATGGCCAGCGACGGCGTCACTGCTTTGCGAGCGCGCAGTCGTCCCACTGAACTGTTGTTCCTGCGCCGCGACGCTCTTCTGTGAGAGTTCGCTGTCACGCGCAAGTGTCGATTCAAACACGCCGCTCGCTCGTGGTGCACTGGTACCGCTTCCCGCAACACCGTTGCGAGCCGCCAACGCTTGCTTCGCTTGCGCGCGTTTCGCGAGGAAGCCGATGACTCCTTGCAATACCGCGATGGCGATGATCCAGTAAACCGATTGCATATTGACCGCATCCTATCTGCGTCATGTCAGACGCGGTGCAAGCCAATTCGGTTGTTCGATCATTTCGTGACCGTAAGTTTCACTCAGCGTCGCCGTGGTCAACGCCCTCGCGACGGGACCTGCGACGAGAACGCGTCCCTCGCGCATCAACACCGCATGAGTCGCGAATGCGCGGGCGAGGCCTGGATCATGCAGCGAAAGCACGATTGCGCATGGGGCGCATGAGATGGAGGAACCACTGGCGGGGTTGGATTGTGCGCTGCCTTGCGCGCGTCGACGCAGGGCCTCGATGATGCGCGCGACCTCTTTGGGATCGATGGCGCTGAATGGTTCGTCGAGTAAGAGCGCGCCGCCGTCGTCGCTTTGCGCGAAGGCTCGTGCGAGAGCGACGCGTTGCCGTTCGCCGCCCGAGAGTGTGTCAAACGCGTGATCGCCTCGCGGCAGAAGTCCGACCGCAGTGAGTGCCGCGTCGACGCGAGACTCATCGGGTTTGCGCGAAAATCGGCCTAAACGAACCACTTCGCGCGCGGTGAACGGTGCGCTGAGATCGGGGCGTTGCGGCACAAACGCCAACATGCGCGCACGCGCCAACGGAGTCAGCGTCGCGAGATCAACGCCGTTCACGCGCACGAAGCCCGACTCAGGTTTCATGATTCCCGCGAGCCCGCGCAGCAACGTGCTCTTGCCCGAACCGTTGGGGCCGACGATTGCGGTGATCGAACCAGCGTCGCACGAAAGCGAGAGATCATCGACCGCGCGCGTCGCGCCGTATGCAAGCACAAGATTGCGCGCGTCAATCAACGGAGCCATCGCTTGCTCCGTAACAGCCACAAAAACACTGGTCCGCCCGCGAGTGCGGTCAACACGCCCACGGGAAGACGGCCCGTGCCGACGTCGATGATTTGACGAATGACATCGGCGCTCACGAGCAACAGCGCTCCCGCGATAGCCGAGCCGATGACTAAAGTTCGATGTGAAGCGCCCACCAACCGGCGCGCGAAATGCGGCGCGATCAGGCCGATGAAACCGATTGGTCCGGCATAGGCCACGGCGACTGCGGCGAGAACTCCACCCACCAGAAACAACGTCGCGCGCAATGTGCGCAGATTGACGCCGCTGCTTTGCGCTTCGTCATCGGAGAGACACGAGACATCAAGCGCCGCGGCGCGCGCGCTCAACAAGATCACGCCACTCAACGTGCACAGCGCGAGCACCGTGAGGTTGAAGCGATCAGGAACTTCGGGCAATCGGCCCGACATCCACGAAAGCAGATCGCCGCGCAATCCATGAGGAACGACTTGCTCGAGCAACATCGTGCCCGCGCTGAAGATGGAACCGAGCACGACTCCGCACAACACCAGCGTCGTCGTGTCGTGGGTTCCGCTGCGTCCGCGACCAAACCACGCGACGAGTCCCAGCGCCGCGAGCGCGCCGACGATTGCTCCGCCGACTTCGCCGCCGAAAGTCATCGCGGGCAGTGCGCATGCGTAGGCCAAGGCCAACACCAACGCGACACCGAATCCTGCGCCGCTGGAAACTCCCAACACAAACGGCGAGGCCAATGGGTTGCGCAACAAGACTTGTAGTGCGAGTCCCGACAAACCGAGTGCCGCGCCCACGCATGCCGCGGAGAGCAGGCTGGTCGCGCGCAACGCGGCGATCGATTCGGTGGGCAACGCGAATGTGAGTGCGAGTTGATTGTCGATCGCGATGGGCCCCAGGCACACGCGCACACACGCGGCGAGCAGCAACAGGCCAAAAAGCAGGGCGAAACCAGTGGTTTTCTCGCGCGCGTTGCCCACCCTGATCATGGCGTTCCCGCAGCGAGGCGCGCCAGTGCATCACGATGCGCCACCGCCACCAGACTTGGAGTCAAGAGTTCAGGCACAGCTGCTGTTGACACGCGTGGCGTATTCGCTGCATCCCACGGCAGCGCGCGCAGCACTTCACTCATGCGCACTGCGCCGTCTTTTGTCGAACTAATAGCAATCACTGTTGCCGGCGCGAGTGCCACGATGGCTTCGGCTCCAAGCTCGACATAGCCGCTGCGTTGCAACACATTGGCGAACCCACTGCCGCGCATGAACTCATCGAGATAGGTGTTGCTTCCCACAATCAGAAACGGATCCGTCGACACCACGAGCAACACGCGCGGCGCGTCGGCGGTGAGCGCGATTGGTTCGACGAGACCTTCGCGTGCGGAGGCGATCGCGGCGCGAATATCGCTCTGCGCGCTGGTTTCGTCATTCACATCAAACGCCAACGCAATGTCATCAACGAGTAAACGCAGATCGTGCAAGGAGTCGAGTCGTCGCGCGAGCAGCGTGATGTGATTGGTCTCACACAACGCGCGCAGTGCCGGATCAACGCCCGCCAACGGTGGTTGCACGAACAAGAAGTCAGGCTTGAGCAGCGCGAGGCGCTCGGCATCGAAGTCGCGCAAATCACCGACCACGGGCACGTTTGCGTCCACCGCGCGGCAGTACGCGCTTCGTCCCACGATGTGCTTTGCGAGTCCTAGTTGCACCAGTGAATCGGTGATCGCGGGACTGAGTGACGCGACGCGTGGCGTGAGTGCGACCTCTTCGCGCGTGCTCGCGCTGTCACTGATCGATGGATCATTTGTCGCTGGCTTCGTGCGCGACAGCGGCGAGCCTGGCCCCCACAGCAACCACAAGAACCCCACCACCACCGCGAACGCAATCATGCGTTGCAAGTAGGAGACGCTGGGCATTTGGTCGGAAGACGCTTTCATTGTGCGCGCCGCTTTCATCGCAGTGCCGAAATCACCGCGCACACCACGGCGATGCCCGCGGCAGTGATGGCCATCCACACCGCGTTGGCCGTGCGCACTTTGCGCTCTTCCACATCGCGCAGCAACACTTGCGTGCGATCAGCGGCGGCGACCAACTGCGCGATCGCGCTCTCGAGCGACTGCATTTGGGTTTCGATTCCGCCGAGCGCGCGTCCTTGGCGATCAAGCTCGGCGCGCGACATGGCGAGAATTTCCGTCTGCGCGCGCGACTGTTGTTCGACGTGATGAAGTCGATCATCAACATGCTCGAGTCGATCGGCGGCTTGAGTCATGGTGCGACCGAGCGACTGCACGAAGGTCTCGAGTTGCTCGCGCATCGCTGGCATCGCTTCGACGCGCGCGGACAAGCGCGACAACTCATCTTCCACTCGCGTGATGACGAGATCGTGCTCTTCTTTGGAGCGCAGCACCAGTTGACGCGCGTCTTGCGCGGCAAGTCGCGCGTCGCTGGCGCTCGATGCGGCGACGCGCGCAGCATCGAGATCATCTCGAGACGCGGCGCCGATGAGATTGCGAAGAAACGCTGCGAAACCCACCGACGGACTCCTTCACTTGACTGCGCAAAACGCGGCGTGAGCGCACACGATTGTGACGACGCTCGATCACTGTAACAAGCGCGGCTTACGCGACCAGTTGAGTCTGCACCAGACGTTGGTAGAGCTCGCAGCGCGCGACCAGTTGCGCGTGTGTTCCCTGATCGACCACGGCACCGTCATCCATCACCACAATGCGATCAGCACTGCGCACGGTGGAGAGTCGATGGGCGATGGCAATCATGGTGCGACCCACGCGAAACTCATCAATTGCCGCGGAAATCTGCGCTTCGCTCTCTGCATCGACTTGGCTGGTCGCTTCATCAAAGATGAGCAGCGCGGGCTCACGCACCAATGCGCGCGCGATGGCTAGGCGCTGTCGCTGACCGCCGGAAAGTCCGCTGCCACCTTCGGCGAGTTCGGTGTCGACGCCTTGCGCCAACGCGTCGACAAATCCGCGTGCGTGCGCCAAGTCGAGCGCGCGCATGAGCGCACTGTCGCTGCACTTCCCAACTCCCAGCGAGACATTGACGCGAATAGACCCGCGTACCAACAGCGGCTCTTGCGCGACCACGCCGATTTGTCGTCGCAGCGAATGCAAACTCACGGCGCGCACATCAACTCCATCGACAAGAACCGAGCCCGCACTAGGCTCAAACAATCGCAACAGCAAACTCGCGAGCGTGGTCTTGCCGCATCCGTTGGGACCGACGATGGCGATGAACTCTCCGTGCTCGATGCGCAGCGACACGCCTTGCAATGCTTCGCGCGTGGCACCCTCGTAGCGAAAGCGCACCGCGTCAAACTCAATCGACTTGGCATGGCGCGCCAGTGCAGGCAGCGCGCGATCATGCACGCCTTCCGCGGAAATGCCCATGATTTCCATCAATCGCTCGGCGGGTGCGCTCGCTGCTTGAATGTCGTTGAGCAGTCCTGTGAGAGGACGAAGGCTTCCGCCCGCGACGCCCAGTGACGCGAGCGCGAGGATGAAGCGATCGAACTGCATGCGTCCCGAAAGAATCTCGCGCGCGGCGAGCAAAGCCAACCCTGCAATGGCGATGATCGCGAGCGCTTCGACCAGCGGACTCGCGATCGCGCGCGCCACACGGACGCGGCGATCCGCGCGCACCACCGTGCGATTGGCGCGACCGAATCGTCGTCGCGCTTCGCTTTCTGCTGTGGCCGACTTGATCCCGCGCAACCCTTGCAACGCTTCGTTAGAAGTGCGCAGCAAATCTTCGTACGCCTTGAGCGTGTTGCGACTTCCGCGCACGATGCGCTTGCCGAACTTGCGCAGCACGACGCCGATGATCGGCGCCACCACGATGGCGACGATGGTCAGTCGCCAATCGAACCATACCGCTGCAGCAAACGCGGCCACACCTTTTGTGACTTGCGCGAGTGCCTTGCTGGTGAGCGCGGAGAAACCGCGTTCGAGTTCCGCGGTGTCGCGCGTGATGCGCGAGACCAGCTCGGAAGCGCCGCGACGCAGCACTGTTTCCAGCGGCAAGCGCAGCGCGTGCCGAAACGCTTCGAGGCGAATCTGCGCGATGGTCACCATCGAAAGCGTGAGCGAACAGTACTGATGGAGAAAGTTCGCCACCGCGCCAAAGATGGTGAGCGCAACGAGAGACGAAAGAATCAACGCGACTCCCGCGAGCCGATCGGTGGGAAGCGCCGCGATCAGCGCGTCGGGAACAAACGGCGCGAGCACAGGCACTTCGAGCAGTTGCGTTTCGACGACCGTGCGCAGATTCACCGCTGCGTTCTCGCTCAGGATCAACTTCAGCAGCGGGCCCACCACCATCAGACCGGTCGCCAATCCACCCGCGGAAATCACTGCAAAACCCACCGTTCCCGCGGCAAGTCGTTTGCGGCGCAACATGCGGCGCGCGAGTGTCCAGAAGGTGGCGTTCTTCATGTCGCGGCAATCTGACGCGAAATTTCGCGCGCAAGCAAGTCGAGTACTTCGAAGAACTCGGGCCAACTCTTGGAGACGACTTCAGGGTTCATCAGCGTGACCCCCGCGCGCGCGCAACCGAGAATTGCAAACGCCATGGCGATGCGGTGATCGTTGGCAGTGTCGATGCATGCGGGAGTGAGCGTCGCGGGCAAGGGATGAACGCGCACCCAATCGCTTCCCGTTTCCACGACACCGCCGAGCGCGCGCAAACCTGCGGCGACACTTTCGATGCGGTCTGATTCCTTGACGCGCAATGTCGACAAGCCTGTGAAGGTACTCGCGCGCGAAGCCGTCGCGGCCAACACCATGGCCATCACTGCGGAGTCGGGCGCGCGTTGGTAATGCGCGTCGAGCGCGTGCAATTCTTCGCGCCACTGCACGACGGTGGCGATGCTTCCATCGTCGCGCGTGATCTGTTGCACCAACGCGCCGCGCAACGCGATGTCGTCAAAGAACCATGAATCAGGCTGCGCGCTGCGCAACGCGAGTCCGTCAATCTCGATGCGTCCACGCAGCAAGAGCGCGAGTGCCGCGGGATACACCGCGCTCGATGCATCGGGCTCGATGTCGATGCGCGCGCCATGCATCGGTTGCGCGGCGATCGAAACGCGCGCGAGTCCCGAACCGCAAGTTCGTGCGCTGAGCAGCGTCGGGCGATAGGCAACTTCGGCGTTCACGCCCGCCGCGGCGAGTGCGGCGAGCGAGAGATGCAAGTACGACTCGCTGGTGGCAACCTCATCGAGCGTGATGACGATTCCGTGCTTGGTGCACGGCGCGACCAACATCAGCGCGCTGATGAACTGACTCGAAGCAGTCACGCCAACAGTGATCGCACCGCCTTCGAGTGGCCCACGCATCGCCACGGGAAGCGCGCGCGCATCGCCGCAAAATCGCGCATTCGCGCCGAGAGAACCCAACATGTCGACGCCTTCATCAATCGGACGCTGGCGCATGCGCGCGCTGCCGTCGATGACGGTTTCGTCGTGCGCGAGTGCGGCCACCGCAAGCATGAATCGTGTGGGCGTGCCGCCGTCACCGAGATCAATGCGCGCCGTCGCACGCGGGCTTCCCGCAACGCCTTTCACGCGCATCACATCACCATGCGTCTCAAACTTCGCGCCCATCTGCGTCAGCGCTGTAACCAACGCATCACAATCCGCGCAGTGCAACACGCCGCGGAGTTCACTCTCGCCGTGCGCGAGCGCGGCCAGCACGAGATGACGATTGCTCAAACTCTTTGAGCCGGGCACGCGCACACGCGCGCTCCAACTTGCCGTCGCGGTGGACGCAAACGGTTCGATGCAACGCACCGTGGCTCCATGATTGCGCGACCCGTCGCTCAAGTCGGTTCTCGCCGAAACACCGCGACCACATCTTCGACGGGAATCACAAACAAGCGATTATCCCCTTCGAAATCAACAGGAATCGCGTGCTTGGGATTGAAGAGCACTCGGTCGTATTGGCGAATGGGATAGTTTTCGTCGCGATCCACTTCGGCGCTGACGGTGACGATGCGCCCGGTGATGGTGGGGATCTCCATCTTGTCGGGAAGATGCAGACCAACCTTGGTGATCTTCTTGTCTTCATCCTTGCGAATGAGCACGCGCTTGCCCAGCGGCTCGACTACTTCAAGGGCCATCTTTCGGTGGGTTGGTTCGCCAGTATCGCGCATCGCTTCAGCATACCTTTTCCTTGCGTTGCGCCTGAGTTACTCTTGACCGATGCACTCTCCGCTTCGACGACTCATCCGCGACGTCCCTGATTTCCCCAAGCCCGGCATCGTGTTCAAGGATGTCACTCCACTCTTGGCTGATCGCGCGGGTCTCGCGCTCGCAATCGAACTGATGTGCAATCCCTTTCGCGGCGAGCGCATCGATGTGGTGGTCGGACCCGAGAGCCGCGGATTTATCTTCGGCACCGCAGTGGCAACGGCACTCAGCGCGGGATTCGTTCCCGTGCGCAAGCCCGGCCGACTTCCCTACAAGACGCGCAGTATTGAATACGCGTTGGAATACGGCACCGACGAACTCCACGTGCACATCGATGCGGTGAAACCAGGCATGCGCGTGTTGTTGGTCGACGATCTGCTCGCCACCGGCGGAACACTCGCCGCCAGCATGCAGTTGCTCGGTGAAGGCGGACTCGGCGCGACCATCGTCGGTGCGAGTGTCTTGATCGAGTTGGAGTTTCTCAACGCGCGCGCGAAGTTGGGCGCGCTGCGAGTCGAATCTCTTCTGCGCTACTAAGACTTGCTGGACCCCGCTCGCTGCGACTTAACGCAATTCGATACTCGGTGTCTTTTGCACAGGTGCATCGCCATTCTCAGGCGTGGCACTCGAGTTCTCACTCCCGTCAACGCCGCCGGTTTTGTCGGGTGCAGGGAGCAGAACGATGCCCGAGCTTCCGCGGCGTAACACCACGACCAAGGTCGCGACCCCGCCTAACAACAACAACACAAACACCGCAATTGCCACGAATTTGCCAGCGTTTTGCGATCGGTGTTCGGGCGCGTAGCTCGGTCGCGTCGGTGTCGAATTCATGGCACGAAAGGTAACACTTCCCCGATGAGATTGCGTCTCGTGCCATAAGTTGCAAGCGCGTCTTTACTATCATCGCCCCATGACCACGCTGAGTCCCTCCCCTTCGAGCGCAACCTCCACCGATCCACTGCAGCTCATTGATGTTGATCATGTGCGCTTCTATGTGGGCAACGCCAAGCAAGCTGCGTTCTTCTACGCCAGTGCGTTTGGCTTTGAAGTTGCGCAAATCGCCGACCTGACCACGGGCAGCCGCGACCGTGCGATGTATCTGCTCACGCAAGGCAACATCCGCATCATCCTCGAGAGTTCGCTCACCAAAGACGGTCCCGCCGCGCGCGAGAGTGCGCAATACGGTGACGGTGTGAAAGATCTCGCGCTGACCGTGTTTGATGCGGAAAAGACTTGGAAACAAGCGGTGAAGAACGGCGGCGTGAGCGCGTACGAACCCAAGACTTGGTCGGACGCAACGGGCTCGGTCACGTTCGCAGGCATTCAAACCTACGGTCGAGCGCAGCACACATTTGTCTCGCGCACTGGCGCCTACGCGTTGCCCGCGCTGAAGAACGGCGGCATGTTCATGCCGGGATTCAAGAAGGTCGAACACTTCGGGCTCAACGACTACAACCGTAAGAATCCGTGCGGACTGAAGTACGTCGATCACGCGGTGGGCAACGTTGAAGAAGGCAAGATGAACTACTGGGTGAAGTGGTACGAAGAGGTGCTGGGCTTTGCGATGTTCAAGCACTTCGATGACAAAGACATCGGCACCGAATACTCCGCGCTCATGTCCAAGGTGATGGCCAGCGGCAATCATCTGATCAAGATGCCCATCAACGAACCCGCAGCGGGAAAGAAGAAGAGCCAGATTCAGGAGTACCTCGACTGGCACGACAACACCGCGGGCGTGCAACACTTGGCACTGCGCACCGACGATGAGTTGACGTCGATCACCGAACTGCGCCGTCGCGGCGTCGACTTCCTCAGCATTCCTGACACCTATTACGAATCAGTGTGGAAGCGCGTCAACGCGATGCTCACGCAGCACGGACACACGATCGTCAAGGAAGATCATGCGCGCGTGAAGGACCTCGGGATCTTGGTTGATGCCGACGACGAGGGCTACTTGCTGCAACTCTTCACCAAGCCGTTGCAAGATCGTCCCACGTTGTTCTTCGAGATCATCTGCCGCCGCGGCTCGCAGAGTTTCGGTAAGGGCAACTTCAAAGCGCTGTTCGAGTGCCTGGAAATGGAACAAGAGCACCGCGGAAATCTTTAGCAGCGCGGCAATCTTGCGCGACTTTGCACCTGAAGATCACAAACACACTCGACCAACGTCGGGTGTGTTTGTCTTTGTGTGCAGGAAGCGCACTCGCATCGCGACTCACACCCACGCGGGCAAAGGACATTCAACCATCACACCATCGACTTCGACGCGCCACGCGTGCAAGCAAATTCCTTGTGCAGGAAGCGCATCGGTTCCCATCGGCTCCGCTCCATAAAGCGTGTCGCCTACCAAGGGATTTCCTTCATGCGCGAAGCCCGCGCGGATTTGGTGGCGTCGCCCAGGGCCGAGCAATTCGACTTCGACCAGTGTCGTCGCCGCTGCGCCGTTGCCCGTGGTCGAACGCACCGTCCAACGACAACGTCCGATGGTTTCGGGTTCGCCGCGCGTGTGCACGCTCACTTTGGCGCTGCCTTTGTGTCGACTAGAAAAGCTCAGCGTGAATGAACCTGAAAGCACGCGCGAGGCAAAGCATCCTTCGAGGCGCGCGAGATAGATCTTGCGAATGTCTCCGCCGCGGCCGCTGAACGCGTCGCGCAACCGCTCGCGTGCCTTGCGCGTCTTGGCCACGATGACGCAACCGCTGGTATCGAAGTCGAGCCGATGGACCAAGCCCGCTTCGTCGAGATCGGCAAGATCAGGACGCGCCGCGCGCAGCCATGACTCAACGCTCGGCTCGGGCTTGCGCGCATCGACACCATCGGGTTGCACATCGTCCGCAGCAACCTCATCGCCTTTGCGCTTGTCCGCTTTGGGAGCTTGCGCAATCGTGTGAATTCCCGAGGGCTTGGCAATGACAAACCACGTCTGCTCTTGATGAAGAATCGAGATGGATGGTGCGGGCAGGTGCGTTGACATGGTGAAGACGCGACTCTACCCGACATGCTGCGAGATCACCGTATCGGCGTCGCGAAGTCACTGCACCGAGTCATCATCATTGTCGCGCTGAGCGTCGCGGTCGTGGCCTGCTGGCAGTGATATAGAGGTTGGCCTCGAGACCGCAGTGGTGTCAGAAATCTGTGACAACCCCACACCAACCCCCTCAAGCAGCGGCATGCGCGGACCGTTTCGCGGCAGCCACGGTTTGCCCATGAAGGGCGATCGTGCGCGCTCACTGGTCCCACCGTTGTTGTGGGTGCGCGTATGGCGCCTTAGGCACATCAAGGACGACGGTTCTCGCCGCGCGCCGTATCAGCTTCCACCGCAACGGATTTGCGTGAACACGTTGGCGAGTGCGAGCGCGTTGAGCGACGATCGTCTGCGCACCATCGCGGTGAATACATTGAATTGGACGCTTGAACTCACGCGCAATGGCAGTGATGCACCCTTAAGGAAAGTTCCATGAAGGCGTGAATGACACCGCGGCACGGCGCTGAACAACACAGGTCGCGCAGTACACTCGCCCGCTTCAGTTCGTGACACGCACTCAATACGCTGTGATTCGCGGCACATCCGCGCAAGGACTCTCTCCACAATGCCCTTCTACACCAAGCTCGGCAAGCTCCCTTCGAAGCGCCACATTCAGTTTCGTCGTCCTGATGGACGGCTCTATGCCGAAGAAGTTTTCGGCACCGAAGGTTTCACGGGGCCGACCTCGACGCTCTATCACATCAACCCGCCGACGCAAGTGATCGGATGGAAGCCGCTGTACTCGACCAAGGTGGAGTATGTGGAGCGCGACACCATGCGCATGCGCCATGTGCGCAGCATGCCTATGCCCGCCAAAGGCGATCCCGTCACTGGTCGCACGGTGTTGTTTGGCAACAACGATGTCGAGATCAGTGTGTGCGTACCCGCCGAAGGCATGAAGTACCACTTCAAGAATGCCAGCGCCGACGAGTGCTTCTTCATCCACTTCGGTACTGGCTTTGTGTACACGATGTTTGGCACGCTGAAATTTGGACCCAAGGATTACATCGTGATCCCCAAGGGCACCATCTATCGCATGGTGTTCGATACTCCAGAGGCAGGCGCGCCTGAGTCGCGCTTCCTGCTCATCGAGAGCGTGAACGGTTCGCACATCCTGCCGCCGCCGCGCTACATGTCGAAGAAGACGGCGCAATTCCTCGAGCACGCGCCCTACTGCGAGCGCGACCTGCGATTGCCCGAAATGCCTATGACCATCGACAAAAAGGGCGCGTTTGAGGTGCGCATCAAGAGTCGCGATCAGGTGCACGCGTACACCTACAGCTACCACCCGTTGGACATCGTCGGTTGGGATGGCTGCTACTACCCCTACTGCTTCAACATCGATGACTTCAGCCCGATCGTGGCCAAGCATCACATGCCGCCGCCGACGCATCAAACATTCGAAGCGCACAACTTCGTAATTTGTTCGTTTTGTCCACGACCGCTTGACTTTCATCCGCAAGCGATTGTGGTTCCCTACAACCACTCCAACCTCGACTCGGATGAAGTGCTCTATTACGTTGAAGGCAACTACAAAGCGCGCAAGGGCATCGAGCCTGGTTCGCTTTCGCTTCATCCGCAAGGCATTCCCCACGGCCCGCACCCGGGCACTGTCGAGTCGACCATCGGCGCGACCCACACCAACGAACTCGCAGTGATGTGCGACACGTTTGCGCCACTCAACGCAACCAAGGCTGCGTTGGGTTATGACGACTTGACGTATCCGCAGAGTTGGGAGTCGGGTTGGGAACCAACAACCAACACTCCCGCTGCATCAAACGGCGCGGCCCATGCAGGCAGTAATGGCAAGAGCAACGGTTCGAGTAACGGCAAGAGCAAGAGCGCGAAGACAACTGAGAAGAACGGCGGCAAGAAGCCGAGTCGGTTGATCGAGGCCAAAAGCAAGGGCGCGAGCAAAGTCACGAATACTTCCAAGAACGCAAGCAAGAAGGCAACGAGTGCGGCGCGCGGCTCGAGTGCGGCGCGCGCGGCGGACACCTGGCAATGAGTCGCATGCAAACTCTCGCGCGAGTGTTGCGACGCCGCGCGAACTTCGCGGTTTTGCCCGCATTTGCAGCATGCTTGCTCGCGGCCAACACTCCGCCCGTGGCCACGCCGCCAGTTGCTCCAACGCAACCCGCAACACCGCTTGTTCCTGCAGTGACCACTCCCGCCACTCCTGCAACCACTCCGCCAGTGTCCGCGCCCATCAATGCACGCACGGTCAGGAAACCAATGCCTCCCGTCGAAGACATCAAGCCGGGCGAGATTGTTTCCGTCGCGGCGCAGTCGGGATTGCCCACGCAGGAATTGGTTTTCTTCGGCGAGGTTTGGAAGTGTGAGTTGTGTCTCGACTTCAAGAGTCGCGAAGTCGGAATGGGCGCGCGCACCGAATTCGCTTGCGACGGCGCGATGGTGTTCGTTCATCCACAAACCGAAATGCTCGCCTTCTGGATGAAGGACTGCCGCATCGATCTCGACATGGTGTTCGTCGATGCCAAGGGAACGATCTGCGCCCTCGCCGAAGCGAAGCGCGAACGACTGCGCTACCAAAACGAATCACGCTTGGTCTACGAGCGACGGCTCAAGCGTTACAGCTCCAATCGTCCAGCCAAGTATGTCCTCGAGTTTCCTGCGGGAACGCTCGATCGACTCAAGAATTCGACGGGGCAACCGACGATGGGACAGACGATCAACATCGACTGGGCTAGTCTCGACAAGCGCGCGCACTGAGTGTTGTTCACCCACTCAGGTGCGTGCAGGCAACACGATGCCACGACATTCACCGAGGCCGATGCGCGGATGACCAGGTTTTACGCAGTAACCGCGCATGATGACTTCATCGCCATCATTGAGGAACTTGCGTTCGGTGCCATCGCCGAGCTGAATTGGTTCGGTTCCGCGCCAGGTTCGCTCGAGCAAACAGCCGCGCGAATCTTTGGTCGTTCCTGAAACCGTTCCGCTCGCGAGCAAATCACCCGTTTGCATGTTGCATCCGTTGGACGCGTGATGCGCCAACATCTGCGCGGGCGTCCAGAACATGTCGCGAAACGATCCATGCGAAATGAGCGTGGGCGCGATGCCCTGATCACGCATCGCTGCGCTGGAGATGAACACGTCAAGCGTGATGTCGAGGTTGCTTCCGTATGGATCATCGAGATACGGCAACACCAACGGATCTTCGGCGCTGCGCGGCGGGCCGGGCACGCGATACGGTTCGAGCGCTTCGCGCGTGACCACCCACGGCGAGATAGTCGTGGCGAAATTCTTGGCGAGAAACGGGCCCAGCGGTTGGTACTCCCACTTCTGCATGTCGCGCGCAGACCAATCGTTCACCAACACAAATCCGAAGATGTGATTCCACGCATCTTTGACATTGATGGCGCTACCACGTGCGTTTCCCGCGCCGACAAAGAAGCCAACTTCGAGTTCGTAGTCCATTAGTTTGCATGGACCAAACGTCGGCGGTCCATCATCGTTGGACACGGTCTGACCGTGAGGACGAATCACCACACTCGGACTGGTGACGATCGAACTCGCGCGGCCGTGGTAACCGATGGGCACGTGCTTCCAATTGGGAAGCAGTGGATTCGTGGGGCGAAACATGCTGCCCACGTTTGTTGCGTGATGAAGCGATGCGTAAAAGTCGGTGTAGTCGCCGATACGAAATGGAAGCGTGGGCGTGCATTTGGAGACTGGTCGCAACACGCGCTCGAGGCGCGCTTGTTCGGGCGACTCTTCGGCGAGCAACCACGCAAGATGCGAGCGCAAGCGTTGACGCGTGATGTCATCGAGGGCGGCGATGTCGCCCACGTTGTCACCATGCACGATGGCGATCTCGACTTCGATGCGCGCGTCGGCATCACCACCGGCAATCGCATCGAGATCAAGCGCACCGCATTCGAGTGCATCTGAGAGTGAGAGCACCATGTCACCAATGCGCACACACGCCGCATCATCGACGACGCCAAAGGGCAGGTTTTGAATGGGGAAATCGCCAGCAGGGTCAGTCGAAGACGCGACGAACGAACGCAACGTCGGCGCCGAAGCATTCAAGAGTTTCTCGTTCATGGCATCACCTCTTCGGCGGCGGGCAACAGACCGAGTGTGCGCAGATCATGCAGCGGTTCTTCGAAAGAACACGAGCCAAACGAGTGCGCGAAGCGTTCGCGCGCGGTGGCAATTTGTTCGAAGCGCAGTGCGTGTTTACGCCACGCGAGTCCCGTGGGACCAAACTCAAACGCGCTCGCGCGCTCTTCGACCAGCACCGCTTCGATTTCGGTTTCGCTCATCGAATCATCGTTCCACAACAAACATCCAGCGACGAAGAGATTGAGAAATCCAAACTGCATGCAGCCGACATCGGCCGACATCTGGCGACACGGGTGATGCAAGCCTGCGGTCGCTTTGAAGGGAACCTCGGCCGCGCGGCACATCTTGAGAAAGCGCGCGACATGCGCCGGCGAAGGATGATCGTTGGGAGTCAAACCACCTGTGCGAATCTTGGCTCCTACATCGAGCGAAGCCATCGCCGCGAGAAGGCCGCGTGGATCTATATCCAGCGGAATCTCGATGTAGGCGAAGATTTCATCGGGGACATATTCGAGTGCTTGATCGATTTCGTGCGGCTTGGTCGCGCGGGTTTCGATTGTGTCCACCAACGCGCGACCCTCGACGCGCGAGAATTCGCGATCGCCCATGTGTTCATTGAAACTCTCGATGCGCTCGAGATCGGCAATGATTTGTTCGTCACTCGCGGGCGCCACCAGCACCGAGAGTGGCCACGGTTCGTCGCCCTCGACGTCGGCGGTCAATGGCAGGTGCGCGTCCGCATCACGCACGAAGTCAGGAAAGCTCTTGATCGGAAGAATCAGGCGCGCGAGCATCCACGAATCGGGGGTGCGGCGATAGCGCGCGTAGTTGGACACGGTGGAAGCCATGTCGAGGTTCGCGGGCGGAAAGAGACCCGCGTAGTCGACGACGGAATCAAGAAGAAGACGAACTGCGTGCATGAAGGCTCCAACCGCGCGGCTCGCACGGGGGCGCGATTATGCACGAAGTGGAGCAGGACTGAGAGCGCTGATGAGTCGCAACATCACAAAGCCGAAAGAGGTGCCGCGGTGACGACCGTGAGCAACGGACGAACATTCGCGTTTCCTCTATGAAATGCTGGGAATTCGCGCGTAGTGCACGACGTCGGTGGGCGGTCTATCTCGTCACGTGATCGGACGATCGCGTGCGCCAATTGCACAGAGCCTCTTGGTTGGGATGTGCGCGAGCAAGTCACCGCGGCAAACGCGCGCCGTGTGGCTGCACGCGGGTATCCTCGATCGCTCGACGGCCGCCGCACGTTTGCCGAGTGTCCCAGAGTGCTCTGATGAATCGAATCGCTTCACGCAAATCTGCTTGGTCGCTCACTTGGATATGCACGAACCATCGCGCGTTCATCACCAATGTTGCGTTCTCATGCGTGATGCTTCTGCTCGCAGGATGCTCCTACCAGCACCGGATGAAAAACGTCGTGGCTTCCTACGAGCGCGGCGACTTCAACAAGGCGGTGAGAGAGCTTGAGCCCGTGCTCGCCGATCGACGCGACAGCGACAACGATCGCATCATTTACGAACTCGACGCAGGAACGATCTACGCCGCCGCGCATGAAATCGGGCAGTCGTATCAAGCGTTGCACCGCGCCGATGATTTGATGTGGAAGTATCTCGACGACGCGGCCGAGACTCGCGTCACCGCCATCGCTGCAGCGATCCTCACCAACCAAACGGTGATCCCCTATGTCGGTCGCAGTTACGACCGCATCATGTGCTGCACCTATCAAGCGCTCAATCATCTTGAACTCGGCAAGCTTGATGCCGCGGGCGTTTCACTGCGGCGTGCTTATGAATGGCAACGCGACGCGGTGGAGAAGAACGCGAAAGAGATCGAGGCGCTCGAGTCCGCAGCGAATGCTGAATCGAATGGCAAGGGTTACGACAGCAACGCGGCGATGAGTGATCCGTCGCTCAAGGGCGGACTCGATTCGGCATACGGCCCGCTGCAGAACATGTCGGGATACGCAGAGTTTGCCATTCCGTATGCGACGTATCTCCAAGGGGTGCAGCATGCGCTCACTGGTCGCGCCGATACGCTCGCGCAAGCAACGTACGAGTTTCGTCGCGCCGCCTCGATGCTCAACTCTTCCGACGCGACCTACGCGTTGCAAGATGCCGCGCGTTGCGAATCGGCGAACACTGGTATTGCATTAGCTCCGCGCGTGTACGTGATTTGCGAGTCAGGCATGGGACCGTGGCTCGATGAACTGCGCATCGATATTCCGTTGTTCATGCGCCAGTGGCCGTATATTGGCGCGGCGTTTCCGGTACTGAAATTCAACGAGGGTTCGCCCAGCGCGTTCACTGCGCGCGCGGGCAATGCAAGTTACCCCTCATGCGTGCTCACCGATATGGACCGCGTGGTGGGAGGCGAGTTCAAGCAGCGCCTCCCCGCCATCATCGCGCTCACCTTGGTGTCGACGGCAACCAAAGCGATCGCCACCTACGTGGCGCAACAAGCCGCGATGAGCAGCAATAACAACGCTGCGTGGATGATCGCGATCGCGGGTGCGATCTATCAAGCCTCGGTGAACAGCGCCGATTTGCGCATCTGGCTCACGTTGCCCAAGCGCGTGCTCTATGCAAGTTTTCCTGCACCCGCGCCCGCGATGGGGACCACCACGGCATCGATCGAGATCGATCTTGGTGACGGTCAAAGAATCGGACCGATTGCCACGGAATCAAATCAGTCAACCATCGTCCATGTGCGCGTTCCTCGCGCGGGCGTCGCTCCTTCGATTCGTATCATGCGCTTTGGCGCGAAGTGAATGCGCGCGAATGAGCAACGCCCGCAGAGACCGTAACACGACTCTTCACAGGAAACTTCATATGACCCGACCAACACTCACACTCGCCTCCGCGCTGCTCGTTGCTTCCATTGTTTCGTTCCTCACCAGTTGCAACACCGCGAACACTATTCGTGTCAATGGTCCTGCCAACGCCGATGGAACTATTCCTTACCGGCAGATCATCAACAACAGTTGGCTCCACTCCAAAGCGAATGTCATCGCGGTGCGCGAAGCCACCGTCAACGGCGACATGATGCGTGTCGCCGTCGATGTGTACAGCGATCAGAACAGCACCAAGCGTTTCAGTTACCGATTTGATTGGCTCGACGCCGCATCGATGCCCGTGGCCAGCGCCACCAATTCATTGACCAGCGTCACCATCAATCCCAAAGAGACCATCACGCTCACTGCCGTGGCGCCGAGTCCTGTGGCCACGCAGTGGCGCCTGACGTTTCTCGATTCGAACGGCTGATGGGCGACGCGCGCGACTCACCTCAGTCGCGACTTTCGACTCACGAATTTCGACTCCCCAATTCCGACACGTGACTTCTCACATTTGAAAGCACACCATGCGCACACTCGCACTCGTTCTCACGACCACCACTTCACTCGCACTCCTGTGCCTTTCCGTCGGCTGTCAATCGGATCACTACATCCAACCCAATGGCAATGAACTGGTGGTCAACGCTGATCGCATGAACTTCCAAGATTGGAGTTTGCTTGCAGATCAAGTGGTGCAGTCGATGATGACCTCAGGCGTGTTGATGCGGTTGCCTTCGCAACCCGCGGGAATCATGCTCAATCCGGTGATCAACACCACCACCCAGCAGTTTGATACTGATGCGATCATGAAGAAGATTCGCATTGCGCTGCTCAACAGCGGTCGTTGCGAAGTGATCATGACCTCGGAGCTCGGCGGCGTTCCCGAGGACAAGATTGCGCGCGGCGCGCAGGATTTCAAAGCGGCGCAGAACGGTCTCGACAACCGACTCAATCCGCAAAATGTTCCTGACGCGACGCTCACGGCGAAACTCATCGAAGACCGCGCGCGCTCGGGCAGCACGCGACAGGTCGCGTATGTGTTGCAGATGAGTTTGACCAACACCACCAGCGGTCGCGCGATTTGGGAAGGCGAAGCGCAAGTGGTCAAGCAAGGACAGAAGTCGAGCGTCGGTTTCTAAGCGCTCCAATGATCAACCAACGCGCGCACGCAACAACTGGTTGCGTGCGCGCTTTCGTTGAACGTCGCAATGATGCGTGATCAAGCTTCCGGAATCGGCGCAGTGGCAGTGGGCGCGGTTGAGTCTTTCGCGGTTGGCGCGCCGATGCGGTTGTTTTGCTGCGCGCCATCGTGCTCGGTGTATCGCGCTGGCAGCGGTTTGTTCACAGCGTTGGCGAACCATGTCGCGAGCTCCCGTGGCAACGGATGAAATTCCACGAGCTCCTCAATCATCGCAAATGCGCTCGCTGGATCTTTCGTCGCGGCGACTTGATCGAGCGCAGCAGTCCAACGCACGCGCTGCTCATCATTGAGCGCCGCTTCCCATCCGCAATATGACGCCAACGCTTCGCCTTCGATCACCACTGAGCCGAACACCGACTCTTGTCGCTGCGAAGGCAACGACCAGTACGCGTAGTACGGCGAGTTGTAGGGCGCGTAGCGAAACTTGTTTTCGTAGAACCCGCCGTTGAACTCGACGCGCTGCGTCTCATCGTTCCAGCGACCGTTGGTGAAAAACGGCTTGGCGCCGGTGTTGAGCACTACGACTGCATCGGTCACTTTCGGGGTGGCGCCGAAGCGCATCCCAAACGGCGCGGGCAATTCGAAGTTCCATTTTCCAGCGCGAATCTCTGCTTTGGTTGCGTCGGCAATCGCAGGCGACTCGAGCACGAGGTCGCGATACTCGCGGCTGAGTTTGATCCACAGTGTGAAGCCCACCGCCATCGGAGCGAAGCTGCTCAGACCAGAAGACTCGCGCAAGGGAGCGAAACGCTGCGCAATTCGCAAGAGCGCGGGCGTGAGCAAACGCTCTATCGCCCACGATTGTTCTTGTTTGGAGAGATAGCCCTTCATGCCCAACGCATGCAGCGATGCAAGTTCAGAAGACGTGAGCAACCCGCGCTCCGCGAAGAGCAGCGCGAGCGGTTCGAAGACTTCGAGCGCAAACAGTTCGTCTTGAGTGCGTGTCCGCATCTCGTTTCGTTTGCGCGGCATCACGCCGATGCGTTGCGCTTGCACGGCCGCTTGCATGCCCGAATACATCAAGTAACTGTCGGCCACCAGCGGAATGACTTCGCCATTCCACCACGCGCTGAATTGTTCGCGCGCCGCGGGATCTTTGATTTCTTTTCGCTCGAGATACATGCCCACCAAGCGCACCCACAGAATTCCGCTCTCTGCGCGGAGTGAAAAATCTTTCCACTCTTCGCGCCGCGGCGCAAACTGTTCGTAGTAAGCGCGCGATGAACCGAGCGCCGAATCGATTCGACCAATCGCGCCGCGATTGCCAATCTCGGAAGGCATCTCGTCTTCGGCAAACACGCCAGTGAATCGTCGACCGAGCTCTGCGTCGACCGTTCCCTCCGAGCCGTACGCCACCGCGACTTCATCGAGTTCCTTCTGCTCCGTTTGATTGGTCGCGAAGGTGCGCGTCGTCTCCTCGCCGTTGGCGGTGATTTCGACTTTCACTTTGCGACTTTGGCAGCTGGCCTGCAGCGGAACCAACGCCGCGAGCAGCGCGCACAGCAGAAACACCAAGGGCGCGACCGATGAATTCGTGCGAGTGATCATGACGGCAGCGTAGCGGGCGAATCTCGCAGTTCAGCAGAGACGCGCAGAACTCCATTGGTAGTGCGCGCAACAAAACTTTCGACTACGGGTGCTTGTCCCAAGTCGTTCCGACCAAATGTGCCTGTCCCAAGTCGTTCGTCCACATGTGCCTGTCACAAATCGTTCGACCAAATGTGCCTGTCCCAAGTCGTTCGTCCAGATGTGCCTGTCCCAAGTCGTTCGTCCAAATGTGCCTGTCCCAAATCGCTCACCTGTCCCAAATCGCTCAGCGCGCGCTGCGTGCAACTGCGAAGATTCGCGCATGGCACCGCTCACACTCGACAAGATCCAAACGTCCACCACCTTTGACATTCCTGGATGCGCCGTCGTGCGCTCGATGGGAGTGGTGCGCGGGTTGATCGTGCGCAGCCCCACCATCTCCCAAGGATTCCTTGGCGGGCTCAAGACCATCATCGGTGGCAACATTGAGGCGTATCGCGAAGTGTGCGAGCAAGCGCGATCGGATGCGTTCAGCGCGATGTTGCTGCACGCGTCACAACTCGGCGCCAATGCTGTGATCGGCGTTCACTACGACACTTCGGAGATCGGAGCGCAGTCGCGCGCGACCGAAGTGCTCTGCTACGGCACCGCCGTTTTGGTGCAAGTCGAGCGCTGATGCGCGTACGCGATCGACGCGGGCACGCGTTCGGAATGCAGCGACTTGCGCAATCGCCTGCGAGGCCGTAGTAAGGAGAACGGCCGACGAGCATGCGACGACGCGTATCAACACGTCTGACATGACCAACCGCCACACTCCACACTCGTGACCAACCCACAAGCGCAACCAAACTCTCCCGGTGAATCATCGAAGCCCAGCGATGCCGTCGCGCACGACGCATTCGCCGCGATGCGCGAGCCGAACTATCGCTTCTTCGCCTTCGCGTTCGTCGCGTCGAGCTTGGGTTTGCAAATGTTGTCCACCGCGATTGGGTGGGAAATTTATGAGCGCACCGACGACGCGTTCATGCTCGGTCTCACGGGACTGGCGCGCGCGTTGCCCATGATCGCGCTGACGTTGCCTGCGGGAACCATCGTCGATCGCAGCGATCGCAAGACCGTTCTTGCGATCACCCAGTTTGGATTTGGCGTCGTCGCGCTCGCGTTCGCTCTCGTGAGCTTCACCCACTCGCCGGTATGGATGTTCTTCGCGTTGCTGATGGTGAGCGGCTGCGTGCGCAGCTTCAACTCACCCAGTCGCGGCGCGCTCTTGCCTTCGCTGTTGCCTGCCGAGCGATTTGAAAACGCGATTGCCTGGCAGTCGGGCTTCTTCCAATTTGCCGCCGTCGCGGGACCGATCATTGCGGGCATCGTCATCGCCTCACTCGGTGGCGCATGGATCGTGTACGTGAGCACTGCGGTGCTCTGCGTTGGTGCTGGTGTTGCCGCGCTTTTCCTCAAGCCGCGCGCGGTGATCCGCACATCGGCGCCTCCGCGATTTCGCGACATGCTCTCTGGAGCCAAACACATCTGGCGTGAGAAGACCATCCTCGGCGCGCTCACGCTTGATTTGCTCGCGGTGCTCTTCGGCGGCGCGACGGCGTTGCTTCCGGTCTACGCCAAGATGTTGCAGGTCGGTCCGGTTGGTCTGGGCGCTTTGCGCGCGGCGCCGTTTGTGGGCGCGTTTCTCACGGCGATTTGGCTCGCCGCGCGACCAACATTCCGCAACGCCGGCGCCACGCTGCTGTGGAGCGTCGCGGGCTTCGGTGTTTGCATGATCATCTTCGGCTTGAGCCAATCGCTTTGGCTTTCGCTGTTGGTGCTCGGCGTGAGCGGCGCGCTCGACAACATCTCGGTGGTGATTCGCCACGTGCTGGTCCAACTACGAACTCCCGACGAAATGCGCGGGCGAACCAGCGCGGTCAACGCCGTGTTCATCGAGTCCTCGAATGAACTGGGCGCGTTCGAGTCCGGTCTCGTCGCGCGTGAGTTTAGTCCGATGATTTCCGTCGTGAGCGGCGGCGTGGGAACACTCGCCGTCGTCGCATTGGTCGCGTTCGCCTTTCCGGCACTGCGCGCGATGCGTCGAATCGACGAGACCTCGGAAGACGTCCGCCGCGCCGAGTTCGAAGAGGAAGAGCATCGTCGGCTTGGCACCGAGGGCTGAGGCGCTCCGACGCGCGCGCCACGTTGTGTCGTGGCGGCGACTAACTATTCGCTGGTGGCGTTGTGGGCGCTTGCGTTGTGGGCGTTTGCGTTGGTGCGCTCGATGCGGGCGCCGCGGTTTCGCTCGCCGCTTTCGTCGGGGATGTTTCGAGCAGCGGACGATCCGTTCCGCGCACGCTGCCGCAACCGACGGTTGCGACGACGACTCCCGCGAGTGCTGCGCGTCTTACGAGTGTCAGCGAGCCCGCGCGAGAGGCTCGCGTCCATTCGCCTGCGGAAACGGGTCGAGCGTGATCGATCGTGAGCATGTCGATGGCGTGCATGATGCAAGAGTACTGCAGCGCGCGTGCGCCGTGAGGCGTTCATCGATAGTCTCGCGAATGCGCGGCGGCGGCTTCGCAGCCGCGCGCAAGTCCGTGTGGAAGTTGGTGTGAAACGTCGTGTGCGACGCCGTGTGCATTTTTCTGTGCAAGTTCGCGCACGCGTTCATCGAGAGAGCTTTGGCGCGCTTCGATTTCATGTCGCGGCACTGCATCATCCTGTGCGGGTTTCCCAGCTTCCTCTTGCACCCTCTGCTGGCCGTTCTCTTGACGTTGCGGCGCGAGCGCGTCGGCGATGTCCTTCGCTTGGGTCACGACAACATGGGTGACTCCGTGGCGACGCTCGACTTTTCCGTAGGCGACGAGCACGGATGCGTGACGAAGAATCGGACGCAGGCGTTCATACACCTCGGTGCGAACCACGAGGTTGGCCACTCCTGTTTCATCCTCGATGGTCATGAACAGAATGCCTTTCGCCGTCGACGGACGCTGGCGCACCAACACGACCCCCGCGACCGCGAGCATCTTGCCTGCGGGCGTTCGCGAGGCGTCGCGCAAATGCCCGCATGGGATCGCTCGCCACGGAGCCTTCGCGCGCTGAAGTTGTGGACGAATGCACGCCAATGGATGACCTTTGAGCGTGACCGAAGTCGCCTCGAAGTCCATGGCAATCGCCGAAAGCTCTGCCACGCGCGGAAGATTCGGTTCCATGTCGTCAAGCGCGTCGTCAAGCGCGTCGTCGAGCGCAAACTCATGCGAGGTCGAGCGCGGAATTTGGTGCGGAATTTCACTGCGCGCGTCGGGCGTTGTGTCGTGTGATGTCGCGTGTGATGTCTCGTGTGATGTCTCGTGTGATGTCTCGTGTGATGTCGCGTGTGATGTCGCGTGTGATGTCGCGTTCTCCGTGTCATGCGACGCCTCCTGCGAAACGCTCATCGAGTTCGTGTCCGTTTGCTCCACGTCGACCACGCTCGCCACCGTCGTCGAGTCGTTGTTGGAAGGTGAAGTGGTTGCGCCAAACGACCACAGCGGACGCTCGCGGTCGCGCAGCGCCAGAATTTGCCACGACGCTTGTTGACGATCAAGACCCATCGAGGTGAAGGCATCGGCCGCGGCGAGTTTGCGCAGGGTTGCGGCTCGCACGCCTGACGCCTCGAAGAGATCGCGCATCTGGCGAAAGGTTCCATGACGCGCAACCGCATCAACGACGCGCGCCGCTTCTTCGGGCTCAAGTCCGCGCACCATGCGCATCCCAAGACGCACGGCGCTTTGCGTGGGAACCATGAAACGGTTGTCAGGAATCTCGCTCGCGCCAGCAGCATGCGCCTCACGACAACGCGCATCGTGCTCTGCCTGTGCATGTGGCGAGAGATGTGCGCGAGTCTCCTGCATGGGCGACGGAGCACACATCGGTTCGGGCTTGGGGTCGGCGTTGCGCGCGCGTTCAGAGTGATCTGCCTCGCGCCAACTCACGCTCTTTCCGCGCGAATGCAGTCGTTGCATGGAACGCGCGACATCGTGATTCGCCGCCGCGCGCTGAGTCGCATCAGCGCTCTGCTCGTCCGCCGAGCCGCTCTCGGGATATCGACGCCAACGCGCCGCGCGAGTCGTGTTCATTCCCTCGTCGCGCTCGGTCAGCGCGCGATGTTCGATGCGATGTTCGTCGATCCGCACGTACGCACACAATCTCTCGTGGCGCGACTTGTCGTGCTCGCGCCCACGCAGATGCTCCGCGCAAGACGAGGGATCGCGTGCGTTGTTCTGAGTGTGATTGAGCGCATGATCCAAGACATGATTCGTGTCATGATTCGTGTCATGATTTGGGGCATCACTCACGGCGCGACCCTCAATACATCCACCACCGCGGTAGCCGAACGACTCGGGGCCGCCCCATCCTGTGCGCGAAATTTCGCCTCGGTCATGAGCGTTCACACGCGCGTCGAAATGCGATCGATTCGCGTCACTCAAAGTCCCGTGATGTTGGATCGCCTGCCGCGCGCTGCTCGCCGAACGAGTCCCCCGCATCTGGGCGGGATGCACTGCTCTGTTCGCCGTACTACTCGTCGTACTACACGTCGTACTACCCAGGCCCGCCAATCGTGCCAGAGCGAGTGCGAGATCTTCGCCGCGTTCGAGCGTCGAATCCCAGCGCGAACAATGCACATCGATGGCGCGCACTGCAACGCCGTGATCGCGCGCGTCACGAATGATCTGCGCCGGCGCGTAGAACCCCATCGGTTGACTGTTGAGCAGCGACGCCGTGAACGCCGCGGGATGATGGCGTTTGAGCCAGCTGCTCGCGTACACCAGCAGCGCGAAACTCGCCGCGTGCGATTCGGGGAATCCGTATCCAGCGAAGCCTTTGATCTGCGTGAACACTTGCATGGCAAACTTGCGTGAATACCCGCGCGCCACCATGCCCGACTCCAATGCATCGCCGAACTGCGCGATGCGATTGCCGTTGCGCTTCCACGCCGCGATCGCGCGTCGAAGCGCGTCGGCTTGCCCTGGAGTAAATCCCGCAGCGACAATTGCCAGCGCCATCGCTTGTTCCTGAAACAGCGGAACACCCAGCGTTTTACCGAGAACTTTGCGAATCGCCTCATCGGGATACTCAATGGGTTCTTCGCCGCTGCGCCGACGCAGATAAGGATGAACCATGTCGCCCTGAATCGGACCAGGACGCACGATGGCCACTTCCACCACCAAGTCATAGAAGACGCGTGGGCGCAGTCGCGGAAGCATGGACATCTGCGCGCGCGATTCGATTTGAAACACCCCGACGGTATCCGCCTTGCAAATCATGTCGTAAGTGCGCGAGTCCTCGGCGGGAATGGCGTGGAACTGCAGAGGTTCAATGTCCGTCGCGAGCGAGGCCGATGCTGTCACTCCACCCCCCGTTGAGTGATCACGTGATGTAGGCGCTGCGTTTGTT
>QWPW01000037.1:30253-32182 GCA_003671025.1 Planctomycetota bacterium
TGGCAATGACGACGACGATGGCGACGACGATGACGATGACGATGGCGATGGCGATGGCGATGAAGACGAATGCGAAGATGGCAATGACGATAGCAATGATGGCCTCTGCCACGAAACCAACGCTGCGCTCACCGCGGATGCCGCGTTGCACTCATCGCTCCCCGCGCTCACTGACACGAGATCTCGCCGTGGGCGTGGTGCATCGGGCGCTGTGTGCGCTGCAACTCCAAGCGCCAGCGCGCGACGATCGTTGTTCACCAGATCAATGGTCTTGCGAATGCATGTCAGCATGCCTAGCGAGAGCAAGTCGATCTTGAGCATCCCCAGCGCATCGATGTCGTCTTTGTCCCATTCGATAATGGTGCGATCCTTCATGGCCGCGTCTTCGATGGGAACCATGTCGATGAGCGGCCCGCGCGAAATCACGAAGCCGCCCACATGCTGCGATCGATGCCTCGGGAACCCGAGAATCTGCGAAACCAACGAGACCAAGTGTTGCACCATGGGCGCGGACGGATCGAGTCCTGCCGCGCGCAACCGCTCATCGCTGCGCTGTGTTGCAGCGGCGGTTGCAGCGAGAGTTGTGGCGGCGTTTACGTTGTGTGATGCAATGCGTGACGCCTCCGTCGATGCGCTAGGTGAGGCAACGCGTGATGCGTCCGCTGATGCGTTGGAGAACGCGTCTGCCATTGCATCCGCATCCACAATGTCGTCGCGTGCGGCGATGCCTCCGCCGATCCAACGGTCGACGTCGCTGGCGAGGCGCTCGACGACATCGGGCGCGAAACCGAGCGCTTTACCGACATCGCGCACGGCACTGCGGCCGCGATAGCTGATGACTTCGCACACGAGCGCGGCGCGGTGACGGCCGTACTTGGCGTAGATGTGTTGGATGACTTCTTCGCGACGCTCGTGCTCGAAATCGATATCGATGTCGGGCGGTTCGTTGCGCTCGCGACTGACGAAGCGCTCGAAGAGCATGTCCACGCGATCGGGATCAACCGCCGTGACACCGAGCGCGAAACAGACCGCACTGTTGGCGGCCGCGCCTCGACCTTGACAGAGAATGCCACGCGAACGCGCGAAGGCCACGATCTCATGCACGGTCAGAAAGTACGGCGCGTAGCGAAGATCATCGATGATCGCGAACTCGTGCTCGAACTGCTGCGCCACTTTGGGCGGCACTCCGCGCGGATACCGCTCGCGTGCGCCTTTCCACACCAACGTGCGCAGGTGCTGCATGGGAGTCACGCCCTGCGGAACGACCTCATCGGGATATTCGTAACGGAGCGACTCGAGCGAAAACTCGGCGGCGCGCTCGAGGATGCGCCACGAGGTCGCAAGCGCTTCGGGCATGTCGCTGTAGCGACGAAAGATTTCCGCAGGAGTGCGCAAGCGCCGCTCAGCGTGATGAGAAATCAGCGAGCCCGCGCGCTGAATGGTGACGCCACGGCGAATGCACGCAAGCGTGTCGAGCAACGGTCGACGGGACGCGGCATGCATGCGCACGTCATGGGTTGCCGCCACGGGAAGTTGCAACGCGCGAGCCAAGATGCACGCACGCTGCGCATCAGCGACGCCATCGGGATCATCGACGCGTTGCAATGCCACGGCGAGGCGATGCTCGGAGTCTCGACGCGGAGTGCGATTTGCGGCGTGATTTGACGAGTCATCCGATACGCCAATCGATGCGTGACTCGAACCACGACGCGACATTTGCGCACACAATCCACTGGCTGCTTCAAGAAATCGTTGTGTGGGAATGCGCGGAGGAATGATGACTCCGAGCACGCCACGCGAGCCTGGATGATCTGCAAGCAATTCCATGAGGTCGTGGATGACGAGATTGGAGTTGCGTCGTGAGGCGCGTTCATGATCAGTCGCGACCCGACTGTGGTTCGCGTTGTGGTTCGCGTTGTGGTTCGCGTT
>QWPW01000038.1 GCA_003671025.1 Planctomycetota bacterium
ATGACGAAAAACCAGGGAGTGCAAGTGGCATTGCCCACTGCATCAAGCGCGCAACCGCTCGGCGACAACACCGAGTTGGAGAAGGCCGTGACCCTGAGCGTGAATGAGAAGGGCGAGATCTTCTTCAACAAAGACAAGATCACGCTGGCTCAGTTGCCCATCAAGTTGCAGATCTATAAGACCGCGTCCAAAGATCCAAAGGTGATCATCAACAGTGATGCCACCGCAGACTTCAAACATGTTGTCGGCGTGCTCGACGAAGTGCGCAAGACAGGCATTGCGAAGGTCGGCATCAATACGGACAAGAAATGAAACTCGGAATCGTGCTAGCCATCGTGGGCGCTCTTGTCGTCCACCTCGCGATCATTCTCTTCGGAGGCATCCTGTTCATGCACGATGAAGTCACGCCTTCATCGAAGACGGATGTTGAATTGTTGACAGATACCCCCGACGACGCACCGAAAGACATCATCAAGCCTGAGGACACACCAGAAGAGATTCAGGAAGAGCAAGAGCCCGTTCCCAACGCTGAGGAAGTCGTGCGAAACATGGAGATTGCGCCGACAAATGAGCCGCCTGCGCTTGCTGAGGCGAGTCTTGCAGCAATCGAAGCGGCGCTCAACGGCAGCGGCGGAAGTGGTGATTTCGGCGGCTCGATGGACTTCTCAAGCGGTGGGCGAATCGGCGGTAAAGGGGTCGCGGGCGTCGCGCCGGAAAAGATCGACGAAGCGTTCAGTTTGTCCGAGATCGATCAAGGTCCGCGCGCGGTCTATCAAGTGGCTGGCAATTACCCAACTGAGATGCGCGGTAAGAAAGTGGAAGGCGTGGTCACGGTGATCTTCATTGTTGATGCCGCCGGAAAAGTCACAAATGCACGGATCGAGAAGTCAACGCATCCAGCGTTTGAGAAACCCGCACTCGAGGCAATCAAGCAGTGGAAATATGAAGCAGGCGTGAAGGGCGGTGAACGCATCGCGTGCCGAGTCCGCCAGCCAATGCGCTTCCAGCCGAAGTAATCACTCCAGAACGAACTCATCTATGCAACGCTTTATTGCCACACTCATTCTTGCTGCGTCGGTTGACTCTCTTGCGCATCGTGCCTGCGCCGATGATGCGTCGACCATCGCGCCACAACGCGTCAGCGTCACTGAGGCCGATCTCGATGCGATCTGGAAGGATCCAACATTTCAGAAGCAATTCATCGGTGGATACGGCGTCAATGCGGAGATCGAGCCGCGTGTGACCAAGGAAGAAGTTGCATTGCTCGAGAAGATTCGTCCCCTTATGGCCGACGATCTTCCCAAGGCAGAGGAGATGCTTCGCAAAGCCATCGGCGAGGCAGTTGTTCCGGGCAAGGTTGAGACCAGCAAAGCAAGCAGCAGCAAAGCGAGCTCGCGCAAGCCAGTGAAAGCTGAGCCTTCAGCGATCCTCGACTTCACGCTCGGCGGCGCGCTGTTTCAACAAGATCGGCTTGATGATGCGTTGGTGTGTTTCAAGAATGCCGTCGCGAAATTCCCTTCGTTTCGAAGGGCGTATCGCAACATCGGTCTCATCAGCGTGCGAAAGTCTGATTTCCCTGCAGCAATCACTGCGTTTAATCGCATGATTGAACTCGGAGGTGCTGACGCGTACTCGTACGGTCTGCTCGGGTTCTCGCATTCGTCCAAGCAGGACTATCAACCAGCCGAGGCGGCGTATCGCAATGCGCTGCTGCTTCAGCCAGACAATCTCGAGTGGCGGCTCGGTCTCACTCGCTGCGTGTTTCGACAAGGCAAGTTCGAAGACGCCGCGGCGCTGCTCGATGTGCTCATCGAAACTTATCCCGACAAGGCTGAGTTTTGGATGTTGCAATCTCACACGTTTCTCGGCATGAAGCAACCGCTCAAGGCGGCGATGAATCTTGAGGCGATGGATGCGCTGGGCAGTTCGACGCTCGACAGCCTCTCGACGCTTGGAGACATTTATCTCTCCGAGAATGTGCTCGATCTTTCGCTCAGCGCGTATTTGCGTCTCATCGCGCTCGATGCCACGCAACCAATTGCTCGAGGATTACGCAGTGCAGAAATGCTTGCTGCGCGCGGCGGTGGAGCGCAGGCGCGCACCCTGATCACTGCGATGAAGTCTGCGCAAGGTGAAGCACTCGCTGCCACTGACAAGAGCAAGTTGCTCAAGCTTGAAGCGCGTCTTGCCATCGCTGATGGCGGAGGCGACGAGGCAACAGCTGCAGTGCTCGAAGAAATCATTCAACTCGATCCGCTCGATGGCGAAGCGCTCATGTTGCTTGCATCGCACTATTCCCGCGCCGATGCACCTGATCGCGCGATCCTCTGTTACGAGCGCGCCGCTGGCATCGAGAGTTTTGCAGCGAACGCCAAAGTACGACACGCGCAAATCCTCGTGGGTCAATCGCGATTTGCCGATGCGATCGCACTGCTTCGCCAAGCTCAAGAGTTGAAGCCGCGTGAGGATGTTGCGCGCTATCTCGAGCAGGTTGAGCGCGTGGCAAAAAACCGTTCGTCTTAACGCGTCAGCCTTTC
Source organism: Planctomycetota bacterium (assembly GCA_003671025.1). Lineage (GTDB taxonomy): Bacteria > Planctomycetota > Phycisphaerae > Phycisphaerales > SM1A02 > QWPT01. Next base: position 2,538 of record QWPW01000038.1, read on the forward strand.
ATTCCGTACTCGTTCTTCGATCAACCTATTGAATTTCCACCACACCATTTGGACGGCCCCTAGCGTCGTAATGATCATTGCCGGCCCTGCGTTTGCGCAGCAAGCAGGTTCATTGCGCGGAAGCGTCGTTGATCGAGAATTCGAGGCGCCTGTCGCAGGTGCTGTCGTCACGCTTGTAGAGACTGGCGCACGCGCTACGACCAACGAGCTCGGTACCTATGTCTTCAGTGCGGTAGCTGCGGGTCGTTACACCGTCATCATCACGAAAGACGGATTCGTCCGACAAGTGAAACAAGATGTCTTGGTGACCGATGGTTTGCTTGCAGATCTCGATGTGGAACTTGCGGGCGAGTTTCAAGACATGGACGAGTACGTCGTTCAAGAAGTTGAACTTGGCGGCAGCGAAGCTGCGTTGCTCACGCTGCGTTCATCAAGTCCTCAACTGATTGATTCGGTGGGCGCTGACATCATGGCCAAGGCGGGCGCGTCGGATGCTGCCGCTGCGTTGTTGCTGGTTCCAGGCGCAAGCGTGCAAGAAGGGCGCTATGCGGTTGTGCGTGGATTGCCTGATCGCTATGTCAGTGCGCAACTTGATGGCGTTCGATTGCCGACATCAGATGCTGAGCGCCGCGCGGTGCAACTCGATCAGTTTCCCTCAGCGGTGATTCAGAGCATTCAAGTGAGCAAGACCTTCATGCCTGACCAGCAGGGTGATGCGTCTGGTGGCGCGGTCAACATTGATCTTAAAGATATTCCCGATGAAACCAGCTTTCAGTTGAAAGCGCAGACGGGCTTCAACTCGCAAGTCCGTAGCGCAGGTTCATCGTTCTTGAGCTCCCCAGGCGGCGGCCCGAATTTCTGGGGCAATGACGATGGACGCGGTGTTCCTGACCTGCCAGAAGGCTCGTCGTGGCCCAACGCTGTGGGAACGCAGACTGGCAACGCAGCTGATCTTGATTCCAAGTGGTCGGCTTCCGGCGGCGGCAAGTGGGAGATTGATGAAGGCGTGAAGGTTGGTGGCTTTGGAAGTTTCTTCTACGAGCGCGAATCGTCGTACTTCGACAATGGTGTCGAAGACTCATGGTGGATCACGCCCAACGAAGGTGTCGTGCCTCAGTATGGTCAAGGCGCACCGAGTCAACTTGCGTTTCAATCGAACCTCCTTGATGTGACGCAAGGATCAGAGTCAGTGCAGTGGGGATCACTGGCGAGCGTTGGCATCGAGACGGAACGCAATACACTTGGCGCGACCTATCTCTACTCGCGCACAGCGGTGAATACGTCAACACTCGCGACAAATACGCGCGGAAAACAGTTCTTCTGTGGCCCAGACTATGACTGGTCGAGTGTCGGGCTGCCACCGCTTGAACCTTACGATGTGAATGATCCTGGCAGCATCGCGAACACCACACTGTTGTTTGCGTCGCCATATCAGCGACTCGAAACCCTCGAATACACCGAGACATCAACGGAATCCACGATTCTCAAGGGCACGCACAAGTTGGGTGATGAAGATGGTGAGCTCGTCTTAGTTCCCATCCTTGACTGGACGCTCTCGCAGAGCACCGCGACATACGACCAACCAGACAAGACGCAATTTGCATCGATTTGGCTTCCGCCGTCGAATGAAATCGATCCGTCGCTGCCAGGCATTTGGCTTCCCTATGCGCCCGCTGAGAACATAAATCTCGGTTGGGTCCAACACATTTGGCAATCGGTCGAAGAGTCGAGCAATCAGGTCTCGGTCAATCTTAAATTGCCATTCAAGACGGCCGACGACCGCGAGGGCTATGTCAAGGCCGGCGTGTTTAACGATGATGTGGATCGCACTTACACGCAAGACACCTTTAGTAATCGCTTGTCTGATGCGAACGCCTACTACGTCGGTGGCTGGGACGATCCGTGGAGTGAGGTGTTCCCCGAAGAGAAGCATCCGATCTACGAGTCGACGCTTGATGTCGACTACAACGGCTCGCAGCGCATCAGCGCTCTCTACCTGATGGCTGATCTGCCGATCGGTGAAGAGTGGAACATCATGGGTGGAGTTCGAATGGAGTCGACCCATCTGACCACAACCGTGCGTGGTGAAGAAGATGCTGTGTGGTTCCCGCCAGGCGCGCTCGTTCCCATTGATTTCGCGAATGATCCTGACGCGGCGAATGTTGACTTTCAAGACGACAACGCGCTCCCCGCGATCTCCACGCAGTGGGCCGTGTCGGAGGAAGTCGTGCTGCGCGGTTCCTTTGCGCAAACTATTGCGCGTCAGACTTTCCGCGAAATCACGCCTGTGTTGCAGCAGGAGTTTCTTGGCGGTCCGATCTTCATCGGCAACCCAGAGCTCACCATGAGTTCGCTCAACAACTACGACCTGCGTGCGGACTACACGCCCTACGAAGGCTGGCTCGTCTCATCAAGTCTCTTCGCCAAGACGCTGGTCGACACCATTGAGTACTCGCAATTCGAAGCGCCGCAAGGCTTCGTCTACACCGCGCCAGTGAACTATCCCGAGGGCGAGATCTTTGGCCTTGAGTTCGAAACGCGCATCAAAGCAGGGGATATCAATGAGAATTTCCAAGGGCTCACGCTTGGTTTCAACATGACGGTGCTCAGGAGCGAAGTCACGCTGCCAAAGTCAGAGCAAGAGAGTTTTGAGCAGATTGGATTCCCGATCACCACGCGCGACATGTCGGGCACGCCAGCGTTCCTGATGAATGCCAATGTTGCGTATGAGTTTGAGGATCTCGGCACACAGCTTGCGTTGTTCTACACCATGACTGGCGACACGCTTGAAACAGGCGCGGGCGTTGACAGTGGGAACTTTGTGCCGAGCATCTATGCACTGAGTTACGGCACGCTGAACTTCACACTTGGTCAGAAACTCGGCGAGCACTTCATGTTGTCGTTCCAAGCGAAGAACATTCTGAATCCTGAGATTCAAACGGTCTATCGTTCCGAGTATCTGCCAAACGACATCCTGAGTACTTCATTCACCGCGGGTGTTGATTTCACGGTGGGCTTGTCGTTTCGCATGGAGTTTTGAAAGCGAATCGTTCGCTCGAAGTGTCAGTGATGACGCCTCAAGAATGACGCTTCGAGGGCGAGAGGCAATCATTGCCGCGCTCTGCGACGGTTCGGCGGCCCTCGCCACGAGACAACTCGGCATTTCGACGGCGACGATCTATCGCAAGATCAAACTGTTTACCCTCGCCTGAATCTTTGCCGGTGCGCAATTTTGCGCGTGAATATTGCCAGCGACCGCAGAGCGGTGGGGTGTCGCTGCGCCCAGATTCACATCGAATCGTTGCAGCTTTGACGCGAGTGATCCGCAGCATTTGGCTGATTCAATCGCTCATGTTTCGTTTCCTTCGCACTCGCAGCATCTGATCGCTCGAAAAAATGCCCGCGCATGTGAAGTTTTACGCGGGTTTTGATTTGCAGAATGCGATTCTCACGCCATATTTTTCTCGCACCGACTTGTCCAATCGCGGTGCCGGTCCCTCACCGAGTCCCTGTCCCCGTCCCTCTCGCTCGTTACCGAGCGTCGCAGGCTGGCCGAGCGCACGTATACCGTGCGGCTCTAAGCCGTCTCGCGAAGAACCCTTAAGGAATTTTCATGCGCTTAGTATCGCTTCTCGCTGTTGCTGCGGTTTCTGCAACGGCTCACGCTGGCGTGGCGGGGAACTCCCAGTCGTACAACGACTCGGTCAACGACCTCTTCGACAACAGCATGTCCAACCTCGACATCGGCCTGTGCACTGTTGCAGATAACGGCGTGAACATCACCTTCACGGTCGAGACTCAGTCCTTCGCCTCTTGGACGAAGTACATGATCTTCATCGACACCGCTGCGGGCGGTACGACCTCGAACGCTTGGTCGCGCCCGATCAACCTCACCAGTGACATCGATTACTTCATTGGGTCGTGGGTTGACGCGTCCTCGGACAATTCGCAGTTCGTCGGTTGGGACGGCGCGGGTTGGAACTGGGGCGGCGTGACCACCTTCAGCAACAGCGTCGCAGGCAATAGCGTGTCGTGGACCGTTTCACTCGCGTCGCTCGGTCTTAGCGGTGGCGAAACGATTTACTTCGATGTCGCGACCTCTGGCGGCGGCAACGATCCCGGCGTCGATCACCTCTCCGTCGTGGGCGCGCAGTCAACGACTGGTTGGGGCTCACCATCGACCTCCAACGGATTCCTTGCCTATCAAGTCTCGGGCGTTCCAGCTCCTGGCGCGGTTGCCCTGTTGGGACTCGCAGGTCTGCTCGGCCGTCGTCGTCGTTGAATGACGCTTGACTCACATTTGTGAGTCAAACACTTGCGCACAATCAAAGTCTATTCAAGACTCAGCCCGCAACGTTTGTTGCGGGCTGAGTTCATTTTCCGTTGATGCGCGAGTTGCTTGATGTGCAGTGGAGGCTCCATTCTATTTCGTCACGCGCGCGATTCGAAATAGAATGTGTGTATTAGTACGTGCGCAACACGCCCACCAACACGCCTTGAATCTCGCAATGGGTCACGATGATGGGCGCGAACTCGCTGTTGGCCGGTTGCAGACGAATTCGCCCGTCTTTCTCCTTGAAATACGTCTTCATCGTCGTCTCGCCGTTGGGAAGCAGCGCGACGACACGCTCGCCGTTACGAGCAGTAGCGCGCGGTTCGACGAGGACATAATCGCCGTCCAAGATTCCCTCGTCACGCATAGACATGCCATCGACTTTGAGCGCAAACGTCTTCGACTTGCGACCACTGCGTGGCGCGAACAGATCATCAAGCGCGAGCGTGTCGCTCTGCGCGAACTTCTCGATCGGATAGCCCGCGGCAATTCGTCCGAGCAAGGGGAATGAGAGCGAGGGAGCGCTCTCGCCGTGCAACTGTCGCGCCGGTCGCTCGCTCTCGTCACCCGCTGCAAAGTCGCGATCGACAAACTCGGGCTCTCCCGACTGCTCATGCGGCAACACCAGATCAGGCGCAACCGACAAAGAGCGTGCCTTGTTCGGGTCGCGCAGCAGCGCCCCTTTGCCGATCAGCGCTTCGACGTGTTCGAAGACCGTGACCTTGCTCACTCCCAGTTCGTTGGCCAGCTCTTGCATCGTGGGTGAGTAGCCCTTCACCTTGCGACTCGTGCGAACCAACAACAACACACGCATCTGTTTGGGTGTGAGATTGAGAGTTGGAGTCGTCGCTTCGCTCGTGTTTGTAGCGCTGCTCTTGTTTGCAGCGTTGCTCGTGTTTGTAGCGCTGCTCTTGGATGAAGCCGTTGCGTGCGGCTGCTTCAATTTCGGAGCATCGGAGTTGAGTCGTGTTTTCATAAGTGAGATTCGAATGGTGGGACGAAGATTGAGCAGTCGGAGTGGTTGGAGAGTCTGAAGTCGGAGTCGCAAATTGGAGCGTGCGTCGCGCTGGTTCAGAAAAATCATGCGCCTCGCGGGTGTTTTCTTGGGCGTCTTCGCGGCCAGAATTGGTGCTGAAGATCTCAATGGCGCACGCTTCGAAGCGCGCGTACGCGGCGCGAGTGAGACGACGCAGAAAGCTCTGTCGAAGTGCAAACTCAGACGAGCGCTCGGCGGTGGCGTGTTGCGTCAGAGTGCAGTCGCGCGTGATCACTCCCGCGGATCCCACATATCTGCGCGTGAAATCACCGCCCGGTCCGAGCACCACGAGCGGCCATGCGAGACTCTCATCGCGAAATGATGTTGCGTTGCACAGAACGTGCGTCGCGGATTGCTCTGGCGAAAGTGCTGCTGAAAACGCGTGGGCGTGATTGCGCGATGTTGGATTGCAGGCGTTGGAGGATGTGTTGTGGGACATGCTGTTGGACATGATCAAGCTCTTTCTTTTCCCGATTGGATGAGTGTTGTGCTCGCATCGAGTCACGCGCATCGCGCGCAAAGATCGTGCGGAAACCAACGATGAACGACTGTCCGCGACGCGCGTGTCCCCGCGCGTGTTGGAACGTGATTGCGCTGCTGTTGTGGAGTCTCCGACTGCAGTGCGTGATGGCGCCATTCTTGAAGTGTGTGATGTGAGGTTCGTGATGGATGCCGTCGAAACTTGTGTTCGACCAACGGTCTTCGCCATGCTTCCCAATTCGCGCACGGCCGCGCAGCGCAGGAAGTGGTGAGGATGGGGAGTGCTTTGCGGCATGGCGGTCGTTAAGGCTGAATCTGTTTCGGCCGATGTTCGGTCGTCGCTCCAGTTTTGTTTGGGTGATGTTCGCCCTAACGGAAGCAGAGTGCAAGGGGGTGTGGTTGGATTCGGGCGGAAATTCTTCCGCGGCAACGACTTACCCAGAGGCTCGCGCCCATGACGACGGGACGTGGTTCCGTACTCTGCGCCGATGTCCCTCAGCCCACGCGTCGAATTGTCTGCATCTCTGCCCTCAGCGGCCACATTGCCTTGCGCTCCGGCGCCGTTGGGACACGACCTCGGGGCACTGTTCCCTTGGGACAAGTCTTACACGTTTCTCAATCACGGAAGCTTCGGTTCGTCGCCGTACGAAGTGCTTGCCGCGCAGACCGCGTGGCGCATGGAGATCGAAGCGCGCCCCATCGAAATGTTAGGTCGACGCGTTTCGCAACTACTCGCACCTGCGCGCGCTGCAGTGGGAAAGTTTGTGGGCGTTGATCCCGCGCGACTTGGCTTCGTCGTCAACGCGACCGAAGGCGTGAACGCGGTGCTCCGTTCCATCGCGTGGCAACGCGGTGACGAGATTGTCGTGATCGACCATGTCTACAACGCGATGCGCCAATCGATTCGTCGCCTCGCCGATGAGTGCGGTGTGGTGTTGCGCGAAATCGTGGTGCCGCTGCCTGTTGCTGGACCACATGAATTCGCCGACGCGATCGACGCGGCATGCAACGCGAACACGCGCATGGTCTTGATCGATCACATCACCAGCCCGACTGCGCTGCTGATTCCGGTGGCGCAAATCGTGAAGCGCGCTCGCGCGCGAGGAATCCTCACGCTCGTCGACGGCGCGCATGCGCCTGGTTCGATCGCGCTTTCGGTCGATGAAATTGACGCCGATGCCTACACCGCGAATCTGCACAAATGGTGTTGCGCGCCCAAAGGCAGCGCGTTTCTCGCAGTGCGCGGTGATCTTGCGGCGCGTGTGCATCCGCTCGCGACCAGTCATCCTTACCACACGGGCTTCGTCGCTGAGTTTGATTGGCAAGGCACGCGCGACATCTCTCCGTGGTTGACAACTCCTGCGGCGCTCGCGTTTTTCGAGCGCTTCGGATGGGACAACGTTCGCGCGCACAATCACGCGATGGCGACGTGGACGCAATTGTTTTTGTGTGAGACATGGAGCGCGACGCCACTGTCGCCGCTCGATGGTTCGATGCTCGCATCGATGGCAGCGGTGCGTATTCCTGCGGCAACGCAAGCGCGCTTTGCGTCGCCTGAGTTGCTGCAAGCGTGTCTGTACGACATGCATCGCATCGAGATTCCGGTGATCGATTGGAAGGGCGCGTGGCATGTGCGCGTGTCGTGTCACTTGCACACCACGCCGGCGATGGTGGAACGCCTTGCCTGCGTGATCCTCGCGCTGCGGGCGTGAACCCATTCGTCGCCCTCATAATCGCTACAGATCAACCATCATCTGCAAGTTGCAGCGCAGCGCGTGCTTGACTTGTCGCGGCTGAATGTCGACGAAGGCGAGGTGAGCCCGCACCCGTCTTCGAACCCTCGCCATCGCGTCGCTGCAAGCGTGCAGTTGATCGTGGCTGCATGGGGTTGCGGATGGTGCTTCGTGCTCGCGGGTTGTGGCGGTTCGCCTTGGGAACAAGGGCAATCCGCTGAAGTGGCGGCGCTCGAAGCCGCGCGCAAAGAGTCGCGCTTATTCGTGGCCGACGAAGCGAGCATCGGCGTGTGGCGCGATGAGCGTCCCAGCGGATTGCTCATTCGTCACGGCATGCTCATCGTTGATAGTCCGCGGATGGACACCGCGCCTAAAGGCGGGCGCAGCGTGGTCGTGGTCACCTCCATCGGTCCCGAGTTGTATGACAAGGTTGCCGCGGTCGTCAGCGATCGCATTCCCGTCACTGCGGGAAAGACCAATCATTTCGCGCTCGGCCGCGCGATTGCGATCACGATTGAGCGCGTCGATCCCGATGGCACGCGCACGACGCTTGATGAAGGTCGCGTCGCATTTCTCGAGCTCGTTCGCCGCTAGCGCGCGACGACTCGATGACTTCAACTATCACTGTCGGGTCGCGACGTGCGCGTTGCCGCTAAGTGCGCCGCTTCAACATCACGCTGGGACTTCCGTGCGAGCAACGGCGGGAGCTCATCACGTGTCCACGCCATCCAACGATCCTGGTCGTAACCCAACGCCGGCGCGGGCTCGCCCGTGCTGCGATCAATCACCATGGCAAGGCTGTAGTGCACTTCGGTGCGGTAAATTTCCACGACCGATTCCATGATGCGCAGCAGACTGCCTTCAAAGATGTTGCCCACGATCGGTTGGAACGCGCCAGAAGCATCGCCCACCACGGGAATCATGCCTTGCACGTAACTGGTGGTCTTGCCGATGGCGATCCAACCTTCGTCGCCCTTTTTTTCACGCGGAGGCGCGTATTGCGCCTGAATCAGCGCAGGGATGAGCGCTGCAGAAGCATGAGCACTCGCGATCATTGCCGCGCGATTGATGTGCAATTCGCGCCTCGACGAGAGGAAACGTGCCAACGCACCCTCGGCGTTGGATGAGGCAATTTTAGGCATCGCGTCGAGCGCATCTTGACGAATGGGATCGTCGCCGGTCACTGCAAAGTCGATGAGCGTCGCTTGTCCAAAGTCATCATTGCGCGCCAACGCGGCGAAGAGAGTCTTGCGCGCATCGGGTGCACTGTGGATCACATTGGGTCGACCACCAGCGCCACTCAATCCCGTGACTGCAACTTCGAGTTCGAGTTGAGTGGTCAAGCCGCCGAGTGTTTCCAATGCGAGTGCGCGCGCTTGTGCGGGGGCGGCGTGACTGAGTCCCTCGCGCTGTAACGCGGCGAGTGCGGCGACGATCAATGCGCGCTCACGCTCGGTTTGCAATGCGGCGGTGCGCGGAATCGGCTTCGAATCAAGCTCAATCACGCGCGCGTCGCGATAGTGCGTGAGCAACGCACTGCTTTGACGCGGCGGCGATTGTGGAGAAGGCGCCGCGGGGGATGCAACGTTGGGCGCTTGCGGGCGCGGTGGAGCGACGATGAGCGAAGGCGAGACTCCGAAGATGACGCCAAGCATGGCCAGTGAGATCGTCATGGCCCGACTATACGAGCGCGGTTTCGCGGCCGATGCAGTCGAGTGGGCAAACTCGCAAGAGTTCCATGCGCGCCGCGCTACGCTGCGTCCATGCATCCTGTGCCATCCAGCATTGATCCGTCGCAACCACACACGCCGCTCTTTGCGCGACTCGGAGCCGAGCCCTTTCGCCAACTTGCGGCGGGCCTCTACACACGCATCGACGGTGATCCACGCATTCGTGCCATGTTTCCCGAGGATTTGAGCGCCCAGAGCGATGCCGTGAACGACATGAGCGAGTTCCTCATCCAGTTTTTTGGTGGACCGCAGACCTATTCAGAACGCAAGGGGCATCCGCGGTTGCGCGCGCGACACATGCGGTTTCCCATCACCACCGATGCTCGCGATGCGTGGTTGTCCAATGCGCTAGGCGCGCTCGATGAAGTGGTGAGCACACATCAACTCGATGAACGCGCGCACGACGAGATTCATCGCTATCTCGTGGCGACGTCGCAGTTCATGATCAACACTGATGCGTGAAGCACATTTCACTCTTGCAGAAATCGTTCCACGGTGAAGCCTGAGCGCGCGAAGCCGAGCAACGATTTGCCTGCGAGCGTGCGATTGGGGAAGTCTCCGATTTGCACGACAAACACAGTCGATCCATCACTGCGCGGCTTCGATACGACGCGCGGTGCGCCCAGATGCGCTGAGGTTGATTGCGCCGCAAGTTCCGCGGCAACCTCGACCGCACGGAGACGATCTCGATACGCACCCGCTTGAATTGCGAAGTGAATCGGCTCGATCTCCATGCCATTGATGACGCGCGCGGTGGGCGATTTGGTTGTCGCGGCGATGGGTTGCGGCGCAACTTCATTTGCGGTTGGCTTCACAGGTGCAATCGTCGTGTTTGACGGCGTTGCCATGACGCTCACGTTGTTCGACACGCTGCGCAACTCGCGTGGTTCACCCGCAGCGACGCGCTCTTCTTCGGCGACTTTGCTCAAACCCGCGGCATCGAAACAGCGTGCGGCGATTGAATGCGCCCGCACGGCCTCCGCGCCATCGAGCAGCAACGCCGCGCGTCGATATGCCTCGGCCGCTTGTGCGGTTTCTCCAAGACGGCACAGCGCGGTTCCTAGCGACACGCGCGCGTCCGCGGCGAGTGTGCGGTCACTGGCATCGGTGGCATCGCGCAGTGCATCGGCTGCGGCCGCGTTCTGTTCTTCCTGCAATAACGCGAGACCCAAGAGGTAGCGCGCGCGTTGACGCGTGAGCCCTTGGGCTTCATCACACGCCAGACGCGCGAGGCGCACCGCCTGTGCATTGTCCTGGGCGTTGTACGCGCGCGTTGCTTTTTCCAGCGTGCTGCTGGGAGTCGCCGCGCAGCCGCCGATGATCGCAAGCGACGTGAGCATCGACGCAACGAACGATGCACGACGCCACCTCGAGACAAACATCAAAGAGCATGCGATTGGGCCCATTGCAGTACTCTAGAGATTCGCGTGGAAAAGATGGACCTTCGCTCGTCAAGCCTTGGAGTTCGCCGTGCAACTACTCTCATCAATTCGCCGTCGCTTGTTGCTCCACCCGTTGCGTATTGCCGTCATTGATGACATGCGCGCGTGGCGCGGGATCGACATCATGGTGGTGGCGTGGCATCTCGCGCGCGCCATCGAGCGCAGCAGTTCCGCTCAACGCATCGGTGTGATGCTGCCCACCTCGGGCGTGTTTCCCGCCGCGGCAATTGCGGCGTGGACGCTCGGACGCACCGTGGTTCCGCTCAACTATCTGCTCTCGCGCAGCGACCTCGAATACGTCGCGCGTGACGCGGGCCTCGACGCGATTGTGACGGTCGGTCCCATGCTCGACTTCATCGGTGGACCACTCGAAGGCTTGACCGAGATCCGTCCTGATCGCATGAAGTTCACCGGCATTCCGCCAGTGCGCATGAGCAATCCACTGCAACGCGACGACCTCGCGGTGGTGCTCTACACCTCAGGCACGAGCGGTCGTCCTAAAGGCGTGATGCTCACTTGCGGCAACATCGCCGCCAACGTGCGCCAGATTCAAGAGTGGGTTACCTTCAACCAGAACGACTCGATTCTGGGCGTTTTGCCGCAGTTTCATTCGTTCGGTTTGACCGTGCTGACCATGATGCCGCTCGCGACGGGCGCACGCGCCATCTACACCGCGCGTTTCGTGCCACGCAAACTGATCGAGCTCGCGCGCACCCATAAGCCCACTGCGTTTGTGGCGATTCCTTCGATGTACAACGCGTTGCGTTTACTCAAGGATGCGTCGCCCACGGACTTCGCTTCGCTGCGATTTTCGGTTTCAGGCGGCGAGCCGCTGCCCGACGCGGTGTATGAAGGCTTCAAAGAAAAGTTCAACGTCGAGATCAACGAGGGCTACGGGCTCACCGAAACTTCTCCCGTCACCAACTGGTGTCGTCCCAGCGAACATCGGCGCAAGTGTGTGGGTCGCGCGCTGCCTGGAATCGAACAACGCATCGTCGCGCCCGACGGCAAAGTGTTGGGCATCAATGAAGATGGTGAAGTGCGCATGCGCGGACCCAATGTGATGAAGGGCTATCTCAACATGCCGACGGAAACCGCGGCGGTGTTTGATGAGCATGGGTTTTTCAAGACCGGCGACATGGGACGGCTCGACAGCAACGGTCTGCTCTCGATCACGGGACGCATCAAAGAGATGTTGATCATCGGCGGCGAGAATGTGTTTCCGCGCGAGATCGAAGAGGTGCTCAATCGTCACGCGAGCGTGAAGGATTCGGCGGTCATCGGAATGCACGATGGCATGCGCGGCGAAGTCGCGTTGGCGTTTGTCGAGTTGAAGGAAGGCGCGACGTTTGACGAGTCCGCGCTTAAAGCGCTATGCCGCGAGTCGATCGCAGGCTTCAAAGTTCCGCGCGAGATTCGCGTGCTCAGCGAGCTTCCACGCAATGCCACGGGAAAGATTGTGCGCCGCAAGTTGTCCGCAGAGACCATCGCGTAACCAGCATGATTAATGGCTTTCGCGCGGTGGCCTTCGTCGATCAGCGACACACGCCCCACGCGGTCAACAACTCGGTGAGATCCGCCGCGTCAGTCAGGCCGTCACCGTTGATATCACCGCCCAATCCGCCCCAAGCGCCCAGCGCAATGGTGAGATCAGCCGCGTCGACGATTCCATCGCCCGAGAGATCAGATGGGCAATCGATGCAGATGGTTGTCGGCGCGGTGAAACGCAAGATGGTCTCGCCGCCGTTGCCCAAGCGCGCGCCAACGCGCACGTAGTAGCGCGTCGCACACGCTGCATCGAATGACACCCGACTCGAACCGATCGAGCCACACTTGATTGAGTTGTCGTTGCATGCCACCAGCGTGAGCGCACTGCATTCGCCGCGGTACACCGCGATCATCGTGTCGAAGTTCGCGCCGCAGGTGTCGACGAGTGTGCTGCCATGCGCCGTCGCATCCCAGACGAACCACACATCGTTGAGGAACGATCCTCCGCATGCAATCTGCTGAGGGAGTTCGCTGCTCGAGAGCAATGTGTTGAACAACTGCGTGCCTTCAAGCAACACCGTCGCGTTGGCGCACAGATCATTCGAGGGCGGGCCACTGAGGCAACCGAGCGCCGCGGCGTTGACGCACGTCGAGTCCCACGTGCCTTCGCAGCAGAGAGGATCATTGGCGCACACACTTTCGCAACACGCCGGATCGTTGCATCCCGACTCGGTGTGCGTCGCGAAACAACTGCCGTTGGCGGTGGTGCAAGGCGAGCTGCAGTTCTCTTGCGTGACCACCGTGATGGTGTATTGATTGGTGTCGATGCAATTGATGCTCGAGCCACCGATGGCAGGAAATGTGCCGCCAGCGATTACCACGCGATAGGTGCCCGCGGGAAGACAGACCGGATCGGTGTAGGTGTCGACGCAAAGTTCGCTGCCCGTGCTGCGAATCGCACTGCCCAGCGGCACGCATGCGCCGTTGAGCAGAAGCGCGGCCCACGCCTTGGGGCTCGAGGAAAACGTGAGTTCCACGCGCACGAGTCCATCGCCGTCCGTGTCCACGATGACCACGGAATAGACATCGACGTCAGGACCAGCTGGTTGTCCGGGGGCAGAGCCGAGTCGTCCGTGTGTCTGTTGGTTGGCGATGAGCAAGTCAGGCGTGCCGCCGGTGGTTCGATAGCAGGGATCGTTGAGGCGTTGATTGCACTCCTCCGCTTCGTCGCGCGCATCGGGAACAATCACGGGCACGCATGCTGCGACGCAAATCTGTTCGGCGAGCATGACACAAGTCGCGTCCCAATCGGAGTCGCAGCAGGACATATCGACGACGCACACGCCGTTGCAGCACGCGATGTCCGAACACGCGCCAGTGGGGTGTGGCTCGAAGCAACTGCCCGAATCTCCGCACACCCCCGGCGTGCCCGAGCACGCGAACCCTGCGTACAGCGAGCAGGTGAGATCCCACGCGACATCGCAGCAGAACGGGTTAAGCGCGCACACCGCAAGGCAACATGTTTGGTTGTCACACGCGGGCGTCGGGTGCGCGAGGTAGCAAGAGCCGTTGGTCGCGGCGCCGCAGTAGCCATTGCACAGAGCGTTGGCGAGTACGACACATCCACTGTCCCAATCAGCGCTGCAACACGTGGGGTCGGAGGCGCACACGTTCGCACAACATTTCGCGTCGTTGCATCCGGGCGCCGCGTGAACGAGGACGCAAGAACTGGAGGAGAGGCATCCTTGCGCGTGGGCACTTGGCGCGCACGCGAGCGAGAGCAGAAGTGCGCCGACCACGAGAGCCAAGCACTTCGATGAATGCAGGGCGAGGTTGAATGCGGCGTTGCAGCGCGAGAGAGTCATAGTTGCTTCCAAGGTACGCGCGACGCGCGGGGGTCGCTTCGCAAAAATTGCGGTGAAACACAAACAGCGCGCGTCGCGCCATCACTTGCGTCCGCGAGCAACGCCTGAAGGCCACGCCATCACCACTGATCGTGCCTTCACAAAAGACAGCCCCCGGTCCTTGCGAACCGGGGGCTGAAACGTGTCATGTCGTGAACGCGGTGATGACGAGCATCACAGAGTCACTCATTGTTTAGAGACATGCACCCCACGCGGAGAGCAGCATCGTGATGTCCGCCGCGTTGGTGGTTCCATCTCCGTTGAGGTCGCCGCCTGGGCCACCCCACGATGAGAGCAGGATCGTGAGATCGGCTGCATTAACGAGGCCGTCATCGTTAAGGTCGCCGGTGCACGAGCCTGCGCACTTGCCCAACTGGCTGAGAGTGATGTTGCCCGTACCCGAGCCAGCAGCGCCGTACGCGCCGACGGCGACGTAGTAGGTGGTGCCACAGACCGGAGTAAAGACTGCGATGCTGGAGAAGCCAGCGCAACCTGCGCCGTCATCATTGCATCCGACCAAGTTGCCGCCACATGCGTCGTAGATGGCGATCTTCGTGTCGAAGCTCACATCGTTGCAGGTGGAGATGGTGCACTCGCCGTCGCCCACAGGGACATAGGAGAACCAAATGTCGTTGTAGAGGTTTGGGTTACCAAACTTCGCGCAGACATTGCTGTTGATGCCACTCGCGCCAACCGTGCTGAATGGAGTCACGCCAACCAAGATTGGAAGTGAATCGATGCACTCGTCGTTGGTTGGAGGACCCGAACCGCCGCAGCTGGTGCACAGGCCTGCAGCCGTGTTGGCGCAGATCTGATCCCACGTCGTTGCACAGCAGAACGGATCTGCGGCACACACGATGTTGCAGCATTCAGCATCGGAGCAGAATGGCGTGGTGTTCGCCACGCAGCAGTCGCCCGAGTTTGGATCGCCGCATGCTGGTGGTGCGCCCGACACCGAGATGTTGAGCACGCCCGTGCCGCCGCCCGCGAAGCCACCGAGTTGCACGAGGTAGCTCGTGCCCGCGGTGAGTTCCGCAAACATCTGCGAGGTCAGACCGCAGCCCGCACCGTCATCGTTACAAGCGATGGTGGAGAGAGCCAAGCAGTCGTCGCCGTAGAGCGCGAGACGGGTATCGAAGGATGCGTTGTTGCAGGTCGAGAAGCTGTAGAACGAATCCACAGTCGCGGTGAAGCGGAACCAAACATCCTTGGCGATGTTGAGTCCGAAACCCTTGTCGCACATTGGATCGAGCGTTCCGCCGGTCACTGCGAGAGTCGTGTCGAAGGCGGTGTCGCCGTCGAAGACCGTGATCGCGCCGTCGCACTCGTCATTTGCTGGACCCGAGCACTCGATGCCGTCATCGACGAGCTCGAGGAGGTACGTGCCACCTGGGCATGGGAAGCCACCGAATACGCTCGGCGCAACAAACACGCGGTAGGCGCCCGCTGGGAGACAGGTCGACGGGATCGTTGCAGGGCAACCACCGGCGGTGTTAAACACCAGGACCGCTGGAGGGCATGCAGCATCGAGCAGACCGATCGCCGCTGGGAACTCGGCATAAACGTTGAAGCTCATGTAGGTGCCAGGCGAGGTGAACTCGTACCAGTCGGTGTCGCGCGTATCCGCGTCGGCCCAACCGTTACCGCACACCTTGTCGCCGACGGAGATGTAGCTCACAGCGCCACCGGGGTTGTTGCAACCACCGTTGATGTCCGTGCCGCAATCTTCGCCTTCTTGGAACGTCGCGACCGAGCAGTCTGGGATGCAGGGGACTGCACCGCAAACCTTGCACAACTGAGCTGCTGCGTTTGCGCAGACCTGATCCCACTGCGTGTCGCAGCAGAATGCGTCGGTAGCGCAGACGAGGGTGCAGCAGGCTTCATCGGAGCAAGCAGGAGCCGAACCCGCGAGGCAGCAGTCGCCCGCAGCGGGATCGCCGCAACCGACAACTGTGCTGCCGTAGACCAAAGTGAGCACGCCGGGACCGGAATTGGTCGTCGCATAGCCACCGAGCGCGATCTTGACTTCCACGCCCGCAGTGCCGTTGAACTCGCAGATCGAGGTGAAGGTCGCGCAGCCCGCGCCATCGTCGTTGCAGGCGATGGTGCTCGCAGGGTCACAGTCGGTGCTCACAGCAATGCGCGTGTCGTAACCAGCTGTGTTGCAGGTGGTTGCCGTCCACAGACCGTCTTGGTCTGGGGTAAAGCGAACATAGGTCACGTTGTACAACATGTCATCGCCAAACTGACCTGGGTCGCAGATGCCGGTGAGGTCGAGGAGTTCAGTCGAGCCAGTGGTGTCGTAGTCGTTCGCACCCACGAAAGCTTCTGGAGCATCTTCGCAGCTCGCGCTGCCGCCGCCGCCGCCGCCACCGTTGAGCGAGATGGTCATCGTGCCCGTGCCCGTAGGCGTGGTCGCGGAGTATCCGCCCATGGCGATCTTGTACGTCACGCCGCCGACGAGGTCGACTGCGGCGATCAGGCTGGTGAAGCCCGCGCAACTCGCACCGTCGTCGTTGCAGGCGAGGACGCCTGCAGCGGGAAGGCAGGTGTTCATGACCGCAACCTTGGTGTCAAACGTCGCCGCGCCACAGGTGCTGACCTTGTAGGAGCCGCTCGCTGCGGGGGTGAAGTCGAAGAAAATCGACTTGTAAATGATGTCGGTGCCCGCAGGACCTGGGTCGCAAACGCCGGTCAGGTCGACGCTGACGGTTGCGCCAGTGGTGTTGAACGCATTCGCGCCCTCCACGGCCAATAGCGGGGCTTCGCATGACTGGGCATACGCGCCAGACGACAGCAGGGCTGCCGTGGCAGCGGTACAGATGAATAGCCAATTCTTTGCACGCATCTTTAACTCTCCTAAAAATTTGGATCCTGAATGTTTCTGACGGGTTTCGACCAGCGCTTCGGTCAGCGCTTCGGACTGCCTCGAGTACGAATTGATCGGCCACAAACGAGAACGATTGCGCCAATACACAAAGGCTTGCAGAAGATAACCCCGAAATCGCCTTCTCCAAATCGGATCTGAACACTTCGCGCAGTTCGCAAATTTGGCGGCAACCACCCCAGTGCTCGATGGTGCGCGCGCAGCCGACTCAGCGAGATTTATCGCGCGAGGCCGTCGCGAATCATCAGCCGGGCGACTACATTCCCGACCCGCTTGTGCCGTCCCTGTTCGCATGGGAACGCGTGTTCAAGCCCGCTCTCGCACTTGTCAAGGATCCTCCAATGAATCTCGTCCTCGGTTCCGTCGCTCCCGCTTTCAAACTTCCCTGCAAGCCCGGTGAAGAGGTCGATGTTGGCGCACTGTTTGGCCACGAGAAGGTGGTCATCCTGTTCTTCCCCTTCGCCTACAGCTCCGTTTGCTCCGAAGAAATGTGCCATTTTCGCGATCACTGGGCCGAATGGACCTCGCTCGGGTGCAAGGTGTTCGGTGTCTCGATTGACAGCCCATTTGTGGTGGACAAGTTCCGCGCAGACCTGGGAATTCCATTTCCCGTGCTCTCGGACTTCAATAAGACGGTCGCGACTCAGTACGACGCGTTGCACGACGAACTGATGGGCCTGCGCGGCGTCACCAAGCGCGCGGCCGTGGTGATTGGTTCGGACGGCAAGATCGCCTACGCCTGGGCGGCGGAGATCCCCAAGACACAGGTTGATTTCGAGGCAATCAAAGCCGCGGTCGCCGCCGCGCGCTGAGCGACGCACATCAGGAGCCACCGCGGGGAGGAGTCAGCGCGAGTGGGTCGTCGCGTCGTCGGTCGCTCCCGCGACGGGAATCTTTGGCGTGTATGGCACGGGCTTTGGCTCGTTGGTCTTGTACATCTCCAATTGCGTCTCGTAGCTCACGCGCAGTTTCGCGGTGGTTTGCAACGCGATGGCGCGCGTTTGGTGCTCAATCGCTTGCGCGCGATCGCCTCGGGAAAAATAGGCCAGTGCGAGCAGTTCTGCGGCGCGCGCGTCTTGGCCCTTTCCTACTACGTCGGCGGCTCGCGCCAAGGCGAAGGCAAAGTCAAGATCGCGCTGCGCAACCTGCGGGCCACTCAGCGTCGATCGAACCAGCGTGCGTAACACCACGAGATCGCTTGGATGCTGCAACGCGAGTGCCTTGCCAAATGCGTAGCCCTCAGTCGGCATGGCCGCAGGGCCAATCATGAGGCCGAATTTCTGCAACTGAAACGTGGACGCGCGATCAGGAATCTCGCGCACCACCGAATCAAGCAGCGCCAACGCGCGCGGCCACTCTCCAGTTTTTTCGCACTGGGTCAAAACGGAGGTGATCTGATTTTTCGCGCGCGCCGCGAGCGCATTGGCGACGAAATCCGACTTGATGCTCTCAGGATTCCACGTGCCAGCGGCGATGGCCGCGAAAGGTTTCTGCGCAATCTCGGGATGCCCATACCAGAGCACGATTCCATCACGCAGGACGAACACTCGCGGCGACAAGTTTTGAAACGTCCCATCTTGCAGGACGCGTTGCGCCGCGCGATCGGGGTCACAGGCGATTGAATGCGCGTACAGCTTCTTGTTCTCCGGAAGTGCCAGCCACGGCGCGACAACTTCACACGTGTCCGCAGCGACGCCAATGAATTCAAATCCACGTGGAGCAAACTCATGCACCAGAGCTTCGAGGATGGGCGCGGCCTCGGCGCAGTGGCCGCAGGTGGTGGAAAAACATTCGAAGACATACACGCGACCAGGTTCGAAGGCGCTGCGCGGAGTGCCTTGCACGAAGTTTGGCAGTGGAGGAAACGCGATCGTCGCGCCGGGATACACCGTGGGTAAAACCACTGTATAGCGCGGCATTTTTTGAGTTTTTGGAGTTGGCGCGGCGGCGGGCGGTTGCGTCGGCGCGTTTGATTGCGCTGATGCGTTCATGGTCATCATGGTCGTGGCGGCCATGCACAGCGTCGCGAGCACTCGTTGCAACTCAACGACGCGCTTCGTGCTGCGACTCGCGTCTGCACTCATGAATCGGCTCGCGGATTCTGTCACTTCTCTCATCCAATCCATACTACGAAACCCCTCCCGCGTTGTGACGGCGAATCAGTGTCACCAACGGAGGCGACTTCGGATGATCGGTCACGATGGACAGTTTGATCGGCTTCGACGCGGCGCGCCACTTGCTCCAGTCGACGCGCACTTCATGGGTCACCGCGCTCACGGTGTTGCCGGCGGCTGCGATGTCGGGCTCGATACTGAGAATGCGAAACGCAACCCCATCGGCGCTGTTCAGTGTGATGGTTGATTCTGCAGAAGCGACCTTCGCGGGGTCGACTTCGTCCGCGGGCGCCTGGAGATATTCCGGCGCATAGGAGATGAACAATCCCACCTTGCCCACGACATTGAGAAAGACAGGCTCACCACCCGCGACATCGAAGGTCACGCGCTTGGTGAGCGTGATTCCTTGCTTGAGTCCCGCGGTGATGGTGATGTCAGTCTCGACGGATTCACCTGGCTCAATCGGCTCCATCGGCCAACTCGGGGTGGTGCACGCGCAGTCAGCGATGGCGCGCAGGATGGTGATTGGCGCGGCGGTGTGATTGGTCAGCGTCACCTGTTTGGTAACCGCGATTTCGGGCACAAGGTCACCCATGTCAAGCGTCTCGGGCTCCACACTCAACCCAATTGGGGCGCTCGTGGGTGTCTTTCCCGGCGTTGTCGTGGAACCACCATCGCAACCCGTCGTCGCGGCGATTCCAGCGAGAAAACAAGCACAAAACGTCGCGCAGAGGTGTGGGGTGAAGTCGCGGATGAGCATAGTCCAATGCAGCGAGAGGGAAGTGTGGCAGCGACGAGAAGGTCGCGACGACGACACTGTACGTCGCCGCGTAGGTGAATCGAGTCGTTCGGTTGCGCGCTCGAGGAGAGAAGTTTGCCTCGACGCGTTTCATCAGTGCGTCGCACGACTTGGCCAAGATGTCGTATTTTGCATGCGAGAGATTGACGGTGATTTGGCAGAATGATCGCCGCGCTTGGCCGCGCACGGCGTAAAGCAGAGTGCACCGCGTCGGTGATGAGCCTCGGCGCGCATTGTGAGTTCTGTTTAGCGAACTCGCGGTGTTCTCTCGACGTCCTGAAGCGTTTCCGCCAACCGATCTCTCGCGCCAGTGTCGCGTGCTCCCGATTTCCCAATGATGATCACGACTCCTCACTGCTCATGGACACGCGCTGTTGCTGCACTTGTGATTGGAGCGATCGCGGGCACCGCTTCGGCTCAAGTGGCCATGTGGGGCGAACAGTATTTGCCGCCGGGGAGCACGGGAGTTGTCACCGATCTTTCGGCGGGTGCGTTTCACACCATCGCCGTGCGCGATTCAGGGGTGGTGGTCGCGTGGGGCTACAACGTCGATGCCCAATGCGTCACGCCTGTGAGTGTCACGCAAGTCACCAGCGTTGCTGCGGGAAGCGCGCATTCGGTGGCGTTACGCTCCGATCAGACAGTGCGCTGTTGGGGCTACAACGCGGATGGTCGTTGCAATGTTCCTGTGAGCGCGACTGCTGTCACGCGCATCGCCGCGGGCAATGATCACACGATGGCGTTGAAGTCTGATGGCAGCGTCATCGCCTGGGGTTTCAACGGCTTTGGACAATGCAACGTGCCGCCGTCGCTGGGAAGCGCGACCGCAATCGATGCCGGCTTTGGTCACTCCGTTGCCTTGCGCGCCGTTGGAACTGTTGCGTGCTGGGGATGGAACGGTTCGGGTCAGTGCACCGTTCCGCTGGGACTGAATTCCATCACCGCGGTCTCTGCTGGCGGAGAGCACACTGTGGCACTGCGCGCCGCTGGAACGGTTGCGTGTTGGGGCAACAACGCGCAAGGGCAGAGCACGCCGCCGGTCAATCTCGTTGGCGTGTTGGGCATCGCGGCGGGCGCGCAACACACGGTTTCGCTGCGCGCACAAAGCACAATCAACAGTTGGGGCTCGAACGCTTCGGGACAATGCACGCCGCCGGCAGTCATAGGAAATGTTGTCAAGTTGGTTGCGGGAAGTTTTCACACTGCAGCGCTGCGTGCGGACGGCAGCGTCGTTTGCTGGGGACGAAACACGTCGGGACAGTCCACGGTTCCTGGCACCGCGGGGAGCGTGACCCGTGTCGCGGCAGGCGGCGCGCACACCGCTGTGGCGCGTCTCGATGGAACCGTCGCCTGTTGGGGACGCAATGACGCGGGGCAGTGCACGGTGCCGCTTGCGCTTGGAGCAGTGACCGCCGTCGCTGCCGGCGCCGAACACACCATCGCATTGCGCGCCGACACAACAGTGGCGTGTTGGGGGCTCAACAGCGACAACCAATGCACCGCGCCTTCGGGCCTGGGCTCAGTTGTCGCGATCGCCGCGGGCGCCGCGCACAGCCTTGCGATTCGCGAAGACGGAACCATCGCGTGTTGGGGCAACAACGCCGACACGCAATGTGTGACTCCAGTTGGCCTCGGTCCAGTAGCGACGATTTCGGGCGGCATGTTTCACACTGCCGCGGTGCTCGTCGACGGAACTCCCGCCTGTTGGGGCGGCGATTACTCGGGGCAGTGTGCGTTTCCGATGGATGTCGGAATGCTCACATCGATCGCAGCAGGGGACGCGCACACCGCCGCGTTGCGCAGCGATGGTTCGCTCGTGTGTTGGGGTTGGAACGCGTACGGACAGTGCACGGTTCCTGTTGGACTCACTGGTGTGATCGCAATCGCCGCGGGTGGCAAACACACGGCCGCGTTGCGTAGCGATGGAATGGTGCAGTGTTTTGGCGACAACTATTTTGGTCAGTGCACCTCACCAAGTGGTGCGGTGGATGTCTCGCTTCTCGCCGCCTCTGCTGATCGCACCGTCGTTCTGTTGCCCAACGATCTCTGTCCCGACGACCCTAAGAAGCTCGCGCCTGGCCAATGCGGTTGCGGCGTCTCGGACATCGACACCGATACCGATGGCACAGCCGACTGCGATGACCTCTGTCCGCAGGACCCTGCCAAGACGGCGCCGGGCGCTTGTGGATGCGGCGTGCTCGACACTGATGCGGATGCTGATGGCGTTGCCGATTGCAACGACAACACGTTCACGAAAACGTTGACTGGCGGGTTGATTCCTGACAACAACGTCACCGGGATTTCGCGCCAGTTTGTGGTCAGTGCCAGCGCGCTGCCCAACGGCGTTGCGGATTTTCGACTGACGCTCACCGGAGTGCAGCACAGTTTCGCGGGAGACCTTGTGTGCGAACTCATCGCTCCTGATGGAACGGCCGCGGCGATCTTCAAACGCATCGGTCGTATCGGTGCGAGTTCGCTCGGCGACGACTCGAACTTCTTCGCGCCGGTGGTTTATCGCTTCGCTGATGTCTACACCACGAGCCTGTGGAGCGCCGCGGCGGCGGTTGGTCAAGACTCGTACATCCCCTCAGGAAACTTCTTTCCCACCGCGGCTTCAAGCGGCAACATCGCTCCCGTCGCCTCCGCGCTTGCGGGCCATTCTGCCGCAGGAACATGGACCTTTCGCATCATGGATGTGGGCGCGGGCGAGAGCGCGGGCGGACAAGTGGCGGGAATCTCGCTCGAGTTGTTGAAGGCGCTCGATATAGATTCCGACGGAGTCGCCGACGACGATGACAACTGCATCAACCTCGCTAATTCCAATCAAGCGGACAGCGACGGCGATGGCGCAGGTAACGCGTGTGACGGCTGCGTCAATGATCCAGCAAAGATCGCTGCGGGCGCATGCGGCTGCGGTGTCGCGGACACGGATTCCGATGGCGACTCCACGCCCGACTGCAACGACAGCGTGTTCGGACGCACGCTCACGGGCGGTGTCATTCCCAACAACAATGTCGTGGGATTCACGCGAACGTTTACGATACCGCAGGGGCCGTTGCCTCACGGCATCAGCGACATCAAGATCACGCTCACCGGTCTCGCGCACACATTCGCGGGTGAGTTGGTGGGCGAACTCATTGCCCCTGATGGCACGAGTGCGTCGCTGTTCAATCGCATCGGAAAGACTGACGCACTTTCTGGCGCCGGCGACAACTCCAACTTCGTGGCCGCGAATGTTTACAAGATTGGCGACTCGTTCACTGCGAGTGTGTGGCAGAGCGCGCTTGCCGCGGTCGGTTCGAGTGCGAGTATTGCGGGCGGAAACTTTTTTGCGACCAGTGCGTTGAGCGGCAACGCCACGTCGATGACCGCGACTTTCGCGGGGCACGCAGTAACCGGGGTCTGGACCATTCGTCTCGCCGATGTCGGAATCACTGACAACGCGGCAGGCGCGATTGCGTCGCTCACGGTGAACTTCACCAAAGCGCTTGATATCGACGGCGATGGAGTCGCAGATCCATCCGACAATTGCCCCAGCGTTCCCAACAGCAATCAACTCGATACTGACTCCGACGACATCGGCGACGCGTGCGATGGTTGCCCGAACGATCCTGCGAAATCAGCTGCAGGCGCGTGCGGTTGCGGCGTCGCCGAGACGGACTCGGACAGTGACGCCACGCCTGATTGCATCGACAACACGTTCTCGGTGACCGTGCTCGGAGGCGCGATCCCCAACAACTCGCCCGCTGGTTTTGCCGCGACATTTGCGGTGCCCGCGAGTGCGATTCCTACAGCGATCATCGATGTGCGCGTGACCTTCGCTGGCCTCACGCACACCTATGTCGGTGATCTCACCAGCGATCTTGTTGCTCCCGACACCACAACGGCGTCGATCTTTCATCGCATCGGCAAGCTCAGTGCGGAGAGCGGCAACGGCGACAATTCCAATCTCGCTGCCACAAACGTCTACAAGTTCGGCGACTCATTCGCGCTGAGCGTGTGGGACGCCGCAACCGCTGCGGTAGGAACGAGCGCGATTGTCGCGGGCGGAAATTACTACCCATGCTCACCGCTCAGCGCGAGCAAAGTTTCGATGGCCGGCACGCTTGCAGGACACGCTCCTGCGGGCACGTGGACGTTGCGCGTCGCCGATGTAGGAAACATCGATAGTGCAAGCGGTGCGTTCACCTCGGCGACGATTGTGTTCACGCGCGCAGCGAGTTCCGCGGCGTTCGCTGCGCGCAGTGAAGCGAGCAGTGAAGCGCGGCACACGAGCATTCTTGCGGACGGACGTATTGATGTTCCGTTCGAAGTAACGACGATTGCGCAAGCGGTTGAAATCGCCCCGCGCGAAATGCACACCCAGATCACGCTCGCTGGAGGCATCTATCACGAACATGTTGATTTCAGCGGGAAAGACATCGATTTGAACGGAGCTGGCATTGGGTTGACCATCCTCGACGGCTCGGGTTTGCAACAACGCGTGGTGACACTCGACGGCGCGCCTGCGAGCGCGGGCATCAGTGATCTCACGATTCGCAATGGCAGCGACGGAGCGATCTCTGCAACAACGAGTGCTGCGTTTATCGCGCGCGTGAGTTTCGAGTTCAACAGCGCGTCGCGTGGTAGCGCGGTGCATCTGGTTGACTCACGCACCAACATCCATGAGTGCAGTTTCAGCGACAACGCTGCCGCGAGCGATGGCGGCGCGGTCTTGCTCGAGGCGTGTGATGGCTTGATCGCCGCGTGCACATTCACGCGCAATCGTTGCGGCAGTGAAGGCGAAGGCAGCGGCAGCGCGATTTTTGTGACGCGCGTCAACGATGACGAGAGTCTCATCTCGATTCAACGCTGCGACTTCACCGATCACCAAGGTCCAGCCGCGAGCGCGGTGATCGATTGGTTCAATGTGCCGATGAATGAACGACTCACCGAGTGGATTGATCGACTGCTGCGCGAATGCGTCTTCGCTCACAACCGTCCCACCAACGTCGGCAACCATTTGCTTGATGGCGCAACGCGTTGAACGAGCAGCGCATGACGCGACCAGAAATCCCCGGCTTCAACGCAGAGCGCCTCGCCAGTTACCTCGCGGGCACGGCGGGGGCTCCCACGCGCGAGCAACTGGTGCAAGCGATCGCGCTCGCGCACGAAGTCGGCGGTGGAGCTGCGCGTCGCGCGCTCGACCTCGGCTGTGGACCTGGTCGCGAAACGCTCGCGCTGTTGCGCGGGGGATTTTCGGTGGTCGCGATTGATCCCTATCCAATCATGTTGCAACAGACGCGCGCGTTGGTTGAGCGCGAAGCGCCAACGCAGACTGCTCAACTGACTCTCATCGACGCGACGCTGGAAGAGTTCGCCGAGTCGATTGAGCCTGCCTCGTTTGATCTCATTCACGCGGGATTCGTGCTGCCGTTTGTGAACCCAACGCATTTCGCATCAGCATTCGCACGTCTTCGAGATGGCTTGAGTGTCGGCGGAATCTTTGCCGGGCAGTTCTTCGGTCCAGACGACGAGTTCATCAAAGGAGCCGCGGTCAACACGATGACTGCGCATGATTCAAACGCGGTCGATCAACTGCTCACGGGCCTTGAGATCCTGCACCGCGAAGAAGTCAATCGCAGTGGGCAGATCGGCCGCGGACAAGCGAAATGGTGGCACGTTCATCACGTCATCGTGCGCAAGCCCGCGTGAACGCGCGAGGCGGATTCATCGCACGCACTAAGGGCCACGGTTGCTTCGTACACTCCCACGCGTCTCGCGCCGCGAGGCTTCTTGCATCCTTATTTCTCCGCGCGGATTCCACCACATGATCGAACAGCTACTGACTCCACTTACCTTCGCGCAGTTGGTCACGATGCTTTTCTTGGCGGTGCTCTTCCTGCAATCAGGCGTGGACAAAGTCATCGATTTCGCGGGCAATTACCAGTGGTTGCAAGGCCACTTCGCGAAATCGCCGTTGCGCAGCCATGTCAAAATGATGCTGATCACGATGACTGTGACTGAAGTGCTCGCGGGAATTCTCGCGCTGTGCGGCGCTGCACAACTGGCGATGAGCGGCGAGAAGATGTTCGCGCTCTATGGGGCGCAACTCGCGGCACTGAACATTCTGATGCTGTTCTTTGGCCAACGCATGGCCAAGGAGTATGTCGGCGCCGCAGTTCTGGTGCCGTACTTCATGCTCTGCGTCGGTGCGGTGGTGCTGCTCGCTCAATGATGCCGCTTCGCGGGTTCACGAGACATTCACGACATGCAAACCCGCCCGAAGCGCGCGATGCGCCCGAAGGCAGAGGAAAGGGTTTTTGTGTGCGGCCTGCGCAGCTTCACGCCACACAACAGCCAAGAAAGCGGGCGAAGGGGATCGAACCCTCGACGTTCAGCTTGGAAGGCTGACGCTCTACCGCTGAGCTACGCCCGCAGCGGGAGCGAGAATATAGCGTGTCCTCGGAGATGCGCTGCGCTGCGCAGTGCAACTGTGCGACGACTCGAGCGAGACCGCGCGAGACC
The DNA here is from genome assembly GCA_003671025.1 of Planctomycetota bacterium. Lineage (GTDB taxonomy): Bacteria > Planctomycetota > Phycisphaerae > Phycisphaerales > SM1A02 > QWPT01. The sequence goes on from QWPW01000038.1 coordinate 28,991, forward strand.
GTGCGCGAGGTGCGCTCCAACAAAATATCGTTACGATCCCCGCCCCTTGTCGACAAGTCGGCATCGGTCGAGCGGTGGACGGCGGAGTGCGCGCAACGGCGTGACTCTTCTGATCTCCTCGCATGGGCGGCCGTTGCTTGTCGCGGCTCGTCGCTGCTCGTCGTCGTTTTGTGTTTGGTTGTGTTCGTTTTCGTGAGAATTCTCTCCTTATGTCTTATCCCCAATGTCCTAGTGGAGTTCGGCTCCACACTCTTAGGAAGACAGCCACTATGCAGACTGCCTTCTCGCGCATGAGTCGGGCCCTCGTTGGCCTCGTTCCCATCTTCGTCGCTTCTATCGCCTTCGCGGGTGAAGCAGATCTCCAACTCCCTAATGTCAGCGAAGTAACTTTCGGCAATGGCATGACGGGGCAGTTCCTTCTTCTGAGTGGACTGGTCATCGCGGTGTTTGGCGCGCTCTTTGGCGTCGTGCAATACAAGCAGACGGTCAATCTGCCCGCACACAAGTCGATGCTCTCGGTCTCCAACATCATTTGGGAGACATGCAAGAGTTACATGTGGCAGCAGGGCAAGTACCTCGCGCTGCTGTGGATCTTGATCGCGGGCGCGATCATCTTTTACTTCGGCTTCCTCGAGCACAAGAGCGCGCGCGACCTCGCGGTGATTCTCGCGTGCTCCGTGCTGGGCATCCTCGGCAGCTACGGCGTGTCGTGGTTTGGCATCCGCATCAACACGCAAGCGAACAGCCGCACGGCCTTCGCGTCGCTCAAGGGCTATCCGCTTCCAGTGCTGAGCATTCCACTCAAGTCGGGCATGTCGATTGGCATGCTCCTCGTGAGCGTTGAGTTGTTCTTCATGATCTGCATCTTGATGTTCCTGCCCAAGGAACTCGTCGGACCTTCGTTCATCGGCTTCGCCATCGGCGAGTCGCTGGGCGCGTCCGCACTGCGCATCTGTGGTGGCATCTTCACCAAGATCGCGGACATCGGCGCTGACCTCATGAAGATCGTCTTCAAGCTTCCTGAAGACGATCCCAAGAACCCCGGCGTCATCGCCGACTGCACCGGCGACAACGCGGGTGACTCGGTTGGACCGACCGCAGACGGCTTTGAAACTTACGGCGTGACCGGCGTGGCGCTCATCGCGTTCCTCTCCTACTCACTCGGCGGCGGCAATGATGAAGCGGGCATGATGTGCGGCAAGCTCATCGTGTGGCTCTTCGCGATGCGCGCGCTCATGATCGTCACCTCGCTGGTTTCGTACTACATCAACGAGGCAATCTCCAACGCACGTTTCGCCACGGCGAAGCAGTTCCACGAAGAAGCACCTCTCACCTGGTTGGTGTGGATCACTTCGATTCTCTCGATCGTCGTGACTTTCGGTGCCAGCTATCTGTTGTTGCATGACATCACTTACAACGGCGCGGCGCTGCCCAACTTGTGGTTCGCGCTGAGCATGATCATCAGTTGCGGCACCATCGCTGGCGCGCTCATTCCTGAGTTCACCAAGATCTTCACGTCGACCAATTCGGCGCACGTGAAGGAAGTGGTCAACGCTTCCAAGCAAGGCGGCGCGTCGCTCAACATTCTGTCGGGCTTCGTTGCGGGAAACTTCTCCGCGTTCTGGAAGGGTCTCGTGATTGCGGGCCTCATGGCCATGGGTTGGTACTTCTCGCTCGAGCCAAACCTCGGCGCGATCATGCCTGCGGCGTACGCGTTTGCTGGACCAATCTTCGCGTTCGGTCTCATCGCCTTCGGCTTCCTCGGCATGGGTCCTGTGACCATTGCCGTCGACAGCTTCGGTCCGGTGACCGACAACGCGCAGTCGGTGTACGAGCTCTCGCGCATCGAGAGCCTGCCCAACATCCGCGCTGAATTGAAGAAGGACTTCGGCTTCGAACCAGATTTCGAAACTGCGAAGTACACGCTCGAGAAGGCTGACGGCGCCGGCAATACGTTCAAGGCGACTGCCAAGCCTGTGCTCATCGGAACCGCCGTCGTTGGCGCGACCACCATGGTGTTTGGCATCATCCTCGCACTCATCAAGGACACCGCAGGCGCCGGCGCGACGACGGAACAGCTGCAAGCTGCATCGGACATCGTGGTGCGCAAGTTGTCGTTGGTTGAGCCGGCGATTCTGCTCGGCCTGCTCATCGGTGGTGCGGTGATCTATTGGTTCACCGGCGCAGCTACCCAAGCGGTGGTCACGGGCGCATACAGCGCGGTGGTCTTCATCAAGAAGAACATCGATCTCAGCAAGACCGAAGCCAGCATCGAAGACGCCAAGGAAGTTGTGAAGATCTGCACCATTTACGCGCAGAAGGGCATGACCAACATCTTCATGGTGGTCTTCTTCTTCGCGTTGGGGTTGCCTTTCTTCGATCCGTTCTTCTTCATCGGTTACCTCATCGCGATGGCGTTCTTCGGCCTGTACCAAGCGTTCTTCATGGCCAACGCCGGTGGAGCATGGGACAACGCGAAGAAGATCGTCGAAGTCGACATGCGCGCGAAGGGCACTGACCTTCACGCGGCGTGCGTCGTGGGCGACACCGTTGGTGATCCGTTCAAGGACACCTCTTCGGTTGCGCTCAATCCAGTGATCAAGTTCACCACGCTCTTCGGCCTCCTCGCCGTCGAAATCGCGATCTCGATGAAGGATCATCCCGCCAAGGTTTGGATCGGCGTGGTTTGCTCGCTCATCGCGTGCTTCTTCGTCTGGCGCAGCTTCTACGGCATGCGTATTCCTGCCGACGCGAAGGACTGAGTGGGCTTCGACTGACGCCGCATCTCTCTGCACTCAACACCACAGGCCGCCCTTCACGGGGCGGCCTGTTTCATTGTGTATGCGCTGCGCTTTGCGCCTTGGCTAAGGCGTCCACGCGATGGCGGCGCTGCGTAGAGCCTCGTGAAA
>QWPW01000039.1 GCA_003671025.1 Planctomycetota bacterium
GAATACATCGCATTTGTCCGCGCGTCCAAGCGTGGAATCACCACCCGACATGGCCGCGTCGCGAGCGCGCGCTCGTTCGGTGCGACAATGGCGGAGGCCGAATGATTCCTTCCGTTGCGGGAGCGCTGTTCGCGCAAGCAGCGAGTGCTGCGCGCAATGAAACGCGCGGCGCAACCCACGGCGGAACGCTCGAATTTGCCGTGCTAGGCTCGAGTTCCTCGGGCAATGGCGCGGTGCTGCGCGTGATCACGCCCGATGCATCGCGACAGATCTTGATTGACGGAGGGCTTTCGCCGCGTGCCACCCGCGGCGCACTCGCGGCTCTTGGACTTGCACTCGAAGACACCAACGAGATTCTCTTCACCCACTTCGATCATGATCACGCGCAAGCCGGTTGGGCGCGCGTGGCGATGATGAGTGGACTGCAGTTGCGCTGCTCGCACCGTCATCTGAACGCAGCACTCGCGCGGGGATATCCCCTCGGCGCGATCGAGACGTTTGATCCGCGCAGCACAGGATTTGATCTCGGTCCAGTGCGCGTGATCCCCTGCGAAAACGCGCACGATGACGGGGGCACGGTTGCATTTCGCTTCGAGTCAGTCGCGGGAACGCTCGGCTTTGCGACGGATCTCGGCCGCGCACACGAGGGACTGATCAATCTCTTGCGCGGAGTGCATCTGCTCGCGATTGAGTCGAACTACGACCGCGCGATGCAACTCGCCTCCAACCGCCCCACCTTTCTCAAGGATCGGATCATGGGCGGCCGCGGACATCTCTCCAACGATGAGTGCATCGAAGTGGTGCGCGCGTTGATGTGGCCTGATTCGCCGGAGCAAGTGGTCTTGCTCCATCTCTCGCGCGAGTGCAATTGTCCGCATCTGGTACGACAACTTTGGATCAGCGACTTGCCCACGCTCGCACCTAAACTCACGATCGCGCTCGCGCGCCAAAGCGTCGGACCATGGCGAATCACCGCAGAAAACAGGCGATTTTGACTCGTGCATGATGAGGCGGATGATCAAGTTCCAGCGACACTCGATGCACTTGGATGGACTGCGCTCGTCGCTGGTTGGGTTGAGTTAGCGCGCGCGAGTCGCTCAGTGCCGCCATCGCACGCACAACTGCGTGAGTCGATTGCGCCGCTGATCACGCTCGAAGCAAACGCCGCTGCGCTGGGACAGTTGGCGCAGGTGATTGCCGCGCAGCGTCCGCACGCGCGCGCACTGGCCGAACTCTCGATCCGCAACGCGACGCAAACATTGCGCGAACTGTGGGCGCATCAAACATGCCCGAGCGAATTCCTCGACGCGTGTACGACCGCGCAAGTTGCGCTGCGCATGGCGCTGTATGCGGGCTTGGAAGAACTCGTGGTGATCCACAGCAACTGCAACGACGCGGTGGTTGTTCCTGATCTTGGACTCGACTTTGATCGCGACGATGCTTCCACGCATCGAGGAACCCTCGCGTGCATGGCACCGGGATCGCTCGCGATGCCCGGCGAACCGATCGCGTGGTGGTGCGAGCGAAACGCGCCCACCTTTGCCTTGCCCCAGTCATTTGTCGCGCAACTCGCGACGGCGCGCGGCGACACCGCTGCAACCACGCTGCAACGACGCCCCGCCGCACATCCGCGACAGGTCTATCGCACACTTGATAGCCACGGATTTTTTCTTGAGGCCGTGATCGTGCCGGTGCATGCACCTTCCCCGCCGCGCGCATTGCCCATGCTCATCCCGCTTCTGCTCGACGGCGCCGCGATTGGGCGGTTTTTGCACAGTGCAGAGGATTCGACACGCATGCAACGAATCGCGCTCAACGGCGCCAACATCTTGCCCATCCGCGTCGAGTAATCGAGAGCCAGCGCAATCGATGCAACTCGTGCGCGCCGCGCACAGCACCTCCTCTGCTGCGCTACCCTCCGCCGCTCGATGTCCGACCCCATCACTCACGAATGCGGCCTTGCCTTTGTCCGTTTGCGCAAACCCATTTCGTGGTTTCAACGCGAGCGACTTGATCCGTTGTGGGGCCTGCGCAAGCTCTATCTGTTGATGGAGAAACAACACAACCGCGGACAAGACGGCGCGGGCATCGCGTGCGTGAAATTCGATATGCCCGCGGGCGAATCGTTCCTCGAGCGCGAGCGCACTGCCAAACGCAACCCCATCGAACGACTCTTCGACGAAGCGCTCGAACCAGCCACGCGCATGAGCGAAGAGGAACTGCTCGGCGCCGACGAGCTGCAACTCAAGTGTCGCTTTCGACTGCTCGGTGAAGTGTTGCTGGGTCATCTTCGCTACGGAACACACAGTGGTCGCACTGGTTCGGTGTGCCACCCCTACTTGCGTCGTTCCAACAGCGAGTCGCGCACACTGGCGATGGCGGGCAACTTCAATCTCACTAACTCGCGCGATATATTTTCCAAATTGGTGGAGTACGGACTGCATCCCGTGGGCGACAGCGATACCGGCGTGGTGCTGGAAAAGATCGGGTATTTCCTTGATCGCGAACACACCCACCTCGAAGCGACAATGGGGGAAGGTTCATTTCTTTCCCTGCAGGGCAAAGAACTCGGCATCGAGGTTTCGCGGCAGATCGATCTCGCGCGGGTGCTCCGCCGTGCCACGGAACACTTCGACGGCGGCTATGTCTTCGCGGGCATGTTGGGCAACGGCGATAGTTTTGTCTGTCGCGATCCCGCAGGCATTCGTCCTGCTCACTACCTCGTTCGCGACGAGTGCATCGCCGTCGCCAGTGAGCGCGCGGCACTTTCCACGGTCTTTGACGCCGATCCGCGCGAGATCGAAGCGATTCCGCCGGGGCACGCACTCATCATCAAACGCGACGGCTCGTATCAGTTGCAGCAGTTTGCGCAGGCGCTGCCCTTGCGCCAATGCACCTTTGAGCGCATCTACTTTTCGCGCGGCAACGATCCCGACATCTATCGTGAACGCAAAGAGCTCGGGCGCAATCTCGCGCCGCGCGTCGTGTCGGCACTCAAAGGCGACCTTGATCATGCGGTGTTTGGGTTCATCCCCAATACGTCGGAAACCTCGTATTTAGGCCTGATTGAAGCGCTTGGTGAAGCACGGCAGCGCGCGGCAGGCGACAAGATTTTCGAGTTGGTTCAACGCGGCGGCGCCACCCGCGAGGCGATTCACGCCGCGCTCGCTGGACGAGTGCGCAGCGAGAAGATCGCGCACAAAGATCAACGCCTGCGCACCTTCATCACTCATGACGCGGCGCGCAAAGATCTCGTGCAGCACATCTATGACATCACCCGCGAGACCGTCAATCCCGACGACACGCTCGTCGTGGTCGACGACTCCATCGTGCGCGGCACCACGCTGCGTGAATCGGTGATCACCATGTTGGCGCGACTGAACCCACGCAACATCCTTGTGGTCAGCGCCAGCCCACCCATCATGTATCCCGACTGTTACGGCATTGACATGAGTCAACTCGGACGCTTCATCGCGTTCGAAGCCGCGGTTGCTCTCGCGCGCGAACGAGGGCTCGCGGGCGTGCTCGACGAAATTGAAGCGAAGTGCCTCGAGCAAGTTGGGCTGCCCAACGAGCGCCTGACCAATCAGGTCGGCGCGCTCTATGGATTGTTCACCCTCGCTGATCTCGAAGCGAAGGTCGCGCAGCTCATTCGCTCGTCTTCACTGCAATGGAGCGGCGGCATCGATCTCGTGTATCAATCGATCGATGGACTGCGCGCAGCCATCCCCGAGCACACCGGCGACTGGTACTTCACGGGCGAGTATCCGACGCCGGGCGGTTATCGGGTGCTCAACACCGCGTATCTCAATTGGCGTCGTGGAGCCGAGGGTCGGCGCGCGTACTGATCACCGCGCGCTGGCTGTGTTTCGCCTTTTTTTCTGCAGGTTTTCGTTGATTCGAGGCGACCCGACGAGATCAGCCGCGCCCCTCGTGAATCACCCGCGAAGGCACAGGAACTCGGTTCAAACCGCTGCCAGGCTGCGGCGCCAACTTGATGCTCGGATCGGCCATTGCCCGCATCACGCGTACCTCATGCATCTCTCGCGCATCCCTCATGCATCCCTCGCGCAATCATTTTTGAATTCGCCCGCACGCGAAATTTGTGATGCGAAGTTCATCGCGCGAAAGTCGCTCCGCGCGTGTGCCTATTGACGCGAGGCATCGTTTCCGTTCTACTCTTCCTTCCCCCCCAAAGGGGTCGACGGCGCATGGGCGTCGCCGAGATTCGCTCTCACTGCCTGCACTGTGCGCACGACTGCGCCCGAGTAGGCCTCCTGCAGGAAACTGGAAGTACCATGTCTCGCTATCTCGGTCCGAAGGTGAAGCTCTCGCGCAAGGTTGGTGTCCCGATCGTGGACATCCCAAAGCACACCACGAAGCGCCAGCTCACCACGCCAGGTATGCATGGTTTCCGTGGCCGTCGTCTCAAGGACTACGGAATCCGCAAGGATGAGAAGCAGAAGGTTCGCTTCCATTACAACGTGCTCGAGAAGCAGTTCCGTCGCTATCTCGAAGAAGCTGGTCGTCGCCAAGGCAACACCGGCGAAGTGATGATGCAGCTCCTCGAGTTGCGCTTGGACAACGTCATCCGCCGCGCGGGTTTCTCCCGCACCGTGTGGGGCGCGCGTCAGCTCATCGTTCACGGTCACGTGAAGGTCAATGGCGAGAAGGTCGACCGCCCATCGTTCTCGATGTCGGTTGGCGATGTCGTCACTGTCCGCGATCAGATTCAGAAGCTCTGCCGCGAGCAAATGGAGTCCATCCCAGGCCATCAGGTTCCTGGTTGGATCGCCGTCAATCCCGCAGAACTCTCGATCAAGTGCGTTTCCCGTCCGACTTCGGATCAGATCCCGTTCGATGTGAATACCAATCTCATCGTCGAGTTCTACCGCTAAAGACGACACGGCACGCGCCGCGTTTCGCTCAGATCCATCGATTCCATTCGATTCCAATAGGTTGCATTGCCACGAGGCCGGAGCATCTGCTTCGGCCTCGTTTCTTTCCAAGACATTTCTTTCCCGCTTGTTTCGTTCTTGATTGATTGCTCGCGCCAACGATTGTGATTCATCACAACATTGTGATGATCAACACGTGCTTCGATCGATTCCCTCCTGCGACTCGTCGCTCATCAGAGACGACCGCGTTCGCTGACCTTTCGCTACCCTATCGAACCAACCATGCTCAAGCTGCTTCGACAGTACAACCAGTGGATTCTCGTAGTCGGCGGCACCTTGCTGCTCGTCGCCTTTCTGATGCCTTCCGCGATCACGAGTTGCGCGGAGCGTGGCGGAGTCGCCAGCAGTACATGGGCGACCTACGCCAAAGGCGGCTCCATCACCGGCGCCGAGTACGCGCAGACTCAACAAGAACTGCGGGTGGTCGAGCGCATGCAGAGCCCGATGCTCACCGGACTCGGAGCGGACCGCGATGCGTCGCATTGGTGGTTGCTCGTGCATGAAGCAGAAGAGGCGGGACTGCTCGGCGGCGCGGGTGACGGTGATGCGGTCCTCGCGCAAATCGCGCTGAGTTCCAAGATGTTGCCCGAACAAGTATTGGCGCGATTCGCACAAGAGTCGGGGACCAATCCCGAAGTGGTGCTCACTGCGCTGGGCAAGATGCAAGCGGTCAATCGTTTGGTCTCGCTTGCGTCGAGTCTTGATCGCGTGAGTGATCGACGCTTGGCGAATGCAATCGCGCAGTCGTTGCTCGGAGTCTCGGGCGACCTCGCCGTGATCGATGCCCGCAAGGACACGTCGATTCCGATTGCGACGCTCACCGACGCTCAACTCAACGAACACCTCACCAAGTTTGCCGACAAGGTTGCACCCACTGGCACGACGCCGGTCGCAGGTGCGCCCGCGTTTGGCTACCGCATTCCCGATCGCTTCAAGCTTGAGTGGATTGCGATTTCCAAAGCCGCGATCGCCGCGTCGATGCAGAACTCGCCCGAGCTCTCCTCGTTGGCGCTGCGCAAGCGCTTTGCGCGTGACCCCGCCAAATATGGCGCGAATCCCGCAGAAAGCCCAACATTCGCAGCGTTCGAAGCGGCGGTACGCACCAAGGCCACCGACGAACTCGTCGCGCAACGCGTCGAAGAGATCGCGAAGTTCACCACCGATCAGTTGGCATTGGCGCAGCGTTCGCTCGCCCGCAAAGGTGCGTACTTCGACCTCCCCGCGGACTGGACGACGCGCATGCCTGCCTTCACGACATTGGCTCAATCGGTGGCGACCGAGTTTGGTATCGAGCTTCCCGCGTATGCCTCCAGTGGTGAAGAGTGGATCACGGTCAGCGATGTTGAAGCGATTCCTGGACTCGGCCGTGCGAGCACGGCGAAATACGGCGCTGCTGTTCGCGCGCCGCAACTCGCTCTTGGCGCCAACGAACTCAGCGCGGCGAGCATCGCTGCTCCGTTTCAAGTGAACATCGCCAGCCCTTCGCTCACTTCGGACAACGGCGACGTCTACTTCTTCCGCATGATCGCGGCCGAACCTTCGCGCCCTGCGCGCGATCTCGCCGAAGTGCGCCCTGCAGTTGAAAAAGATGTACTCGCACTCGAGCGCTTCAAGTGGCTGCAGACAAACCTCGGCGCCATCGAAGAACAAGCAGCTGCAGGCGGCGTGCGTGTCGTCGCCGATCGCTTCGCAGTGCCTGTCGAGTTTGCCCGCGATTTGCGCGAGGCGAATCCGCAATTCATCAGCTACGGAATTCGCATCGGTTCGACTGTGCCCGGACTCTCAGGCACCGACGCGAAAGTCTTGCAACAAATCGTGGAGAAGGCATCGCGTCTTCCGTTGACCACTGATCTCTCGACGCTTCCGTTGAAGGATCGCACCGTCGCGGTCGCAAGTGAAGATTTGCTCACCGTGGTGGTGATGCAAATCACGGGGCTCGCGCCAGTGACCAGCGAAACATTCGCCACGCTCGCGGCATCGAACCCGCGCATCGTTGAAGTGGCGCGTGATCCGACGATGGTGATTGATCCAAAGTTGCTGTTCAGCCTCGAGGCGCTCAAGACGCGACATGAGTTCCAGAATGCGCGCGATACGTCTGAGACCGCTGATGGCAACGACAGCACGAAAACCGCTGAATCGAAGCTCTAAACGATCGTCCTGTGACGATTTCTGCTTGCACGCAACGACGCGTTCGCCTTCCGCGAAACGATGTACGCCATGACCACTGAGCCACTTCCCAACATCAAATTCGAAGAGTTCGCCAAGCTCGACCTTCGCGTTGCCACCATCATCTCTGCCGAGCCGCATCCCAACGCCGACAAGCTGCTCAAGATTCGTCTTGATGACGGAACGCCTGAGGGACGTCAAGTGTGTGCGGGCATCAAAGAGTGGTACGACCCGTCGACGTTGGTGGGCAAGCAAGTTGTCATCGTGGCCAATCTCGAACCGCGTCAACTGCGCGGCGAAATCAGCCAAGGAATGATTCTCGCGGCGAGCGATCTCAAACTCGTCGACGCGTCTGCTGTTGCGCTGGCGAGTGATGCGATTCCATCAACGGCCGCATCAACAACTGCCGCCGCATCGGCGATAGGGAAGCCCTCTGCGAAGCCTGGCGCGGATGAACGCGACGTGGTGGTGCTCACGGTGCAGAAGCCTGTCAAAGCGGGCTCGCGCGTTTCGTAGCTTTTCGGAATGCGCGCACACGCGCGTGTCACAACTCTTCATCTTCAGGCGCGATGATCGGCGGACTTTCGATCTCGGGAGTTGTTGCGTTGTCTTCGACGCGTTCTTGTCGCGTGATTTGCGCATCGTGAATGCGCCAACCGTCCGCGCTCGCGATCACCACAAATCGACCGTCGTACTCGGTGAGCCGATCGTGCGAATGACCCCAGTGGGTCACGCGTCCGTTCACGCGCCACGATGCTTCGACGACAAACGCACGCACTTGTGCGCCATCGATTTCCATCTCGCCCTGTGAAGCGATGCGTGTCGAAAGTGGCTGCACCGATTCGACGCGGCTCATCGCGCCGCCCTCTTCTTCTACCACCAATGCGCGTCGAACCGAGAGGTATGTTTCCGTGAGCAGCGCGCCGCTCACGCTGTGTGAAAGCGCGTCATACACCGAGCTTTCCGCGTCGTAGTCGAACGCGCGGTAGAGGTTTGCGTGCAGTGATTCGAAGGTCTGCGCGGCTTCGGCTTCATCGAGTGGCGTCGCCGCGCGCGTGCCCAACGAAAATCGTTGCACCCCTTGCGGGCCAAATGCTCCCACTACGATCAGTGCCGCGGACGATGCGACAAGTCCACGCACGAATGAGCGACTCACCCGCGTGCGCGTCGCGATCGACGCGAGAGTTCCCAACACGAATGCTGCGAGAGTGATGGTCAACCATCCCGGCAGCAACGGCTCCGCGGCGCTCGGCGCGGGAATCGCTTCGAGGCGCGCAGCGATTCCGCCCTCGACGCGATGCCAAGTGAACTCAGGTTCGCTGCGAGTAAACAACAACTGCGAACGCAATCCATCCGCAGTCCATTCCGCGGCGATCTCCAGCGGAGGTTTCGCGGCGAGTACCGATAGAAGATCCGGTGGATAGGAACTCCACACCACCGAGATTTGTTGCGGCGGAGTTTTCACCGAGTAGGCAACAGTGAACGAAACCTTGCGCAGGCCGCGCCAGCCGCTCAACGGAAACAGCGGCAGCAGCGCTTGATCAGGATCGTTCGAGGTCAACGTGCGCAACACTGGCTCGACGCGCACGCCATCAATGGACACGGGCATCTGTTGCGACAGCGTCTGCAACAACCGAGGCTGCAGCAGAGCGAGTTCGCTCGCGTCGATGCGTTCTTCATCCTCGCGACTCGACTGAATCATCCAATCGAGGAACACGAGATTCATAGAGATTTCTGCGAGAAACTCGGTGTTTTCTAGGCGGAAACGCAAATCGACATGCGGGCCATCTTGTGGATGACGCGCGCGTGCCTCCATTGATTCTGCAATCGAGCGAATTGCCATTGGCGCATACGAACACCATGCAGCGGTCGTGGTAAAACTCAATCCCACCGCTGCGACGATCGCGGCACAACTTGGAGATCTCCATGCAGGTATCGCGTTCGCGCCCGTTCGTCTCGACAGTCGTCGCTGGTTCGTTCGCATCGCTGTGCATTGTCGCCAGCGGCGTGAGCTTTGCGCAAGACGCAACGCCATCGGCTCTCCCTGCCGTCACTCCCGCGATCGCGCCGACACTCGTGACTGCGCCCACGCGCACTCAGATTCATGTCGCCATCGCCAACGCGGATCCGTACGTGCAGGCGTTCAACGAACATCTCACCATCCTCGCCAGTCCTTGGATGGAAGGTCGGCTGCCCGGCACACGCGGCATGGAACGCGCGATGGATTACATGGAAGACCAGTTCAAGAAGGTCGGCCTCGACGCGGCCTATCAACCTTCCGAGGGCGGCGCGAAGACCTATCGTCAACCGTTTTCGCTCGGCGCGACAGCAGTCGTGGTCGAAGAATCGATCACCGCACAGTGCGGCGACAAGCAAACCACATTCGTCGCAGGCACTGATTTCAAACTCACTTTGCTGGGCAAGTCTGGTTCTGCAACGGGCCCCATCGCCTTCGTGGGCTATGGACTTGACGATGGTCCCGACGGTTACAGCAGCTTTACCGAAGGTCACTCGCTCGAAGGCAAGATCGCGCTGGTGCTGCGCTTTGAACCTATGGATGCAGAAGGCAAGAGTCGTTGGAGCGGCGGCGAAGGTTGGTCGGGACGCGCTGGATTTCAGGGAAAACTAAGCGCAATTGCCCAGCGCAAGCCCGCGGCCATCATCGTGGTCAACACGCCTGGAGCGAATGATCCCCGCGTGAGCAGCCTCTCCGCGGGCGGCAGTCGCCCGATGTGCGACGTACCCGTGTTCATGATGTCCGCCGAAGCGGCCACCGCTCTCGTCGCATCATGTGAGAGCACGCGCACGCTGATGGAGTTGCGCACGTTGGCCGACGAGCCGCTGAGCGCGCATCCAGACTCGCCGATGAGTTTCGATCTCGCAGGCCCGCAGCTCACCGTGGCGGGCAAGACTGCGGAGAACGCAGTCACCGCGCAGAACATCGTCGGCGTATTGCCAGGACGCGGCGCGTTGGCCAGCGAGGTCATCATCATCGGCGGTCACCTTGATCATCTTGGTCAAGGTGATTTCGGTTCGCGTGAAGGCCCCGGCAAACTTCATCCCGGTGCCGACGACAACGCATCCGGTGCTGCGGGTGTGATCCTCCTCGGCGACATGCTCAAGAAAGCCTACGACGAACTTCCCGCCGAAACTCCGCTTCGCACCGTGCTCTTCATGGGCTTCAGCGCCGAAGAGAGCGGACTCAACGGCAGTCGTCACTACGTCAACAATCCGATCTATCCCATCGTCAACACCGTGCTGATGATGAACTTCGACATGATTGGCCGCATGAAAGATGGGCGCCTCAGCGTCACCGGTTCGACCAGCGGCAAGGGCATGAAGGAGTGGGCCGAGCCGTTCTATGCCAACTCGGGACTCACGGTGATTCAGAATGAGTCGCGCGGCGGCGGCGGCAGCGATCACGCGAGTTTCCAAGCGGTGGGCGTGCCGATTTTGTTTGCCATCATCGCGGACTTCCACGACGACTATCACACCTCGCGCGATGTCGTTGGTCTCATTGATCGCGAAAGTTCCGTGCAAGCAGTGAACCTCTGGCGCGAACTTGCGTTTGACATGGCCAAGCGTCCCGCACGTTTCGAAGTCGAACAGAACTCGGGACCGATGCGCGCGCAACCAATGAAAGTGCGCGCGGGATTGCGCTCACGAGATTCCGACGACGACAGCGGTATCGAAATCATCGAAGTCACCAAGGATGGCAGCGCCGACAAAGCCGGAATTCTCGCGGGCGACAAGCTCATCAAGTGGAACAAGAAGGACCTCAAGGATCGACTCGCGTTCGTCGAAGACTTGCGCACGCACGAAGTAAACGATGTCGTGCAAGCCGTGGTGCTGCGCGCGGGCGAAGAGAAAACGATTTACGTCACGCTGCAAGGAAGCAAAGCGGGCCAGTGACGTGATGCGCATTATTTTTCGATGACCAACGCACGCCAATCCAAGCGGCCTTCCGTCGCGCCGTTACCTACTCGCGATGGAGTTGGGCCGAGTTGCACGGTGTTACCTGTGGGGCCGTGGTCGACGATCGCGGAATACTTGGTGGAACAGTTTCCTGCGATCACCGCCGACGAATGGCAGCGGCGCATGGGGCAAGGCGAAGTCGTCGACGCCGCGGGCCTCGCGGTTGATCCGCAGCGCGTGCACGAACCGAACCTGCGCGTCTACTACTACCGCACCGCTCTGATCGAGCCGCGCATTCCTTTCGACGAAACCATCTTGTTTCAAGACGAACATCTCGTCGTCGCTGACAAACCACACTTTTTACCCGTGACTCCATCGGGTCGATTTCTCCAAGAGACGCTGCTGGTTCGCTTGAAGCGCAAGTTGGGAATCGACTCGCTGATTCCCTTGCATCGCATTGACAGCGGTACTGCGGGCGTGGTGATCTTCGCGGTGCAAGAGTCGACGCGCGGCGCGTATCAAGCGATGTTTCGTGATCGCGTCGTTGACAAGAGTTACGAAGCGATTGCGCCCACACACGAGTCTCATGTGTGGCCGCTGCATTACGAGAGTCGGCTCGAGCCCGATACGCATTTCATGCGCACGCGTGAAGTCAGCGGCGAGGCCAATGCGTTCACCACGATCGAACTCATCGGCGTGTCGACTCGTCGCGCGGACATGGCCCATTACCGACTCATGCCCACCACTGGTCGCAAACATCAACTGCGCGTGCAATGCGCGGCGCTAGGCATGGCGATCCTCAACGATCCGATCTATCCCGTGCTTGCCCCCGAACACGATCTCGCGGCAGAAGAAGATTTTTCTCAGCCGCTGCAACTGCTCGCGCGCAGCATCACCTTTCGCGATCCCATCACACGAGAGTGGCGACACTTTGTGAGCGAGCGTCAACTCGCGTGGATCTGAGTGATGCGCGCGCGATGCGTGCGTCGATCGCGCCATCGAAACCCGTATAGTGCAACTGATGTTCACGAGCATTGCGGCCTACAAATTCGCCCCTTTAGACGGACTTCCCGAACTGCGCGCGCAACTGCGTGCGCTGTGCACCGCGCATGAATTGAGGGGGACAATTCTGCTGAGCCCCGAAGGAATCAACGTCGTTGTTGCGGGAACAGACGCCGCCATCGCGGTGCTGCTCGAAGCGTTGCGCGCGATTGTTGGGCTCGAAGACTTGCAAACGAAAGTCAGCGAGAGCGCGAAGCAGCCATTTCGCCGCATGTTGGTGAAACTCAAGCGTGAAATCATCGCGTTTGGCGTGGAAGGAATCGCGCCGGCTCACAAATCCGCGCCCAAGATTTCGGCGCAGACGCTCAAGCAATGGATTGATGAAGGCAAGTCGCTGGTGCTGCTTGACACACGCAACGATTATGAGATTCGCATGGGAACGTTCCGCAACGCGTTGCCCATTGGTGTTTCGCACTTTCGTGATTTCCCCGCAGCGACAGAGCGACTGCCCGCGTCACTCAAAGATGAAACCATCGTCATGTTTTGCACCGGTGGAATTCGTTGTGAGAAGGCTGGGCCATACATGGAGAACGCTGGCTTCTCCAATGTCTACCAACTCGACGGTGGAATCCTCAAGTACTTCGAAGAGTGCGCCGACGCTCACTACGACGGCGATTGCTTTGTGTTTGATCGACGCGTGTGCCTCGATGCGCAGTTGCGCGAGACCGATGCCGCGCTCTGCTTCAACTGCCAATTGCCGCTGACCGCAGACGAGCAACGCGACACGCGCTATGAAATCGGAGTGTCGTGCCCGTTTTGCTTTGCTGCGAAACAGTAGTTTGCGCGCTAGAGCAATCGCAACTCATCGCGCAGAATGGCGGCGAGTTCATAGTTTTCCGCACGAATCGCCGCGAACAACCGCGCTTCAAACTCGCTGCGTTGCGCGGGAGGAAGTTGCGGCGTGAGCGTGTCGCGCAGCGCGCGCAGTGCCGCGACATCTCCCAAGACATCGAAGCGCCCGACAATTCCCACGCGCTCGGCCACTTCGCGCATCAACGCGAGTCCCCCATCAATCGCGGCTCCTGCGTCGCGCACTCGGCCGACACTCTTGAGCGCCGCGCACATCGCCCGTGTTCGCAGCACCAAAATCGAAAAACTCATGCCCTCTGCCCATTCGCGCTCGCTCGCCTCCGCACGGCTGCACAGCATGGCCGCACCTTCGAGCGCCGTCTGTGCATCGGCCAGCGCGCGCGGCGCATCATCGAGGGCCAAGAACGCGACGGCCCGATGTTGGAACTGGACGATCTCCAGCCGTATCGCGGCCGCGATCTCCGTAGTTAGTTTCGCGTGGGACTCATAATCAGCCGAACTCGACGACGCACGCGGCGAGTCGTCGTGCGCCGGGTGCGGCCTCGACTTCGTCCTCATGGCGGGGTCGTCTCCTGCGGCCTTCTGCGCCGCGATCACGCTCGGCTTGCCGTCGGGCCGACCTTCGCACTCCATCTGCAGAAGTCCTAGTTCCACTCGGATTTGCAGCACCTCGCGCCCGTCGGCGAGCGCAATCACGCGCGCGGTGAGTCGCCCCGGTTCGTAGTCGAAGCCGCGGAGGAGTTGTGTGAGGTCGTGGTCCATAGGCAGAGCATTCATCGAATCATCCGTCGTCCAAACGGAAGATTCACACTACTCGACATGTTTAGAACCCAAGACAGGGAAAGCGCCGTATATGCTGTGAAGTGTCGGCAAGGCTGAGCCGACCTCTCCCCTTGGAAGTAGTGATCCACGGTTTTGCGATGGAGCCAACGTAACGATTCGACAGTGTCAGTTTGAGGTTGCTTCGAGGTTGTTTCGAGGCCAGATCAGGGCTTTACGCATGAGAGTCCGCCCACACGGAAGTGCGGCGCTAGAGGGAGCAAGAGAGACGGAATGCATGACGCGTTCCTGCCCGAGTTGTCGCTGTGTCCATGCATTGCATGAACTCATCGACTGTGAGCGGCCTAAGTCCCGAGAGCGCAATCCGTTTTGGTTGACTCCGTCTTTGTCCGTCCCGCCTGGACGACCGTCGGATCAGCTAGCAACAAGCCGGAATGTTTTACCTGAAGCATTACGCAGGTAGCGAGGTTCAAATGGGTAGTCCGTCCCTTCAGTCTGATCTTCATGTTTATCTCCGCCAGATCAACGAGGTTCCCCTCCTCAACGCAGAGGAGGAGCGCACGTTGGGTTGGCGAGTGCTCAATGACAACTGCTTTGCGTCGAAAGACCGCATGATCCGCGCCAATCTGCGCCTGGTCATTTCGATCTCCAAGAACTACATCAACCGCGGGCTCTCGCTGGCCGACCTCATTGAAGAGGGAAACATTGGCCTCATTCGTGCGGTCGAAGGCTTCGACCCTGCGCAAGGCGCGCGATTTTCAACCTACGCCTCGTGGTGGATCAAGCAGGCGATCAAGCGCACGCTCATCAACGCGGTGCAGCCGATCCACATCCCCGCCTACATGATCGATCTCATCGCGCGCTGCAAAGAAGCGTCGCGTCGATTGGAAGTCGTGCTGGGACGACAGCCATCGCTGCAAGAACTCGCCGATGAAGTGCGCATCCCCTTGCGCAAACTCACCATCGTGCGCCGCGCGGTGAAGGCCTACAACTCGCCCAGTCAATCGCCCACCGGCAGCAGCGGCAAAGGCACGGAACTGCATGAGCTGTTCCAAGACCATCGCAACGCTCGTCCCGAAACGGGCATCACCAACCGCGAAGAGTTCACGGTGGTGCTGCGCGTCCTCGAAGAGATCGACGAGCGCGACGCGAAGGTGATTCGGCTCCGCTACGGACTCGAAGGTAAGGAACCGCTCACGCTCAAAGAGATCGGACACGAAGTCGGGCTCACGCGCGAACGCGTGCGTCAGATTGAAGTCGAGGCGCTGCGTCGCATCCAGCAGAAGATCACCTACGACCCACCGATGCGATTGCTGCAGCAGATGATGCAAGAGCGCGCCGATGCGCGAGCCGAGGCGGGCGCAGAATCCCGACCAGAATCGGATGCGCCTGAAGATGTGCGTGGCATCGCACGTCGCGAAGTCGGTCGCCACGACGCGCGCAACGAACGCTCGGCTCCGCGCCCGATTCCGATTCAACGCCGCGATGCGCGCATGGGCTAAACCGAATGACTGGCTGATGCGTCATCGGGGCAGAGATCGGTGCGGAGACTGGCGCAGAGACTGGCGCAGAGATTGACGGACGAATGAAACACGACAGTGCAGCGCGCGCAAAGTGACTCGCTCAGAATGCGCCGCCGCAGACAGACCCCTCGCCCCGCACTGAGAATGCACGGGCGGAGTTGGAGACAAGATGAACAAACACCCCGCGTCTGAGGCGGGGTGTTTGTGTTTTTGCGTGAGGTGTTGCGGCGTGAACGATCGCTGCGAAAGTTAGGTGTTCGAGACGAAGGGCAACTTTGTGACCACCGCCGCGGTCACTCCCTTGCCCGCGAGATCAAGTTCAAACGCAGTGCCCACTTCGGTCATCGACGCAGGCACATACGCCATCGCGATGCCGCGATCGAGCGAGGGCGAGATGCAACCGCTGGTCACTTCGCCAACCGCGACGCCGTTGGACAACACTTGCATTCCCTGGCGCGGCGACCGACGACCTTCAATGAAGAGGCCGACCAAGCGACGCGTCGGTCCCGCGGCTTTGATCGCGCGCAACGCATCTTGCCCGATGAATGTGCCCGTGCGCTCATCATCAGGTCCGCCGGTGTGTCCCTTGTCAAACTTAATTCCAAAGTCAAGACCCGCGGAAACAGGATCGAGGTCTTCGTTGATTTCGTGGCCGTACAAAGGCATTCCCGCTTCCATGCGCAGCGTGTCGCGTGCGGCCAATCCGACGGGCTTCACCACACTCGACTCCGCGCCCATGTCTTTGAGCACCATGCCCAGCGCAAGCTTGGCCATCGACGATGGAAGAATCACTTCGACGCCGTCTTCACCGGTGTATCCCGTGCGCGAGACCAGCAGTTTGATCACCACGAGATTCTTCACCATGAAGCGATAGCGTTTCATCGAAGGAATCGTGCTCGACATGCGCGAGATGAGTTCCATCGCCTTGGGGCCTTGGATCGCGACCATCGCGGTCGACTCAGTCTCGTCGCCGAGTTTGAACGCCATGTCGCCCTTGTGCGACGCGAAGTGCTCGAGCAGTTTGTGACGATTGGACGCGTTGCACACCATGAGGTACTCGTCTTCGTCGACGCAATAGATGAGCACGTCGTCGCGGCAACCGCCTCGTTCGTTGCAGATCAGCGAGTAGCGCACCATCCCCGGCTGCATGCCCAACACTTGTCGCGTGCACACGTGATCGAGAAACTTGCGCGCGTGGCGACCGCTAAAGCGCAATCGACCCATGTGCGAAACATCGAAAAACCCCGCAGAAGCGCGGCATTGTCGATGCTCTTCGAGAATCGAGCCGTAAACGATGGGCATCTCGTATCCCGCATATTCCACCATGCGCGCTTTGTGCTCGAGATGAAGGGCGTGAAACGGAGTGCGCTTGAGTGCGGCGGCTTCGGTGGTCATGAAGTTGAGGGTATCGCTGCTTGCATGAGCGTGCCACCACCGCTGCACGAAGCGAGCCACGCGACGAACTTGCTGTTGAAATCGGCGACGCGTGCAAGTTCGCTTCCGATCAGCGCGCAAGATTCCGCGAACGGTTATCTTGCGTCGAATGTCGGAATTCGGCCGCGCTCAACCCACCGCACGCATGACTGGATGCATGCGCACGATCCTCGCCGTGGTGGCGGTCACTGGTGTGCCCGCGCTGCTCCCCGCGCAGTGGTCGAGTGCCGCGCACGGACAATCGATGGGCATCGAAGACGCGACACTCGCGGATCGCCCCATCTCCAAGATCCTGTTCAAGGGTTTGCAGCGCGTGAGTGAACGCGAAGTGCTCAACAACACCCGCGTCACCGTGGGACAACCGTTCGAAGCAGTCGCAGTGCGCAACGATGTTGCCACGCTCTATCGCCTCGGCCAGTTTGACACGGTCGACGCAGTGGCCACGCTGCTGCCCGATGGATCGGTCGAGCTCTCGTTTGTGCTCGTCGAACAGCCGATCGTGAAGGATCTTCAGGTCGTCGGAAACAAGCTGATCTCGGACCAAGAGCTGCGCAAAGCGATTCCGCTCTACGCCGGTGGCCCGCGCGACGACTTCTTGTTGGAGCAAGCGGTCACGCGCATCAAAGAGCTCTATCGCAAGCGCGGGCATTACCTCGCCGAAGTCACGGTCGACGAGACTCGCCTCAAGGACACGGGCATCTTGATTCTGCGGGTGGTCGAAGGTCCGCGCGTGAAGGTGAAAGAACTGCTCTTCGTGGGCAACGAAAATTTCCCTGCGGACGAACTCTCGGCGGAGATTGGCACGCGTACTTCCGCGCCGCTGTTTATCAAAGGTGAACTCGACGAAGATCGCCTCATCGACGACGTGGCCGCGCTCGACAAGTTTTACAAGGCGCGCGGATTTGTCGATGTGCGCATTGATCGGCGCATCGAGATTTCGCCCGACTCGAAGGAAGCGAAGATCTCGTTCGTCATCAGCGAAGGTCGGCGCTATCGCCTGCGCGCAGTGGTGATTGAAGGCATGGGTGTCGAAGGACCCAAGCCGCTCGAGTTGTTCGAACATCAGCAAATCCGCGATTTGCTGTACATCCATGCGGGCGACATCTACTCACGACTCAAGCTCGACAAGAGCATCGCCAGTGTGCGCGACGCCTACTACATCTTGGGTCATGTCGATGCGCGCATCACCGATCGCACGGTGCGTGTTGGTGAACAGGCGGAAGTTGATCTCGTACTTTCGATTCGCGAAGGTCCACGCACGATCACCGGGCTGGTGAACGTGCAAGGCAATTTCCTCACCAAAGACAAAATCATTCGTCGCTTGGTGCGCATTCAGCCGGGCCGTGTGCTTGATGGACGTGAACTCGATCGTTCGGAAGCGCGCGTGAAGGGCTCGCAAATTTTCAACGAAGTGCGCATCACGGTGCAGCGGGCCAATCCCGCAGAACAAGACGCGCTCGACAACGCAGATGCGCTCGCGGCGGCCGCCGCAGTCAAGGCTGCGGAAGATGCGGCACGCGCCAGTGGCACGACGATTCCACCAACGACGACGACCGCGACCGGCGCAGCTCCCAGCGAATCCGAGCGACGCACGGGTGAGATTCGTTCCGCGATGGTGCGCAGCGAAGTGCGTGATGTGCTGGTCGAAATCAAAGAGCGCAACACGGGCAGCGTGAATTTCGGCGTCGGCCTGGGCACGGACTCGGGCGTGTTCGGTGAGTTGAGCGTCAACCAGCGCAACTTCGACATCGCCGATCCGCCAGAAACATTTTCCGAGTTGGTCGCGGGACGCGCCTATCGCGGCGCGGGACAGCAGTTCTCTGCGACGATCTCTCCGGGCGTTGATGTGTCAACGCTGTCGTTTGATTTTCTAGAACCCCATTTGCTCGAGAGCGACTACGCGTTCCGTGTCTCGCCCTTCCTTCGACTGCGCGCCTACGAGGATTACAACGAGCAACGCGCGAGCCTTCCCGTCTCGCTCTCGCGCAAATTCGGCGACTTCTGGTCGGTGGGCACCGCCGTCGCACTCACGTGGGTCGAGCTCACCGACTTCGACCCCTACACCGCTAAGCAGATCTACGATGATCGCGGCCCGAACACGCTTCCCTCGGTGAGCATGTTCGTGGAGCGCACCGATGTCGACACCCAGTTTCGTCCCAGCCGCGGCTCCAACGCCGAACTGCGCGTGACGCAGTTCGCCAGTCTCGACGAGGTTGATCCCTTCACGGTGGTGCGTGCGGGCTACACGCAGTTCTTTACTGTGAGCGAGGATTTCCTCGGTCGTCGCGCGACGCTGCGCATCAAGACCGACGCGGCGTACATCTTCGGCGACTCCGCGCCGGTGTACGAGAGGTTCTACATGGGCGGGCGCAACTTCCGCGGATTTGAGTATCGCACTGTGAGCCCCAAGGCGACTGAGTCGTGGAAGATCGACCCCCTGACTGGTCTGCCTTATCCGAGCGATGATCCAATCGGCGGCACGTGGCTGTTCTTCGCGGGCGCGCAGTACGAGAAACCGATTTTCCAGAATGCGTTCTCCAGCGTCTTCTTCATCGACTCCGGAACCGTCAACGACGAAGTGGGCTTCGATGAATACCGCGTCTCCGTTGGCATCGGCGTGCGTTTGTACATCCCGCAGTTTGGTCCCGCTCCTCTTGCATTCGACTTCGCGTATCCGATTCTCAAGCTCGAGAGCGACGAAACCCAAACCTTCAGTTTTTCCGCAGAAATCCCCTTCTAAACGCTCGGCTCGCTCGTGCACGCACGAGGGTGGCGAGACTCGCGACGCACCGTTGAGAACCCTCTTTCGCTTCGCAGGCAAGTGTCTCTGTCGATCTCGCTCGCTGACTCATCGCCGCTTCATCGCCGCTCCAAACACGTATTGTTTCTTGCAACTTCATCGCATTGACTGACGAGACCCGACGCTATGCAACTCTCTCTGAATCTTTCCATCACGCGCACGACTCTCCTCGCCTTCGCCATCGGTGCCAGCGTCGCCGCGAGCGCGTTCATCGCAAGCTCCGCTGACGCGCGTCGCACCGTGGTGCTCGCGGCGCCGCCGAGTGCCATCGGTGTCGTCGATCTCAAGACCGTGTTTGACTTGCTCCCCGAGAGTGCCGAGTGGGATGTGAAGGTGCAATCGCTCGAGGCGAAATTCTCCGAAGAAGTGCGCGCGCGCAAAGCAGAGTTGGAGCAACTCTCCAAAGAGATCGAAGCAATGGCCGAAGGACCAGCGCGCGAGGCGAAGCTTGATGCTGCTCGATTGCGCAAACTGCAAATCGAACAGTGGGCTGGATTCAAAGACCTCGAGCTCGATCGCGAGCGCAGTCTGAAGTGGCAAGCGATCTATCGCCTCGTACGCGAGGCGGCCAAACAACTCGGGGTCGATGAGAAATACGACCTCGTGCTCGTCGACGACTCCAGTGTGGAAATTCGCACCCAGCGCGGACAAAATGCGCCGCCGCTGGAAACGCAGGCGCAGAGCCAGATCTCGCAGATTCGCGTGCTCTACGCAGGCAAGACCATCGATGTCACTCAAAAGATCATTGTGCAAATCAAGAATCGCGCGCAGCAAACGCCAGTGACGAAACCGCGCTGATCAACGCTGCTCTGAGAACCGCGCTCCCACCGAAATCGCCTTTGCACAGAACTCCCTCTCGAAGAACGAAGCTCGACCATGATTCCTACCACACTCGCGAAGTTCATTCGCATTGAGACGATGACCGTCCTCGTGTTCACCGCCGGTCTCGCAGGCTATGCGATGCGCAGCAGCGCACCTGTAGCCGAGCCTGCGCGCCTCGCCACCATCGACCTCGAGAAGACCTACAACTCGTTGCAAGCCTACTCACAGACGCAGACGATTCTCAAAGGCGTGGCCGATGAACTCGAGAGCAAAGTCAAAGTCGCTGAAACTGCGGTCAAAGATCTCGAGGCAGAGTTGGAGAGCTTTCAAAACGGAAGCGAAGCGCAAGTCACTGCGATTACCAAGTTGCAAGTCGCGGTGGGCGAGCTGCGCGCGATGCAGCAGTTTGCCAATGCCAAGCTCGAAGTCGAGCGCGCGCGTGCACTGCGCGACACCTATGTCTCCATCAAAGATGCGGCGAAGACATTGGCGCAGCGCGACGGCTACGACTACATCTTGCTCAACGATTCGCTTCCTGAGATGGACCCCGCGAGCGCGTTGAAGACGATGCAACAGATTTCTGCGCGTCGCTTCATCTTTGCCGATCCTAAAGCGGATGTCACCGATGCGTTGGTGGCGATGATGAATGACCAATTCAAATCCCCAACGCCGTCGCCCGTGAATGCTGAGAAGACCGGTGGAGCAAGCACCGGTGGCTGACGTGCGCGAATCTCGCACCATCGCCGCGCTCGCATCGCTCATCGGTGCGTCCATTGAAGCACCAACAGGGACTGATCTTTCGGCAGTTGTCGAAGCCCTCGAGACTGTCGACCGTGCAAGCGCGCGCGACCTCACCTTCGTAGGCAACAACAAGTACGCGCGGCTGCTCGAAGCGAGTTGCGCGATGGTGGCCGTTGTCTCGCACAATGTCTCGCTTTCTGAGGCGGCGCGCGCGCGCACGATTCTGCGCGTGAAAAACGCGGACACCGCGATGATCGCGATTCTCGAATTGTTCGCGCCGAGCGAGCTGCTTCCCAACGTAGGCATCGATCCATCTGCGCGCGTTGATCCCACTGCGGTGATCGCCGCTGACGCGCGCGTTGGAGCGTTCGTCTCGATCGGCAAAGATGCGGAGATTGGCGCGCGCACGGTGCTCTATGAAGGAGTGCGCATCTACCACGGTTCGCGCGTGGGAGATGACTGCGTGCTGCACGCGAATGTTGTCGTGCGCGAACGATGCACGATTGGTCATCGCGTGATCTTGGCTTCGGGTGTCGCCATCGGAACTGATGGGTTCGGTTATCGCCCGAGTGCCGACGGCAAAGGCATCAGCAAAATCCCACACATCGGAACGGTCTCGATTGAAGACGATGTGGAGATCGGCGCGAACACGTGCGTTGATCGTGGCAAGTTCGGCGCCACGCGCGTGGGAGCGGGAACCAAGATCGACAACGTGTGCCAGATCGGACACAACGTCGACATCGGTCGCTGCGTGGTCATCAGCGGGCTCACGGGTATCGCGGGCAGCACGCGCGTTGGTGACGGTTGTCGTATCGGTGGCGGCGTTGGTATTGCCGATCATCTTGTGATCGGTCGCGGCGCGTCGCTCGCCGCACGCTCCGGGCTCATGAACGATGTTCCCGAAGGCGCGACTTGGGGCGGATTTCCCGCGCAAGACTTTCGTACGGCTTTGCGAGAGTTCGCATTGATCCGTAAACTTCCTGAGTGGCATCAAATGCTCAAACCCCTCCTCACTCAGCTCAGCGAAGCGCAGACCGATCCTCCGAAGGTGCCATGAGCGCGTCTGGTGGATTTGGTTCAAACGCGGCGTCGACTTCCAACACTTCGCTCGCAGAAACTGGAAGCGACGCGCTGGTGCAGATCCCCGCAGCGCGCCAACGCACACTCGCGCGCCCAGTCACGATTCGTGGCAAGGGATTGATGCTTGGTGTGGAGGCGACGGTGGTGATCCAACCTGCGCCCGCGCACAGCGGCATCGCCTTCGTGCGCACTGATTTGCATCCCCCGCTGCGCATCCCCGCCACTGTGGATCATGTCGCGCTGCGCCCGCGCCGCACCACACTCAAGATGGGTGATGTGACCATCGATACGGTTGAGCACTGCCTCTCTGCCATCGCAGGTTTGCGCATCGACAATGCGACGATTGAAATCAACGGCCCCGAACTTCCATGTGGCGATGGTTCGGCTGCGCTCTTCGCCGAACCGATGCTCGAAGCGGGAATCGTCGAACAAGACGCGCCGCGCAAGGTGTTCAAGATTCGCGATCCCATCGTGATCGAAGAGCCTGAAGGAATGATCGCGGCCATGCCCTTTGACGCCGAAGGCATGCGCGTGGTCTACGACCTCGATTACGGAACGCACGGCCATCGCATTCGCCACCAGACGTATTCGTACAACATCGCCGACGGCGATTACATGAACGACATCGCGCCCGCGCGCACGTTTAGTTTGCGCGAAGAGGCCGAGCAGTTGCAAGCCGCGGGTCTATGCCAGCATCTCACTCCGCGTGAAATGTTGGTCATTGGCGATGATGGACAACCGATCGACAATGTCTATCGCTTCGACAACGAACCCGTGCGCCACAAGGTGCTCGATGTCATCGGCGATCTTTCGCTCATCGGCGTGCCCATTCAAGGACGCGTGCTCGCGGTGCGCTCCGGCCACGGACTCAATCGCAAGTTGGCCATGCGCGTGCGCGAGCAGATGCTCGCTGCGGATCTGCGCCGTACCGTGGTGGATGGACGAGTGATGGATGTGCGCGCGATTCAGAAGTTGATGCCGCATCGCTACCCCATGCTCTTGGTCGATCGCGTCGTGGAGATGGACGGATCGCGTCGCGCCATCGGCATCAAGAACGTCACCATCAACGAACCATTTTTTCAAGGTCACTATCCAGGCACGCCCATCATGCCTGGCGTGTTGCTCATCGAAGCGATGGCGCAACTCGGTGGACTGTTACTCTCCAATGTGCTGGAACACACGGGAAAAATAGCCATTTTGCTCTCGATCGATCGCGTCAAATTGCGCAAGCCCGTGGTCCCTGGTGATCAAGTCGTGCTCGAAGCAGAGAACGTTCGTGCGACGGCGCGCACGGGTCATCTCAAGTGTCGCGCTCATGTCGGTGAGAAGTTGGTCGCCGAAGCAGAGCTGCGCTTTATGATGGTTGACCCTGATATCGAATGAAGCGCGGCGCGTGATTGAATCACCCTCCTCGCACGACTGCCTAAGCACACAGACACACGACTCGCGCAATAAGACACACAGACGAAGCATGGCCTCCATTCACCCCACCGCCGTCATCGACCCCACCGCGCAAATCGCGGACGACGCTGTGATTGGCGCGTGGTGTCTGATCGGTCCGCATGTTTCCATCGGCGCGCGCACCATTCTTCGCAACCATGTGGTCATCGAAAGCCACACGCGTTTAGGCGAAGACAACGTGCTCTATCCCTTCTGTGCCGTCGGTGGAACTCCGCAAGATCGCAAGTACCAAGGCGAAGAGACGTGGTGCGAAATCGGCGACCGCAATCACATTCGTGAACAAGTCACCATCCATCGTGGCACTGCCACTGGCGGAGGATCGACGCGCTTAGGCAACGGCAATCTGCTCATGGTGGGCGTGCACGTTGCACACGACTGTCAACTGGGCAACGACATCACGCTGGCGAACGCGGTGCTGCTTGCGGGACACGTGCACGTCGGCGACGCGGCGACGGTGGGCGGAAGCGCTGCGTTTCATCACTTCGTTTCCGTGGGCACATGTTCGCTGGTGGGCGGATTGGCGCGCGTCTCCAAAGATGTCCCGCCCTACTTGATCGTGGAAGGTTCGCCCGCGCGCATTCGCGGCCACAACCATGTGCAAATGACTCGGCGCGGTGTGGGCGAGCCCGCCATCGAAGCCGTGCGCACGACCTATCGCCGCCTCTTCTGTGAAGCGGGCGCGACCATGACGGTGCGCATCGCCGAATTGCGCCGCGAATTCCCTGATATCAGCGAAGTGCACGCGCTGCTCGACGCGTTGGCCGCGAGCGCCGCAGGAGTGCACGGGCGCGCGCTCGAGCGCCTGCGCAGCGATGACAAGCGCTCGGTGCCCACGATGTGGCAGCCGCAGACGGCCATTCGTGCCGAGGGCGCGTCGGCGCAGGCCTGAAGCGCGCCGCAGACGCGTCCACGCAATCCCTTGCATAATCGGAACGATTGCTGCAATTGACACGTTCGAGTGTCGATAGGGCGTGCGAGACCTCCTCAAACAGATCACGGCGTGTCGACGAGGGCACTGCACCGCGGCCTATCCTCCGAGCTCGTTGTGCGAACTGAAAGCCCACACCATGCGCATCCTTCTTGACGACAAAGACACAGGAATCCTCGCTGAAACCGTGGGCTCCGCGCTCAGTGCCGCCGCCACGATGGCGCAGAAGCGCGGACGCATGATTGTCGAAGTGTTCGTCGATGGAATCGCTTGGTGCGATGAAGACCTCGCGTCCGTTGAGTTCACCCAGCGCGGCGCGAGCGAACTGCGTCTGTGCAGCGCGCATCCCGCGCAGTTGCTGCGCGACACCTTTATGCACTCCGCCGAAGCGGTGCTCAACGCCGAAGAGATCCAGCGCAACGCCGCGAAACTCATGCAAGGCGATCGCGTGCGCGAAGGATTCGATCAGCTGCTGCAAGCGCTGACGATTTGGAGTTCGGTGCAAACCGCGGTAACGCAGGGAATCTCGCTGGGGATCATCACCCGCGATCATCTCTCGGCGCGCGGCATCAATCTCGATGGATCGATCGCAGCGCTCGATGCACAACTGCGCACATTGCGCGACGCGATGACTGCCCAGGACACCACCGCAGTTTCCGACTGTCTTCTCTACGAATTTCCTGCCACGAGTCGCCAGTTTGCCGCGACATTGGCCGATCTGGCCAAGGCGGTCGACGCGATTCACACCGTCACCGCTGATGCTTGGTAAACGAGTGCTCGCAGTCAACCCGCCGATTTGTTGCGCGCGTTTCGCTGCGTGAGTTTCCATCGTCTCGCTTCATCCGTCACTGCTCAATCTCCCGCTTCTTTTCGGATTCGAATCATGGCCACCGTCAAGACTTCATCGGTCAACAACCTCATGAGCAAAGCGCAACAGGCGCTCGCGCGCAATCATTGGTTTGAGGCGGAACGTCTCGCCGTGAAAGCATTGGAGATGGCGCGCACCGATGGCGACTTCAATCTCATGGCGCGCATCACGCTGCCCCTGCAAGAGGCGCGCCGACAACGGATGCAGATCGCCTTTGACTCGCGCAAGTTGGTGATCCTCGATGCGCCCATGCAAGACGAAGCGGCGATGGAGGGTGTGTGCTATCTCTTGCAGCCGCCGCTGGTCGGTTCCGAGTCGCGTCGTCTGCGATTGCTTGCGCTTGAGCGTGAGATTCCCGCGGTGTTTCTCTGCCGCGAGCCGAAGACGCTGCTGGGTTTGTGCCCAGTCGTTGCCATCGGACAAGTGACCGTGCGCGCGCGCATCGATCCGCCGCGCAAGTGGGACAAGCCTGATCTTGCGTGGTATCTCGGGGCGTGCGAACAACTCGGCGACGCAGCAATCGAATCGCTCGACACGGCCGGCGAACCGAGCAAGCGCGTCGATGCGTTGCTTGAACGACTCGACACCATGCCTGATCACGAGAAGATTCACCAAGCGCTCGCCGAAGCGTGCAAAGCCGCGGCGCTCGCGTACGCGGGAACGACGGCACCTGCGCGTGGGATGGTGAAGGTTCGCACGGGCGAAGAAAAACTACTCCGCGAAGATTGATGTGCGATGCAGTGTGACCAAGCGCGACGGCCAAACTAGGTACGCCGCGCGGCGTGATTGATTACGCCGCGCAACATGCTGCATCGGGGCGCGGCCTTGCGCCTCAGCGCCAGTCCAGTCCTTCGTGAAGCGTGTTGAAATTCTCACAGCCGTCGCGCGTGACCGTGACCATGTCTTCCACGCGGATGCCGCCGATGCCGAGCGCGTAGAGACCTGGCTCGATCGTGAGCACATCGCCAACGACGAGCGTTGGCGCTTTCATCGCGAGCAGCGGCGGTTCATGCACTTCAAGCCCGATGCCGTGCCCAGTTCCGTGGGACATCACCGCGACGCGTTGTTGCGTGGGATGCCCCGCAGCAAAACCATTGGTGGCAAGCGAAGCGAGCGTCGCTTCGTGCACGAACTGCCCCGTCACTCCCGCGCGCGTCGCCGCGATCGCTGCGGCTTTCGCGGCAACCACCGCGCGATGCATGCGCACGACTTCATCACTCGCGTTTCCGTGCACGACGCAGCGCGTCATGTCGCCGCTGTAGAGCGTCGCGCGATTGCGCGGAAAGATGTCGACGATGATTGGCTCGCCGGTGCGAAGCTCGCCATGACCGTGATCGTGGCAGTCCGCGCCCATCGCGCCGCACGCGACAATCGACGTGGGATTGTCGTAGCCGCGTTCCAACAGATGAACATCGATGAGTGCGCGCAAGCGTTCGGCGGTGAGCGTCTCGTTGCCATGCATCAACACGCCAGCCGCATTGGCTTGCGCACGCGCGATGGTCTCGCACGCGAGCGTCAT
Organism: Planctomycetota bacterium; assembly: GCA_003671025.1. Classification (GTDB taxonomy): domain Bacteria; phylum Planctomycetota; class Phycisphaerae; order Phycisphaerales; family SM1A02; genus QWPT01. Next base: position 26,868 of record QWPW01000039.1, read on the forward strand.
CGCGTCTTCTGTGGCCAGTTGCGCCTCGCGCAGCCACGCGAGTTCTTGCGCATCCTTGGCACGACGCTCGAGCACACCCAATTCGGTATCGCACACGACGGTGATTCCCACCGCGTGCATGAAGTGGGCGTAGATCAGCGGCAGCGAACGATCGGCGCGAACCGTGGTGACTCCGTGCGTCGCAAGACAGTGCGCGACAGATTGCGCGGTCGCCGTTTCACGGTCGCCTGAGAGTCCACCAACCGGCTCGAAATCGGCGGGCACTTGCACGCGATCAACGCGCGCATGTCGCTTGGCTCGGTCCGCTTCGATGTCGCGAATGATGAGCAATCGCTCGCTGGTTCCATCGCCGCGCGGGAGCAGCAACAACGCCGTGGGGTCGCCCACCTTGAAGCGGATCTGGTGATAGAGCGAGAGGTTGGTCGCGGGAATACCCGCCATCACGGTTGCGGTGGACATGTTCGCACTCTACCGCTGCGCTCGAAGCGAGTCTCGTCGCACACGCCGCGCATTACGATGAGTTGATGCGGTTCCTCGTCATGACGCTCACGCTCGCCGCGATGTTGGTTGCGTCATGTCGCTCAACGAGCGCCGCACGCGACGCAGGCGTGGCAACGATTCAGGTCGAAGTGCTCGGCTTCAACGATTGCCCGCACACCGCGGAGTTTCTCAAGCGCGTGCAGCGCGCCGCCGCGAACATCGCGGGCGCGCGCGTGGTGTATATCGATCAAAGCACACTGGCGCTGACCGATCTTCGTCGCGGATATCCCGCGCCAACGGCGCTCGTGCATGGACGAGATTTGTTCGGGCTGGCCGCGCCCACCGTTGCCTCACTCGGTTGCCGCGTCTACCCCGATGGCTTGCCCGAGGAGGCTGCCATTGCTGCGGCGCTGCGCATGAGTGTTGATCCATGAGGCGCAACGAAACGCGCGCTGGCTCCGCGCAACATGTCGTGCATGACGCGCATCAATGTCGGCGATCAAGCGCCGCGATGATGCCCGTCTGATCGGGATGATCACCCAACCACTGGATGCGATTCTCTGGCTCACTGCGCAGCGCGGCCACCACGCGCAGGGAACGACTCGTGATGCGCTCACGCACGAGCACGCTCAGGCGTAACAGCGCTCCCACGGCACGAATTGCCCTGGTTTCGGCCTGCACCCACGCCATGTTGAGCTCGATGTGTCGCGAGTCGATGGGCACCATCACCACCACGATGACGATGCCAGGATCCGCAACTGCGGCGGCGACCCACACCATGTCCGCATCACGCTGCGCACCACCAGTTGCGTCGAAGAAGTCACCGCTTTGCTTGAGCGAAATGAATTGGCTCGCGTCGATTCCAAAAGTCGCCATCGGACTGCATGAGGTCGCGCCCGCATCAAACAACACCGCGAACGGAGCGGCGCTCTCGCAAAAAGCAGTCGATGCATCAGAGGACAACTCGGTGGCGTTCAAACTTTGCGCTGCACTCGGCACCGGTGTTTGCGTGAGATCACCGCGCAAGACACGGCGATGACCCGACATGAGCAATGCCAATGCAATGCTTGGTTCCCGTGCTTGTGACGCCATAGATTGATTTGCGCCGAAAGTTCGGCGCACGCTCCTCAAACCAAAACTTCAAGTGGACCCCTAAGCCGCGGACGAGAGCGACAACCGAGCATGACTCAACTTGTGACGCATGTGTGATGGGTATTTACCCCATATCGAAAACGCGCCCAATCACCGCCGAGTTGGCGGAGATTGCGCTTGGAATATTGTGGTGCGCATCGAAGCGACTCAGATGTGAAGCGCGGGTTGCTCGTGCACTCAGCGCGTGAGCTTGCGGTACTTCATGCGATGCGGTTGATCTGCTTCCGCGCCGAGGCGACGATGGCGATCTTCCTCGTAACTGCTCCAGTTTCCGTTGTGGAAGTGCAGTTTGGCATCGCCTTCAAAGGCAAGGATGTGCGTCGCGAGACGATCGAGGAACCAACGATCATGGCTGATGATCACCGCGGTACCGACGAAGTTTTCCAGCGCCTCTTCCAAGCCGCGCATGACGTTCACATCGAGATCGTTGGTCGGCTCATCGAGCAGAATGACGTTCGATCCCTGACGCAAGAGACGCGCGAGATGCACGCGATTGCGTTCGCCGCCCGAGAGATTCTCGACGAGCTTCTGCTGATCCGTTCCCGAAAAACCAAAGCGTGCGACGTAGGCGCGGCTGTTCACTTTGACCGTACCCAGACGAATTTCTTCGCTGCCGTCGGAGATGACTTCCCACACGTTCTTGCCCAGCGGCAACGAATCGCGGGTCTGCTCGACATAGGAAATCGTCACCGTCTCGCCAACCTTGAACGAACCCGCGTCGGGCTGTTCGAGCTTGTTGATCATCTTGAACAGCGTGGTCTTACCCGCGCCGTTAGGTCCGATGACGCCGACGATCGCTCCTGGAGGAATCGAGAAACTCACGCCATCAAGCAGCAGCGTGTCGCCGTACGCCTTGGAGACATCCTTGGCTTCGATGACCAAGTTGCCCAGACGCGGTCCGGGGGGAATGTAAATTTCGATGTCTTTCGCGCGCTTTTCCTGATCCTCGCCCAACAACTTCTCGTAGGCGGTGACGCGTGCCTTCGACTTCGCTTGTCGCCCCTTGGGATTCTGTCGCACCCAATCCAATTCGCGCGACAAAGTCTTCTGACGCACAGTCTCTTGCTTGTCTTCGAGCACCATGCGGCGATGCTTCTGCTCGAGCCAGCCGGTGTAGTTGCCCTTGTACGCGTGGCCGATGCCGCGATCGAGTTCGAGGATCCAACCCGCAACATTGTCGAGGAAATAGCGGTCATGCGTCACCGCGATGACGGTTCCCGCGTAACGCTTGAGATGCTGCTCGAGCCAATTGACGCTCTCGGCATCGAGATGGTTGGTGGGTTCGTCGAGCAGCAGAACATCGGGATTGGAGAGCAACAATCGGCACAGCGCGACGCGACGACATTCACCGCCCGAGAGCGTGTCGCAGGTTGCTTCTTTGGGCGGACAGCGCAGCGCGTCCATCGCCATTTCCAGTTGACTGTCGAGCGTCCACGCGTCGATTGAATCAAGTTTCTCCTGCAAGTCGCCCACGCGCGCGAGAGTCCTGGTCATCTCATCATCGGAAATCGTGGCATCGCACAACTTCTCGTTGAGACGGTCATACTCATCCATGAGCTTGGTGACTTCGGCCGCGCCCTCGCGAATGACTTCGTCGACCGTGCGCTTTTCGTTCTTCAGCGGCTCCTGCTCAAGGAATCCAACGCGAAAGCCGGGCGCCATTTCGATCTTGCCCTCGAACTCTTTGTCGAGGCCCGCAAGAATGCGCAGCAGCGTGGACTTTCCCGAACCGTTGAGTCCGAGCACACCGATCTTCGCACCATAGAAGTACGAGAGGCTGATGCCCTTGAGAATCTCTTTCTGATTGATCGTCTTCGAGACGCCGAGCATCGAATAAATGATGCGCTGCGTTTCGGTGGCGTTGTTACTCATGCGAACTCATGGCTCCGGCGCTGTGTGCGGCGCACTCTGGTATTTTGGCTGTTTCGAAGGACATTCACGCGCACGCAACGGTTCACGTCCCGTTGAGCGGATCGCCATCGTACGAAGGAGCGTGTGCGGTTGCGCACGATGCGAGCGGTGAAATCACCCGAGCGCAGCGAATCCTCTCGCGCTTCGTTCACATGCTTGCTCGAACACAGCGATTCTGCTACTCTCACTGACTGCGGGGTAGAGCAGTTGGTAGCTCGTCGGGCTCATAACCCGGAGGTCGCAGGTTCAAGTCCTGTCCCCGCTACTTCAAGAGTGGTTGCGAACAGCAGCCCTCGCCAAACGCACGAGAGACGCGTCCTCATGATGAGAATCACGAGGGCGCGTCTTTCGCTTTCTGCGCAGCGTTTTCGAGGGGAGGGCACAGGGCGGGCGGTGTCTCGGG
>QWPW01000004.1 GCA_003671025.1 Planctomycetota bacterium
ACGAGCTTGCGCGACTGCTCGCCGTCGGCGAAACGAATGGGCGCGGCTTGTGGTACTCGCTCGCGTATTGGGCGGGACTTCGACGCGGCGAGATCGGGCGCGTGACGTGGGGCGACGTCGACTTCGAGAGCGGCACGCTCACGATCCGCAACGTGAAGGCGGGGCGTCGTGACCAGCTTCCACTCCGACCCGAGTTGCTCGACCAACTGCGCGCGGCTCGTCCGCTGCTCACGACTGCGGCTCTCAACACGTCGAGACTCTTCGACACGCCGGTGCACGCACGCACGCAACGCCGCGACTTCGATCGCGCTGGTATCTCTCCGTGCGACGCCGACGGTCGCGTGGCTGACCTGCACGCTCTCCGCACGACGCTGTGCACGACGATGGTGCGAGCGGGCGTCACGCCGACGATCCTTCAACGCGCGATGCGGCACGCGGATATTCGCACGACCTTGAAGCACTACACGCGACTGCAACTCGCGGACGTTGCGGTCGCATTTGACGCCTTGCCGGCGATCGTCTCGTCGTCGGTTTCATTGGCAACAGGCACGGCGAATTCGGTCGCCGTAAGTTGTGAAAACAGCGGTAGCAGTAGCGGTAGCAGTAGGCACACAAAACCGCGTAAAACGGCGTGCAGCGGCGGGAAACCGTCAACGAGCACGGCGTCGACGGACGATTCGCAAAGTACGTCGCGGCGAGAAGATACGGGGCGATTTGCTAAACAACGAGCAAGTGTGCTACTCTTCCCAATCACTCGGGCGATTAGCTCAGCTGGTTAGAGCACACGCATCACACGCGTGGGGTCGCTGGTTCGAATCCAGTATTGCCCATTGAGAAGACGCGGGGGAAACGCGGGGAAAACGCGGGGAAAACAATGAATTGCCGAAGATTTCGCAGGTCACGCTGCGGGTCTTCGGCATATTCATTTTTGCGGCGGAGCACAGGCCGTGCGCGAGGCGCCGAGAGTGGCTTGCCTGTCCTCGCGAGTCGTCCTAGCGAGCCCTGGTTGGTGCCCGATTCTTGTGCTTTCGCGTCGCGGCTGTTGCGTTGCAGCGGCCACGAATCGCCGCTATCTTTTCTGCCATGAATCTCCTCAAAATCGTTGTCCTCTCCTCACTCACGTTAGTCCTCGCTGCGTGCAACACCCCTTCGACTGTGGCGGCGCGCACTGACGGAATCAAATTCGGCGAGGCGAAACAAGACCTCGCCGCAGGAAATCAGCGCTATCTCGTGGGCGGCATGCAGTCGCACACCTGGCAGGCGGAGCGCGTCATTCAAACTGGCGAGTTCGGGCAATCGCCGAGCATCGGCGTGCTCACCTGCGCCGATTCGCGCACGCCACCAGAACTCATCTTCGACTGCGGCGTGGGCGATCTCTTCGTCGTGCGCATGGCGGGCAATGTCGAAGATCCCGCCACCGCAGGTACGTTTGAGTACGGCTTCGCGGCACTGGGCATGCACACCATCCTCGTGATGGGTCACACCAAGTGCGGCGCCGTGACCGCCGCAGTTGATGGCCAGCCACTCCCGGGCAACATGCCTGCGTTTATGGACATGATCACGCCCGCGCTCGCTGGATTGGCCAAGCCAACGATCGGTCCCGATGGCATGCCCAACATGACCCCCGCCGCCGAGGCGAATGTGCGTTGGCAATTGAAGCAACTGCTCGCTCGCAGCGCGATGCTCACCAAGGCGCAGAAGGAAGGCAAGCTCGCGGTCCTGTGCGCGATGTATGACGTCGACACGGGCGAAGTGCGATTCCTTGACTGAGATTCGCAGGACGCTGTCTTGGTACGGAACTAACTTCGAGTCATCGCGCGAATTGCATCGCGCGATGACTCGAGTTTTTTTTGATGATTGATCGACGCGCACGCGCGCGAGCTTCGAGCCTGCGTTGCGGTCGCATGTGTCTAGAACGCGACGCGCCGGGTGCGAATCTGTTGGCGAAGCCACAGGTGATCGTGGGATGTTGATATTCGCACCATGAAGAATGGTGCCTTCAACCATCATTTTTCATGGAAGACGAAGGACGCAACGCGCCGGACAACAGCACCGCATGCGCTTGATGCGCGTTCACGCGGCGACAAACTTTTGCGTTATGAATTCCGCATGCTCACTTCGCATTCGTCGGTGGTCGTGATGATGCTCGCTATTTCCGGGATGACGGTGGGAGCATCGTCCACCGAGAGCACGATCAACCCGCGGTTGAGCATGAACGGCGAAACGCCGCGACGAATCAACTTCGAAATGTCAGTGTCGATTGAAGCGCGGTCCGTTGAATCCAATTCACCGACTGCAATTACGTTAGTTTGCGCGTACCTATGAAGCAAATCTTCAAGACGCTCACGGTGTTGTTTGTCTGTGCTCAATGCGCACTCGCAATCGGATGCTCGCTCAAGCATGAGGTGCAACCGGTGAAGGCCGGGCTCATCGCGGATGGGCCGCAGCCGATCGCGCTCGTACGCAATGACGCCGTCTTCTTAGGGTTCCACAATGCAATCACGTTGTCACTCTCGCGATGTGGCTTTGTGGTCGAATCAGTTCCGCAAGGCACGGCCTTCGCCACGCTGCCCTTGGCGATGACCTACACCGCGAACTGGACTTGGGATTTCGATCTCTATCTGCGCTACGCACACATCGAACTCTTCAAGGACGGGGTCGTCGTCGGGGATGCGGTGTACGACGCGTTTTGGGGTGGGCTCCATCTCGGGAAGTTCATCGAGACAGAGAAGAAGGTCGACCGACTTGTGTGCGATCTGTTTCCAGAGCGCGCCCCCGCGAAGGCGCCTCGATAGCGCGATCGCGGGCGGTCGAAGTTTTGCTGCGTCCCGCGACTCACTTCGCAGTGTTGCTCGAGATCCGAATCCAATTGACGCTGCCGCTGCAGGTTTCGACGTAGTTCGTCACTGAGTCGTCGGCGAAGAACGTGATGTTGCCATCGCTCGGCGGAATCGCCAAGCCCAGCGGATCGGGCATCACCCATTGCACGACACCGTTGACGGACGCGCTCAACAAACGCGTGCCGCCGTCGCGTGCGAGTCGCACGGTTGTTGTGACACCGAGAGGCAACGTGGTCGCGCTCATCGGACCAAACGGCGGAAGAATCTGGAAGACTGCGCCAGTTGGGCCGCGATAGAAACCGCGATCTTCGGTGCGATTGAAGAAGTCCAACAACTTGGAGAACGCGAACTGGGTGGCGTTGACTTTCATTTCAAACTCGATGGCGAAGTCGCTTAAGTCGAGCCCGTCCACCGCCACAACTAAGCCTTGGTTGGCACCAAACACATAGCCGCCATCGACGAGCGTGCCGCCGAGCGGCTGCGCCACTACATCGGTGCCGACGCTGTCGTTGTAATTCCCATCGAGCTGATACTCGTGCACTAGGGTGACTTCAGAAAGCAACAGACACTCGGGGACATTGGCGATAGGAAACGGATTGTCGCCCCACGCGTTGAGCACGCACGCGAGATCGTTGCCGTCGACGACGCCATCTTGCGTTGCATCCCAGAAGCCCATCGAGCCCCACTCGTTGAGCACGCCCGCGATGTCCGCGCCATCGACGACGCCATCAAGATTGCCGTCGGAGAGCGAAGTCGGCTCCGAGAGAATCATGCGGATCAGTTCCGCCTTGAGCAGTTCGTACTCGAGCCGCGCCACTGTGGGCATGTCATCAATCAGCGGATTCCACACGCCTTCGTCGCCTTCTTCGCCCTCAATTCCTGGCACATAAGGCGCTACCGGGGTCTTGAGTTTATAGAGACGAATGCCGCAATCCTCAGGCGCGAGGCAAGTTGGCAACTGCTGCACGATGAGTTTCCAGTGTCCGTGACGCACCGCGTATTGCACCAGTGATGGAGGCGCGGCCCAGGTACTTCCTGCAGGACATTGGTCTTGCAACTCGGGCGGAAGCATGCAGTAGTTGGTGCCGCCGCAGGGATAGATCGCGTTCTTAGGATCGGTCGAAGCGATGTCGCAATAGTTGGTATTGGGATAGGGCGCGACAACGGAGCCGCCGGCCCAACATCCACCGTTGGCGACACAGAGCGAGTCGCTGGTGATAAGCCCGTCAACCACCGAGCCCTGCATGATGCATGGGCCAACGGCGCCCTCGGCGAAACTGCCCTGCTTGTACATCGCGAAATCGAATTCGCGAATGGCTCCTTGGTTTGGATTCGTCAGATACGGCATCATCGGTTTGCAATCGATGCGCCGCGAAGGTGTCTCGACCTTGGTCCAATCCACGCCCGCGGTTTCGCAGAGCAGACCGAACAAGTCGGTGATGGACACAATTTCATCGACAGCGCGTGCTGGTCCTTGCACACCAACACCCGCGATGATGCAGGCGCTGCGCACGCCGGACTCGAACACAGTTTGCTTTGATCGCTGCGGATCGAATGGAGGCAGCACGTCGTAGCCATAAGTTCCATTGTCATTCACGATGAGCAACATCGTGTTCGCTGCTTGAAGATCGCCTAGTTCAAAGACTCCGTTCACACGCGAACCAAGACCAAGATCAACCAGCATGTTGCCGATCGATTTGTCCAGCGACTGCGCCATGAGTTTGAACTGTTGGCGGAAGCCCACTCCCGAGAGCGCGCAAGAAACGTTGGTCACCGCAGGACCAGTCAGCGATGGCGGCGGCGTCTGAATTGGCGTATGCGCCGAGGAATGCATGGAAAACGCGATCCACGGTTGGCCGCTTTCGCGCGCGTTCTCGATCCACTCCGCGGTGCGCCGACTAATGAAACTGGTGAGGTATTCGCGTTGAGGCAGCTCGGGACGAAGCGCAAGGTTGGCCGTGGTGATCGTGCGCGACCAAACGTAATACGCGTTGAGCGCTTCGAAATTGATACCACTACAAACACCCTCGGCGCATGTCGCCGCGAGCGTTCCGTCTGCTTTGAGCAACGGCGTCGCGCCCATGGCCATCGCTTGATAGGGATTCACATTCTCGACGCACATGCCATTGGGAAAGCACGCGGCGCCGCGCACGGTGAATCCGCCGATGCCGCCACAGTCATAGGTTCCGATCGCGGTCTGACCACCGATGGTTGAATCCACCGACGGCGGAAGATCCCAATACCCGTCATAGAAATCGACACCCAACGTAGCCGACGGCGCTTCATAGCCGTAGCCCGGCGGAGTGTTTTCGGAGCCGCCGCCCATGTGATATTTCCCAAGCATGCCCGAGATATAACCCGCGCCCGCGAGCAACTTAGGAACAGTGACTTCACTCGGATGTAACTGTGTGATCGGCAACATCGGATCAACGATCGCTGTGACCACGCCCGTGCGCAAACTCTGTCGACCCGTGAGCATCGACGCGCGCGAGGGCGAACATTCTGGCGTCGCCCAAAAGTTACGGAAGCTCACGCCGTGCGCGGCAATCTCCGCGAGCACTGGAAGCGACGGCGATTCAGGCGCGGCGTTCCAATTGAACGGCGGAAACGACATCTGATCCATGCCGATGTCGTCGAGCACGATGACGAGGATGTTTGGTTTCGCGGCGGCAGCGCTCTTCGTTCGCGGCTCTGGCGCGCGATTCGATCCGAGTTTGTTCCTGGCGGGCGGCTTGCTACTCGCAACAGTTGGCGGCGCATCAGCCTGCAATGCACTCACAACAAACATCGACAACAGCGCGCACGCCGCAAAGCGAAACTGCGCAACAGGAAGGACAGAAGCCGCCGCGCGAGCGCCGTGAAGAGATAGTTTCCGCATGAAGTAAAGTCCGCAATCAACCGCACATTGGCACTGAACTTGCGCGGGTGCAACGAAGCGCCTGCCCCCTCACCATGCCGCGGGATGAGCGAAAGGCAAGCGGCGAGAGGCACGAACGCATGAGTTTCATAGTCCACTCGCTCCTCTAGGCGGGCAAGCGGGCGAGAAACGATCACGCAATTGTGGACGGGCACACCTCGACGAGAGGATGAGTTTGTGTGAATTTCACCCGCCTGCTAGGTTCAGAATTTCCAAGTCATTCGAGGGCAGAAGGCCCGATCCATCAATGGGGTGCCTGAGATGGGGCGGGCTTCCGGCCCTCTCACAGTTTCTCGGCAGGTTGCTGTGGCGTTGACCCAAGGCTGGGATGCGACGCACTGTTGGCGCTCTCGGACAAAACATCAGACTAGGACCGGCGACTTGTGACACGCACTCTTCCCAACGCCATTTTGTGGAGATGGACTAGCATCCGAGACGAATTGATTCGACGTCGTCTGACGACTCATCGCAGCGCCGACAAAACGCCTTGTACGCAGGGACATCATGCCTGAGATCGGAACCGAATCGTTCGCGCACATCGCTTGCCCGCGCTGTGGCTATCCGATCGGTCCAACGATTGCGGCAAGCGAAGCACGCGGCGAGACATCGGGACCATGCACGGAGTGCGGACTGCACATCGAGTGGGAGTCGTTGCGCTCGGTGAGTGGCGATCCGCGGTGGTTCGTCGAGTCGCGCGTGCGCGGTCCATGGACCGTTTGGCGTGCGGTGATCACGCTCGCGCGGCTCGTCAGGCCGCACCGATTCTGGTCGCAAGTCTCGATGGTCATTCCCGTTCGACCGCGGCGCATCGCCGTGTTCTTCCTCGCGATTGCGCTGTGCCTGCATGTCATTGCAGCGGCCGCGCGCATCAACCGAATCGCGAGCACGTCGACCGCTCTCACCCCTGCCTCATTCGCGATTGATCTCGTCGTCGCAGCGGCGCTGCCACTGTCTCGAATGACTGGAAGCGGGATGTTGATCGAGTCCGATGCCGTCTTCCCTCTTCCCGATCAGAGGTCGCAGCGCGCGTTGCATTTCGCACAATCACTAGCGCTCGCGGGCGTGTTGCCATTTCGCAGCGACTACACGCGCATGGGTAAGCAGGTCACTGGCAGGAGGGTCGCTGGGATTATTCTCGGCTTCAACTACGGGAAATTCAGCTCGCCGTGCGAGTTCGATCTCGTCCACAGCCGCGAAGTTCACACGTTGCTGTCCATCGCTTCCGTGGCCATCACCGCGCCGTTCGTCGTGCTGCTGCTGCCCACGTCGCTGCGTCGCGCGCGCGTGCGTCGCGTCCACTTGCTGCGCATGAGCGCGTACTCGACCGCGTTGATCATTCCACTGTTCGCGCTGTTTGTCTTTACGCCACGAACGTATGTCACCACCGACAACGACCTCTTCGTGCCCATCATTCACTTTGCAAGGTTGAATGGTTGGCCGCTGTTTCTCGCGGCATACTTCGTGATGGTTGTCGTATCGATGCACGCGATGGCGAGTCGCTATCTCAAACTTCCACACGCGACTGGTGTTGCGCTTTCGTGTTCGTTGATCGCAACGCTCACGACTGTTGTGATACTGGCGATGTGGCTTGATTGAGCATCGTGCATGAGACAGTCGAGTTAGATGCGGGAAATGTAAGGAACGCATCGTTCCTAACTGGTTCGATGCGAAAGGGACCGATTCGTTCCGGCGGAAGGCCAAGCTCAAACCCGCGCGAGCGGTGCGAACCATCGGAATTATTCACGGGCGAGTTCGCCATCGATTCAGCAGCGCACTCCTTCGCCAGTTCGATGGACTCAGTCAGCGCACCTCACGGCCCGATCCACACTCCATCGATGCGGCGATAGGGCGCTGCGCGTGGAATCGTGCTGCCGGGATTCAAACGATCCCACAACACGATGCCTGCGGCGTTCACTTCGAACGTGCGAGCACTATTGGTGAGCGTGATGATGGTGGTGTTGTCGAGCGTGCGAAACGCTCCACACTGGGTTGCGCCTCCATAGATTTGTCCTGGCGCGCCGTAGCTCCATAGCGCGGAACTCGGCGCGAAGGCGGCACTCTTGCCAATCGTGTAGTTGCCCGACGCGTCGCGCGGGGGAACGATTTCCAGCACCGTCGAGTAGTCGTTGCTCGTGCCCGTGCGATCGCCGTTGTTGAACGCGAGGATGTTGCCCGCGCCGCGCAGACCGCTGTCGATCCATGTCGCGCTGTGCACCGTGAAGAAGACTTTGTCTGCGGCGACTCCGCGATCGTAATTTTGCGGGTTGCCCCAACGATAAAGAATGTCGCCGCCCTTGCCGCGCGCACCGCCGCTGTGCGAGGCCGCTTGCGCGGTGGTCGTCGAGTGATCGATGACATAGATCTCGTTGAGCGATCGTGAACTAATCACGATCTCGTCACGCACGGGGTCGTAGTCAATCGCATTCATGTGCGTCCAATCACCCGCAGTAACCAGGCCGAGATTGATGTCGACGAGTTCAGGATGCGCGCTGACAACTCCATAGTTGGCGAGCGCGGGATTCACATCTTGGATGAGGTGATCCCACATGTTCCAACGCCAGACGATGTCATAGGTCGTCGTGCCTGTGGGACGAATTTCCAGCACGGAATCAGGCCAAAACGCGGAGGTGATGGTGGTTCGTCCCGCGGCCATCGCGGCTGCTTGAGTGTGACCTTCCCAACAGATGCACAGGATGTTTCCGTTGGGCATCGGACGAATATCGTGATGCTGTTGGAACGCCGACGTGGAGACGATGAGATCGTTTGTGAGCGTGCCCTCGGCGTTGAAGATCTGAATGCGTCCGCCGACCGCCGCGCCGACGTACGCACCCGCCGCGTGACGACTCGGGCGTACCAGCGAGCCGTCGCCGCGCAGATAGCCCACACTCGCGCCGCCTGTTGCGCCCGTCCAAGTTTTCTGCGTGACGCCGGAAGAATCGATCGCAGTTGTCGATGTGCCGTTGGTTGTGGTGAGAAGAATCCAATCGATGACTGGTTCGACGGGACACGCGCCCCACGCGCTCAGCAGCGCGGCGAGGTCCGTCGCATCAGTCACGCCATCGCCAGAGATGTCGCCGCTGCTGCTGCCCCATCCTGAGAGCACGCTGCTGAGATCCGCGCCATCGACAATCTGGTCAGCGGTGAGATCGGCGGGGCAATCGCCGAGCACGCGCGAGGCGCACGCGAGGAATGCGGTCGCGCTGATGGTGGCGAGCGTCGTGCGATGAAGAGGACGGAGAATCCGATGCATGAAGCGAACTCGAAGGCGTGCGTGAACAACGAACCTCGTCGCCGCGGTCGCGTGACACGCGTGGCACACGTAGAAGTTCATGTTCCCTTCGAAGATGCCACCACTTGGGGACAAGCAAAGTCGCTCAAAGCGAATACGGAACAATTCAGCCCAGAGCCAGCGCGTGTCATGCGAATAACTCGACGCACGCGCGGCGATGAGTTGCTCCACGCCGCTTGCGCATCGCGATCGTGGACAGGCACAATTTTTTCATCGCCCCGCGCATGTCGATCTCGACGGAGTTGTCCGCCGCGCGTCAACTCGACCAGGCGCCCGTTCAGTGCAGCAAGTCCTGCATCAGCGCGAAGTCCGCGTCGATCTCCTTGGGACGGATTCCTTCGCGCTCGAGGAGTCACGCAGCGCGTCGCGCGATCGATGCGCCGTCACGCAATTGATATTCGACGCACTGGTGATTGGGGACACTCGCAATCAACCTCTTCACTTCACGACGGCGCCAAACGGCGCGTCCCAATCCCAAGAGTTGCGCGGTTCGCCGATGTCGTTCACGCCCTGAATGCGAATGAACATTTCTGCCGACGGCTTTGAGTGGGGCATCGCGCGGAGGCGATTGAGCACGCTCAAGAGTGCATTCGCCCCCTGCTTCTTTTGCAAATCCGATCTCGTCAGCAAGTAAATCTTGGTCGGAAGAATTCGCGCCATGCGCAACACCGTGAGCGCGCGATTGTTTTCTGTGACCCAATGTGCGTCGCCATCCTGATCGACATAGTGAAACACGTGAATGGGCAAATCGTCGGCGGTCAACGCGCCGCTGCGCAGGTCAGCGACGTCTTCTGCGAGTGGCCTGCCGCGCTTCACCTCTAGGCCGTCAACGTCCACCATGTGAGTTGTGGCCGCCTTGCCTCCGTCACCAAAGAGATCCGTGACGCTCGACTGACCGAATGCAATCTTGGCGGCTTCAGGCGCGGAAGTGAACGTTTCACTCACCGTTCCAAACGCGGTGATCGGATCATGATGGGCAATCTTTCCAAGTTCATAGCGCGTCATTCGATTGAACTCATCCGCGGAATCATCGCCAAATGCAGCGCGCTGCTGCGCGAGGAAGACGGTTGAGAAATTCACGGGACCATGTTGAGTGAGCGCGACGCCATCACGCACGACGGGAAAGTCTGGCGTGAGTTGCACGAAGGTCGGCGTGACGGTGAGCGATGTTGCGGACGACACCGCACCGTTGTGACTTCCCGCTTGCGTCGCGCATGACGCAAGCCACACGAGCGCGAGCGAACAGGAAATGACTCTCAGCGGATACTTCGGTTGGGCACCGATGCGATGCGCCACGGTTGCGAAGTTCTTGCGTTGCAGACTTCGTCGATTCAGCGTGAGCATCGGATTCGTGTTTCTCAATCGAGTGTCTTGCGATGGATGAGCCGTCAATGATTCGCGTTGGCAAGGTGAGGTGTGATTGTGGACAGCGGCTGTGATCAATGCAAACGGGATAGCGAAGGGTTGACACAGTCACACGTCGCATCCAATTGTGCCTCGGCACCAATTCGGCCCTGAAGCGCCTCAAAAATGAGCGCTTCTCTGATTTGGCGCGAAGACTAAATCACCGCTCCTGGTGACGCAGACCACTGCGCTAGCAATCGAAGCGCAGCCATCGCGCGCAACTCCACACAACGCGCGCGCAATCACGCGAGATCGAAGCGATCGAGGTTCATCACCTTCGTCCATGCGGCGACGAAATCGTGCACGAACTTTTCGCGCGCATCGCAACTCGCGTACACCTCGGCGAGCGCGCGCAATTGCGAGTTCGATCCGAAAACAAGGTCAACTCGGCTTGCGGTCCACTTCGCTTGTCCGTTGGCACGGTCGCGGCCAGTGAAGATTTCTTCATCCGCGGAGACTGGAGTCCACACTGTGGCGGTGTCGAGCAGGTTCACGAAGAAGTCGTTCGAGAGCACGCCTGGAGTCTTGGTGAAGACGCCAAGTGTCGAACCGTCGAAGTTCGCGCCGAGCACGCGCATGCCGCCGACGAGCACTGTCATCTCGGGCGCGGTGAGCGTGAGCAAATCGGCGCGGTCAATGAGCAGATGCTCCGCGCGACGCGGCAAACTATGCGCGAGATAGTTGCGCAAGCCGTCGGCTGCCGGCTGCAAAACTGCAAACGACGCGGCGTCGGTTTGCGCATCAGTCGCATCAGTGCGACCAGCGGTGAATGCCACGGTGACCGTGACCGCCGCAGACTTCGCAGCCTGCTCGATTGCGGCGCAACCTGCGAGCACAATCAAGTCAGCCATCGAAATCTGTTTCTTGCTGCTCGCATGCGCCGCGTTGAACTCGCTGCGAATCGCCTCGAGCGCCTTGAGCACAATCGCAAGACCCGCTGGATTGTTGACCGCCCAATCCTTCTGCGGAGCGAGACGAATGCGCGCGCCGTTTGCGCCGCCGCGTCGATCGGTGCCGCGGAAAGTTGATGCTGAAGCCCACGCTGTTGTCGCGAGTTGCGCAACCGTGAGTCCCGACGCGAGCACCTTCGCCTTGAGTGCGGCAACATCCTGCGCGTTGACGAGTGCATGCGTTGCTGCAGGCACAGGGTCTTGCCAGATCAACACTTCCTTGGGTACGAGTGGCCCGAGGTAGCGCGCGATCGGTCCCATGTCGCGATGCGTGAGTTTGAACCACGCGCGCGCGAACGCATCGGCGAAGGCGGCGTGATTCGTGTGAAAACGCCTTGAAATCGGCTCGTAAATGGGATCCATGCGCAGCGCGAGATCTGTCGTGAGCATCACCGGCGGATGACGTTTCGTCGCATCATGCGCGTCGGGCACAGCGCTCATCGCCGATGGATCAGTTGGAATCCATTGCGAAGCGCCCGCTGGACTCTTCGAGAGTTTCCACTCGTAACTAAAGAGCGTGTCGAAGTAACTGTTGTCCCACGTTGTAGGTGTTGGCGTCCATGTGCCTTCGAGTCCACTGGTAATGGTGTTGCCAGCGTTGCCCGAATGGAACGAGTTCTTCCAACCAAGACCCATCTCTTGTAATGGTGCCGCCTCGGGCTCCGCGCCGACGAACTTACTTGGCTCGGCCGCGCCGTGGGTCTTGCCGAATGTATGACCGCCCGCGATGAGCGCGACGGTTTCTTCATCATTCATTGCCATGCGCGCAAACGTTTCGCGAATGTCGCGCGCCGACGCAAGCGGATCAGGGTTACCGTTTGGTCCCTCGGGGTTCACATAGATGAGACCCATCTGCACCGCCGCGAGCGGATTCTCCAACGTGCGCTCGCCGCTGTAACGAGTGTCACCGAGCCAAGCTTTCTCGCCGCCCCAGTAATTTTCATCAGGTTCCCACACATCGGCGCGACCACCGGCAAAGCCGAAAGTTGTGAAGCCCATCGACTCAAGCGCGACATTGCCCGTGAGAATCATGAGGTCGGCCCACGAGAGCTTCTTGCCATACTTCTGCTTGATTGGCCAGAGCAATCGACGCGCCTTATCGAGGTTGGCGTTGTCGGGCCAACTATTGAGCGGCGCGAAACGCTGCATGCCCGCACCAGCGCCGCCGCGACCGTCGCTCACGCGATAGGTTCCCGCGCTGTGCCACGACATGCGAATGAAGAACGGTCCATAGTGACCAAAGTCAGCCGGCCACCACGGCTGCGACGAAGTCATGAGCGCGCGAAGATCGCTGCGCACAGCGTTGAGATCGAGCGCACTGAATGCCTTCGCGTAATCGAAATCCGAACCCATCGGATCAGTCTTCGCTGAGTTGCGCTGCAGCGGCTTGAGGTCGAGTTGATGCGCCCACCAGTCGCGGTTTGTATTGCCTTGAGAAGTGTCCTTAATGAAGCCACCTGCGAAGGGGCATTTGCTGGAGCTGGTCATAGTCGCGCGTCCTAAGGGTCAGTTGCATTGCACTGGATGAGGGGGGTGATGAGGCTAGCAGAGTCGCGAGCGCGAGTCACTAAGAACAGATGCGCAGCGTGCGGCGGCGAGAGCGCGAGTGAAGGCGTGTGCGTTAGTTGGGAGCGCACTTGGGGCAGCGAATATCAACATTGAGAACCCACGCATTCCGCTTTGCTGTTTGAGACTCGCGCCCAATTGCGCGTGTGCAAAGTCCTCCTCCGCAGTCCTCCGTGTCCAATGTCCTGCTACGACATGTATCGGTGTGCAATTGTTGCAGCGAGTGCGGCGCCAACAGCGCTCAGCACCATCGACACGCGATGCATTGCCCAACTCGCCACGGGAAGTTCGCCCGCAGAAAGTCGAGCGAAGATCAATGATGCGAATCGGTCAATTGCAGTGACGACCTCATTCGCATCTCGCACGAGTTGGCGCTTGCGCTCCATGAGCGCAGCGATCTGCTTCATGAGCTCAGCGATCTGCTCCCCGGAAAGATCCACGTGACTGTTCCGCGGTCGTTTCGCAAACGCTCGGCGCGATCGCTCGCAGTCGGCAAATGCTTCGCGGGAATCACGGCCGACAAGTTTGAGAAATCGGGACCGCTGGCGTTCTTGCCTGCGGGTTGCGATCCTAAGTCAACCTCCAAGTCGAAGCCCCACTCGGGAGCTCCGCCGAACTGAGACTTCGTGCTCAATCTCTTGATGATGAGATTTGAGTGCCTCGATTGTCCGCGCGCGCTCACCGAGTACCTGCGACATCGAGGCTCGTCGTATATTCACCTTCTGCGCGATGAGTCGTCGCGTGCCCCGCTTTCGATGTCAATCAACACTCCTTCATCTCCAATGCGTTGCTCGATGATGTGCGTGACTCCGCTCATCGCTGCGGTGCTTGCAGCGGGTGTGTTGACCGCGTGCAAGTCGCGCTCGTCGCTGTGGGAGTCGAGCCTCAACGACATGGAGGCGAAGATTGATCGCAAGGTTGCGCGTACGGCGGCTGCTCCGATGTCGCAACTATCGAACGATGAGACGCGCGAGGGCGACGATCCCAATTCGCTAGTCGCGCGATTGAATGAACTCGAACGCGCATCAGATGAGGAGCAAGCGCGCATGATTGCCCGTGGCATTGATGCTGCGGTGCAACTCGAGAGCGCGAAAGATCCTGACGCGTCGTCTACTGAGACACGCACGGAAACACCGCAAAACACAGCAGTTCCTGCGACGCGAGAATTTGTTCTAGGCATCTCGCGTGTGTGGCATCTCGCGGAAATTGTTGCGGTGGCGCTCGAAGCAAATCCGGAAACGCGCGAAGCATGGCAACTCGCTCGCGCTGCCGCTGCGCGCGAGCAATCTGCGTTGGCCGCCTACGCACCAGACATGGGTGTGCGCGCCGGTGCGGAGCTCACGACGGCGCCTGGCCTCTCCAACTCTCCTTCGAAGTCCATGATTGACACGGAGTTTCGTGCGGCGCCGCAGATTTATCTCACATGGGTGTTGCTCGATTTTGGTCGACGCGATGCTGTGACCGACCGCACCCGTGCTGAACTTGCTGCAGCGAATCTCACGCACGATCGCTCGATTCAACGCGTGCTCTATGCCGTCGAGCGCAACTACTTCGCGCTCGAAGCGACCATCGGATTGCGCACCGCGGCGCAACAAGATGTCGCCTCCGCGCGCAGCGTGCTCGAGGCCACTGAAGAACGACTCGTGCTTGGGTTGGCGACACGCCCCGAGGCATTGATCGCGCGACAGTCGTACGCGGAAGCGCTCTATCAACTGGAGAAGTCGCGCGCGGATGTCTTCGTCGCCGAAGGCGAATTGCGCAGAAGCGCTGGATTTCCCGCAAATCTCCCGATTCCCATCGACGCCACGCCCGAGGGTGAACTGCCCCCCGCGCTCGCAGTTGGAGTTGACGGCATCATCGACATGGCGCTCACGCAACGACCAGATCTCGCCGCTGCGGTGCTCGAGTTGCGTGCGCGTGAGGCGGACATTCGTCGTGCTGAAGCATCGTTCATGCCGCAGGTTGATTTCGCCGGCGCGGTTGGTCCAGGCTTTTACGACTTCGATGTTGAAGGACTCAGCCTCGATGGCTCGGGCTGGGAATTGCAAGGAAACGTCTTGCTTGGTGGATCATGGCTGCTCTACGACGGCGGCGCGCGCGACGCCGCGTTGGCGGAAGTGCATGCCAAGCGTTCAGTGGCCGCCGCGCGTCTCGCCGCACTGCGACTCGATGCAGAGAATCAAGTGTGGCGCGCATACTTCGAACTGCAAAGCAATCGCGCGCAGTACGACGCGGCCAAGGCACTCGTACTCGCCGCAACCGATTCGTTCGATGCAGTGCGCGAGTCCTATCAACTAGGACTCTCGACATTGCCAGAGATGCTCGACTCCGAACGTGATTTGTTCGAAGCACGCGCGCAACGAATCCAAAGCCGCGCGGACTTCCTCACCTCAAGTGCGCAACTTGTGTTCGCTTGCGGAGCTGGTCCTGGTGAAGTTGTGTCCGCGAGCAGCGTCGACGCACAGCGCTAGAGATGCATCGCGCCATAAGCCGTGCAAGCGAATCGAATGAACTCAACGCGCGGGCGCGCCGGAGCCTGATGTTGGAAACGCATCGGCGGGCGCGAGAAACGGCGAGCCGAGCAAACCCATTTGCTCGAGCATTGGATCGCGTCCTTCTGTCTTCACGATCGCCGTGACAGTCGCGCCCATGCGAAATGGATACGCGGCGTCAAATGGCTCAAGACTGATGCGCACGGGAAACCGTTGCGCGAGGCGGATCCAGTTGAGCGTTGGCTTCACATCGGGCAGCGATTGCTGCGTCGCGCCGTTGGCTTGATAGAGCGCCCAGCCGATTCCTTGCACGGTGCCTTTGAAGCGATGACCGGGATACGCGTAGAGGTAGACCGCGACTTCTTGTCCGACCTTAATTTGCTCGATTTCGGTCTCGAGAAAATTCGCCATCACCCACCACTGCGAATTCTGCACGATCGAAAACAGCGTGTCGCCGACCTTCACGAACTCGCCGACGTTGGTGTTGAGATTGGTGACCCAGCCATCAAGCGGCGCGCGCACTTCGCAGTACTGCACATTGAGTTGCGCATCGGCGACTTCAACTGTGGCGACTGCGATGCGCGCGTTGACATCATCGACCTGACCGAGTTCGTTGCGCGCTTGCTGCTCGCGCGCCTGAGCCCCGACCACTTCCGCTTTCGCTGCGACCACCACGGCCGTTGCGTTGGCCACCGACGCTTGCGCCGCCACGACGGCAGCACTCGCCGCGTCGAGGTCACTCTGCGCGAGGGCCACGCGATCTGCGGTCACAAACTGTTTGACCAACAGCGGCTTGATGCGTGAGAGGTAGTCCGCGGCATAGTCTTGACGTGCCTGCGTGGCGACCACTTGCGCTTGACGTTCCGCAACCAGCGATTCACTGCGAGCGATCTGCGCGCGCGCTGTTTCGACATCTGCGGCGGCGACAATGATCGCGTCCTTGAGTGCTTGCACTTCGAATTCGACGAGGAGCAAGTGCGCATTCGCGCGCTCAAGCACCACTTCGTAGGGGCGCGCATCGATGCGATAGAGCAGCGTTCCCGCCGCCACGAATTGGTTGTCTACCAGCGGCAATTCGACGATTTGGCCATACACGCGCGGCGCCATGCCAATCGTGTTCGCGCGCACATAGGCATCGTCGGTGCGCGGATACCGCTGCAACTGCTGCCACGCGATGATCGCGCACACGAATGCCGACACGATGGAGGCGATGGAAAAGAACACCGCGATCGCGCGTCGTACACGGTCGCCATTGTTGTTCGCGGAGTTGGAGTTGAGCGTCGCGGCCATCGAAGAATCAGTAGCGGAAGAAGATGAGCCAACTCAATGAACCAAACAGAACCGTCAACGAGACGTAGACCAACGGACGCGCAATGAGATAACGATCGAGCCCCAGACGAACCAATGCTGCGCGCGCGCCGATGGTCATGCACAAGCCAAGAATCACCGCGATAAGCCACGCGGGGATCAGTGCGCCATCAACATCAAGATTGGGATTGCAACCGAGGCACGACATCATGCACACGCTCATGAACACGACACGACTCGCAGTCTTTCGCGTGATGGTGTCGAGCATGTCGGAGAGGCATCGCATCAATGAGTCGAGGGCGAAAGTGTACCGACGACCTCCGCGATGGTGCGTCCTGAGTCGGTGACTTCCATCGCGCAGTAGAGCGTGTGATCTTTCCAGATGAATCCTCGCCGCGCGTCGCATTGTGCGCGCACTGCAGTTTGCTCAACCAGGCCCAAGACTTCGCGCCGATAGAGCAGCCGCGCCACCATTGCTGCGTCGCATCCGTGTGCGACGGCGCGCGCGCGAACTTCCGTGGCCATCGGAACTACGCACGGAAGCGATTCATCAGCGATCTCCTCGACACTGAAGTACTGCGCAAGTCTGTCGACATGCGTTGCCAGTGTGCGCAATTGCGCGTCGAGCAACTCACTCACTTCGCGCGGAGGAAGCGGTTCATGAAAGCGTCCACTAGCCAACGAACGCACCAACAACAGCACGCGTTGTTGCTCGGCGAGCATGCTCAGCATGGGCACAAATGTGTCGATGCGAATCCGATGTTCAAACGCGTGTTGCTCGCGTAGATCCGCCGTCGCCGCGAGATTGACCATCGCGCGTTGGTTCAGCGCGCGAAACGCCACCAACTCACGCTCAGTGAAATCATGCAGTTGACTGCTGCGAATGAGATCTGCGATGAGCGTCCAACCGTTGCCAATCGACTCCATCGCGATGGAACGTGACGTGCGATTGCGCACCACCATCAACACGGCGCTCACGCACACGCATGCCACCAACACACTCAGCACGCGATCGAGCACCACTTGCAGCGAGGTGGGGGCTTGCGAATCCGAGGCGATTCCGGTGATAAACGCGGTGCCCATCATGAATCCGATGTAACTGGTGCGCGGACTCCCCACCATCACCCACGCGCTGATGAATGACATCGCGGACATGATGATGAGATAGCCGCCAATGTCTTGCAGTCCACCGGCCAACATCGTCACTGCCACAAACGTCATGATGGCGCCGATGACGGTGCCTACAAATCGGAGCAGTCCGCGCCGACCCGCTGCACCCATGGTCGACTGCAACACGGCAACGGCGCCAGTTGCTGCAGGAGAAGCCGCAACTGGCGCGAGCAATGGCGATGCCACCATCGTGAGTGCCACTCCACACACCGCCGCGAGCGACATCACTGCGGCGCCGCCGTCAAAGCGGTGAAACACCGACCAGAACGTGGCGCTGTTTCCCAACGGACTCGCGGGCGGAAATCCCAGCGGCAACGCTAACGACGCTTCGCCAAATCGCGCAGGCAGCGGGCGTTCGGTGAGCACGGTGCGCACTGAGTTGCCCACGCGATAGGCGAAGCCCGCGACGGAAGTCAGCGCGTCGTTGCTCTCGACGCCATCGCGCGCGAGGATTGCATCGCCCATCGCAATGATGGATTCCGCTTTCGCGATGAGCGCGTTGAGTTCGGGTGATGCATCGCCCGCACGCGACCAATACTTCGCAAGCGTCAAGCTCCGTGATTGCTCAAAGAACTCCGCAAGTGCGTTGGCAATCTGGGCAATCGCCGCGCGCACCGATCGATCCTCACTCTCGCGCGCGAGAGCCGAGAGATGCAACGCCGCTGAATCGGAGAATGATGCCAACCGCGTGATCGGCACCAGCTCGGGAAACTGTGAGTGCGCACTCACATACGTCGAGACTGCCGTGGTGAGAACGTCGATGTGCGCGAGTACCGCGCTCGACATCGAGTCTTCCAACTCGGCGCGCACAACAGGCGACGCAGGATCGAGCGTGCACGCCTGCGCGATGGCGCGCAATCGCGTCTGCGCTTCCGCGAGCAATCCATCGGCGGCGATGCGCGCGCGTTGGGTCTCGACTCCGGGGAACGCAAACACCGCGCACAGGTACGCGATCACAACGCCCGCGATGACACCCGCCGTCGAATACACCATCGAGACATCGAAGCCGGCTGGATCTGTCAACGGTTTCACAAGCAGTGGCGAGATGGCCCACATCGCGACGAGCAATCCCGATGAGCCAACTGGGAGCACCTTCGCTGCATAGAGCACGCACCAGAGCACGCCGAGAATCAAGGCAAAGAGCATCGGCGCGTTCTGAGGAAACGCCGCGACCAATGCAACGGCGCACACGCCAATCACCAGTGCGACAGCGATGCGCTTCAACAACAGCATGGGCGTGTGGGAGATGCCCGGCTGCAACTCGGTGAGCACGGTGATCGGACAGAGCACGAATGCTCCATTTCCCACCAACGCCGTGAGCACCAACGCAAGTGCAAGCGCGATCGTCACGCGCAGTGATGCGCGCACGCGTCCATGCGCGGGCATCTGCTCCGCGAGGAGAACATTCCACCACGTGCCACGATGCAAGATTCGCTCAGCGCCGGCGAGGTTGATCGGTGATGGCGTTGAGAAACGAGACACGATCGCCATGATGTCACACTTGGACATCATGCGCGCGACGTTGATGCGTCACGCGATGAACAGCCGGGCGACGCGATCGGTGATTGAGCCGAAGGTCGCGACGAACACGCTCGTCTCGATTTGTAAACACACGACGCGCTCCACTTACTTCGCGAGCGCTGCGTCGATCGCCTTGCGCAGCGATGAACCCGAACTGTCGGACATGCCAATCTCGATCGCGGCGATCGTGCCGTCCTTGCCGATGATGATCAGCGTCGGAATGCCGCGAATGCCGTATTTCGTAGCGAGATCGTCGCCATTGAGCAGACAGCCGTAGGTGAATTTCTGCTTCGCGATGTACTGCTTCGCTGCGTCGGGCGTCCTCTCCCATGTATTCACGCCAAGGATCACGACATCCTTCTTCGCGGCCGCGTACTCGTCATGCAACTTCTGCATCGCAGGCATCGCGGCTTTGCACGGAGCGCACCACGTTGCCCAGAAGTCGAGCAGTACGACCTTGCCTTTGAGCGAAGCGAGTGAGATTTCTTTGCCGTCGAGATTGATGAGCGTGAAGTCGAGCGCGGGCTCGCCGACTCCAAACGAGAGTTCCGGCGCGCCGGGCATTTCGCCACCAGGCCCGCCACCTGGGCCGCCACCGGGGCCCATCATGCTGGGCATATCAAACTCGACTTTACGGAAGCCCTCGGGCGCGGTTAGCGCAAACGCCGAGTCTTCGATTTTCGGATCGAGCGTGAGCGCGGTCACCGTTACGGTGATACACGGCGCGGAGTCGCCGGGGTCGCCGGTGGTGCCGTCGCCAAAGACTGGCTTCGTCGCAAACTGCCGCGGCAATCCATCAGCGCGGGCGATGGCCATTGTCTGGAACAACGTGACTTTCATGCCCTCGGGGGGTGCGGGCGGTTCACCCATCTCGGGCGCTTCACCATCTTTTTGGCCACCCTCGGCGATAGCGAACGACGAAACTGCAACCTCGCGGACAACCTCGATGACATCGCACTCGAGATCGTCGATCGTAATCGTGCCGACGAATTTCATCGATCGCGGCTCACTGAACTTCGCGCCTGATGGCCTGGCCTTCCCCAGCTCGCGGAATTCAGTGGCCCACTCAGGGAAGGCCTGCGTCGACATCATCGCCGCAATTGCGGGTTGCGCACCTCCGTCGTTGTAGGTCTTCTTCGCGGCATCGAGCTGCAACATTTTCCCGCCGTGAAGGACGACCACCGCGCCTGCATTGGGACCGTCAAGCGTCTCCAGTCGAATTGAATCAGCCGGAAACGGCGGCATTCCTCCCGCGACCTTCGCAGGCGCACCCTCGACGAAGCGGACCGTGACGCGGTGCGCACCTTTCAGCTCAGGCGGCGCAGACGCGTCCATGGCCTCGCCGAAACTCACACGACTCGTCATCTGCATCGACTTCGCGGCCTTGACCGCGGCGACGGACTTGTCGTAGATCGCCTGCGCCTTCGGCTCGATTGCCGAGTCGGTTGCTGTCTGAGCCGCCGACTTGGAAGCCTCGGTAGGCGCAGCACTCTGCGCGCAGAGAGGAGACGGGGTGAGTGCGCAGAGCGCAACGGCGGCACAGATGCTTGATGTAAATCTTGAGGTGAGCATGATGCCGCCACGATGCGCGTGCACTGCGCATCCGTCGACCATAAATGCAATTCGCGGTGAACACGCGACCACCGCAGCTGGTGCGTGCATCGAATCGCCGCGCCGCCTCCGCGCATGAAGATGCTCGCGCGCTGTCGAGTACGCCGCGAAAAACGCTTGCAAACAAGCGACTTTCACGCGTTACTTCGCGGTGCCGCCGGTTGGATTCTGCAGTTCGGGCGAGAGATCGGTGTGGTGATGCACCAACTTCCAATCTCCATCTTCGCGACGAAAGATGTTGGTCGCGCGAAACTTAGGCGCAACTTTGATTCCATTCGCGGTCATGCCCTTGGCAATTTCGGTGCACACGGCGTAGCCCCAATCGGTGCCTTCAACCAGATGAAGGTCGTAACACTCCACCTCGCCACCGAGTTTCATCGCGGCTTCCTTCTTGAACTCCGCACGCACGGCGTTCCATCCCACCAGCGTTCCGCCGAATGGACCAAGGTCGGTCACATCGCCGGCGTGGGACCAGATCGCATCCATCGCCGACGCATCGCCGGTGGCCATCGCATTGAGCGCCTTGTAAAACTTCGCGTTGGCGCCCGAGAGCGATTTGTCTTCGCTCGTCAGCGCATGCACCACCACGTGAGTAGTGACCGCCGCGACGGGATGTTTGCGGATGCAAGCACTACTGCAAAGGACGGTCGCACCGAGAAACAAGGTGATCGTGATGTTGCTGTTCATACGGTCACCCTATCAGTACTGAGTTAAGAAGGGATGCGGTGATACAAAGCGTGCACCGCTTTAACGGGAGCACGGTCCCCAGTTGGTGAGGATCTGCGCGAGATCAGAACCGTCAGTAGTGCCGTCGTTGTTGAAGTCGTACACCGAACTCTGCCCCCACCACGTCGCGATTTCCGCGAGATCAACCGAATCGATCACGCCGTCGATGTTGCCGTCACCTAAGCACGCAGGTTGAGTCGCCATCAAGTCATACATGTACGACTGCAGCGCAGTAAACGCCGCGGCCGCTTCGGGGGTGAGTTCGCCGGGAGAGCACGCCGCATCGCCCGAGGGCAACAAACTCACGGAGGGAAAGTCAACGCCGCGACCGCCGAGCAACACATGATTGAATGGCGCGGTGGTGAGGTCATAGAACTCGAAGGCGCACTTGCTCGACTGATCGCAGCCTTCGAGTTGTTTGATGATGAGTTTGTAACGTCCGTCCGTCGCCGCCATCGCGGAGGGCGGAAGGATGGCGAAGTCGCCGCACTGCGCATACAACGCCGCATCGGTCGCGGCAGCAGCGCGCAAGTCACAACATTTGGCGTAGTCATCAAACCAAACACCGCCAGTGGAGACACACAGTTGCTCGCTGTACAAAATCGCGTCGCTGCAGGTCGCGGCCGAGGTCAGCGCCACGATGACGCAGGCGCGCAGTTGGCCTTCGGGAAGGCTTAGATTCGTGCCGTTTTGTGCGAAATTCACCGTGCGCACCGGCGACGCTTGAGGGTCGGTGAGGTAACCAATCATGCTCTGACAATCGAGCGCGTGCGATGCGGGCACCGCCGCGCGCACATCAACACCCGCGAGCTCACCGAAGAGCTGGAAGAGATCCGTGAGGTTCACCATCGCGTCAACGCTGCGCCCTGGCGCATTCACTCGCGCACCCGCGATGATCATTGGAACACAGACTCCAGTTTGATTGACATAGCCCTTGCCCCGCAGTGGATCAAACGGCGCGCGCACGACGTCGAGAAAACTTCCGTTGTCACCGATGAACACGACGGTGGTGTTGCTGTCCAACATCTGCACGCCATTGCCCGACCACTCCGCAACTTTTGCTTCGACGAGCAAACGACCAATCTCACGGTCCGATGCCTCAACCATCTGATTCATGATCTCACGCTCAGACGGCGCTGGAGAGCTCGTCAAGTCCGCTTGCGGCCCGCACACATAGGGCAAGCCGCTCGGCCATTGATAATCCTTCGCGAGCAAGTGATAAGGAACGGGTTGATAGGGATCATGCGCGGTGACAAACGCGACGGTGCACATCCACGGCGTTCCGGCTTTCTGCGCCTTGATCCACTGCAGTGCGAGATCGACATCTTGCGTTGATTCATAGACATGGTCGATGGTGTTCACCACGGGTGATCCCTCGACCACCAACGCGCGAGGCATGCTGTAGAAGCCATTCGTGTCGTCGAAGTCGACGCGCGCCCATGCGGCGGCGGATCCTTTGGTCACCGTCGTGCCATCGGAGTTGACTAACGGCACACCGCCGAGGGTGAAGCAATCGACGGCGTCGATGTTGTCGCTCCACGTGCCATCGGGAAATCCGCATGAACACACTGCGGGCGAGTTGGTCGCGGAATCCACCGGGAATCCGCAGGAATACATAGGAAGTTCGCCCGCAGCGGGCGGGGGCATCTGCCCCGCGAGCGTGATATCGATGAACGAAGGTCCACCGTAAGGCGTGCCGCTGAAGTACGGAAATCCCAGTGCACCGGGGTAGCCATCACCTGCAGGATTCAATGTCGGATCACCGAGATGAAGTTTGCCCATGTAGCCCGAGGCATAGCCCGCCGTCGCGAGCATTTGCGGCACGGTGAATTCATACGGCGATGTTTGCGAGCGTGGCGGCGCGGTGGGAAGACACGCGTTGAGCACGGTGGTGCGAAACGGATAGCGACCAGTCATGATCGCAGAACGTGAAGGCGAACACTCGGGCATGCCCCACACATTGGTGAAGCGCACTCCAGCGGTACACAGCGAATCGATGACTGGAGTGTTGGGAAGGTTCACGCCTGCGGGATTGAATTTCGTCAGCTGATCCACACCGACATCGTCAATCACGACGAAGAGGATGTTTGGTTTCGCGGCTTTCGCGGCGGCCTTTGCGGCCTTGGCAGTTTTTGCCGCGGTCTTGAGGTCGGCTTTGCTTGCATTCTTCGGACCAGTTTGGACCGCAGCGCTCGCGCGTTTGTCCATGCGCACGGACTCTCGCGCTGTCGATGTTGCATCAGACTTCGCGTTTGGCGGCGCTTCCGCGTGCACGGCGGGAACGAACATGCTTGCCACAAGAAGTGCCGCGCAGAGAGGACGACCAGTGAGAGTGAGTTTCATAGTTTGTTCGTCGGTCTTGAGAGTGCCTGCAGGGATCTATGCCAAAGCCGTGCATGTACGCGCGGCTGCACTCTCTTCGGACATTACGTCCGCGTTGCTCAGTTGAGACATTCAAGAGCGTGAATTCAATTCAAGTCCGGGTAGTTCGATGCGCGTAGTTTCGTGGTCGCGTGACCAATGCTCCGCGTTATCACGACGCACAATCGTCGCCTCATTCACTGCGCCGCGCGTCATGCATCGCCGCGAGCGCGTCCCACGACTGATCGAACGCCCATTCATAGTTTCGGAAGCGCCCAATCGATGTCGAGTTGATGGGACGACGAACCTGCTCGTGACTCAGAGTGAACACGGCGCGCGCGTTGCGTTCGGGTTGCACGACTTGCGGCTCCATCGCGAGTTCCATGCGAGCCAAGCAGCGCGTCGCGTGCGCGGCGGGATCAGCCACGAGTTGTTCGTACACGATGCTTTGGTGGGGAATTCCCAGCGTTTCCAAGCTGAGTGGAACGATGACACGCTCGGCTTCGATGACGCGGCGAATCGAAGCGAGACTCGCGGTCCACCCTTTGGAGTGCGGGTGAAAGTAGGAGAGGAAGATGCTGATCGCCATGTCGCGCGCGTCGCGTTGCACATCAAAGCACACCGCGCCGGGCAACACCGCGGCAATCGCGGGCAAGAGTCTCCATGCCTCGAGCGTCTTGTCAAAGCTCCACGCCGCGCCCGCGCGACGCAATCGCTGCGCGCCGTTGAGATAGGACTGCTGCATCTCCATCAACGTCGCGCGTGGCAAGAGGTTGATCGAGCGCGGCCAGCGCCCCGTCGAAATCAATGATGCGGCGATCACATCAACGCCATCGAATTCGCCGATGCCGCTGATTTGTGAGTGACTGTCGAGCATCTGCTCGAGCAACGTTGAGCCGCAACGAGGCAACCCAACCACCATCGCGACGCCCGTAACGGGATCGGCAGTGGTGGCGAGCGCGCGCGTCGCTGCGACGGCGGATTTCTCGAGCACGCCGCGCTGCTCGTTTATCTCTCCCAGCATTCCGTACAGATCAAACGGCGGAGTCGTCGCGGCGTGCAATTGCGTTGCGAGTTCAAACGCCTCGCGATAGCGCCCTGCTTTGTCGAGTAATCCCACCGCATCAAAGCCAGCGACACGACGCAACACCGGATTGCGTTCAAGCTCGGCGATTGCGCGCAGTTGAACGATCGCGGCCTCAGGGTCCGTTTGCGCGCACACACGCGCGACCATAAGCGCGGCGCGCGGATCGTTCATCCACGCGCCACCGCGCGTCAACAACGCGGCGAGTTCATCGCGTCGATGCGCAAACCAAAACACTTCCGCGAGCGCCACGGCGGCCTCGAGGGCCTGTGGAGTTTTTCCTGCTGCAAGCGGGCGCAATCGATCGACGGCGCGATCGATGCGCCCAAGCCGTTGGTCAACCATTCCCCGCAACAGCGCTGCCTGCGGGTCGCTGGGTGTCAGTTTCAATGCGTGATCGAGATCGGTGTCCGCATCGGCCAATCGCCCTAGATTAAAATTGGCGCAACCGCGACCGAGCCATCCCGCGAAACTGCGCTGCGACTGCGCGAGCATTTGATCGGCCACTCGCAACGCCCCGACATGATCGTTGGCGCGAAACAACCGATCAAGCGCGGCAGTCGGAGTCTCAGGAGGCGGCATGGATGAACTCTACAAACTTGCGTGCCGTCGCGGTTCTGTGCACATCACGTGAACGACACGAAGTGCTCACGCAGACGCTGACGGAAGATCCGCGCACACCGCGTCCACCAACCATCGAGCGTGTTCAGGCGCGCATTCGAGATAGAGCGAAGGCTCGACAATCTCAAGTTCCATGAGCACGGCGTGGTCATTCGCGTCGCGCGCGACATCGACGCGCGCGTACGCGGCGTTGCCTAATCCCTTTGATGCCACGAATTCCAACACGCGCGCTGCGAGGTGCAACTCATCGGCCTGAGCTGTCACAACGCCGCGCGACTGTTCATGATCCCCACTCCACCGCGGGCCCTTATAGATGGCGTGCGAAAACACTCCGCCCAAATGCACCATGTTGCGTTCACCGTGAGTCGACACCGAGTGCAACAGTGGCTGCACCAAGAAATCACGCGTCACGTGTTCGAGGTGATGCGCGGTAACGGTGGCGATGTCGCCGCGCATCACGCGAATGGTGGCGAACGATCCCGCCGACACTGCGGGCTTGACCACAAGATCGCCGAAGTGTTTGAAGAGCGCGGGCCAATCGGGATCATCGCCCGCCCGCAGCACGTGGGTGGGAACGACGGGAATTCCCGCGTCGGCAAGTTCAACGAGGTAACCCTTGTGCAGATTCCAACGCAGCAGCGGAAGCGGATTTACCAACTGCGTGACACGCGCCGTCGCCTCGAGCCATGCGCAAAACGCTGGAAAATGCTCGACATAATTCCATGTCGAGCGAATGATGGCCGCGTCAAACTCGCTCCAGTTGGTCGTCGTGCACTCCCATGGAACGACCTGCGCATCAATGCCGCGGCGCGCAAACGACGACACCAGAATCGGCAGGTCGCCATCGGCGCGAGGAAGTTGCGTTGCAGTCACAAGGGCGACGCGAGTTGGCATTGGCGCATCGTAGAAAATCGCACGCGCGTCGTGGCCGTCACGTCACGACGAAGCAGCGACTCGTTGCAACTGGGAACACTCCTCGTCGCTGAGCATTTCGATCACTCCCAGTTGGGTAAACGTGTCGAGCTTCGACTGCGCTTCCATCGCCGCGTAAATCAACGTCGCGTCGATGATGCGCCTACCGAGCACGGCTTCCAACTGCGACTGTGAGTAGGTCGGTTTCTCTGCGGCGCTCGATTTGGTTCCGTACTGATTGAGGTTCGAGGCGAAGATTCCTGCAGCGCTCACGGGCAGAAAATCTTCGTAGCGCAATCCCTCGTATGCGACGAAACCTTGCGCGATGAGCGTAGGCAGATCGATCGAGTCAACTGCGCCGCGCTCCTTGGCCGCGATACCTGCGTCGGTGGCGACATAGCGCGCGTACACAAATCGTTGCGCGATCAACCCAGGCAACGACTTCTCAAAGGCGGCGAACTCGTCGGCGTAGCGCGCCTCGAAGGCCGCGGACTCGGCTTCGTCGGCCATCCTCTCATCGGTCGTTCCTGGCGCGGCTCCCAACAACTCGGTCTGCGCCAGACATGCGTCGTATGCCGCGCGTCCCTTTGGAGTGCAGGCGTAACCGCGTTCTTCGATTTCGCCAAAGCGCGCAGTGTGCGTCGCGTCAATCACCGCACCATCTGCCTCGGTGAACTGCACGGGTTCAGTGAGCGCCTTATATGCGTCTTGCCGCAAGAAAATAGCGGTATCCGCGCTCGGGCCCTCGGTGGACTCTTTGCATCCCGCGTGATCGAGTTCAGACAACGCGAACTCAGGAAGCGAAAACTCCGCGACCAACTCGTCGGCGCACTGCGCGATCTGCGCGTTCGTAACCACGCCCGCGCGATAGAGCGCAATCTCTTCCAACGGCACATGCTTGAAGTGCAACTTCATGAAGTCATGATCCGCCCGCGCAACCAATGCAGTGAGCGCGCGCATTGTTCGTGCACGAAACCAATGCGCGTCGACTTCACCAAGGCAATGTTTGATCGCAGCGGTATACAGATCCATGCACAGCGTGTTGGGCGTGAGGTGATTGAGATGATGCGATTGGAAACACGCGATGTCGGCGGCAATCTTGAAGCCATGGGCGCAGAGCTGGTTGTACAGCGCGAAGTCGCGCGCGCGTCCCGTCCATTTGAAGATGTGCTGGGTGCACTCGTTGATCAACGCCTGCGCATCGTCGGGTGAAAGTCCATCGTCGCGTTCGCTGCGCTCGATGAGTTCCTTCGCGCGTGGCGAAAATGTTTCGCGTTGTGCGAGCAGCGTCTCGATGCGGGCGCGAGTGTCCGCGTCGAAGTAATCCGTCATGAGCAACGAGGTGAACACGCGGTGTTCAGGACGATGGCGCGAGCGAAACGCAGTCGCGATCACTGGTTGACTCTTGGCGCCGATCGCAGTCATGTCGTAGAAGCAATGCGGCTCCATCGCGAAACAGGCGAAGAGACGACCCATCCAGTGGTACTCATCGGCGCGACCGATGCGAATCGCGCCGTGACGCTCTCCGCTGGCGCGCTCGAGATCGCTCTGATCAATGGTGAACCCAATATGAAGTTGTGACATCAGCGCGCACACGCGCGTGTTGCACACCATGTTGACGCGCAGTGCCTTGTCGTACAGCGGAACCTCGCGACCAAACATCGCGGAAAGCGCGGTAAACAGGCGGTTTTGCAGCTCGGTCTTGCAAGCAAGGCTGTGAGCGAAGGAGGGAGCAAGTGTCGTGCCACGGGCAAGCATGGTCGTAGAGGGCAAGGTTGAGGACAAAATAGAGAGCCAGGATAGGAAGCCAGGAGTTCGAGAGTTGAAAACATCTTGCAACTCGCCGCATCGGCGCGCAATTGGGTCGCGAAGAGTATCGAAAAATTAGCCGCCGCTGTGATTCTGTAAGCGGGTGATTCCGGCGAGATCAAGAAAGAACGCTTGCTCGCGCGCTGCTTCCTTCAAATGCCTGAAGCGCCCGGAGTTTCCGCCGTGCCCCGCTTCCATGTTGATGTGAAAGATGAACGCGTTGCTATCGGTACGCAGTCGGCGGCATCGCGCGACGTACTTGGCTGGCTCGTAGTACTGCACTTGCGAATCCCACAAACCGGTGGTCACCAACATCGCGGGATAGGGCTTCGCCGAGAGATTGTCGTAGGGCGAGTACGAACGAATGTATTGATACGCCTCCGCCTCGCGCGGATCGCCCCACTGCGTCCACTCGTTGGTGGTGAGAGGAATGGTTTCGTCGAGCATGGTGGTCAACGCATCGACGAACGGAACGTTGAGCGCGATGCCGCGATAGCGTTCACCCGCTTCATTGGCGACTGCACCCATGAGCAATCCGCCTGCAGATCCGCCCGTGGCAAACACGCGGTCTTTCGCGGCGTAATTGGCGCGCACCAGCTCATCGGTCGCATCCACAAAATCGTTGAAGGTGTTGCGCTTGTTCATCATGCGGCCGTCCTCGTACCACTCTTGGCCGAGGTCACAACCGCCGCGCACATGCGCGAGCGCGACCGCAACGCCGCGATCCATCAAACAGATTGCTGCGTTGCTGAACTCGGCATCGGTGGGCAACCCATACGCGCCGTAGCCTTCGATGACGATGGGATGATTGCCGTCGCACTGGTACGCCTCGCGCCGCCACGCGAGCGAAATCGGAATGCGCTTGCCATCGCGCGCGGGCGCCCAGATGCGCGTCGTTACATAGAGCGATGCGTCGTAGCCAATCACGGGACGCACTTTGCGCGTGATGCACGCGCCGCTCTTGAGATCAACGTCAATCGTCGTGTCAGGCGTAATCATCGAAGTGCACACAACACGCAGCGCAGGATTACTGGCGTCGAGGTTCTCGCCAAACGACATCTTGAACGCGCTCTCGGCGCAAGGAACAGTGAAGCCCACGCCGCCCGACCACGGGATCACGCGCACGCGTGCGTTCGCTTCAACGCGCTCGACAATAGCGAGCGCGCCATCGAGCAACACGAACTCATCGAGCCCCACGTCTTCGCGATGCGCGACGATGTCTTGCCACGAACGACTATCGCTCGGCGCTGCTTCACTCGCCTGAACCAGCCGAAAATTGCGGGCTTCGAGATTGGTACGAATCACCCAACGCGCATTCAAATGATCGGCGTAACTGCGTACCTCCGCCGTGCGTTCGATGATGACGCGCGGCGTGCTCGCGGGTTGCGCCATCGCCACGGCGCGAAGCTCGGTGGTGTCGTAGCCATCGATATCGATGAGCAACCAATCGTGCGACGCACTGCTGCGAATGCTGGTGGAAAGCGTTTTGTCGGGCTCGTCATAGACCAACGTATCGCTCGCGACCGGCGTTCCGATTTCGTGGCGATACACAGGTCCACTCTGCAACAGCACGGGATCTTGTCGCACATAGAAGATGGTGCGATTGTCCGCCGCCCACTCCACGGGTTCGAGCACACCAGCGATTTCGTCGGCGAGCGTTTCACCTGTGCGCAAATTCTTCACGCGCAACGCATGTGTGCGTCGACCCGCGGTGTCTTGCGTCCACGCGATCCACTGGCCGTCGTTGCTCACGGCAGTTGAGCCGATGCGGAAATACTCGTGATCCTTCGCGAGTGACGGACAATCGAGCACGACCTCGGTGGGCGAGGCGCTGTCGCGTGCGAGCGCTGATCCTTGTTGGCGCAAGTGACGCGGGTACTCGCCGCCGAGATCGAATGACTGCCAGTACCAGTAGCCGCGATCAAACGCGGGCACAGTGGAATCATCTTCTTTGATGCGGCCGCGCATCTCGGCCACCAGAGTTTCTTGCAATGGCGCGAGCCGTTGCAGGCACGCGGTGGCGTAGGCTTGCTCCGCGTTGAGATGGGCCATGATTTCGGGCGACTTCTTCGCGTCGTCATCGTCGCGCATCCAGTAGTACTCATCGACGCGTTCGCCATGAAGACTCTTGATCACGAAGGGACGCTGCGCCGCGATCGGCGGCGTTCGAGCCGTGCATGCCACCAACAACGCCGAGAGAAACGGGCATGTCGCGCCTAGCGCCTGCGTCGAATGAGATTTCATGACGCGCACACTAGCGCGATTTCCCCGCAGAATTGTGTAGGTTCATCGACAAGCGCACACCGTCAACGGTGCATCGCGGGCGACGATGATGTCAGTGCCAGTTCGCGAGCAGGATGGCCAAGTCGGATCCTTGCACCAACTGATCGCCATCAAAATCTGCGGCGCCGCGCGACCTTGATAGAGCGTGACCCCGTGAATCGGTGCGCAAGCGCGCAAAGAATCAACGCGGCGGCAGTGAGTCCAATGAAGCGTGCGCTGGTGATGCGCATGGAGCGAAATCGTATGGACTCACGCGCGGTGCGTCACGTGTGCGCAACGAGTGCGATCCTGATTGATCGCTTACTCCGCACGACCGAAGATCCCGTCCATCGGGTCGCCGCTTGTTGGTTCACGTGCGGGAGGCGTGGCGGTCTCTCGCAAGAGCATTGCACCAAGCAGCGCGAGTGCCAACACGGTGCTACCGAGAACGACCCAAAGCGTCGCGCGTGTGCGCGTCGATGCGGCGTTGGCGCGCGACAGAAACGCGCAACCGCCGAGTGGAATCATCGCGGCGGTCAGCCACGCCCACAGCGGAATCGCCGCGGTGTCGTAGGCAATTCCGCAACTGGTCACCAGTGCAATCATGGTTCCAATCGCGACTGCTAACGCGCCAACAGAATCAAGCGGAGCCGCATCGCGCGTCCAACGTGCACCCGCACTCACGACGGTCGCGATGATCAACGCGCCGCTGCAAGTTGCGGCACACATCACCGCGAGCGAAGCGAAGCCTCCGAGTACGGCCAGCGGCGCAAGGCACGCAAACACGAGACACGCAATCCATAGCACCGCGATGCGTGTGCACGTGCTCACTGTCGCGATGCAGGCGAGCACCAACGCAGACTGCGCAAGTTGCGTCCACATCGTCGCCCCAGGAAACACCACGAAAACACCGACAAAGATCGACACGATGAGCGCGCTCGCGATGGTGATCGCGCGCGCCCACCATTGACCGGCTGCAAAGCGTGCAAATGCGATCAACGCCGACGCACCCATCAACAGCAATGCGGCTAGCCCGATTCGATGCCATCGTTCGATCGGTGCGCTCTCGCCTTCGATGGCGAAAAAATTCCGGACCAAGCCCCACGCATCAACTTCGCGCGCAAAGCTCAGCGTGAACGCGAGGCAGAACGCACTCGCGAGTCCCGCCTCAAGCAACGCAGGCTTTCGTCGCAACGGACCAACCGCGACTATCAACGCGAACACTCCCGCAACCAACGCGGGAACGAAGACGGCATTCAGGAGATACGGCATGAGTGCATTCATAAGCGACTCAGCATCGCGGATGCTCCGACGATGCACGCACCCTTCGTCCGCGCAGACTCACTTCGCCGGAGCAACGGCCTGCGCGACATCACCTTCAAGCGCGATGATCATCTTCACTTCATTACCCAGCGCACCCTTAGGCGCCTCGATGCCCCACTTCATGCCGTAGTCCGCGCGAAGCACGGTAAACGTGCACTCAAACCCTGCTTTTTGCCCGTTGGGAGTCGTGCCCACACCAGCGACGATGCAATCGACTTCGACTGACTTCGTGACGCCGCGCATCGTGAGATCGCCGGTCACCGTGTAGTGACGCTCACCGAGTTTCTTAGCGCTGCTGGATTTGAAAGTGATCGTGGGAAATTCTGCTTGATTGAAAAAGTTCGGTCCCTGCAAGTTGCCGTCGAGCCTCTCATTGCCCGTGTCCACTTTGTTTACCTGAACGACAACATCAAATATTGGAGCAGCGCTGTCATCGAGTGGCCACGTCACGCTGCCGCTCACTTCGTTGAATCGTCCCCAAAAATAGCCCGCACCGAGATGTTGAATGCGAAACATCGCCATCGAGTGCACGGGGTCGAGCGTGATCGCTGAGTCAGCGCTCGCGGCAGGCGCCGTGGTCGCAGCAGGCGCCACGCTCTTGGAGTCTTGAATCAGTGAGGAAGTCACGCGCGCGTGCGCGAGCGTGGCCAACCAAGAAGTCAGGGCAATCGTTGCGACGAGTACGGGCGCGTGTTTCATAGTGGTCTCTCCAATTGGGGGAAAGACTCATGCTAACGCGCGTGCGCCGCCGAGTGGTGCGATCACCAACGCGTCGCTCGCATCATCGGTCGCCTTGATGACTCGCTGAGATGTTTCACGCTCCGCTGCGCAGTTGCGCTTCGAGTTCCTCAATCTGCTGTGAGAGAGAAGCAGGAGCAAACGCACGACTGGTGCGCAGACGCCGTGCTTGAGCGAGCAACGCGCGCGCTCCGCTCGTGTCCGAACTCGCCAACGCGACGCGCGCTCGCGCGATCAATCGCTCCACGGTGACATCGCCGCGCGCAAGAAGTTCGCGTGCTTGGGATGTGCTTCCGTTGTTGGCCAACGCGATGGCGAACAACTCAGTGACTTCGGCGTCGGCCGAGTTCCACGTTTGTGATTGCTGAATGAGCGCAAGGCCGCGGGCATCGCGAGGATCTCGCGCGAGCAGCGCGCGCGCTTCAGAGGTTTCGCCAACGGCGGGTCTGACAAGGTGACCGCAGACTTCACTCCGGTGCCTATTCCCATGCCGCTTGCTGTTGCTGGAGCAGGACTGCTCGCGGTCGGCTTCATCCGCCGCCGCCGTGCTGCACACTGACAGGCTTGAGGCAGACGCGTCGTCTAGAACCAGAGATCTCTTCCCCAAAACAACGCGCGGCCGATTCATCATCGGCCGCGCGCATTTATTTTTGAGGGTTCGACACGCGTGCGCGCGGCGCTCATTGCAAGCGATATTCACCAGGCTTGCGCACGAACGGAGCGGGCGCGTCGCCTGGAAGCGTGACCAGTTTGGGCATGAGATCAAGCTTCGACTTGGTGGTCATGAACTCCCACGTCGCCGATTGTCCCGCGTACGCAGCTTCGCGTCCCATCACTGCCATCAACGAACTCTCGGCGGTTTGCCTCAGTTCAACGATGGGACTTCCACCGGTCACGATCGATTCAACCAACTCCGCGTGCTCCTGTCGATACGCCGCGCCGATGTCACCCTTGCAACTCCACAGTTCGTTGCCCGCAAGATCGGTGATGCGACTTCCATCGCTGAACGCGCGCAGTGTTGCAATGCCCTTCGATCCGTAGACCACGTTGTCGAACTGGTTCTCACAGTTCTGCCAATGCCGACCAGTGAAAGAGCAAATCTTTCCGTTGGCGAATTCATAGTCGACGGACATGCTGTCCCACATTTCGCTGTCTGCGGGGCGACTCCAACGACTTCCAGAGGCGAACGCGCGCACCGGTGGACCGCCCATGACCCAGTGCACCACATCGATGTTGTGCACCGCTTGCTCGCAAATCTGATCGCCCGAGAGCCAGATGAAGTGCATCCAGTTATAGATTTGATACTCCATGTCCGACATGCCCGGCTTGCGATCGCGATACCAAATGCCGTTGGAGCAATAGCGCGCCGTCATGCCCACCACTTCGCCGATCATGCCTTCACGAATGCGCTTGATCGCGTCCATGAAACTCGGTTGACGGCGGTACTGCGTGCCCGTGACGATGGCCGTGCCTTGCGCCTTGGCCGCGTCATGTGCCGCGCAACACGCGTGGTAGCCCGCGGTGTCGAGACACACTGGTTTTTCCGCGAAAACGTGCTTTTTTGCCGCCACTGCTGCGGTGATATGAACGGGGCGAAATCCAGGCGCAGTCGCGAGGATCACAAGATCAACGTCTTTGAGATCGAGCACTTTTTGATAGCCATCGATTCCGCCGAAGATGCGCTCATCGCTGGCCGCTATACGGTCACCGTGCTCTGCGGCCAACGCATCGCGAATGCCCTTGGCCTTCTCGACATCGATGTCGGCGAAGGCAACGATGCGCACATTTTTGTTGGCGGTGAGCGTGTCGTTGGCCGCGCCGGATCCGCGCCCACCACAACCGATGAGGCCGATGTTGATGATCTTCTTCGCGCCGTTGGTCGCGGATTGCAAGCTTGCAAAGTCGAGCGCTCCCGCGGCTAGTGGTGCGACGATTCCTGCGGCGCCAAGCGCTGCAGAAGTTGCGAGAAAATCACGGCGCGTCGGTTCGGACATCGTTGACTCCATCGTTGAATGTATGACTCGTTGCTTGAAGCGCGCCTTGCTCAGCACGCAGTGCCAGCGTTTGGCACAAGGACACAGAGTAACTCGGCGCCGTGGCACCGCCATCGACTTGCTTCGGTGCCGCGCGCTTTACTCGACGTCGTTGAGATTCTTGTATCGCACGTGAGCGAGCGCAATGCTCATCCCCGCCATGAGTCCAGCTTGATCGCCGACATAGACCGCGACGCCCTCTTTGAATTGCGCCGAGGCAGCGGCTCCCGAGTTGGCCGCAACTGCGGTGGCTGCGACATCGCCACGCCACGCGCCCTCTTTGAAATCCGCAACGGTCTTGTCGTCCTGAAGCACCATCAACATCTTGAATCCCTGCACGCCCAGCTGCAGACCGATCGAGGCGCGGTTGATCGCAGCCCATCCAACTTGTGTGCCCGTCTTGTCGTAGACGGCGCCGCGACCGAATGTTCCGCCACCAAAGATGATGCCGAACTGGCCCACATCAGGAAACACGATGTATCCCGCGGCGCCTTTGATTTGCGCGCCGACTCCGGTGACGTTGGTGTCAAACCACTGTTGTGCCGCCTGTGCCTCGAGCGCAAAGGTCGCACGACTTTCGGCTTTGGGCGCGGTGTTGCATCCGAGCGAAACCAACGGCACGCACGCGAATGCGAGCGCGGTCATGGTGCAGATTGATGCGGATGTTTGCTGAAGTCGATTGCTCATGGTGGTTGCTTTCGTGTGTGATGCGTTGTGGCGTATTACGAAGTCGCTTCGTGCGACTTCGTGATTTTGCGTGAGTGACTCGGCGAGTGTAACTATGCTCCGTTTCGCGCGCGACGCATATTTCTCTGAGCTCCCGATGCCCACTCTTCACGATCCCATTTCTCTCCGCGGGCTTGCCTGTCCCAATCGCGTGTTCATGGCTCCGCTCACACGTCAACGCGCGCGCGCTCCCGGCGATGTGCCGCACGAATTGCACGCGGAGCATTACGCGCAACGCGCTTCGTTCGGCCTGATCATCGCCGAGGCCACGCAAATTTCACCTGAAGGCAAGGGCTACCCGAACACGCCAGGCATCTACTCGCCCGAGCAAGTTGCGGGATGGAAACTTGTCACGGAACGCGTGCACGCCGCGCACGGAAGAATCTTCTTGCAGCTGTGGCATGTTGGACGCGTGAGTCATGTTCATCACCAATTGGATGGACAAGCGCCGGTCTCGAGCATGGCCGTTCGCTCGACCGGACAGGTTTCCGTGCGCCAGGCGGACGGGCGACGTGAACGCGTGCAAGCGAGCGAACCGCGCGCGCTGGCGACGGCGGAAATGCCGCGAATTCTCGAGGATTACGCGCATGCCATGCGCTGCGCCAAGCAAGCTGGGTTCGACGGCATCGAGATTCACGGCGCCAACAGTTACCTCATCAATCAGTTTCTTTCGGGCAGTCTCAACACGCGCGATGATGCTTGGGGCGGCGCGATTGAGAATCGCCTGCGCTTGCTGCTTGAGGTCACCGATCTGGGCGTTGCGGAGTTCGGCGCGTCGCGCGTTGGCGTTCGACTTTCGCCAATGGGAAGTGTGAAAGACCTGCCGGTGCATCACGACGATGAAGAACTCATGCGCCGCGCGGCCCAAGCGCTAGGCGCACGCGGATTGAGCTACCTCCATCTCTACAACCATTACTGGCCCACCGAGAAGTGGCAAGGTCCGTTCACCGAGCAACTGGCACGCGAAATGAAGGAACGATTCGCGGGACCGATCGTGCTCAACGGCTACGGCGCCGACACGGCCTCTGCAGAACAAGACCTCGAGGGCGGACTCGGTGACGCCATCGCGTTTGGCAAACTCGCCATCTCTAATCCCGATCTGCCCGAGCGATTGGCCGCAGGAGTCGCGCTCGCGCCCTGGGATGCCGCGACTTTCACCGGCGACGATGCGGTGGGATACAACGATTATCCGCGCGCGACGTGAGTTTGGACCAGCAGTGGCGGCGGCGAGTAGTGCTACGAATTGCCACGAAACAAGGCGTTTTCGTGAGTGTGCACGATTCAGGTGCCGCTGCTCCTGCGCCGCCCATCGATTGAATCGCAGTATTTTTGACCTTCGCTGTCCCGACTTCACGCACGCCGCAAACGGGACACATGACCGCGCACGAGCCTTCTGCCCGCGAACTCTTCGAAGTGCTCATCCGCGACAACGGTGAGGCGCTCATGGCGTCGATCCGCGCCAACGCGGGCGCGAACAATGCCGACGACATTTTTCAGGACACCGTGCTTGTCGCGTGGCGGCGGTTGGCGGACTACGACCGCACGCGGCCATTTGGTCCGTGGCTGCGTGGCATCGCGCGTGTTCTCGCCATGGAGTACTCAGGAAGGCGCGCACGCTTGCGACTCGCCGATCCGGCGACGCTTGATTTGATCGAGCGTCACGTCGCGGCCTTCGAGCGTTACTCGGGAACCAGCGCGGAGCCTGCGATGAGCTTTCGTGAACGTCTCAGTGCGCTCGACGATTGCCTCGCGCAACTGCCCTCGATGTACGCGCAAACCGTGCAGGCCGTGTATCGCGAGACGCGCTCGTTGTCGCAAATCGCTGTTTTACTCGGTGAAAACGAAGAGACGGTCAAGAAGCGCCTGCAACGCGCGCGCGCTCTCTTGGCGCAGTGCCTCACGCGCAAGACTGCGTTTGGAAATGATTCCGGAGTCGTGGCATGAACGAGACACCGACTCCAACTCCACTCGATGATGCGCGCGATCGCGTGCTCGACGCGTTGCTCATTCAACATCTCACGGAATCGACACAGAGCACTGAGGCGCGCTATCAACGCGCGTTCATCGCACTCGATGCGGCGCGTGATGCGGCGCGTGAAGAGGAGGGACGCGCGCCACTTTCGTTGAGAACGAGCGGTCGCGCACGCGATTCCGCGCTGCGTCTTTCACGCGCGGCGTTGCTCATGTTCGCTGCGATTGCGTTGCTCATGCTCACTCCAGTGCACAGCAGTGCGACCATGATCTTGGCCGAAACAATGACGGGCGAAACGCGCGCGCTCCAGAACGCGAGCGATCGACGCTACGAAGTCGCAGTGCTGTTGCAATCACGCGACTCGCGCAACGCCATCGACGACAACGACGTCTGGCTTCGCGGCACATGGGATCTGCGCGGCCGCGAGAGCCGCCTTGACTTGGGCCGCGAGGGATTCGCAACACTCACGCGCGTCGACAGCGTCGACGGTGCATGGGAGAAGCCGCTCAACGAGAACGCGAGGACGCTCGACTCGAATGAATTGTGGCCGCGTTGGATCGAAGAGCGCGATGGCCGCATCGCCGTGGAGCGCATGGACGCGTTGTTGCGTCTGGTGCAACGCGATTACGACGCCGCGTTTGCGCGCGCAGGCAGTGAATCCTCGGTGTATTTGCGCGGCGCGATGCACATCGTGGCGTCGCGTCGAGGCGATGTGCGCGGCCCCGACGAGATCGAGTTGTGGATCGACACGCAACGCAACGTCGTTCTCGAAGCGCGACTGCGTTGGTCGGACGCAGGCCCGCGCGCCGGCTCACCTACGCGTGACGCGCGCCTTCCGCCGCGTGATGGTCCACCGCCACGTGATGGTCCACCGCCGCGTGATGGTTGGCCGCCGCGTGATGGTTCGCCGTCGCGTGATGGTTCGCCGTCGCGTGGAGCTCCTCCGTTTGATGCTGGTCCGCCGCCACATGGTGGTCGCCCACCTGATAGCGGACCGCCGCCTGATGATGACTATCGCCGCGCGCGGGGCGCACTTCCGCCGAGTCCTCCGCGCGAATTGCGGCTGCGACGCATCGAGCCGATTTCGTTTCCTGCGGATCACTTCACGATGCCTGTCGCGAAGTGATTCGAATCGGTTCGCGATGATCGAATCCAATCGTGCGTTTCATCAAGGGGCGCGCTGTTACGCATCATTCAATGCGGGGATCGCTGTTTCCAAAAACCCAATTGACATGGATGACACTCGTCTCGCAAGCAATTGCTACCGACGAGGGCAAGAGCGCTGCGTTGGGCACGCGCGACGACGTCGCTGACTGCGGTGAATCACGCGTTTTCTGCACGCTTTGCGCTGCCGACATCAACGGCAACAACGAAGTCAACGGCATCGACCTCGCGATCATCCTCGACAAATGGTGCAGCAGCGGCGGCAAGGATTACCCGCAAGCGGACATGGATGTTTCGGGAACGATCGACGCGTCGGACCTCGCCTTCGTCCTCGATGGCTGGTGCGCTTGTCCGTAACTCTTGTCCCTCACAAACAATTCGCATGAGCACGCGTGGTAGCCTCCGCGCGCAATGAACGCGTCTGCATCCGATCGCCTTGCCGCCTGCATTTCACTCAGTGATCTGAGCGCGTTGGCGCAAGAGAACATCGAGCACACCGCATGGGATTACTACCGCTCGGGCGCGTGGGATGAAACGACGCTCGCGCGCAACGAATCGGCGTGGCGCGAGTTGCTCATCCACGCGCGCGGCATGGTTGATGTTTCACAGCGGACTTCTGCGACCACGCTGCTCGGTCGCGCCATCTCGTGTCCCTTGTTGAGTGCGCCCACGGCGATGCAAAAGATGGCGCACCGCGATGGCGAACTCGCAACGGCGCGTGCGTGTTGCGCCGCGCGTGTGCCGATGTGTTTGTCGAGTCTCTCCACCACCTCACTCGAGGAAGTGCGCGCCGCGACGACCGAGCCGCTGTGGATGCAGATCTACATTTCCAAAGATCGCGGCTTCACTCGCGCGCTGGTGCAACGCGCGGAAAGTGCTGGAATTGAAGCGTTTGCCGTCACCGCCGACACTCCGGTGTGGGGCGTGCGCGAACGCGACATGCGCAATGGCTTTCGCGTTCCCGATGGCATGCACATCGTCAACCTCGAACGCGCGGGCGAGCCGACTGGTCACGCGGGTGTGGGCATCGGCGGCGCGCTTTCGTGGACCATCGATGCGTCGCTCACGTGGAAAGATGTCGAACTGCTCGCCGCGAGCACGACGCGTCCGATTCTGGTGAAGGGACTCTGTCGCCCTGACGATGTTGCTGCGGCGTTTGATTCGGGCGCGCAAGGCGTGTGGATTTCCAACCACGGCGGACGGCAACTCGACGGCGCTC
Source organism: Planctomycetota bacterium (assembly GCA_003671025.1). Taxonomy (GTDB): domain Bacteria; phylum Planctomycetota; class Phycisphaerae; order Phycisphaerales; family SM1A02; genus QWPT01. Next base: position 40,019 of record QWPW01000004.1, read on the forward strand.
CCGCGACTGCGGATGTGTTAGCGAAGTGCGCGTTGGCAGCGCGCGGTCGTGGCTGCACGATTGTCGATGGTGGCGTTCGTCGCGGCATCGACGTTTTGCGCGCACTCGCGCTCGGCGCGGATGCCGTTGCGGTTGGTCGACCGATTCTGTGGGGTCTCGGCGCGGGCGGCGAACAAGGCGCCACGCGTGCGCTGGAAATTTTGCGCAGCGAGTTTGATCTTGCGATGGCACTCGCGGGCGTGCGCTCTGTCGAAGAGATTCGCGCGCTCGGCGCGGATCTCGTGCGCGCGCGATGAACTCACACGTTCAGCGCGCAATCGCTGGCGGAGTCGCAGCTCCTGCTTCCATCGACGCGGCCGTCTGCGTATCAAACGCAATCTTCTTCCACAATTCATTACGAATCGGAAGACCCTTCGCGTGCGCGATGGTGAGGCCGGGATACGAGTAACGATGCTCGGGATCGCCCTCGGTTTTCCAGTCTTTCCAGAAGGAAAAGTTTTCCAGCGCGCTGGTGTTGGTGCCGTGTCCCACAATTCGTTTCGTTGAAGGATCGATCGCGATGGTCATCTCGCCATACAGCGTGATCGCGCCCGGACGGGGCAGTGACGCGGTGATCAACACCGCAGGCTGTCCATCGACAATCACTGCGCCAGGGAGCAAATCGATCTTGGCAAACTGCGCGGTGAGAAATCGATGCGGGTCCATGAACAGCACGAGCGAGCGGAATCCTTCGCCGCGCGAAGAGACCTCGTTGCCAGGGATGCGCTGCAAGCCGCCCGCTGAAATTTGCCAGCCACCCGCTGAATCGCAGCCGAAATCGAGTTCGTTCGGTGGCGTGATGGACTTGGTATGCACGCGAAAGAGTTCGCGCGAGAACCACGTGACTTCGGTGAACGTGGGCGCGGTCGGCTTGTCGCGCTCGATGCGCACGGTCTCGATTTCGACGCGCCACGACTTCGCATTCTTCAAGCTTGCCGCGCACATGATGTTCGACGCTTCCGCGAGCAATGCCAGCGCACCCTCGTTGTGTTTGAGCGCACCCTCTTGCGTGGCGACGGTCGGTGTTGTCGGCGCGGTCGGTCGCGGCTCAGTGTTGGGAGCGAGCGAGGGCTTGCTCGTCTTCGAAGGCTTGATCGGCTGCGCAGGCTTGCTCGGCGGCACGGGCTTGGCATCGGGGTCAACAGGCGGTGTCGGCGCCGTTTGCGCAATCAATGAGGGCGCAGTGTGCGCGGCGGCTTGCATCACGGGCTGCGCTGCGGCAATGACGGCGAGCGCAATCGGCCACGCGAAACGCGAAGTGTTTGGAAGCATGCGCGCAAGATACTCAAAGAGGATTCGTGCGAACAACGAGCATCACGCGCCGCACGCGCGAAGAATTCTCCGCGAGCACTCGTACGACTACGACGCGCTAGCCATCTTGATGGATCAAGCAGCGTGATCCTCGCAAACTCTCGTCGCCGCGCGGCTTCACACGAAACAAATCGTTGCGTTGGTACTCTGAGTTGATGCTCGTTCGACCACTCGCTGCAGTTGTGCTCATTCTCGTCGCCAACTTCGCGTGCGACCGCGCCGCGTCGCAGACAACCGCGCCTCAATCTGCGAGTTCGGCCGCGCCCGCGACACCTCTGCCGACGAACCACGTCCTCGTCATCAGCGTCGACGGATTGCGCGCGGACATGCTCGAGCCGCCGATGATCACCGAATTTCCCGCACTCACGCGACTCCTGCGCGGGCCGCACACGCTCAACGCGCGCACCGATCCCGACTTCACGGTCACGCTGCCCAACCACATCAGCATGGTCACGGGACGCGCGACGCTCGGCGAAGCGGGACATGGATGGACCCTCAACACCGATCCCGCCGGAGTCGATCAAGGCGGGACGATTCACGCAACGAAGGGCGCGTATGTCGCGAGCATGTTTGATGTCGCGCACGATGCCGGCGTGGCGACGGGCGTGTTCGTCTCCAAGACGAAATTCTGGGTGTTCACGCAGAGCTACGGCGATACGTTTGGCGCGCCCGACATCGTCGAGCCAGACGAAGGCACCGCGAAGATCGACCTCTTCGTCCATGCGGATTCAATGAGCGATCTCGGCGGCACCGTTGCCGATCACCTGCGCCGAAAGCACGGGAAAACCCTAGATTTCGTGCACTTTGCGGCTCCCGACATTGCAGGACACAGTTACGACTGGAAGGTGAACAACACGTCGAAGTACTTCGAGGCAGTCGTCGAAGTGGACCACGCGATCGCGGAGATTCTGCGCGCCATCGATGAGACCGAGCACCTGCGCGGAACCACCGCGATCATCCTCACCGCTGACCACGGCGGCGGCGTTCCCCTCAAGACACACACCGATATGACCTGCCCACTGAACTTCCGCATTCCCTTTCTCGTGTGGATGGGCGACGCGAGCGCCGCGCTTGATTTACAGGCGCTCAATCCTGCGCGCACCAAACCAGCGCGCGACGAACTGATCACCCGCGTCGCCGATAAGCAGCCGATTCGTAACGGCGACGCAGCGAATGCCGCACTTCACTTGCTGGGACTCCCCTCGGTGCCGGGCTCTCGCTACGGCGCGGATGAACCGTTGCACTTCGCGCCGCCGACTTCTTCCGATAAAACGAAAAACTGACGCGATTGCGGGGGAATTCCGAGGTTTCCGCGCAGAGGCGCGACGAAATTTCTGCGGAGCGGGCCGAACTTCGTCCAATTCTGACCGACCTTCTTGGATGCATCCGAAACGGTGCTAAGTTTGGCGCGGAAGCGATGGGTTTTTGCCCATCGTCAAGGGCAAGTGAGCGGGAACTCACTTGCGAGGGTCAGTAGAAAAGGGATCACAATATGAATATGTACTCGCGCACCGCACTTGCGGCGGTGGCGGCTTTGACGGTTCTACCAACCGCCAATGCTGCATTCGTTTATGTCTCATCCGCACGTTCGGTCGACTTGACGTCGTTCGGATCAACCGTTGACAGCGACAGTACTGCGGCCACTGGCTCGTGGTACGGCTCTGCCAGCGGGGTGACTTCGAGCTTCAACGCGCTCATCACGCAGGGCTCCGAGCTCGCCTCCAACGAAATGACTTTCGTTGGCGCGGCGCAACTCGATGTCTTCGGATCGTCGGCGCTGGTGGGAACCAGTCGCGCCGATGTGACGTTCCTCAGTGATTCCACTGAGAGCATCACGTGGATCACCAATCTCTGGCGCGACGCGTCGGGTGGCGGAAACAGCGCTTCTATCTCGTTGATGGTCACGAATGTCGCGACCGGGTCAGTGCTACTGGCCTTCGCTGGTCCAGCACTCGGATCAGGTTCGTTCGATGTGGCCGCAGGAAGCACGTATCGCGTGCAACTCGTCGCCACTGCCACCGGTGCTTCAGCGGGCGATGCGTTGTCCAACTACAACCTCGGCTTCTTCAGCACGGTTCCTGCTCCAGGCGCGATTGCGTTGCTCGGACTTGCAGCATTGGTCGCGCGCCGACGCCGCTGATTGTCAGACAAATCACATTCGGTACAAAATATAAACCACGCGCGATGCTCCAGTGAGCATCGCGCGTGGCTGGTTGGTTTCCGAGGGGTTACCCCTTGAGGCCGCAATCGCTTGCTGAGGTGTCAGCGCCCGAAGTCTTGACCCGTTCAGTTAGGACGCGCTCGGCTTGGGAGCGCGCGGCACTGGTGTCACGGCCGCGGGAGTCGGCGCGGTGATTGGCGTGGAGGCCGGCAGCGTCGTTGGCATGGTGGTGAAGCGATGACTCATCATGTGCAAGTACGTCTGCCCAGGACGCAGAATCACATCTGGCCAACCCGCTTTGCCTTGCTTGTTGATGCTGTCGGGAAACGCCTGTGTTTCTAGGCATAACGCTGCGTTTTTCTGATAAACCGCGCCGTCCTTTCCAGGCACGCCATCGAGAAAGTTGCCCGAGTAAAACTGAATCCCCGGCTGATTCGACCAGACTTGCATCGAGCGTCCCGAGGTGGGATCAACCAGCACCGCACAGAGCCAGAGGCCACCGACCTCGAACTTCTTATCGAGCACATAGTTGTGGTCGTAGCCGCCTGGATCCTCGCCGGTCGCGGGAAGTTTCGCGAAGTCCTTGCCCACCGTCTTCATCATTGTGAAATCCAACGGCGTGCCTGCGACTGGCGCAATCTCGCCCGTGGTGATGAGCGTCGAGTCGACAGGAGTGTAATTCTTCGCTGGAATCATCAACAGATGCTCGAGGATGTTGCCCGAGCCAGCGCCGGCGAGATTCCAGTAGGTGTGATGCGCCATGTTGACCACGGTGGGTGCGTCAGTCGACGCGGTCATGGTGACATCGAGCGTGTTCTGCGGCGTGAGCGCGTACATCACCGTGGCATCAACCGTGCCGGGATAGCCCTCTTCGCCCGCGACCGAGCGATAGGTGAACTCGACCATCGCCACTCCATCAACGACCTTGCCTTCACCTTTCCACACCACCTTGTCGAAGCCTTTGACGCCGCCATGCAAATGGTTGACGCCGTTGTTGGTGGCAAGCGTGTACTCCTTGCCCTCGAGCGTGAACTTCCCACCCGCGATGCGATTGGCGCAGCGACCAGCGGTGCAACCGAAGTACTGCGTGCGTGCGACGTAGTCCGCGACACTGCCGCGACCGAGCACCACATCTGCCGATTTGCCCTTGATATCAGGCACTTTGAGCGCAACGACGATCGTGCCGTAATCGGTGATCTGCGCTTCCATGCCCGCGCCGTTGTCGAGCGTCCACAGATGAACGGGCTTGCCGTCGACTTCGCCCCACTCCTTCATGGTGATGGTCGCGGGCGCGCGCGCGGAGGCCGCCTTCTCAGTCGCTGGCGTTGGAGGAACGGCGGCGCTCGCGAACGAAACCGCGACGAGTGCGAGTGGTGCAACGAATGCAATGCTTGTTGAGATCGACATGCAAACTCCTAGACAGCGTGATAAAGACATGAAATGAAGTGAAGTGAAGTGAAGTGAAGACGGCGTCGGTGATGAGAAACTCAGTGAATGGCGGCGTGACTCGCGCGCTCGAGACGCTGCGCGTTGAAGCGACGGATCAACTCATCAGCCGCGACTCCGACAAGCAGAACCGAACCGATGACGGCGAACTCAAGCTGTGAACTCAAGCCGAGCAAGATGATGGCGGTGCGCAAGACTTGCAGCGTTGCGGCGCCGACAATGATTCCAAAGACGCTCGCTTCGCCGCCACGCAAACTGCAACCGCCTAAGACTGCCGCGGCGATGGCGTAGAGCTCGTAGAAGTTTCCAAAGTCCGAAGGCTGCGCGCTGCCAATGTCAAAGATGAAGAGCATCCCGCCGAAGCCTGCGAGAAAACTGCACGCGACATAGGCCAAGGTGATGAGTCGCGCGGTAGGAACGCCGCTGTAGCGAGCGGCAGATTCGTTGCGTCCCGTCGCGAGTAACCAGCGACCCCACACCGTGCGCGACAGAAACAACGCGAGCACCACCGCGAGCGCCGTGACGGGAATCACCGTCGAGGGAAGTCGATAGTTTTCTAGTCCAGGGATGGTGAATTTCGTGAGCGCGATTGCGCGCACACCCTCGAATTCGCCTTGAAAGCCCTGCGATTGATCACCAGTCATCCATCGCGCGATGCCGCGATAGAGCAGCAATCCGCACAGCGTGACCAGAAATGGTTGCAGTCGAAGTTTGGTGATGAGCACGCCGTGAAACAGCCCGATCAACGCCGAGCCCAGCAACACCGTGGGCAGCACCAACCACGGCGACCATTCGTGTTCGACCAACAACCACGGAGTCGTGATGCCCGCGAGACAGACCACGGAACCGATCGAGAGATCGATGCCACCAGTCACGATCACGATGCCGGCACCGAGCGCCAAAATCGAAAACAGCGCGGTGCGCTGCGTAAGGTTCATCAGGTTGTAGCCGGTGAGAAAGTTCTCGCCGAAAATCGCGGCCACGAGACACACCGTGATGAAGATGCCGAGGATGCCGAACGATTTCTTCATACCAATGAACTCTTCAAATCACGTGACCTCAAGCTACGCATGCACAGCACCATCGCGTGATTCATCTGCAGCCGCGTGTGACGGACCAGTCGCAAGATGCATGATGGCGAGTTCAGTCGCTTCGTGCGCGGCGAGCTCGCCCATGATCGCGCCTTCATGCATGACGATGATGCGATCCGCGAGCAGCAGCACTTCTTCGAGTTCACTCGAAGCGAAGAGCACGGCGCTTCCCGCATCGGCGAGTCGGCGCACGTGGTCGTGGATTTCTCCGCGCGCACCAACATCGACTCCGCGAGTTGGCTCGTCGAGCAAGAGCAACCTAGGCGCAACCGCAATCCATCGGCCGAGCACTGTTTTCTGCTGATTTCCGCCGGAAAGCGTGTGCACGCGCCGTTGTGATTGTGGAGGTCGCACCGCCATTCGTGTCACCATTTGTTGCACCAATGTGCGTTCGCCAGAGCGATCAACGGTGCCGAGACGACTGCGTTGATCAATCCATGCCAGCGACAAGTTCATGGCCACGGGATCTTCGAGAAAGCAACCGTGGCGCGCGCGATCTTCGGGAACCAGCGTGACGCCGCGACGCACACGCTCCGCGGCAAGTCCCCGCAACTCGATGCCGTCAAGATGCACCTGACCTTCATGAGTGGTGATGCCCGCGATCGCTTCGAGTACTTCGGTGCGCCCCGCGCCCACGAGCCCCGCGAGTCCAACGATCTCGCCCGCGCGCACGGTGAACGAAACCTCGCGTCGCTTGCGATGCGCACTCACCACGCGACTCACGGTGAGGCATGTCGCGGCATCACCGTGTTGGGCGCGACGATCGTTCGTCGTGATGTCGCGTCCCACCATCAATCGCTCGAGTCCCGCGCGATCGAACTCGCCGCGCAACAGCGTTCCGCGCGATTGTCCATCACGCAACACCACCACGCGATCCGCGATGCGCATCACTTCATCAAGATGATGAGAGACGAACACCACCGCCACGCCTTGCGCGCGCAACTCCGCGAGAATCACCAGCAAACGATCGGTCTCCCGCAGCGAAAGGCTCGATGTTGGTTCATCGAGAATCAGCACGCGCGCTTGACACGAAAGCGCTTTGGCAATCTCGACCAACTGTCGCTGCGCAATCGGCAGCACGGAACACGGCGTGCGCGGATCCAAATCCAATCCCACGCGCGCGAGCCACATGGCCGCATCACGTCGCATCGCATTGAGATCGAGCACGCCCCATCGCGCGGGTTCGCGCCCTAAGAAAATGCATCCCGCAAGATCGAGATTCTCCGCGAGATTGAGCTCTTGATGCACCAACGCGATGCCCGCACCCGTCGCGTCGCGCACGCTCTTGAGTTGCGTCGCGCGCAACGCGCCCTGCGCATCCGCCATCTCGAGCGTGCCTTCACTAGGCGCGACAACTCCCGACAAGATCTTGAGCAGCGTGCTCTTGCCCGCGCCGTTCTCTCCGACGATGCCTAGCACTTCGCCCGCGCGAATTTCAAGATCGATCGGCGAAAGCGCGGGCACTCCGCCGTAGCGACGGCCGATCCCACGCGCGCGCAACACCACATCCGTCGCCGACTCACGCGATGAGTCGGACCAAGTGCTGCTCGAAGTTGGTTGCGATTCGTTGCTCACGCGGATCTCGCACGCGTGTTGTTACTTGGCGCTGGCTTCTTTGCCCGCCTTGAGCTTCGCCTTGAGATCGGCCCAGAACGAATCGACGTTGTCCTTCTTGATCACGCGCGCAGGAATCGAAAGCACGCCATTGGCAGGCACCATCGACATGTTGCCTTGATTGAACGCGTGCAGCACTTTGATGCTCTCAAATCCGTAGCCGTATGGATCTTGCACCACCGTGCCGAGCACGATGCCGTCGCGAATTCCCACGAGGACATCCGCGCCCTCATCAAACGCAGCGATCTTGATTTTGCCGGTTTTCCCAGCCTGTTTGAAGACTTCGACGGCCAAGGTTGAGTTGTATTCAAACAACCCCGTGACCAACGCAAGCTTGGGATGCTTGATCATCACGTCTTCGATGTTGGCCTTGGCCTTGGCGCGATCAAACGAGTCAGTCCACGTGCCCACGATGGTGTAACCCGCTTCGTTGATGACCGTCGCAGGTTCGTCGTAGCGCGTGGGATCGCTTGAACGACCGAGCAAACCATCGATGAATCCCTGGCGGCGACGCTTGGCGTTGTCTTGTTCAAGTCGACCGATGAAGATCGCGACTTCGCCGCCTTGGGGCAGACCCGCGCGCGCGAGTTCGCCACACATGCGGCCTGCGATGTAGTTGTCCATGCCGATGTAACACAGGCGCGGAGCCGACGGCGCATCGGAATCGTTGGTGATGAGAAACGAGCGCTCCGCAACCAACTGCATCACTTCCAACTGATTAGTGGGATCGATGGGGCTCACGGAAATGCCGTCAATTCCCTTGGTCACGAGGTCTTCGAGCATGCGCTTCTGATCACCCAAGCCGCCGCCAGGAAACTCGACGGTGACTTGGCATCCGAGCTCGCGGCCCGCGGCGAGAGCGCCAGCTTTGGCGATGGTCCAGAAGTCCGCAACTCCGTTGGAGACGAAGGCGAGGTGTGGCTTCGTGTCCGGGTGATCCTTGAGCGCCGCGATGCGCGCCTTCTGATCGGCGACCAGATCGCCATTCGCAAAGACGTGCGTGGTGGCCATCGCTGCAACGAGTGCAGAGAGTGAGACGAGGGAGAGGATTCGATTCTTCATTGGTGTTGCCTTGATGAAAGTCGTCAGTTTGAGGAAGCAAAAACTTGCGGAGAGATCACCGACCCACTCAACCGACGGTCATACCGCCGTTGACATGAATCTCGGTGCCAGTGATGAAACTCGCCGCATCGCTGGCGAGAAAGACGCATGCGCCGCCCATGTCCGCAGGAATTCCCCAACGGTTCATGGGAATGCGCCCGCGATACGAGTTCTTGAGATGCTCGGGATCGTTGTCATGGCGCTCGACAGGAATCCAACCGGGAGCAAGCATGTTGACAGTGATATTGAAGTTGGCCAACTCGTTGGCCATAGAGCGCGACCAGCCGATTTGCGCGCCTTTGGCTGCCACATAGGCCGAAAACGGCGCGACGCCCTGCTCAAAGACTTCGCTGGTGATGTTGATGATGCGTCCCCACTTCTGTCGCTTCATGTGCGGAAGAACCGCACGCGTCAACAAATATGGACTGCGCACGAAGTAGTCGAACATCGATTGATAGAAGTCCCAGTCGTACTCTTCGATGGTGCGTTGTGGCTGTGCTGGTGTCGCATTGACCACGACGATGTCGACAGGACCCAGCGTCTGCGCGATCTCGTCGTGCAGGCGATTGACCTCTGCTTCATCAATCACGCTTGCGCGAAAGAGTCCGCCCTCGAAACCTGCGGCGTGATACTCGGCGAGCGTGCGTTCGGCGTGCTCATGACTGTTCGCGTAGTTGAACGCGACTTTCGCGCCGGCGGAACCCAATGCAAATGCCATCGCTTTGCCGAGACCTTTGCTCGAGCCAGTGACCAGAGCAACCTTGCCATCAAGACGAAAGTTTGGAGCGTGCATGAAGCGGACAGTCTAGTGAATTGAACTCGCCGCTTGCGTCCGCGCGGGCGTTCGACCGTAACTCAAGCGACGCCACACCCACTCCATCGGCCCGATGCGAAATCGTTGCAGCCACAGCGTCGCCATCAGGAGCAACGAGATCCACACTGCAATGGCAATCAACGAGAGTCGCAGATCGAGCATGGATCCAAAGAGCGCGAATCCCCACCACGAAGCCAATGTTGTGCAGATCAACGACTCCGTCAAGTAGAGCGAGAGCGCCATGCGTCCCGCGCGTTCGATGGGAATCGAGATTGCTGCGGGCCAACGCGGACCGTACTCCACGATCAACATCGCGTAACCCAGAGGGAGCACCAGCGCGCCCAACTCGAGGAACACTGCGTGCATGGCGAGCGCGAACGGACTCTCCAGTCCCATGATCCACAACGGCGCGACCGCGAGAATTGACAAACCCAGTCCAACAATCGTGCAACCAATGCCGACGCCCATGCGACGCGCGCGCGTCTCAGCGCTGAACAGTCCGGTGCGAAACACATAGACGCCGATGAGCATCATGATCAGCGCATGCCAGCCGTAGCCGAAGAGTCCGGCGATGAGCGACATCGCGAACTCTGACCAACGAAAGAGCAGCGCATCGATGAACGGACCCTCGCGAAAGGCCGCCGTTTCTGCCTCGCGCCACACCTCTGAACTGATGTCACCGCCCGCTTCGTAAATGGCATCGAAGCCGCGCAGTGGTGTGGTGGTCGTGGCGATGTTTGCGATGGGCGCGTCCGACGCGATTTCGCTGTCCTCAGTAGTAGCTGCAGCTCCATCGAAACTCTGGACCAGAACGACATCCGTGGGTTGAAATGCGAACACTTCTGGATACACCCGCGCGGCCCACTGCAAAATCGCGCCCAACACGGTCAACACCACGAGGACGCTGATGAGTGTCACGATGACGAAGCGCAGCGCCTTGAGCGACACGCGCGCCATCGCAAACACTGCAAACCCCAGCAGCGCATACAGCGTGAGAATGTCGCCGTACCACACGAAGAGTCCATGCACGAGCCCGATTGCGAGCAGCACTCCGCAGCGCCGCGCGCCGAAAGCCCAGCAGTTTCCGCCCGCGCGCAACACGCGATCCACTTGGGTTGCGATGCCGAAACCAAATAGCAGTGAGAACAGCGAGATGCACTTGAACGTGCACAGCGTCTCGACCACGCTCCATGCAATGCGATCCGCGTCGGTTGTTGCGACGCCATCGATTTCGAGCGTGGGATCAATCGCCACCGCCAGCGGCCAGAAAAAGAAGCGCACGTTGACGAGAAGGATTCCCAGCAGCGCGAGGCCACGCGCGATGTCAACGCCGCGAATGCGCTGTGACGGTGCGACCGGGCTCAGCGTTGACGCCAGAGTGATCATGGGTCGCAGCGTAGCTCCGCGTGTGCGCGACTCATGATCAAGTGACGATCAAGTGACGATCAAGTCATGATCGCGCGAATCGGTTCCGCGCCTTCGACGCCGACCAATTTCTGATCGAGTCCCGCATAGAAGTAGCTCAGATGATTGGGGTCAAGACCAAGACACGCGAGCGCGGTGGCGTGGAGATGTTTGACATGGAAGCGCTCGCCAACTCCAGTCGCGCCGAGTTCATCAGTCTCGCCGATGCTGGTGCCGCCTTTGATTCCACCGCCGGCCATCCACATGGTGAAGCCGTACGAATTGTGGTCGCGCCCCGTGCCATTCGCGTACTCCGCGGTGGGTTGACGACCAAACTCGCCACCCCAAATCACCAGCGTTTCGTCGAGCAATCCGCGACGTTTGAGATCCTTGAGCAAGCCAGCGACGGGCTTGTCGGTGCGCCCCGCGTGAAAGTCGTGATTCGATTTGAGATCACCGTGCGCGTCCCACGACTCATCGTTGTGGCCGCCGCCCGAGTAGATCTGCACGAAGCGAACGCCACGCTCGACCAAGCGGCGCGCCAGCAAACACTTCTCACCAAACTCGCGCGTTTGCTCTTGATCGCAACCGTAGAGCTCTTTGGTTTCCTTGCTCTCCAGCGACATGTCCACCGCTTCGGGCGCAGTCGATTGCATGCGATACGCGAGTTCGTAACTCTCGATGCGACTCTCGAGTTCCGAGTTGCCCGAGCGCAACAACGCGTGACGCGTGTTCCACAACTTGAGTCGATCAAGCATCGAACGCTGCAGTGCATCCGAGCGACCTGCAGGATTCGCGAGATCAAGAATGGGCGGGCCTTTGCCGCGCAACACCGTTCCTTGATACATCGCGGGCATGTATCCACTCGACCAGTTTTTCGCGCCTGAAATAGGCCCGCCCGCGCTATCGAGCATGACCACGAAGCCCGGAAGATTCTGATTGACCGTGCCCAATCCGTAGTTGGCCCAACTTCCAATCGAAGGGCCGCCCAACAGTTTGCCCGAGTTCATCATGAGCATCGCCGAGCCGTGAATCGGACTGTCGGCGTACATGCTCTTGATGAACGAGATGTCGTCGACGCATCCAGCGACGTGAGGAAAGAGATCACTCACCCACGCGCCGCATTGACCGTACTGACGAAACTTCCACTTCGGTCCTACAACGCGCCCTTCACTCTTGTCACCGCCGCGACCTTTGGTTTTCACCGCGATGGTTTGCCCGTCGTACTTGTAGAGATCAGGCTTGTAATCAAAGGTATCGATGTGGCTGGGACCGCCGTAACAGAAGAAGAAGATGACGCTCTTCGCTTTGCCAGGAAGCATCGCGGTCTTCGCGGCCATGGGGTTGTCGCGCGCGATGCTCATTCCCTCTGGCAACCGCGTCGTTCCGTCGAAGGCCAACGCTTGCTGCTGCAAGAAACCATCGTTGGACAACAACCCCGCGAGCGCGACCGAGGTGAACGCGCCACCTGCTTGCCACAAAAACTCGCGACGAGTTTGGCCGCAGAAAGTGTTGAGAGGTGGTTGGTTCATGGGAACTCGCGGTCGTATGCGATAAGGACAAATTCAATCGATACAAAACTAATCGACTAATCGACTAATCGATATACAGAAACTCATTGAGGTTGAAGCACACGAGACACAGGCTGTCGAGGGCTTGTTCGGGCGAGAGTTTCTCGGTGTTCTGCAATTCCTGGACAAACGCGATCGCCTCGTCCACTTCATCACCACTGGGAGTGCGCCCGCTGGTGAGTTGACGTGCGCGCACGATTTGTTGGCGCAATTGCCCAGGGAATTCACGCTCAACGCGTCGCGCGAGCAGTGCGGCTTCGCGATTGGTGAGATCACCATTGATCATCGACAACGCCTGCGTGGGAACGACGGTAGCGAAGCGCACCGGGCACGGACTGTCGAGATCGGCGAGATCAAATGCGGACAACAGTGGCATCTGCAACGAACGCTTGAGCATCACATAGAGCGAGCGTCGCGTCCATGACGACTCTTCGGTGAGCGGCCACACTTCATTGGGACGCGAACTGGTCTCAAGTACTTCGCGCGGCAAAGGAGGACGAACGGCGGGTCCACCCATCGCATTATTGAGCGTTCCGTTGGCGGCCAACATCGAGTCGCGCAATTCTTCGGCGGTGAGACGACGCATGCGAAAGCGCGTGAGCAACTCGTTCGGTGCATCGAGACTCAACGCTTGTTCGGTGGCCACGCTGGACATGCGATAAGACGCGCTGGTCATCATCACCCGATGCATTGCTTTGAGGCTGCCACCATTCTCGATCAATGTTGCTGCGAGCCAATCGACAAGCTCTGGATGCGTGGGCTCTTCACCGAGACGACCGAAGTCGTTGGGAGTGGGCACCACCGCTTCGTTGAAATGATGCTGCCACAGCCGATTGGAGATGGTTCGCCAGGTCAATCCGTTGCGCGCGTCGGCGATCCAATTGGCCAGCGCCAAGCGGCGACCACTCGATTCGCCATGCGCGGGCGCGACTGCGAGATCGGGCGCGAAGCGCGCGGCGATGAGCGGCACATCGGGCTGCACTTCTTCGCCGAGCGCGTGCGGGCTGCCGCGCTGCATGATGTGCGTTGCCGAGGGCGCAGACTTTTCGCGCACCGCCAACACCGTCTCACCCTCTAACTCTGGAAGACGCAGCGCATCGAGACTCGCATGCGTTTGCGTAAGCGTCTGCGCTGAGCTCTCGCCGAGCACGCGCGTGACTTCGCTTCGCGCAAATTCGACGCTGTGAATCCCTAACGCCATCGAGCGCACTTCGGTCGCGGGCAACGCGCGTGTGTACAGACGAACCTCATCGATGTCACCGCTAAACGGGCCGTCAGCATGCAACATCGCGCCGATGGCCAAACTCTTCGGTGCGTCGAGTCGCTCAGTCGAACCGCGCGCGTGATCAACCATCATGCCGTCGACGAAGAGTTCGAGTTCTCCGCTGCTACGCACGCGTGTGAGCGCAACGTGATGCCACTGACCATCGTTGTAGCCTGGACCGGACGTGAGAAATGTCTCAGGCGCGCCGGCTCCCGCTGCGATGTAGCCGTTGGCGATGAGTGAGATTCCAAAGTCGCGCGTGATGCCACCGATCTCGCCATCGACGAGTCCGTCACCGCGAAACCAACGACGATCGCTTTCACTACCGCCGCCGACATCGGTGGTGCGCATGAAAAATGAAATCGTGAAGTCATCGCCAATCGTGCGCTTGATCTCGACGCGATCGTCGCCGCCATCAAAGTGAAACGCGCGACCGATGCGGCCTTCGACGGCGAATCCGGCATCACGCACGGTCGCGGCGGGCGCGTCGTTCACCGCGTTGGCTGCGCTGTTCCCGCGATCATCTTCAAAGCGCAAGTGCGCGACCAACGCGTCATTGCTCGCGCGATCAGGAAATCCTGTTGCATCGCAGAGCCCTGCTTGCACCTCGATCGCGCGAATGTCTTTGATCAAGGATGCGCGCGTGGCGACATACGCCGCGAGCTCGACTTCGGGATCGACATGTCCAAAGTCACTGCGCACCATGCGCAACACATTGTCTGCTTCGAGAGAATTGAAGGCCGACTCTTTGTACGGCGCGACTCCCGCAAACCACGCGGCGAATTGGTAGTACTCCTTCTGACGAATGGGATCACCCTTGTGATCATGACAACGCGCGCATCCAAGGCTGATGCCGAGAAACGTGCGCGCAGTGGTATCGACGATGCCATCCATGTCGTCCGCAAGCGCTTGCGCGAGATCGGGAACTTCGTCATCCCACAGTCCTAGCCGATAGAAGCCGGTGGCCACGATGGAGTCGAAATCGCGACCGCGGATCTCATCACCGGCGAGCTGTTCGCGAATGAACTCCGCGTATGGCAAGTCCTCGTTGAACGAACGCACCACGAAATCGCGGTACTTCCACGCAGAGGTCTTCTCGCTGTCACGTTCGAATCCGTTGGTGTCGGCGTAGCGCACGAGATCAAGCCAGTGCCGCGCCCACTTCTCTCCGTAGTGCTCACTCGCGAGCAATCGATCGATGAGCGTTTCGTATGCGAGAGAAGATTCATCCACGACAAACGCGGCAACTTCTTCTGGCGTTGGAGGGAGTCCGGTGAGATCAAGCGACGCACGACGAATGAGTACCTCACGCGATGCTTCCACCGCGGGCTGCAGATTCTTCGCTTCGATGCGAGCAAGAATGAATCGATCGATGTCGTTGCGGCACCACGACTCATCGCGCACCGTCGGCGCTGTCGGCTTGGTCAACGCGCGATAGGCCCACCACGAATCGCGCGCGTTGTTGGCGCGCGCGACGATGGTTGCTTCGGAGGTTTTTTTGGTTGCGCTCAGTGCAACGTCATCGGCGTACACGATGGATGTGATCGGTGCGACGAATTCACTGAGCATCAATGCGCACGCACTGACACCAGAGCATCGAAGCGCGCGGACAAAGGTGATCTGACGATGGCCCATGAATAGGTAAGGCTACTTGAGAAAAAATGCGAAAGCCACCATGAAATGAGCCAATTGCGGGCAACAAGTTCGCACGCGTGATGCGTCTGCCCCAATCAATTCGAGTAAGCGTCGATACCCATGCAAAGATCGAAAGATGGGTCCTAGTCTTCGGGTTCTCAAGGCACGCAGCCTACAGAGGTTTCAGCGGGGTGGCGTTCAGCGCTGTTATGACGGCCAGGCAAGTCGTGCTAGTGCACGACGCCAACTACCAACACCCCGAGGGTGATTCAGTAATGAGTTGACAGAGCGTTCGTAGCTGCGACAGAAAAGGGAACAACCATGATTGTGGGATCAATGTTTCGCGTCGCACTGACGCGTGTGTTGTACTTCGCCGTGAGCGCATCCATGTTGTTGGTGGTGAACTCTGTGAACGCGCAGATTTATGAGTGGAAGGTCGCCGACGGCGGTAACGGACACGCCTACACCATTCTGAGTAATCCGCCGGACACGCAACCGATGAACTGGTGGCAAGCGCGATCGATTGCAGAAGAAGCAGGCGGTCATCTCGCCACGTTCAGCAATCGCGCCGAAGCCGAGTGGGTCTTCGAGAATGTGGTCAATCATGCGTGGGTGTTCCCGACACCAGCTGGTCCGTGGATCGGCGCGCTTCATGATGGTGTGACAACGATCAGACCACAACCAGGTCAAGGCTGGCGTTGGATTGACGGGACACTATGGAACTGGGCGCCTTGGGACGACGGTCTGTGTGCGGCGCCGGTCAGTCAATGCAACAAAGGGCCTGAAGACGCGCTGCTTTTCAGCAATCCACAGTGCCTCGCCTCGCCTTCGCAAAGTTGGACTTGTGCCGAGCCGTACGGCGCATGCACTCCTTGCAATGACCAAGTGCTCACCTACTACGCGCTTGTCGAATACGACATGGACTGCAATCAAAATGGTGTCAACGATCGCATCGAGCTTCAATTCTCTCTCGCACCCGATCGCAACGACAATCTCGTTCCCGATGAATGCGAGTGTCTTGCCGACATCAATCTCGACGGCTCGATTGATGAACACGACCTCTCAATCTTGATCGGAAACTGGGGCGAGTTCGGCATCGGCGACCTCGACGAGGATGGCATCGTCGGACAGAGTGACTTGATGTTGCTCTACGAGTTCTGGGGGCCATGTGTGTATTGCTCGGTGTGCTGAGCCGCGAGTGCACTGCCGCGCGCCCATGTGCCGATAGCGAGGGCGATGGACGCCGCCGCTCTTGTACTTCCACCGCTACTGCTTCTTGCGCTTCCGCTCGCGCTTCCATCGTGGCTATTCGAAGTGCTCGGTTGGGTTCCCGCCGTCGTGTTTCCAGTGGGAAGCGGACTGCAATTGCTCGCGATCATTCATCGTCGATGCGCCGAAGGCGTGTCGATCCCAGCGTGGATGCTCTTCGCGGTGGCAAACGTGTGCATGTTTCTTTACACCGAAAAATACGAGGAAATCGAGTCGATTCTCGGCGCGCTGGGCACGGCGGTGCTCAATGTCTGCGTGGTCATCGCGGCGATTCGATTCAAGAATCTCAAGAAGCGCGCGGCCGCGATCGCGTCCGTCGATGCGTGACGCAATCATGCACAGATGGATTACGACACGTCTGTCGCGTTTTGTTGCGTCGCCTGATTCGCCTCGCGAATCACCCCTTCAATCACCAACGCCAACTGCTCGATATCAATCGGCTTGCGCATAAACGCGTTGACGCCTGCTTCCATCGCGCGGCGTTCGGTGGCCGGAGTACCAAATCCCGTGATGCACACGACGGGAAGTGTGCGACGCAATCGCTTTGATTCGCGCGCGAGTGCGATGCCGTCCATCACTGGCATGTTGAAATCCGTGAGCAAGAGCGACAAGTCGAGTGACGCATCGCTGAGGCATTCGATTGCGTGCGCGGCAGTGGGACAGGCGGTCACGTTGTAGCCGCAGGAAACGAGCATCTCAGTGGCGACTTGCAGTACGGATGCGTCGTCATCTACGAGCAGAATGCGTCGGGCATGTGTCGGTTCCGTTGCCGAAATCGAAGGCGCTGGAACAAGGGACGACGACATTTCCCTTGTGTCATGAACGGGGAGCAACAACTCGACGCTGGTTCCGACGCGCGCATCAGGCAGCACCGTGACCGTCCCTCCCATGTGCGCAACCACCCGCTGCACATGTGCCATCGCGAATCCATGATGGCGTTCACTTGAGCCCGCCGCAGCAGCGTTGCCGCGAAACATGGTGAACGTCTCGTCGCGCGTGTGCGCCTCGCTGCCCTCTGAATTCGAAGTTGCATCCGTGCGCGACTCGTCGATTTCCTCGCACACCAGAAGGCGGATCCACTCGCCGTCCTTGCGCTCGATTCGTTCCACGTGAAAGCGAATAGCACCTGCTGACTGCTTCATTGCGTCGAACGCGCTTGTGGCCAAAGTCATCAGTACTTCACGGAATTCGTTGACATCGCCGAGCACAACGCCAGAGTCAGTATCGATCGAGTCGTGCACACTCACACTCGGTGGAGCCATGCGCCGAAACATCGCGGAGACTTCCATGACCATGGTGCTTACTGCGACGAGTTCAAACGCGCAATCAGGCCGATGCGAAATGGTCAATACCTGCTGCGCTAGGTCGCTTGCTCGACGACCCGCCTGTGCTATCTCGCGCAACAACTCTTGCGCGCGTTTATCCATCGAGGGCATGCCTTCAAGGATTTCGGTGTACGTCAAGATTGGCCAGAGCAGCGTGTTGAATTCCTGCGCGACCCGTTGCGCAAGCAAGCCCACCGCGTCGAATTTGTGCCGGCGATGGACCGCCTCGTGCAGGCGTTCGCGCACGATCACACTGGTGAATGAATTCGCCAACGTACGTAGTGCCACGAGTTCATGAACATCGAGCTCGCGCCGCGCATCAACGCGAGATTCATGGGCGAGAACGCCCCAAAGGACGCCGTCCGCAACGATGGGTTTGAGCACCGTTGGATGCGACGCATCATCAAACGCGACAGTGACCGATTGCCCCGCGGTGAGACGGATGCGCTCTTGCTGCGTCAATCGCGAAAGGCGCCTGCCGTGCATCCACGGCAAACCAAAGGTCGGATGCCACACGCACTCGACCGATCGTCCCTTCGGGTGGGCATCGTGTGCGTCGTTCAATGCGAAGTTGCTCACCGTTGACCCGGTTTGCGCGTCCTGCTCCTCCACTTCATGCGACAGCTCAACGAGCGCGAGTGTTCCGGCATCCATCGCGCTGCCCACGATGGCGAGCGCCGCATTGGCGCAGGGCAACCATTGAACGGCACCGAGTAATCGTTCGGTGGCGATGCGTGACGCATCCATTAACGCGCCGCCTCGGCTTTGCCCATGCTGCACCGCGACTCGCGCGTAGGTCAAGCCCGCGAAGTCTGCCAACATCGAGAGTGCGGGACGATGTTGCGACGGAACGGTGTTGCCGTTGGTGCTGGCGAATCCGATGCAACCGATGACCACACCATCGACATGCACAGGGATGTACAGACGCGAATGCAAGCGCACGCATTGTTCGCGGGACAAGTTGGCGAAGCTCTGTGTCGGTTTCGTTGCCTCGGCAAGTTCGATGACGCGGCCGGTACGCAAGACTTCGTGTGGCGACGCATCGATGTTCATCGCCGACGCGTCGACATCCATCGCGAACGGCTGCACTGCTGTCGCGCACACACGCATGAGCTGCGCAGATTCTGGATCAAGAAAGGAGATCGATGAATGCTCGACGGCGAACAGTTCGGCGGCGAGGCGCTGAATAGTTGCGGCGAGTTCAACCAACGTGCGCACATCCGCGAAGGCTCGAGCCAAGCGACGATCGACTTCATTGCGCAATTGAAGGCGGCGATTCAATTGCACAAGCGTGTGCTGCGGAAGTCGCGCCGCCACTGCGTCGGTCACGCGAGCGACGACTGATCGCAGCACGCCAACGGTTGCTTGGTTGATGGAGTGATGCTCGCGCGCAAGCACGACGAA
This sequence comes from Planctomycetota bacterium, assembly GCA_003671025.1. Lineage (GTDB taxonomy): Bacteria > Planctomycetota > Phycisphaerae > Phycisphaerales > SM1A02 > QWPT01. The sequence goes on from QWPW01000004.1 coordinate 59,468, forward strand.
TCCATACATGCCCAGCGAAAGCGTGAGGACACGCAAGTGGGCCGCGGTTGAGTGATGCGGCTCGTGTGTGAGCGAATAGGTGGGCGAATGGGCGAGCAAAGCCTCGCTATTTCCCGCGATCCCCACGAGTTCTTCGCCCGACACGAGTTCGTCGCCCGAGATGGTTCGTGGATGGGCGGCGATGAGATCGAGGCGAAGCTCGTCACTCGCACGCGCGCGAAAGACCCAAACTTCGCAGTGCGGGGTCTCGCAGAATGTCGCCAGCTCTTGCGCGATACGAACCAAAAACGCTTCCAGCGTCGATGGTTCGTCGATGACGTCGGCGAGGATGGCATCGAGGTTTCGTTGCATCAAGTGCGCTTGGCGAGTGCAGCGTACTTACTCGGCGCAGCGCACGACGCATCGATGTTGGACATCACCAGTCAGCGTCGAGCGTGAATGAGCACCCGAGCAGATCGCGTAAAGAGGCACCGTCGGCCTTGACTTTCCTCAAACCGAGCGCGACGCTGAATGGATGAGCTTGATTCCCCTCGCGGTTTTCTCTTCTCACTTGCACGGTTCACTGCGCTGCTTCGGCGCGCTCCTCGCGATCGCCGCGACACACAACGCGCTCTCGACGCCTCCTGTTGCGCCGATCAAACCGACCACCACCGCAAGCGAAAACACCCCTGCACGTGGGCGAATCTTGCTGTTTTCTAAGACTGCGAGCTTTCGCCACGACTCGATTCCTAACGCGATTGCATGCGTGAAAGAGTTGCTTGCGGATCGCTACGACATCGATGCGACCGAGGATGCGACGGTCTTCACCGCCGAGAATCTCGCGCGCTATCGCGCGGTGGTGTTCCTCTCAACCACGGGCGACATTCTCAACGACGCCCAACAAGCCGCGTTTGAAGGCTTTATTCATAACGGCGGCGGCTACGCGGGCGTGCACGCGGCGGCCGATACCGAGCACACATGGCCGTGGTACGGAAAACTCGTCGGCGCATACTTCAAGACGCATCCCAAACCGCAAGAGTCGACGGTGCGCGTCGAAGATCGAACCCATCGATCGACGCGCATGCTGCCCGCAGAATGGAAGCGCTTCGATGAGTGGTATGTCTACGACCACAACCCGCGCTCGAGCGTCACCGTGCTCGCCAATCTCGATGACAGCACCGTGACCGGAGCCAACATGGGCGGCGATCATCCCATCGCGTGGTATCACGAATGGGAGGGCGGACGCTCGTGGTACACCGGCGGTGGTCACACCAAAGAGAGTTACGACGAGCCGCTGTTTCGCCAGCATCTCGAAGGCGGAATTCTCTGGGCCGCGAGCGCGCCGGAGAGTGCGAAGGTGCCGCAAGATGCACCTGCGACGCGAGACAGCAAAGCGAACACGCCAGCTCCGTCAACCACCAAGTGACGCTTGCATCCCGTGCTTGCGCGAGTCGATCGCTCTCGTGCCTCGGCCTAGATGCGATGAGTTTCGCGTGACGGCTTCACGCGGATATACACACTCACGCCAACGACGCGGAACCGCGGCGAAATGCCTCGATTCCGCCATCTCTCGACCTCCCGTAGTCCATCGTGTGTAAAAAAGAAAAAGGGCCAATGCGGGATCGGCTCCGCATTAGCCCCATGGGGGAAAAGATCTGCTTAGTGGCCGCACACATACGCGACAACAAAACAATAGCTGACGAATCAGGGGTGGTCAACGGGTTCTTCTAAAAGCCGAACCGATTTCTTGTGTTTTTCGTGAATTCGACAATGAAGGATTTATCCGCGCCCCATCCATCCCGCACCCTGACGCGTGGGAGCGAGAAACGCGATGGGGAGCGCGGTGTTTCCCGAGACCGCTAAGTCGGCGAGCACCTCGCCGATGACGGGGGCAAACTTGAAGCCGTGTCCACTGAAGCCGCAGGCCACCGCAACACGCGGCAAGTGTGGATGCAAACCAAGCACGAATTCGCTGTCCGCCGACATGGTGTAGAGGCAGTGGCGCGCGGCATCGACGCGTCGCGCGCGCGCGGATGGAAGCCAGTGGGCGACCGTTGCCAATGTTTGCGCCACAACTTCCGAATCGATGACGGCATCGACCGAGCCGCCGCTAGAGTCGAGCTCAATCGCAGGCCCGCGTCCATGCAATCCAACCTTGAGTCCCGTGGGCGAACCCATGCCCGGCCAGCGTGGAATGCCGTACACGGCAGGCTCGCTTCCACGATCGAAGAGCCAGACGGGCATCCTGTTGCTGTGCGTGCCCACTTGCCATGCGGGGTCGCTCTCGTCATCGATCCACACCATGGTTTCGCGGGTGGGTTGAAGCGCGGGTGCGTCGGCGCCGAGAATTTCGCGCATCCACGCACCGCCGCAGAGGACGAGTGACGACGCTTCAAATCGTCCGCGTGCAGTCTCGACCCACGCGCCGCTCGCGTCGCTGCCCCATGAAAGCACTGGAGATGAGCGTTCGATGCGCGCGCCGTCTCGTGCCGCGGCCTCGAGTGCGGCGGCGATCGTCGCTTCGGGACGCACGAATCCACCACGCCGTTCAAATACTGCGTCGCCATCGCGCGGCATCGCAAACTGCGGAAAGCGACGCATGACTTCGGCGCCATCGAGTGCCGTCACTTCGAGGTCGTGCAATTGCGCGCTGCGCAACATCCCTGCGGCGGCCGTATTGCCCGCGGCGCCTCCGACAAGCAAACCAGTTTCGAAACGCAACGTCGTGCCCGCGTCATGACTCATGCGATCGAAGCATTCGTACGAACGCCGCAGCAGCGGAACATAATCAGGATGCTCGAAATACGAGAGGCGGATGACGCGGGAGCCGCCGTGCGATGAACCGCGATCATGCGGCGGGTCGAAGCGATCGATGCCCAGCGCGCGCACTCCGCGACGCGCGAGTTCGGCCAATGCGCACGAACCCATCGCGCCCAGTCCCACCACAATCGTTTCGAATGAGTTGCTCAAGCGTGCGCTCCGTCATGCACAACGCGGCGAACACACATGTGTCAGCGGCGCTGCTGCGATGCGCTCATTCAATCACATTCCACCGAGCCATGAGCAGAGTCATGTCCCACGCGTTGACCCATCCGTTGAGATCAAGATCCGCCAAACCCGTTTCTCCCCAATCATTGAGTAAGAGCACGAGATCGGCCGCGTTCACGAGCGTGTCGCCGTTGAGATCGGCGGAGTTGAACTCGCGGGGCACGATGGTGATGGTGATCGTGCGTTCACTGAAGAGTTCGCCCGAATCCGTGCCGCGCAGCGTGATGATGTGAACGCCGGGAAGAAGTTGGCGCACCACCAGCAATCGCCCGGTGCCCAGCGCTCCCTCCAACGATGAAGTCCACGTGAGACTCGATTCGGGCAGCAGTTGATCGTCGATGTCCCACGCCGAACCGTGCAGAATCACGCTCGCCCCCGCAGGAAAAGTGGTGGCGGTGTCGGGAGCGATGACATGCACATCGGGCGGTTGACTGTTGCCCAACATCATCGACGATTGCGCGGGAGTGTCGGTGTGCGCGACGTTGAATCCATCGCTCACACGCAGGCGAAACCGTGCGTTTGCGCCGCGACTTGCGGGTAAATCGCTGGAGTCGAACACAAACGATCCCGTCGTCTCACCGACCACCACAGGCCACCATGCGTCGCCGCCATCGGGGCTGTAGAGGATGTCGGCGACGAGCGCGTCGCCGTCGAGATCACTGGCGTTCCAGTGAATCGCGATGGATCCAACGAGCGGCTTGATGTCGAGATCAGGCGTATCGCGCATTGAGCCGTGGGTGCCCATGACTTCATCCTCGGTTTCGTCGAGTGTCTCACCCGAGTCGACAGTGAAGTTGGCAATCAACGGAGCCGATGCGCTGCGCGTGAGTTCGGCGAGCACATGACTACGCGCGTTGTCGTGATGGTTTCGTTCGCGCACGACGACGCGCGCCGACTCGCGACCGCCCACGTATCGCGGAAGATTGACGTAGAGACTCGTCGACTCATGATTGGTCGCGCCCTCGCTGCAGCACTGCCGCGCGCTCAACGTGTTCACGCGCAGCGTCGTCAAGAGCGCGCCGAAGCAGTCGTAACTTTCGATCACCACGTTGCCCTGCGCGTCGTCCGCAGTGACGGGCACAAGCTCGTGAGTCATGGCGTGATCAAGGCGTACGACGCGCGCGACATGATCGTGTGCGCCGCAGATGCGCAGCACGGGCACTTGCATCAGACTTGTCGCGTCGGCGATGAATGAACTCGCGGCGCCTTCTTCGGAATCATCGCCACCACCGTGAAACGAAGTGCACGCGGAGCGCAGATCGTTGATGCAGTCGAGCGACGTGGTCGAACCCACCCACGCATCTTGGGTGATTTGCGCGGCAAACATCACATCTTTCTTGATGCTCTCTTTGACGATCGGAAGCCCGAGCGGATTGCGCAGTTGATGCTCGACATCAATTCCAACCACTCCAATCGTTTGCGTGTTGTGCGGCTGACCCCAGCAATGCCCGAGTTCATGGGCGAAGGTGCGCTGAAACTTGGCGGGATCGGTATTGCCAAACGCCGCGCTGCCTGGCGTCGCAATGGCCTGACCGTTCGAAGCAAACGGACTGCCCTTCAACCAACCGTAGATAAACTCCGGTCGCGTATAGCCCGCCGCGGGAATCTGGTTTTGGCGAATGTCGTTGAGCGTGTTGAGCAAGATGAGGTTGGAGATGTGAATGTCGAGCGACACCACCGGCGGCGGCAACGGTGAGCGGTGGTAATTCCAATCGCCCGTCTTGTAAATGCCGCGCACAAAGCCATCGCCGTTGCCCGGCTCGATCATCAACGGGTCGGGCAATCCACCACCGAGCGTGTAGTTGATGCCGGTATAGGCCAAGTCCACCATCGCGCGACACACGCATGCGCGGTCGAGCACGGCACTGCTGTTGTTGCTGCGGTTGGGATCATTGAGTCGGCGAAAGGGATCAACCGTCACCACGAAATCGAGATCGTTCGACTGAGGAGGAAGGCAGTGGAAGTTGATCGTGTCGTTGAGGTTCGCGTTGCTCGGAACAACGCGCGCCACGATCGGACCGTTGCTGCTGTACACGGGCGAAGTCGCGATCTCGACTCCATTGGAGTAAATGCGCAGCACTGCGTCGACATTTTGTTGTTCAGAGGGACGGCCGTTGAGTGAGAGCGTGACGCGCACCATCGTGGCGTTGCGCGCGACCAGCGGAGTTGTGCCATCCGCAGCTTGAAACCCTTGCGTGATCTCAATCGATGCGACAGAGAGATCGGCGTCGGGCGTTGCGGACGCGCCTACCGACGCTTGCAATGCTGCCACCAACGCGATGCCAACAAGCGCGGTCTTCTGCACGCGAGCGGTCAGGCTGCCTTGCACGAAACAACTTTACTGCGGGATGTTTCGAAGGCAAACTTATCTTCCATCAATTCTCGATGAGCTTTCTCGCGCGCGCTACATTGGGTTTATGTCCGAATCCGCGCGCCCTTCGTCACACTCGACAGGGCGCACAGCCTCTCCGATGGCGGTTTTTGCCGTGTTTCTTGCTGTGGGCACGCGCGCCTTCGGTGGGCCCGCGGCGCAAATCAGCGCGCTGAGCACGGAGTTCATCCACGAGCGCCAATGGATTTCGGTGGAACGCTTTCGTCGCGCGCTCGCGGTGTGCCAAATTTTGCCCGGTCCCGAGGCGCACGAAATGTGCTGTTACCTCGGCGTACTGCGCAGTGGTCGTATTGGCGGCGTGATGGCGGGACTTGGATTCATGTTGCCCGGACTGGTGTTGATGCTCATTGCATCGATCGCCTACGACAGCGTGAATCTGCGTGAACCAGCGATTGCCGGAGCGATGATGGCCATGCAAGTCGCCGCGACTGCGCTCATCGTGCGCGCAACAGTGCGGCTTGCGCACACACTCGCCGCGGGACGACTGCTCGCGTGCACATTGATCATCGCCATGTGCGTGACGTTGGCGTGGTCGATGTTGGGAACGACGCGCGTCGATCACATCGAACACAGTGCACGCGCCGTCTCTGTACCTGAACTCTTCGGGCATGGGCTCGTTGCGGGACTCGTGAGTTTCGGCGGCGCGTACACCTCGATCCCGTATGTCGCAGGCATTGCGTGCGGACCAAATGGTTGGATGAGCGAAGCCGCGTTTCTTGACGGCGTCGCTCTCGCAGGCGTACTGCCCGCGCCGCTGGTGATCTTCGGAACATTCGTGGGCTATCAAGGCCACGGCGTGTGGGGCGCACTCGCGTTTACTGCGGGAATTTTTCTGCCCGCGTTTACCTTCATCGTCGCGGGATTTCGCGTGCTCGAGCGTGTCATCGCCAGCAGCCGTGTGCGTCTGTTGCTCGATCTCGCAGGAGCAACGGCCGTCGGCGTCATCGCGGCGACTGCAATTGGACTCGTACTGCGCAGCGTCTTCGCCTTCGATGTCGCGTCGTTTGCGCGTGGCACGATCGCGCCGTTGCCAAGCGACACGGCGTTGCGCGCAATACTGTTCATCGTGCTGATGACGTACTTCTTCCGCATCAAGGGTCGCTTCGCTGTTCCTTTGGCCATGCTCAGCGCCGCGATGATTGGCGCGGGATTCGGCGCATGCTCGCTGCTCGCTGCGGACATGAACCCGCAGTGAGTTCGTACACTCGATGCGTGCCCCGACCTCCGCGCGACCGTTTTGATTCATCTCGTCGACCCGATCGCGGCGAGACGCCGTTTGTGCGTGAATTGCGCCCGCAATTGCGCATTTTCCCGACGACGCTGTGGGAGTACCCCAGTCAACACTACGACAGTCCCGCCATGCGCGAGTCGCAGAAGTCCGCGCGCAGAGAGCACGACGCGCAGCCGCGCGTGCTCGAGATCGAAGGTGACGCAGTGGTGGGCGCGGGCTCGATGCAAGGCGAAAAAGATTACGTCGGCGCGACGCCCTCATGGATCATCTGGCAACTGCTCTCGCGCTACACCCGCGAAGGCGACACCGTGCTCGATCCCATGTGCGGCTCAGGAACAACACTTGATGTCTGCCGCGATCTCACGCGAACCGGCGTTGGATTTGATCTCAATCCGCAGCGCCCCGAGATCAAGCGCAACGATTCCCGCGCGTTGCCGCTGAAAAATGAGAGCGTTGACTTCGTGTTCATCGATCCGCCTTACTCCACGCACGTCGAGTATTCCGATGATGATCGTTGCATTGGCAAGCTCGATTCCGGCGGCGCCGATCACGGCAAGGCCTACTACCGCGCAATGGAAGAAGTCATTCGCGAGATGCATCGCGTGCTCAAGAATCGCCGCTACATGGGCTTGTATGTGAGCGACTCGTGGCGCAAACGCAAGGGCGAGCCCGGAGCAGGCAGCGGCGAGTTCATGCCCATCGGCTTCGAACTCTTCGCCATCATGCGCAAGTACTTCACGCCCGTCGACATCATTTGTTGCGTGCGTCACAACAAGAAGCTCGAGTACGGAAACTGGCGCAAAGCCGCGGAAGAAGGCAACTTTTTCCTGCGCGGATTCAACTACTGCTTCATCATGAAGAAAGTCGAAGACGCGAACGAGAGCAAATCCAGGAGCTGAATAAGTCACTCGCGCAGGAGCGCGGCGCGTTGCTCACAAGGCTACGACACCGCTGGCATCGCCAAAACTCTCAAGCGTCACATCGAGTTTGCGCGCGATGCCTTGGTGCAAGTTGCACAGCGGCGTGCCTTGAGCGCACTCGATGAGACGACCACTCTCGCCTGGTCGATCAATTTTCCTCGCGCGCCCGCCAGCGACGAGGATGGGAAGATCATCGTGGTTGTGTCGATTGCCATCGTTGATCGCGCCGCCGTAGAGCACGATGGTTGAATCAAGCAGCGGCTGGCCTAATTCTTTCGTGCGCGAGAGCGCGCGCAGAAACGCCGCGAGGCGCTCGGTGTGAAAGCGATTGATCTTGGCGAAGTCCGCGAGTTTCTCTGGATTGCGATCGTGATGGGAAACCTCGTGATGTCCCGAGGAAACGCCCACTTCCGTGTACGGACGATTCGATCCTTCGTTGGCCAACATCATGGTGGCCACGCGCGTGGAGTCGGTGCGAAACGCGAGTGCCATCACTTCACCCAAGAGATCGATGCGTGCGCTCACGGTACGCGGCGCGTTGTCGAAGTCGGGAAGTTTCTCGTTGGGATCGAGTGCCGACGCCGCATCGAGATCGAGTCGTCGCTCAATGCCGCGCATACCTTCGAGATACTCATCGAGTCGCGCGCGATCATCTGTGCCCACTTCACGCATCAACTTGCGCGCTTCACTCACGGCGCCATCGAGAATGGAACGACGCGAATGCGCGCGCGCGGCAGTTTCCGCGGGCGACTCATCGCGACGACCAAAGATGCGATCAAACGCGGCGCGTGGATCGGTCTCTTTGCCGTTGGGCAAACTCTCTGACTTCCACGAGATGTTGGCGCTGTAGGCGCAGGAATATCCCGAATCGCAATCGCCCGAAGTCATCGCTGGCTCACTGCCTAATTCGAGCGAACGTAAACGCGTGCGCACGCCAGAGGACTCGAGCCCATCGGCAATCACTTGGTCAATCGAGCGACCGTTGCGAATATCTTCGCCTGCGGTTTTCTTCGCATGCGCGCCAGTGAGAAAGCACGCGGCGCTGCGCGCGTGATCGCCGGGACCATCGCCCAACGCGGCAGCGTTTGCATGAGTGAGTCCGCGATAGACGGTGATGTCGCGTCGAAACTCTTCCAGTGGCATCAACGTGGGCGAAGCGTTCCATCCGCCCTGCCCATCGCTGGTTGGCACCCATGCGTCGACATTCACGCCGTTGGGAAAAAACAGATACGCGACACGCGTGATCGGCTTGGGCGCGAACGCCGCTGCGCACGCCGACGACATCACGCCGCGAGGCAACATCGCTTCGAGCCATGGCAGCGCGATCGCGGCACCAGCGCCGCGCAAAATCGTTCGACGATGAATCAGTGCATCGCGCATAGGGAACTCATGTGCACGCTAACACCGCGTGCGGCCGCGACTCGCATAGATTCGTTCACTGCACCCAACTTCCGCGCATGCGAAAGGCGTCGCTGCACACGATCGCCTCTACCAGCGAAGCGAAATCGCCGCGCTCATGCAGGCGTTGCGCGAGATCGTCCAAGAGCGCATCGTCGGCGGGAGCAGTGCCGCGTCCGAGTGCATAGACCAACAGGTGACGCGCGAGTGAACGCTCGAATGCATCACCATCCTCAATGAACGCGCGCACGCCATCGACTCCGCGCATCACTGTTCCGTCGGGCATTTCAGTGGCGTCGTCGATGGGAAGCCCATCGAGCAACGAACGCACGCCGCCATCGGCATCGAGCGTTTCAAACGCGAGGCCAATCGCATCCATGCGCACGTGACACGACGCGCAGTCCGGGTTTTCTCGATGCAAACGCATGAGTTCGCGTATCGAGAGTCCTCGTCGCTCTGCTGCACTCTCAGGAAGTTGCGCGACTCCTGGCGGCGGCGGTGGCGGAGCCGCGTCGATCAACGCTTGCAACACCCACTTACCTCGCTTCACGGGACTGGTGCGCGTGGGATTGCTGGTGGCGACGAGCACGCTCGCATGACCGAGTACGCCCGCGGCGCGCGCGTCGGGCAATGGACATTCGGCGAAGCCTTCGCTCGGCGCGTTGCTGATTCCGTAGTGCTTCGCAAGACGCGCGTCGACATGAGTCGTGCGCGCATTGAGCAACGCGCGCACGGGCTTGTCGCCGCGCACGATGTCGAGAAAGAGCAACTCGGTTTCGCGCTGCATCGAAGTCAGCATTGCCGCGTCCACTGCGGGATAGTGCTTTGAATCAAGCTGTTTTTCGTCGAGTCCATCAATGCCCAACCACTGCGTGGCGAAGCGCTCCGCTAAGGATGCACTGCGCGGATCCGCCAACATGCGTCGAGTTTGCTCGGCAAGCGACGTTGGTTGCGCAAGTTCACCTGCAGCGGCCGCGCGTCGTAGTGCGGCATCGGGAACACTCGACCACAGAAAGTACGAGAGGCGCGAGGCGAGTTCATCGCCGCTCAACGCGCGCGAGGAATCTTCATCTGTGTCACGTTCCACACGCAACAAAAAGCGAGGGTCGACAAGGAGCGCCGTCGTGAGCGCGCGCAATTGTCGCTCCCACTCGTCGGGCGCGCCTTTGATTACGCCCGCGGCCTTGCGCGCCGTGGACACCAGCGCCACCACTTCGGCTTGCGTGAGCGCGCGGCGAAACCATTGCGCGCCCAACGACGCAGCAACGCGACGCAAACGAAGCGCTGTCGATCCTTCACCCGCGGTCGCATTCATGCGCTGTTCGAACGGTGAATCGACAACCGCTCCGAGCGAACCCTCGATCGCCACACCGCTCACGCCGAGATTTCGATCGCGACGTTTCGGATCCTCTTGCGTTGGATCGTAGAAATCATTGAGGAAACGCACGGCAATATGGCGCGTCCCCGCAGCGAGTTCGCCCTCCCACACAAAGTGTCCAGGCGCGGCAGCGTCGTGCGGCACGTCGTGCGTGGCCACGCGCTCGAAGTCGATCTCGATGGCCATGCGCGCGACTTCCGAACCGGCTTGTTGCGCACACGCCAAGACCTCGACGCGGTAACGACCCGCAGTGCGAATTGAACACGGCGCAATGATCACCCCGTCGGTGGCGAGCCATGCCGTGCCGTCGTACGTGTCGCCGACTCCTTCGCGCGTGAGTTTTTCCGCAGAAACAAAGGTGTTTCGCCGCGCAGACGCTGGCGTGATCACCCGCGCGGCGATGGCCTCCGCGCTGTCGAAATATTTTTCCATGAGCAATGCGGGCAGCGCCAACGTGTCGCCGGTGGTGTCAAAGCCCTCACCGACTTCATCGCGCGGAAGTAACGAGAGGATGTCCACTCCGTCGAGCGAGTCTGCGCCGATGACATCACGCACCGAGCGAAGGTACTGATCGCGATTGATGCGACGCACTGCAGCAACGGTGCGCGCCTGTGGTTTCACCAGCGTGTCGATCGCCGCAATTGCCGTGCGATATTGCGCGCGGCTCGGCCGATCTGGTTCGTCATGCGGAGGCATGTCGCGCAACACGAGACGCGCGCGCAACTCGATGAGTAGCGCGGCGTCGGCGCTGCCTCGCGCGAGTATTGCACCAAGATCGAGTTCACCCTTGAGGCGCGTGCCTTCATGGCAATCGAGGCAATGCGCCTCAAGCAATTGCGTCAACCCAACTGGAAGTTCGTGCGGCGCAACCTCGGTGCGCACTCGAAGCGGTTGCGATGACGCGCGCGACGACGCCACCGTCGCTGTGACGCACGCCGCGCAAACTGCACACGCGACGGCGCCACGAATACTCATCACTTGCTCGATACCACCACGGTGACTCGGAAGGGAACCGCGGGTAAACCTGCAGAATTCACTAGGTTTGCGCGCTCCGGATTGTTCTGCCACGCATAGACCAGTTCGACAGGATCACTCACAGTGGCGCACTCGACGACGACGCGCGCGCTCGCGCCCACGCCCACGATCGACGCGTTTGCCCATACAAACTTTCCATCCGCGCCTGCGACCGCGAAGCCGCCGAGTTCTCCAGCAGCAGCGCGCAGCCCATCGCAGTACGCAAATTCACACACGACCCGCGCGCCATCACGCGTGGCTTGAACGAGTTCGGGTCCATGCCACTGCACTGCGCTGCTGCTGTTCGCGGCACCATCGTGATATACCGTCGCGCGCGCCCACGCTGCGAGACGATCTCCGACTTCACGTTTACGCCGCGGATGAATGTCGTTCGCGTCACCAAGATCAATCGCGCTCACCATGCCGCCGTTCCCTTGCGCGGCTCCGCGAAACTGCGCTTCACGCAAGAGCGCCCACGCACCTTCGGCAGGCGCTTGCTCGGCAAACTGCATGAATCCAGCCAATTGCACCACTCCCCATGCAAGATCAGGATTGCCTGACTTGATGCGCCAACTGTTCATCAACAGCGGCAAGAGCATGCGGTACTTGTCGGGTTCACCGGCGTTTGATTCACCCTGGTACCAAATGGATCCGCGCGCGGGAAACTGAATGCACGGCGCGATCATCGCGTTGTACATCGCCGCGGGATCACTCGACTGCACGCCTGGCTTGGAGAGCGGATCCCCGCGCACTGGCGCTTCCATTGCTTTGACCGCGGAGCCTTTGCGCCACTGCCATTCACCAGCGAGCGCAATCGACTTGGGCTCATTGGCGAGCACGATGCGCATTGACGCGGGCTCACTCATGAATCCGCCTTCGCCGCCGGTGTCGAGCACGCACACCGAAATACGCTGTTTTCCCGCAGGAAGACCACTGATCACGCTGTAGCTGCGCGGAGTTCCCGGCGCGCCGACGATGCTTCCCGCGCGTCCTTCGACGCACCACACAATGTCGGAGTCATCAATGGCACCGAGTTCGATGCGACAAGCGCGCCGCGCCATATCAGTGGGAACATCAAACTCGCGCGTGAACCACACTGTGCCGTCGTACTGCGCGAGTTCGGGTGAAAGCTTCGAAAACGTGATCGGTAGTGTCGTCGTCTGCCACAGTGCCGGCCAACCTGATGACGACACGGGCTCATCGAATCCCTCGCTCATACCCAACTCACCGTCGAGCACTGCGGACCAATACTTCTCACATGCGGTGTTGTACGCAGAGTTGTACATCTTCATCCGCGCTGCTTTGGTTTCCTCGCTGAGCGAAGCATGCTCGACAATGCGATTTGCCATTCCGTCGGCGGCTTGTTTGAACGCGGGCGCTGACTGCAACGCATCAAGAGGAATCCACGGCTCGATGCGCGTGCCGCCCCACGAAAGATCAACCAGTCCGATGGGAACATCGAGCGCTTGCGCGAGATCAACCGCAAACCAAAAGCCAACCGCCGTGAAATCATCGACAGTTTCGCCGCGCGCAAGACGCCACTCGCCGTCCACGCGTTCTTGCGGAGTGTTGGCCGTGACATGCGGCGCTTTGAATCCGCGAATGGCAAGCGTCGACGCAATCGTGCGTGCGCGATCGGCATCGATCGCACCGGCGACTGTCCATTCCATGTTCGATTGCCCCGTGCAAAACCACACTTCACCGACGAGGATGTCGTCGAGACGCACTTGATCAATCGCGGTGCGCACGATGAGTTCGCGCGGATCTTTCGATGCCTTCATTGCCGGCAAAATCACTGTGAATCGGCCCGCGTCATCGGAGAGCCCGTGCGCCGAAACGTCGCCCAAACTCACGGTGACTTCAACATTGGGCGCAGTGGTGCCGCGCACAGGAATCGGTCGATCACGTTGCACAACGGCGTGGCGTTGGAACAGCGTGTCGAGTTCGATGTCGGCGAACAGCGTCGGCGAGGCGAACAGCGCAATCACGAGACTGAACGGGGTAAACGCCCGAATGTTGGTGGTCATAGTGGACTATCTTCGCGCAGGCGACGCGCGCCAACAACCGCGAAAGTGCTGATTTTCGCGATTCGCCAAATCAGTCGCGCTCAATGCTCCACAGCATGCAGCCGTTGGTCGATGGAGTGATGCCAATCACGAACCGTGTTTCGCGAAAACAAATGGAGCTGCTTGATGTGTGGAATTTTCGGAGCCGCAACAACCCGTGGACATGCGTTGATCATGACCCGCGAAGCCTCTGAGGCGACGCGTGATCTGCTCGCCCACCGCGGCCCCGATGCCAGTGGCTCCTTTCATCAAGGTCATGTCGCGCTCATGCATCGGCGCCTCGCGATGCTCGATCCCGCGGGCGGCGTGCAACCGTTTTCAGTGGACGCGCGCGCACCCGGAATGCGTCGCACGGCGGAGAGTGCCGCGGGCCGAGTGACCATCGCGTGGAACGGCGAGATCTACAACCACCGCGAGTTACGTCGCGCGCTTACCGACGATGGCGTGGTCTTTCGCACGCGTTCGGATACCGAAGTATTGGCGTGGTTGCTCGCGCTTCGCGGCGTCGAGGCGCTGCGCACGGTGCGCGGGATGTACGCGATCGCGGCGTGGTTTGAAGAAGACACGCACAATGATTCATCCGCTGCGCGCGAGCGCGGCGCTGGTGATCGATTGGTCCTCGCGCGCGATCCCTTCGGCACGATTCCGATGTACTGGTCGCGCTTATCCTGCGGCACCGCGACGGAAATCGTGTTCGCGAGCGAGCCTGCGCCGGTGCTCTCGCATCCGTGGTCGAACGTCGAACCTGATTGGCCGTGTGTCGCCGCATACATGGAAATGCCGCGACGAACGTTCGGCGCGCGCACGCTCTATCGCGGACTTTCGGTCATCGAGGCAGGCGAAGTGGTGACCTTCGATCTGATGTCTGCGCAACTCGATGCCTCGCGCAGCAGTTGTGCGCCGCGCGATGAATCAGCACCAACGCAAGATCTTCACGGCGCCGCATGGAACGTGCGCCTCGCAGTCACCGACGCTGTCGAGCGTCATCTCGAAGCAGATGCGCCGGTGTGCACACTGCTCTCAGGCGGCATCGACAGCACCATCATCGCGTCGATCGCGCGCACGCAGACGAAACAACTCGTCACCTTCGCCGCTGGTGCGGATGTTGATCTGCGTCGTCCTGGTTCTGATCTCTTCATGGCGCGTCGCGTCGCCGCGCTCTTGGGATCCGATCATCACGAGATCGTGGTGGATGGTTCCGAGTTCGGCGCGCGTTGGGATGCCTTGCTCGGTGATGGTCTGCAACCGCTCGCGACACCAAACGAAATCGCCATCTCACTCTTGGGTGAGCGCATCTCTCCCTACGCCAAAGCGGCGCTCTCTGGTGAAGGCGCCGATGAACTCTTCGGCGGTTACGGCGCACCAATCGAAGCAACGCTTGCATGGATGGAAGCGGATGTTCCACATGATGTCGCCGGCGCGACGCGTTTCTATCGCGCCGCGTTTGGGTGGTCGCAGCGATCGATCATGAGTGAACTGTTTGCGCCCAACGTGGGCGAGTCGTTGCGTACGTGTGATGACGACCCACTGCAGGCGATGTTGGCGCGCGAGTTTTCTGACGCGGGCGATCTCACCACCCTTGATGCGCACTTGGTGGTGCAGCGCCGTGTCAATCTCGTCAACCTGTTGGAGCGACTCAACGTCTCACTCATGCGTAGCTCGGTCGAGGGCCGCGTGCCCTTCGCGGATCTGCGCGTGCTGGAATCAGCACGTTTTGCTGGGGCGGAGCACATCCTCCCCTGCGACGACGCGACGGTGATGACCGCGACTCGCACGCTGATGACCAAGCGCGTTTTGCGTGAAGCGTTCGCCGATGTGCTCTCACCCGAAATTGTGTCACGACCGAAAGCGAGCTTCCCGCTGCCGTTTGAGCAGTGGATTGCCACGCAGTCATCGTGGATTGATGGACCCGTCTCGCGCGAGATTTTCTCACCCGCCGCACGCACGCTGGTGCGCACACAAGCCTCGCAACATTGGCGCATGGCTTGGCCGATGCTCAACATCGCGCGCTGGCTCGACACGGTTTTTGCGTGATGCTTTGCGTGAGGAGTTGCGCGCGTCGCGTATGCGATTCACTGCTGCTTGATCGATGGCGTCGAGTAGGGATTGCGCCGCGAAAGCAAGCGCAATCCATGCAGTGCCACTAAGACCGTGCTGCCCTCATGGCACACCACCGCGAGTGGCAGTTCAACTATGCCGGTGAGTGTGAGCGGAATCAGTGCCGCAACGACCGCCATCGAGAAGATCACATTCTGCCGCACCATCGCGCGGGTGGCGCGGCCGAGATCAATCGCAAACGGAAGTCGCATCAAGTCGTCCGACATCAACACGACATCGGCTGCTTCGAGAGCGACATCGGTTCCACCGCGACCCATCGCGATTCCCACCGTCGCCGCAGCGAGCGCGGGTGCATCGTTGACCCCGTCGCCCACCATCGCCACGGCGCGTGATTGCGCGACGAATGAGCGCACCAACGCGATCTTCGCTTCGGGCATCAACCCTGCTTCGACACGCGTGATTCCCACATCAACGGCGATGTGTTGCGCCGTGGCGCGATTGTCACCTGTGAGCATGACGACGTCGCAACCGAGTGCGTTCAACGCCGCGACGGCGCGCTTGGCTTCATTGCGCGGACGATCGCTCACGCCCAGAGCGCCCAGTGCGCGCGTGCCATGCACCACACTCATCGCGGTCATCGCTTCTGATTCGATCTCCTGTGCCATCTGCGAAAGCACTGGATTTGCCGTGAATTCCCCGTGATTGGCGAACAAACTCGAGCGCCCTACTCCTGCGCGCGTGCCTTCAACAATCGCTTCGACTCCTTTGCCCTGCACCGTCCTCGCATCGGTGGGTGTAGGAACAACAACACCACGCGTGCGCGCTGCATCGATGATGGCGCGCGCGATGGGATGACTCGACGCGCTCTCGACGCTCGCGGCGATACGCAAGAGTTCGCGTTCATCGACATCGGGCATGCAGCGAATGCGCGCTAACTCGGGCTTTCCGCGGGTGATGGTTCCGGTCTTGTCGACGGCCACAGTGCGAACGAGCCCAAGCGCTTCGAGATGAACGCCGCCTTTGATCAGCACGCCGCCACGCGCGGCGCGCGCGAGTCCCGCGAGAACTGCGGCGGGCGTGGAGATCGCCAACGCGCACGGCGACGCGCCGATCAACATGCTCATCGCGCGCAGAAACGCGTCGTTCCACGAGAGCCATCCCAACATGGGCGGCAACACGATCGCGACGATGGTGGTCACGAGCACGCAAGGAACGTAAACGCGCGTGAAGCGCTCTGCGGTGCGCTCGGCCAGTGATTTCGTTGCTTGCGCTTCGGCGACGAGTCGCACCATGCGCGCAACCAGCGTGTCCGTCGCGGGACGATTCGTGCGCACGAGCAACGCGCCATCACCGTTGAGCGAACCCGCGAACACTTCGTCGTCGGGCTCTTTGTCGACAGGCATACTCTCGCCGGTGAGTGGACTTTGATCGACACCGCTACGGCCCTCGATCACCGTTCCATCGGCGGCGATTCGCTCGCCAGGACGCACGGACACCAGACTGCCGATCGCAATTTCCTCGACGGGAACTTCGCGTTCACTTCCATCGGCATTGCGAATGCGCGCTCGTTTAGGTGCGAACTTTCCCAGCGCACTGACCGCGCTGCGAGCTCGATCAAGCGCGACATGTTCCAAACCATGTCCCAGTGAAAACAAGAACAACAGCAGCGCACCTTCGGCAAATTCACCGACCAGCGCCGCGCCAATCGCTGCGACCACCATCAGAAAATCGATGTCGAGCTGCCCGCGCGCGAGTTGACGCACGCCATCACGAGTCGCTTCCCAACCTCCCGCGATGTAGGCCACCGCGTAGAGCGCATACGGAAGAAACACCGCGCCTTCCGCGCCGAAATGTTGCGTGAGGTACCCCGTCACTAGCGCGGCACCTGCAATCGCAGGCCACAACAACTCGGAGTACGCGTCGAGTGTTGTGCGCGCTTTCATCAGATGCACCGAGCGATCGGCAGCAATGTGAGTGTGATGAGCGCGGTCGTGCACTACGACAACATTACCACTCACTGATGACCGTTGTTCCGCGCGCAAGAAAACACGCCGCTCCCACGGAATGTGGGAGCGGCGTGTTCATGCATTTTGCGTCGCGCGCGAGCACGTGTCGATCGAACCTCAGAACAACAATTGCAATTGTGTGCGGCACACCCACTGTCCGTCGTTGGAACGCCCGTCGCCCGTTGTCGTCGTTCCATCCTGAAGCCAATCAGCGCCCGAGTTGTTGAAGTCACCGATCGAATCAAACGCGTACCCAAAATCCATGGTCAACTTCACATCCTTGTTGCCGCCGAAGAAGTAGTTGAATCCCGCCGTAGCCGTGCTGTTTAGCTCGAGTTGCGCATCAGTTTCGGCGGTGCGGAACTTGTCGGTGTCAGTGTTGCCGAGTTCATAGCGAGCGAACACTTCGACCTCGTTGCTTAAGAAGTATCCACCTTGAACCACCGCACCAAACTGATCCATTGCATCGGACTCACCACCGCGTGTGTCGACTTCGCCGGTGAGCGAAACATGACGGTAAACGCCGTACACAAAGACATTCGCGCCGCCAAAGTCGACGCTGAGATCCGCGGTCGCGCCCCACATCGATGAGGTCGTGGCATCAGAAACCGCGCCATCCGTTCCTGGTCGCAAGCTCTGCGCCATGCCACCGAAGCCGAGCATCCAAGCGAACTCTTCACCGCGATAGCTCGTGAGATCGTTGAACTGTTTCCACTGTCCCGCACCGAGCCACTCGAGGCGACCAGCGAACGCGTAGTTGGTGAGGTTCTGACTGAACGATGTGGTGTAACTGCCGCCGTAACCCCCTGCGGCCGCGGTGGACGACGTCGGAACACTCGTCGCGTTGGCGCGAAAGCCGTCGCCGTAAAACAGTTGCGCGCGCAGCGGATCACCCGCGCGACCACCGAGCTCAAGTTGAATGCCTTGCGAAAACTTGGTCGAGAAGACATCGTTGACCATCGAGCGCTCGACGAGCAACTGCGCACCACTGGTCACCAACTCTTCGCGCATGTACGGCGCTTTGAACTGGCCCACGCGCAGCGTGACCCCGTTGCCAAAGTCTTTCTGAATCCATGCGTCTTCAATCGAAGCGACGATGTTGCCGTTCGAATACGTCTGATCGCCGGAGCTCAGCGCGCCCGGTGAGCGGTTGAAGATGAGTTTGAGCAAGTAGCCCCAACTGGGATCAACCACGAATCCGCCGAAGCCAATCTTGGTGCGGCGATTTTCAAACCCCCACGCGTCTTCCTTGAAGCGCGCCGAGCCCGTGAGCCCCGCGTTGTCGCGATGGTTGTACACCCAACGTGCTTGAATCTGCCCCTTGATGTTCATCTTGAAATCACCGCTGGGCGACGCGATAAAAAATCCGCCTTGGTCTTTGTTCCAGCCTGCGGTGGCGCCTGATGATTGCAAACTCGTGCGCGCATTAGAGTCCGCGAGAACATCGCTCACGATCGCGCGAATTTCATCGGCGCGCTGCTCGGTGAGCCAGTGTCCTTCTTGCGAGCCAGCCTGCGCGTTCGCTTCGAGTTTGTTCACTTTGGCGGCGAGCGCTTCGT
Organism: Planctomycetota bacterium; assembly: GCA_003671025.1. Classification (GTDB taxonomy): domain Bacteria; phylum Planctomycetota; class Phycisphaerae; order Phycisphaerales; family SM1A02; genus QWPT01. The sequence goes on from QWPW01000004.1 coordinate 78,517, forward strand.
TCGCCGCGCGCAGTTGAGCAATCTGCTGCGCGGTATCGGACGACTCTTCGGATGCATGCGCAACCGCACCAATCGACAAAGTGGTCGCGCTGAGTAATGCACTCCATGCACAAACGGTCGTGAAAGAAAGGGTCATGTGTGTCTCCTTTGAACGTGTTCGATTGCTTCGATCACGCAGGGTTTCGATGGCCGTGCGGAACTCCCGCGCGCCGACAGGAAACTAAACACAAACCACACACTCAAACGTCGTTGCGCGCGCTTGCAATTGCTTAACCCTTTCTTAACACTAAAAGGCGCATCGTCGGAATTGGCGTTTCACTCGGGAAACAAAGCGCATTCGTGCGCTCGCGTCGGCGCGTGCTTAACGCATTCTGCACCGAAACCAAACTTGCTTACCGCAAGAGCGTGAGCGCTGGCGCAGTCACGCGCGATGCTTCGCGAAACACAATCAACAAGGTTTGGTTCAGTCGCCGTGAAGAGATGCGTAATGCGCACGCAACACATCGCGATGCCCTTGCGCGAGATGGTTGTGCGAGACACTCTGTAGCACTGCGCACCTCTTGCGCGTTCACCGAAGGACTGCCACACATGAACATCTCGTTTCGCTGCATCTCCTGGGCTCTCTCCTTGACACCAACGATCGTTTCACTCGCGCTGATTGGATGCGCTCAGCAAAACGCGAGCACGCTGCCCAAAGTTGAGTTCATCACACCCATCGTGATGACCAGCATGCAATGCCCCATCACTGGTGAGGATGTGACGGAACTCGATGAAGTTGCCTTCTTCGAGTGCTATCCCGTGAGGTGCAAAGGGCGCGAAAACGCGCGGCAATTCGCGGCGCTTCCCATGAATCAACGCGCGAAGCTCGCCACTGATCAAGTGTTGCCGCAGAAAGGCATAGATGAATCCCGCGGCAACAGCACGTGTCCGATCACAGGCGAGACACTGACCGCCTCTGCCGTGCCGGTGGTGTACGAACAAGTCGTGATTGGATTCGCTAGCACCGCAGACGCGAATCAGTTCCGTTCACTCAAGGCAGAGAAAAAAGCTCTGCTCATCGCGCAGTGGAAGGCGGATGAAGCAGAGTGATCTGTCGGCGTGTTTGTCGATGCGCGCTTACGAGTCGCGGAACTCAACCTCCGCGCGGCCTACTTCAGACGAAAGCGTTGACTCGAGGCTCTTGATGAGCACCTCGTCGTCGATTGCGTGGGGCACGCTCATCACGATGGTGAAGTTAGTGCCCGACGCGCCTGCCTTCTGCTCGCGCACGCGGCAGCCCATGCGACGCAGCGTGTCGGCGGCGACCAGTTGCGCCTTCTGTCGATCGCCTCCCGCCGCAATACGAATCTTGACGGCGGCGGGCCGCTGCGCCTCGAGCCAATAGATCACGGCCCAACCTGCGGTGGCGACGACGAGCGCGTTCACGAATTGCGAAAGTCCACACGCAAGTCCGATGACCACCACCAAAATTGCGCGGCCGGTGATTTGCGGATTGTCCAGAATCGTGCGGAAGCGAATGAGGCTTCCAATGCCAAACACTACGAACGCCATCGCTTGATCGACGGCCACGAGCGCAGAGACCACGGCGCCGACGACGGCGAGAATCACCAACGTCTTCCGCTCTTCCGACGCGTCGGAGAGTTCGCGGCGATTGCGCGTGCGCGGATGATTGCCGATGAGTGAAGCCAGTGCCACGGCGAGCGCGATGCCGCTGACGACTTCAACCCACGTGGCCCAATCGGTGAACTGATCGAGCGCGTGCTGGATGCGCGCCGACGGCGTCTGCTTGAGCGTGGTCGGCATCATCGACGTAATCGGATCGGGGCCGACCGCCTGTACTGCAGACACAGCGAGAACGCCAACGAATCCAACAAGAATGGCGACAACAAGACGGGTGCGCTGAGGACGATTCATAGAGGTGAATCATCACGAAGCAGCGCGTCGCATGCAACATGCTCACGGAACAACTTTGCGCAAACTTGGCGAAATCAAGCGTGAACCGATGTTGCGGACTCGCGCTCAGCGGCGGCGACGCGTGCCCATGACCGAGGGAACCGCGAGGCGCTGCTCTTGCCGCTGCGGTGCAGATGGCGTGCCTTGCTGCTGGCTAAGTTTGCGGAAATGCTCGTTGGTTTGCTCAATCGAGTTGCGCACTGATGCGACTTTCTGCGCATCGAGGCCTTGCAAAATCGCGCTCGCCATCGCGTTGGCGTGATTGAACGGACCAAAGCCTAACTGCCCTTGCGCGATATCGATGCGCACCAAGGTCGCGCCCAAATCCGAGAGCATGCACAACGCAGTCATGGTTTCAGGCTGATCGAAACCTTTGCCGTCCTTCATGAGCGAACCCAGAAAACGTCCCGCGGTCACGAAGACTGGCTCGTTGACGTTCTTCATCGCAGTCACGGTCTGCGCGACTTTCACCATGACTTCGCGTGGCTGGCGGATGACGGTGACTTCTTGTTCGTTTACTTGAATCTTGCGACGAAACGCATTGCACGCAGCAGCGGCGACGGCGAGGCCCGATTCAATCGACGCGAATCCGAAGGCTGTTTCCAAACCCATCGCGGCATCAGTGGGAGTCTCTTCAGTCACGTTGGCAGTGCTGCCATCGACCCACATGTTCTTGACGCCCAGCGACGCGCATGCTTGCAGACCTGCTTGCACCAACGAGTCGCTTTGCGTCTTGCCTTGCGCGAGCAGCGAGGCGACCACGTTGGCCGCGGTGCGCGGAATCGCTTCTTCTTGCGTGATCTTCACGATGAGCAGATTCACGAACTCGACGAAGTCCTTCTTCTCGATGTCGCGAATGAGAACATACTGGCCGTTGAGTCGAATCGCGCTCATAGTGTTTCCTTGCGAAGTCCCGCGGAAAGCCCTCAGGAATTCGAAGGCCAAGTGGCGATGGTAGCACCCTTCCCCGCGTAACTCGGCGCGCGTTTACACTCGACCACAGCAAGGCATGAGCAACGCATGAGCAACGACGACACCCACAACAACACCATCGATGTTGCAATCATCATGGGCTCGCAATCCGATTGGGAGTCAATGCAACACGCCGCCTCGACGCTGTTGGCATTGGGCATCACGCACGAATGCAAAGTGGTCTCTGCGCATCGCACGCCCGATTTGCTGTTCGAGTTTGCCAGCACTGCGCGTGGACGCGGAATCAAAGTGGTAATCGCGGGCGCGGGAGGCGCGGCGCATCTTCCCGGCATGTGTGCGGCGAAAACCGATCTCCCCGTGTTGGGCGTTCCCATCGAATCAAAGGTGCTCAAAGGCGTGGACTCGCTGCTCTCGATTGTGCAAATGCCCGCCGGAATCCCTGTGGGAACGCTGGCGATTGGTCGCGCGGGCGCGGTGAACGCGGCGCTGTTGGCCGCGAGCATCTTGTCGCTGAGCAACGCAACGATTGCCGCGCGACTCGCAGAGTTTCGCGCCAAGCAAACCGCTGACGTCCTCGCGCGACCGATTCCAGGCAGCGACGCGTCATGAGCGAATCATCGCTCGAGCAAGGGCAGTCGAATGAGCGCGCGCGCGTTGCCGGCGACGTGCTGACGAAACCAAACGCATCGTCGTCGCCTACTGCCACGCGCATCGGAATTCTCGGCGGAGGCCAACTCGGTCAGATGCTGGGACTCGCCGCAATTCCATTGGGCATCGAGTGCGTGTTCTTCGACCCCGCACGCGAATCGCCTGCGCGTCTCGTCGGTCGACATGTGTGTGCGGCGTGGGATGACCTCGAGGCACTCGCGCAGTTCGCCGACAGCGTTGATGCGATCACCTTCGAGTTCGAAAACGTTTCTGCGAAGAGCCTCGCGTTTCTTGCCGCGCGCAAGCCAGTGCGGCCCGGCGTGCGTTCGCTTGAGCTCACCTGTGATCGGATTCGCGAGAAAGAATTCTTGCGCGCGAATGGTGTTCCCGTGCAGCCGTTCGCTGCGGTTTCTTCGCGGAGCGAACTCGATCTCGCGCTCGCGACCGTGGGCACACACGGCGTGCTCAAGACTCGTTCGCTCGGTTACGACGGCAAAGGTCAACGCGTCATTCGTCACGCCGATGAACTCGCGAGTGCATGGGACGCGCTTGATAATGCGCCATGCATCTATGAAGCGTTCGTCCCCTTTGATCGCGAAGTTTCGGTCGTGGCCACACGCGCGCTCGATGGTTCCATCGCGGTATATCCCGTGGTGGAAAATGTTCACGCGCAGGGAATCCTCGTGCGCTCCATCGCTCCCGCGCGCTTGAGTGACGTGCTCGCACGTGCGGCCGAAGAACATGCGCGGAGAGTGATCGAAGCACTCGATCATGTTGGAACACTCGCGCTCGAGTTGTTCGTCGCCGATGGAACGCTCATCGCCAACGAGATTGCGCCGCGCGTCCACAACTCTGGCCACTGGACCATGAGCGGCACTCGCACCAGTCAGTTCGAACATCACATGCGTGCCGTCGCGGGACTTCCGCTTGGTGAATGCAGCAGTCGTGAGCCGGCGGCGATGGTGAACCTCATCGGCGGCGTGCCGGAAACTGCGGAAATCCTGCGGATTTCAGGGGCAAACGTGCATCTCTATCACAAGGCTCCGCGCGCGGGACGGAAGGTCGGACACATCACGCTGGTCGCGCCGACGATGGATGAACTCTTGAATCGTTGCGCAATGGCGCAAGCACTTGCGCAACGCAGCAATCGTCTTTCGTGAGGAACTCAATCCATGCACGCAACATCCGCAATGTCCACAATGTCTATGTCTCTTCGTGTTTCGATCCTCGCAACGTTGCTCATGCTGATGGGTTGCGCATCAACCACTTCAGACTCCTCCAACGGTCCCGTTGACGACACGCTGTTGGCGGAAGCGCCGTTTGCAGGGAATTGGCGCAGCGAACTCGACGGCAGCATGCTCACGATTGAAGTCACGGGGATCTTCGCGATCGAACGCCCCGCCACCGGCGATCGCAGCCAGAACAAAGGCGTCGGCAACAGTGTCGGTTCATGGACATTCGACGGCACCAACGCGCGCTTCACCAACTTGCGCGAGAACAAAGAATGCGCGGATCTCACGGGCACGTACACCGCCGAGGTTGTGCGCGACACCGTGCGCTTCACCAAAGTGCAAGACGATTGCGCGTCGCGTGAAGAGCTAATGGCATGGCCGTGGGCGCGAGTCAAAGTGAGCAACAGCGCCAACAAGTGAGCGCTGGTTTCAATCGCTTCTCGCGCAACTCATTCGATCATTGAAAAAGAAACGAAGCCCAGACTTGTCTGGGCTTCGTGTTTGTTTTTCGAAACTGATCGGCGCGAATCAACTCGCTTCGGCGCGCGGATGTGCCTTGTCGTAATCCGTGCGCATCTTGCTTTGCGCGAGATGCGTGTACACCTGCGTCGACGACAGCGACTGATGCCCGAGCAACTCTTGCACCGCACGCAAGTCTGCACCGTTGTTGAGCAGATGCGTCGCGAAACTGTGGCGAATGGTGTGGGGGCTGATGTCGGGATCGAGTCCAACCTTCACCAGATACTTGGCCACCTTGCGGCGCACCGATCGGCTGGAAAGGCGTGATCCATGCTTGTTCACGAAGAGCGCGCCGTCTGCACTCGCGCCCAAACCCGCTGCGTGCAACTCACCATCGAGCATGTCGATGTAGTGACGCAAGCTCTTGAGCGCATGCGCGCCCAGTGGAACCAACCGCTCGCGTCGACCCTTTCCACGAATGATGATGCACTCGTTGGATTCGTTGAGATCCGCGCGGTTGATCGCCACGACTTCGCTTACTCGGATACCAGTTGAGTAGAGCGTCTCGAGAATCGCGCGGTCGCGCGCACCCAAGAGATCCGTGTCATCAGGCGCTGAGAGCAAACGTTCTACTTCATCAACCGTGATCGCCTTCGGAAGTCGACGCGCCTGCTTTGGCGTGCGAATCAAGGTCATTGGATTCGTCGAAGTGAAGGTGCGCTTCTCGAGCCACTTGTGGAAGCTGCGCAGCGTTGCGATCTTGCGCGCCATCGTCGCAGGCGAGTAGCTCTGCTCCGCGAGACGCACGAGGAAGCCGCGAATGCGCTCGACATCACACAACAGAATCGACGCGGTGATCGACTTCGGCGCGGGCTTCTTCGCCTGCGCGGCCTCGCATGCGGCGAGTTCGTTTTTCATGTCAACGGTGATCTTCAGATCGCCCTCGAGAAACTCGACGAACTGGCGCAGATCAAGTCCATAGCACCGCGAGGTGTAAGGACTGAAAGCGCGCTCATCAATGAGGTAGGACAGGAAGCGTTCGACGATGGGGAGATTTACGTTCATGGCGGTTGCCTCTCTTTGCCTGAGCTGGGTGCTCGGACGATTTCGTGAATCAATGCGCTGACTCTCATGCATCGCGTGAACCATGCGTTTATCCGCATGAATCGCACGATTAACTACCGACGCTCGACTCATCTTTCCGAGCACATTCGCGCGCGACGTGAACAAAGTTCGTGTCGCAAGCGAGCTGTGCTTCGCCGCACTTTCAACGCGGCATTTCTGACAATATGGCTATCGGCCTGTTGGGCTTATGAGTTCAACTGTTTTTCCAATGAGCGGTGCAAATTTCTCTCGGACGGACAGAGGATCGGACCTTGGTTCGACATCGAAAGCACGTGGCCCGCGTGTGCGAACGCGCACGACGCGAGCGCTCAAACATTCACTGTCCGGGCACTCTTTCCGCCTTGCCATCGACCAATGGAACTCCAAGGCGCGCGGCCTCTTGCTCGAGCAAATCGCGAAGGAGAACGAACGCGCCGAAGCGCGTAAAAAGGTCGATTCTGATCTCGTAAGCGCGCTCGCCCGAGCCGCTGTCGGGCGCGGCGCGGCCCATCGAGTAGCGCTCAAGCTCCTGCAAAGTCTCATGGCTGCGACCGTCAAAGATGCGCGAAGCCTGCGACATCGCGGCGCGCGACGAGTCCTGCCCGCCGATGCTCTCCGCGGTGGGCATGGTGAGTTCCTTGAGGTCGAGCGGACGGCGATCCGAACCCTCGGCGGCCGAAACCACTTCGATGGCGGCGCCAAATCGCAGCGGTTTGTAGGGATCCCAATCGGTCACAGTGCCCAGGACGAGCCCGTCGGCCTGGAGAGTCCGCATGAGGGTGTAGGCCTGTGTGAGATCACGCACGCCGGTCATCCCCAGCGAACGCATCGCGGCAAGGGTGCGGTTGAGCGGCAGGCAGCGCAGCCCCTCGACCTGCTCGATTTCGCTGACGAATCGATCCGCCACCGCAGCGCCGTCGACCGCGGAAACGCCTGATTCATTGGCAAACGGGACGACGGCCCACACGCGCTCCGAGTCATAGGGAGCCTTGAGAATGATCGGCTGCGAGAGCCCCTTGGCGCATCCGCCCAGCGGCAGAATCAGCCCAAGTGAGGCGAATGCGAGCACGACCGCGATGAATGGTGAGCGCGAGGTCATAGTTGGGCTATCGACCGCAAGCGCTATGCCTGTGCAGCGACGAAGGATGGGAATTTGCGTGCGCGCGCGAACTGCTGTCACGCACGCGCTTCGAGGCGCTTGAGGTTGCACGCGCAACGATCACCCAATGGATCGACAATTTCTGCAACTCGCAGCGGTGGCATACGACAAGTGGGAACACCAACGCGATCAAACACAAAATTGCGTTGGCTGATGCTTCAGTCGGGGACACGTCGGTCGAGGCCCATAGGCAACCTGTCCACGAAAGCGGTGCAAACTGAAGTCTCCTCACAACACCAGCAGGGTCCCGACGCGCCGCGATCGCCTACTCGTCAACGCCTGCAAGACTGTTGGGCTTCAGCAGGGCCGGAGTGGTGTCGACGGGCTTCGTCGCAGGGGCGGCGACCGCCATTGCCTCGCCACCCGCGCCTGCTCGCGCTGCTGCCTTCTTGCTGGCATTGGCTGCGAATTCCACCGATTCTGCGGTGAACTTGGTGGCATCTGCGGTGATGGACCAGATGTTTTCCAGACCGCCACGGTTGGAGACAAAGTAGACGCGCCCATCGGCGCCCCACGCGGGTTGCATGTTGCGGAATCGGCTGTTGGTCAGGCCGACGCGGCCAGTTCCGTCGGTGTTGACCACCCAGATGTCTGACTGGTCGGGCCACTGCGAATCGCCGCCGGGATTGACCACGGTGGTGAAGACGATCTTGGTGCCGTCAGGCGACCAGTTTGGCTGAAGAATCGCCGCATTCTTGGCGCTCACCACCTCGGTGGGATTGAGTCCTTCGCCGCGAATCAAGTCGATTGTCCACACGCCGTAGAGCCGCGAACCGCGTTGGCGCGCGCGCTGAAACAGCAGTGTGTCCTTGTCTTGCGCGGGCGACCAACGCGGCAAGAATCCCTCGCACACGAAGGTGCGCAGTCCGGGCGTTGCGCTGTCCACAATCCAAATCTCCCATGTGCCGGTGCGGCCGTTCTTACGGCTGAACGCGAGGCGTTTGCCATCGGGCGCCCATGTGGGCTGAACCTCTTCGTCGGCGTCGGAAGTGATCTGCATCGGCGCGCCGCCGGCAATCGGCATCGTGTAGATGTCCCAGTTGCCGTTGCGATTGGAGGCGAAGGCGATCTTCGTCCCGTCGGCGGCGATCGAGGGCATCAAATCGTCGCTGGGATCGGTGGTGAGTTGGGTCACGGTGCGACCGTCCACGGACTTGCGGTACACGTCAAAGGTCGGTCGGTGTTGCGTTGACGCAAACACCATAAATGTTCCAGTCTTGTCGACATCTGGCGCGTAGTCGCCGCCTTCTGTCGCGAAACTGACCTGCGACAGGTTGCCGCCGCCTTCGGTGAGACCGTTGTCATTCATGCCTGCGCTGTTGCCCGCAAGGGCCGACAAACCAGAGCCCACGGCTCGGCGAGATTGCGCGGCGGAACCGCTCGTGCCAGGGATCGCCATGGGCGCCGTAGTCGACGACCCCATGCCATCGGCACGGGTGGTCGACTGCATGGTTGAATCGCGAGTCGCATCGTTGACCGTTGGCGCGGGCGTCGCCGACGCGCTCACCGAGTTGCGCTGCGGAACAGTTGTCGTGGGCTCGCTAGAAAATGTGTCGCTGGCGAAACGCGAAACCGCGCTGCAACCACCGATCACGGTGAGCGTGCTCAGCGCGAACGCGCAGCGAATTGCGAGAGACTTCAATGATGGCGAGGTCTGCGTTGGCGACATGGTGGCTCCTGCGGGCGAACGCCGCTGCGGGTCCTATCGGCAGTTGCATCTATGAGGTTGAGTAGGTCTGTGAGTTCGACGCGAACGAAGCAATCGCTCAAGGCATCGAGCGTCAAAGAGACCAAGGCGCGCCGTAATTGCGCGGGCTTCGCTACACTGTTCCCCTTCGCGATTGCGTAGCTCAGTCGGTAGAGCAGCGGCCTTTTAAGCCGCGGGTCCTGGGTTCAAGTCCCAGCGCAATCACTCGTTTGAAGGCCGCGGCGTCGAGCGCCGAGGCCCTCGTCAGCCTTCGTCAGGCCTCGTGACTCCTTGCGTGTCACGCTCTGATCCCTCTCCAGTCCCTTCCCGATCCGCTTGGTTCAGTAGTTCCGCCGCATGCTTGTACTTCACGCTGTTTGGACTCGCGAACGCCTCCACCTCTGGGCAGAAGATGCCTCGCGCGTGCGCGGAGCGTTGGCCGCATCTGTGGGCGCGCATCAGGCGCACAGCCCGACGCTTACTGCCGCAGCACGTGACACGACCGATGCGGAAAACTCCCCAGTGCCGGCCGACGCTGCGCCAAGCGCGCCCACCCGCCACAGTTTCGCCTGCGACGGACCGCGTTTGCGCGCGGCACTGATTGCCGCGGGTTTGCTCGCGGGAGATGACATTGCGGCCGAGCCGGTTCCCTTGCATTTGTCGCTCCCTGCAACACACGTTGACGGTTGCGTCATCGCGATGACCAGTGATCGACTCTCCAATCTGCTGGGTCTCAGCGATGAGCCCGTCGCGCATCTCGCACGGCTTGACGTCCCTTCGATTGCGGTGGAATCGCCTGCAGCGCTGCGTTTTCTGCTTGCGCCGGCCGATGACGAGCGTCCGCTCGCGGCGGGAATTCTCGCGGGACACGACTTGCGTTTCTGGCGCGAAACCGCCGCGCTCGCGGCTGAGCTGATCGCGGATCAACGCTTAGTTCCGTCACTCATCCAAGAAAAGTCGGGAAGATTCCGCGCTGTGTGGCAACCGTGGGTGGCCGATGGCGCGCCGTCGCAACGACTGGCCTCGCTGCTTGCCGCGATCCCCGCGAGTGCGCGTTGCGTCGACGACGAATTGCGCTCGCAACCATGGGCGATCATCGAATCCGCGCTGCTGGGCTTCGTGGATTCCGAAGCGCGTCGCGTGCTCGAGGCTGAAAGTTACGGCGATTCGATCGAGGATCGCGATCCCACCGCGGATCCGCACGTGGCATGGCTCACCGGCTTGCTCACGCGCGCCGACACCGTGCAAGGAACGCGCAGTTCCGACACCCATCTGATGCGCGGCGCGCGCCAGTGGCTCTCGACGCTTGATGCGGCGAGTGAGTCGCGCTTTGTGCGACTCGCGTTTGAAATCGAAGAGCCTGATCCCACGAGTTTCGAAGCGGATGACGAAGTTGGTCGCGGTGCCACGTGGCGCGTCGCGTTCAAACTCATCACCAATGATGATCCGCCGGTCGTCATCGATGCCGAACAAATTTGGGCGCAAGGCAAAGATGGACTCAAAGGATTGCTCGCGCGCTTTGGCGGCGAAGGCGAACCCGCGGGCGATGTGTTGCTCGCCGAACTCGCGCGTGCTGCGCGCATTTGGCCGCGGGTTGAACGCGCGCTCGAAGGCTCGGCGCCCGTGGGCATCACGCTTTCGACGACTGAGGCGTACGCGTTTCTCCGCGATTTCCGCCCCATTCTGATGGAGTCTGGTTTCGTTGTGCTCTCACCGAGTTGGTGGGGACAAGCGGCGAGCCGTCTCGGTGCGCGCTTGCTCATCGACTCTGGTCCCGAGGGACTTGCGTCTGGCGGCGGCGTGAGCGCCGATGGCGAAGGCGGACATCTCGGATTGCACAGTTTGGTGAATTACTCGTGGCAAATCGCGCTGGGTGACCAGTCGCTTTCCATCGATGCGTTTCAACGCCTCGCGGGACAAGGCTCGCCGCTATTGCGCGTAAATGGTCAATGGGTTGAAATTCGTCCCGACGATCTCAACGGTGCGATGCGCTTCCTCAAAGAGCATCCCGGTGGGCAAATGACGGTGATGGAAGCGATTCGCCTAGGCAACGGCATCGACGGATCCGATACGGGTTTGCCAATTCTTGGACTCGACGCAAACGGTTGGGTCAGTGAGTTGCTCGGCTTCAAGGGCGACGAACGCTTCGCCAACGTGCCGCAACCCGAACGATTTCAAGGGACGCTGCGCCCCTATCAGCAGCAAGGACTTTCGTGGTTGGCGTTCCTCGACCGCTTTGGTCTTGGTGGTTGTCTCGCCGACGACATGGGTCTGGGTAAGACCGTGCAACTCATCGCGTTGTTGCAGCACGAACGTGAGCGCGCCAACGGACGCGTGGTCGGACCGACGCTGCTCGTCTGCCCCATGTCGGTGGTGGGCAACTGGAATCGCGAACTCCACCGCTTCGCGCCCGAGTTGGTGGTGCATGTTCATCATGGACTCGACCGACCCATCGCCGAGAAGTTCGTCGAGGTCGCGCTCTCCTGTGACGTCGTGGTCACCACCTACGCGCTGGTGGTGCGCGACAAAGACAGCATGGAGCGATTGCATTGGCGACGCGTTGTGCTCGACGAAGCGCAACACATCAAGAATCCGCCGACCAAGCAAACGGTGTCAATTCGCGCGCTGCGCACCAGTCATCGCATCGCACTCACGGGTACTCCGGTGGAGAATCGCCTCAGCGAGTTGTGGTCGATTCTCGAGTTCTGCACTCCAGGATATCTAGGCACGCAAGGTGATTTCCGTCGTCGCTTCTCGTCGCCCATCGAGCGACACAAGGATCGTCGTCAAGCGGAGCGACTCAAAAATCTCGTGCGCCCATTCGTGTTGCGCCGTCTCAAGACTGACCCCACCGTCATCAGCGATTTGCCGCCGCTTATCGAATCGCGTCAGCATGTTCCGCTCACCTCCGAGCAAGCGCAGTTGTACGACTCGGTGGTCAACGACATGCTCCACCGCGTCGACAACTCCGATGGCATGAAGCGCCGCGGCTTGGTGCTCTCGGCATTGGTGAAGTTGAAGCAAGTGTGCAATCACCCTGCACACTTCTTGCGTCAAGGTTCGGATCGTCCCGATGGTGTCCCGTTGCCCAAGCTCGGACCGGGACAGAAACTCTCGGCGCGTTCGGGCAAAGCGATGCGACTCGTCGAGATGGTGGAGGAAGTCGTGGCCGCGGGCGATCGCGCGCTCATCTTCACCCAGTACCGACAGATGGGTCATCTCTTGGTCACGATGTTGCGACAAGAGGTCGACACCGAAGCGCTCTTCTTGCACGGCGGAACTCCGCAGGCGCGACGCGAGCAACTCATCGAGCGTTTCCAGTCCAACGATCCGACCTGTCCCATCTTTGTGCTCTCCCTCAAAGCCGGCGGCGTGGGACTCAATCTCACTGCGGCTAATCATGTGTTCCACTTCGATCGCTGGTGGAATCCTGCGGTGGAAAATCAGGCGACCGATCGCGCATTCCGCATCGGGCAGCATCGCACCGTCAACGTGCACAAGATGATTTGCGAAGGCACGCTCGAAGAACGCATCGATCAAATGATCGAGCAGAAGACCGAGTTGGCCCAGCAAATCATCGGCTCGGGCGAGGGATGGCTCACTGAGCTTTCGACGGGACAGCTGCGGGAACTGCTCACGTTGCGCCGCAGCACGCTTGAGGAAGAATCATGAGCATGCGGCCTGAAGACATCGATCCATCGATTGACGGAGATCTTCCTCCGACGAGCGAGCCTGCGTTGACCGCGGCGAACGTGCCTGTGGCAGCGACTTCGGCGCCTGCCGCGACCACTTCGGTGTTCGCGCGCCACTCCACCTTCAACGGTCCGAGCAATCTCAGCAACGCGAACGGCGCGCGTCCGCTGCGTCGTCAAGAGGGACCGCGTCGCCTCAAGAACGGCATTCGCTTTCGTCGCAAAGATGGATTGGAAATTTTGGAATGGCCCGCGGTGTCGTGGAACACGCTGCTCTTTGCCGGGATTGACGAGACCGTCAAGAACGAAGGCCTCGAGTACGCGCGCGCGGGACAGACTGCGCATTTGCAAGTCACGCCATCGGGCGTTGAAGCGTCGGTGCAAGGACGACTCCCGCGTCCCTACACGGTGCGCATCGAAGCAGAGACGTTGATGCCACTGGACTGGGATCGCGTCGTCGCCATCATGGCGCGCGAAGCGGTGTACTCGGCGAAATTGTTGGCGGGTGAAATGCCGCCGCTGGTCGAGCAACCGTTCACATCAATCGGTCGCGATCTCGTGCCGCACGACAGCGCGACGGTCAAGCGCACATGCACCTGCGAGTCGCCCATGCCGTGCAAGCATGTCGCATGCGTCGCTGCGTTGCTCGTTGAACGACTCGCAGGTGATCCGTTGTTGGCCTTCACGCTGCGCGGGCTTGATGGCCAACGCTTGCTCGAACGTTTGCAAGAAGCGCGTGCCATCGCCACCCGCGGAGTCGCGCGCGCGCACTCGACTCCTCCCGCTGCCGAAGCCGCCCCCGAGCCGATGCCGCTCGATCGCTGCCTTGATTCGTTCTGGCGGCCTGGTCGCCAAATCGATGAAATGCCCAGCGAAACCGAGCCTTTTGCGCCACATGCGCTCTTGCGCCGATTGGGTCAATCACCGCTGCAGGGCAAGTTTCCGTTGGTCGGATTGTTGGCCTCGATCTACGACTCGATCGCCGTCGAAGGCCGCAAGTTGCGTGACGAAACCATCGGGGACCGCAACGCGAGTGACGCAGTGCGCGCGGATGACGATGCGACACGCGATGTGATGGATGAGGTCGACGACGACGCGAACATCGATGCGTCGGACGACGACGCGCCGCAAAGTCGCGCGACGGTGGAAGACGAGACCGCGAAACGCGACGCGCTGCATCATGCGCTCGACCGCGAGCTCGATCCCGACGACGACGACTCGTAAGTTTCGCGCGTGCGCGGCGCGAGTGACTGCATTCGCAAGCACCACCGCAACGCACGACGACTTACTGCGACATCGTCGCCAACAACTCGTCGTAATCGAGCATCGCCGCTTGCACGACTTTCCACGCATGAGTGACGCTGTAGCTACCCGCGATGGAAACTTTGTTCGCTTCGCCAGGCATCGATTTGTACGACGCGAAGTAATGCACCAGTCGATCGACGAGTGCCTTGGGCAAATCTTCGACATCAACCGCGCGTCCGTACACAGGATCGCTAGGCAACACGGCGATGATCTTGTCGTCCGCCTCGCCGCCATCGATCATTTGAATTCCACCGAGCACGCGCGCGTCCATGATGATTTCGCTGCGGTCAACAGGGCGTTCGGTGACGACGCAGATGTCGAGCGGATCGCCGTCGCCGCGCGTTGATGTGGGCGACAACGCGGTGACTCGCGCGCCGCAGTACGTGCGCGGAATGAAGCCATACAACGCTGGTGGAACTGAACTCGAGCGTTGCGGCCGATCCACTCGGAGATATCCCGAGTGCTTGTCGATCTCGTACTTCACCACGTCAAACGGCGTGATTTCGATGTAGGCGTGAACGACTTCGGGCGGCTTGGGGCCAACGGTCAAACCGTGCCACGGATGTGGCCGCCACGCGCTGAATTGCAAAGTGTTTTTCGGCATCGTTCGTTCTCTACTTCATCATCACTTCGACGGGACGCTCTTCATGAGCTCGGTCACTGCGCGCGCCAACTGCGCGTCAAAATTGTTCGACTCATCTTGCGGCGTTTGTGGCACCACGAAGTCAGGCATCGCGCCGTTCTCTTCCATGTCCTTGCCCGTGCCTTCGATGTACCAGCCGCGGAAGGGCATGCGCACAGAAGTGCCGTCAACCAAACTCTCGGAGCCCGTGGAGATGACGCCGCCCGCAGTCTGCTGACCAACGAGCGGTCCACGACCGAGCGTCTTGAACGCGTGCGCGATGATCTCCGCATTGGAGAAACTCTTTTCGTTCGCCAGCATCGCCATCGGCATCGTGTAGCGCTGAATGAACAAGCGATCTTGCGGATAGCTCGAGGTGCGCGTGAGATCGCCATCGCGCGGAATGGCGTACGCGTGACGACGCACATCAATCGATGAGAGCAAGCGATCCGCGGTGAAGCCGCCGCCGTTGTTGCGCACATCGATGATGAGGCCATCTTTGCCGTGCGCCGCCGCGTAGAGATCGCGCTCGAAGCGGTCAAGCGACGGCTGATCCATCGACGCGATGTGGAGGTATCCCAGCCGGCCTCCCGAGAGTTGTGTCACTTTTGCCGCGTTTGCCAGCGTTTCTGCGGTGTAGCGCAGTGTGCGCTCTTGCGAGGAAGCCATCGGCACGATGATGGAATTCAGTGTTTGCGCTGTAGTCGGCGGCGTCGTCTCCGCGCCTTGACGCGTGAAGGCGACGATGGATTCTTGACCGGTCTTTCCCATCAACATCGACTCGAGCGGCTTGCTGGGATCGACTGCTTCGAAATCAATCGCCGTGATGAGGTCGCCCACTTCGAGTCGAGGACTCGCCAACGCTGCGGGACTGTTGGGCAATACCGCGGTCACGCGACGACCACCTTCTGCGCTGATGGTGGTCACACCAAGTCTGCCTTGCGTGCGACGCGCCGCGCCGGAACTCGCGGCATTGCCTGGGCCCGCGCCTGCACCCGCGCTCGAACCATCTGGAGTGCGCACACCCAAGTGCGATGCATCGAGATGACCGATGAACATGTTGGCAACGAAATCAAACTCGTCAGGCGTGCGCGCGTGCGTGGCCAACTCGCGATAGCGCGCGGTGAGCGCGGGCCAGTCGAGACCCTTGTCTGCGGGCGACTTGTAAAACTTGCGCGCCATGATGCGCGATGTTTCGTCGAGCTTCTGTGCGTTGCGCTTACTCAGGGCAATTTCGCTGGTCGCGGCGATGTCGAAGTTTTTCGCTTCACCAGTGAGACTCAAGGTTTGCCCTTGTCCGCCACCGATGGCGACCACGCGATCACCCGCGAAGTTCAAACCGAACACGCGCGTGGGGCCAGTGATTTTTTTCTGCGCAGTGCCATCAGTCTTGATAGTGAAGAGCGCCGACTCTTTTCCTTCCGTCGCGCTGAACACGATCGAATCACCGGTTGGGAGCAACAACAAACTTCCTTCATCACCAGGAAGGGTGGTCACGCGGCGCACGCGCATGTACGCGTCGTCGAGTTCGAGTTCATCGAAGAGCGGCTTCTTCGGCGCAGCGGTGGCGGGCTTCGCGACGACCTCAGTTGTTGCGGCGGCCTGCGCGGGGTCAGTCGCAGAAGATGTCGGAGTTTCAGGAGTTGCAATTGGTTGCGCAGGAGGAATCGCCGCGGGATCAGTGGCAACGACTGCTACAGGATCAGTGGTGACTGCGAGGGGCGTGACTTCAATCGCGGCTGCTGCAGGGGCGACGACGACAGGCGCTTTCGTCTCTGGAGGCTTTGTTTCCAGCGGTTTGCGCTTCTTGATGCTCTCCGCGGCGTCCTTGTAGTACTGCTCGAGATCGCGCGCCGAGAGGCCTTCGAGATCGCGATCGAGCATCACCACCCACGCGTCGACTTCCTCATTAGTGCGCTCGGAAAGGAACGCGAGAATCTTGCCGTCGGCGGAGAAGCGCGGTGATGCATCGTTGTCGGGATGACGCGTGACATTCACCGCAGGCTTCGAGCCGTCGGCGGGCATGAGCCAAATGTCTTTGTTGAAATCTTGATCGCTGTGCGCGAACGCGATCAACGAAGAGTCGGGAGAGAACACGTATTCGATTTCGTCGTCCCATCCATCAACCAACTCGGTGACGACGCCCGTGGCCAATTCGAGTCGCGCGAGATTGCCCACGTTGCGCGTGAACAGCAGCGTCGTTCCGTCGGGCGACGCCAATGGACGACGATCATCATCGCCTCCTTGCGTGAGCGGCTTGGTGTTGAAGCGAATCGCATCGGCCCATCGCGCGGAATCAAACAGCGGATCTTTCTTCGCGGGCTTCTTCTTGGACTTCGCGTCGTCTTTGCTCTCGTCCTTCTCATCAGACTTCGCGTCATCTTTCGCGTCGGAGCTTGGAGTCGCGCTTTCGTCTGGCTTTGCAGCATCATCTTTCGCTGCGTCTTCCTTGCTCTTGTCCTTGCCTTGATCTTTCACATCGCCGCGCGTCTGTGCCACGGTCGCGGCATAGATCGAGTCACTGCCATCCGAATCGCTCACGAAGTACAGCGACAAGCCATCGGCACTCCATGCGATGTCGCGCTCACGCGCTTCGCCTTCACTCACGCGTCGCGTAGGACTCTTCTCTTCGGTTGCGCGTACGAAGACATCGCCGTTGGCCACGAAGGCCATCGTCTTGCCATCAGGCGAGAGTGCGACCTCATCGACATCGCGCCCGATGGCGCGGAATTCGCGGTTGACCAGGCCATCGTCGGCCGCAGTAAACGCGAGCTTCTCGGCAACCGCGCCTTCTTTAGTGAGATCGATGCGCCACAAGTCGCCGAGCACCGCGACCACCGCACTCGTGCCATCGAGCGCGACTGCAACGCCGTGAATGTCCATGCCATCGAAGTCGGTGAGACGAGCGCCAGAATCAATTGCAGCGCCAACCTTGGCGCGGTGCAGATTGAGCGAACCGTTGCCGCGATCAGAGATGTACACGAACTCATCCGCGCCAATGAAACGCGGCACGCCATCGTTGCCGTCGTACTTGGTGAGTTGCTCGAAGCTCTTCGTCGCGGGTTGATACATCCACACGTTGCGATTGTCCGGGCCGTGATATCCGCGGCGACTCCACGGCGAACTTCCGCGTTCGAAGAGAACACGCGCGCCATCAGGTGACGAAACCGCAGCAGCACCAAACGCGTCGTGCAAGCGAACGGGCGTGCCGCCATCAATCGAAACCACATAAGGACGCATTGAGCGATAGAGATCGCCTTCCATAGCGGTATCGATAAAGGCCACCGGTTTGCCGTCGAGCACGCCGACGCTCGAAAGCGAAAAAGTGCTGTCAATCTCGGTCAATTGGCGCAAATCACTGCCGTCGCTGCGCATCGACCAGAGGTTCTTCAATCCTTCGCGATCACTCTCAAACACGATGCGCGTTCCGTCAGGCGTGAATCCGCTGCGCGTTTCGTTGGCCGTGTTCGAGGTCAAGCGGACTGCTTCGCCGCCCGTTGCCGCCGCGCGCCAGAGATCGCCGCGCCAGCTGAAGACGAGGATTGTTCCGTCTGGCGAAAGCGCGGGAAAGCGCGGAAGGTCGACCGTCGCTGCGCTCACGAATGACGAAATCAAAGCGGGAAGCGTGATTGCAACGATCCGCGACAAAGGCAAGGAACCCGTCGCGAGGGGCGGCGAAAGTAGATCAAGGTGCATGTTGTTGAGTAGTCCCGTTTGAAGTGCCGCGTGCGAAAGGGGCGCAGTCTACGCTGACTCGCACGGGGTTCCATCCCTTGTTAAGCACAGGCTGCGCGAGGTTCAATGCAAGGCTCGATGCAGCGTTCGATGCAGGGTTCGATGCGCAAAGTACAGGTGCAGCATGGCCCCCCCGCACTCCGCGTAATCAGTGCGGAAACACTCTCGATGAAGACTCCGCCGAGCCGATGTTGCCAAATCGAGTTCAAGCCGACTCCACTGAGAACACCTGCGAAAGTCGGCGCATATAGGGAGCGTGAGAATCGCGTTTCGCCCCAAAAATCAATGAAAAACACCGTTGCCGCAGGCCCACGACAACCCTCACGACAAGAGCACTCTGTGCCGACTGCGACGACTTTGTGGGCAAGTCCAAGGAAAACTGTGAGCTTGAGCAAACTCTCGCGCTTTATGCGCCGATGGAGACGGTGAGCGATGTCCCAATTGCACACACCTTTCGACGGGGAACCACCCATGATTTCGCCAAACAATCCACCACAAAACACGCCGCGGCCGACCCGCAACGCCCAGCAAGTTCGCTCGCTCATTCAGAACATGGGTCGATCCATCGACGAAGCGCGTGATCGCCGATTGGGTACGCCAGCAGCACCTGCAGCGAGCAATGCTGCCGCAGCGCCGATCACGCCTGCCGCGCCGTTCACGAACACGACACCGACGTCGATCGCGCCCAGCAGCAATCCACGCGCAACGACGACGCCAGGAAACACGGTGGCACCGCCGATTCGCGCGGCCACTGAGATGTTTGTCGAAGGCGGAGCGCGACTCAAGGCTCGGCCAAAGCGTATGGACTGACCCGCGTCGAGTCACGATCTCGGTGCGCACAAACCACTCGCGCTGCAACAACCAAACACACTCACTCCGCGGAGCGCCTTCAACGCGCTCCGCGTTTGCGTTGGGCATTCTCGTTGCTGTGATGATGCGGTCTCATTGCAGCTCTTGCGCGCAGTAGCCCGCACGCTCAGAGTTGTATGCTGCGCAATCCATGTCTCACCAAGCCACGCACAGCCACGCCGATTCCGCCAATTCTTCTGATCAACCCGCCGCGGCAAGTGTCGTGAGCCCCGCAACGGTGGTCGGCCCCGCGGACACGATTCGCGGTGAGAGCGTCACCTTCCTCAAAGAACTTCTCGACACTCCAAGCCCGTCGGGATTCGAGCGTGAAGGTCAACGCGTGTGGCTCAATTACGCGCGCGGCTTCGCGAGCAAGACTTGGAACGACGCGTACAACAACTGCTTCGCCTCCATCGGTCCCGAAGGCAAAGGCGTTCCCACCATCGCGATTTGCGGGCACGCCGACGAAATTGGTTTGATGGTCAATCACTTCGACGAGAAGGGATTCGTCTACTGCAAGGCCATCGGCGGCATCGACATCACTTCGATTGTGGGCAAGCGCGTGCGCTTCAACTCCACCGTTGCTGGTGTGATCAATCCGGTGATTGGACTGATCGGCGCCACCGCGATTCATCTGCAAGACAAAGCCAACGAGGGCAAAGTGCGCAAGTTGCACGAGCTCTTCATCGACATCGGCGCGTCCACGGCGGACGAAGCGAAATCGAAACTCGCCATCGGTGATGCAGGCGTGTTTCTCGATGGATTCATGCAGCTCACCGAGGACATCATCGTTGCGCGCGCGCTCGACAATCGCATCGGCACATGGATCGCCGCCGAAGCGCTGCGTCTAATTGCCGCGCGCAAAGACGAACTCAAGGTGCGCGTGGTCGCGGTGTCGACGGTGCAAGAAGAAGTTGGTCTTCGCGGAGCGCAGATGATTGCGCGCAGTCTCGCGCCCAACGTCGCACTCGTGACTGATGTGGGACACGCCACCGACAGCCCGGGCATCAATCACGCGCAGCACGGTTTGTCCAAACTCGCTGCGGGACCAAAGATCGCCATCGGCGGCGCGATGCAACCGGAAGTGGTCACGCGATTGGTGGAAGTCGCTGCATCACTCTCGATTCCGCTGCAACGCTCGGCAACGCCCGGCGGATCGGGAACCGACACCGATGCGATCTTCGTCAACGGCGGAATCCCCTGCGGACTCGTGTCACTTCCGATTCGCTACATGCACACCACTGTCGAGATGACCAGCCTGCGCGACCTCAATCGCATCGCCCATCTCTTCGCGGGATTTGCGCTGTCGATGAAGGCAGATGACACGTTCACGCCAACACTGTGACAGCGTGAACGTCGCGCAATGCAACGCGACGCGCGTGCAGTTTCACACGGGCTCGAGTGCTTGCAATTGCTCGCTGCGTTGCAAGTTGCCGAGGCGACGCACAACCTCTTCGACATTGGCGCGCGAGTTGAACGCCGAGATCCGAAAGTAACCTTCGCCGCAGCGACCAAAGCCTGCGCCCGGAGTCGTGACCACCCGCGCCTCGCGCAAGAGTCGATCGAAGAACTGCCAACTGTCGTAGCCCGCTGGAGTCTTGCACCAGACATAGGGTGCGTTCTCGCCGCCCCATGTTTTCCAGCCGAGTTGCATCGCGCCCTCGCGAAGAATGCGCGCGTTTTCCATATAGAAATCAACCAGCGCGCCCACTTGCGCGCGTCCTTCTGCGCTGTACAAACTTTCGGCGGCGCGCTGCACGGCGTAACTCACTCCATTGGAGCGCGTGTTCCATCGACGCATCCACAGCGGATGCAACGCGACGGCTACTCCCGCGCGCGTGTATGCCATGACCGACTTAGGCAACACGGTGTAGCCGCAGCGCACGCCAGTGAATCCACCTGACTTGGAAAAACTGCGGAACTCAATCGCGCAATCACGCGCGCCAGGAATCTCGTACACCGAACGCGGTGCGTCGGCGTCGCGGTTGTACGCCTCATACGCGGCATCCCAAAACAGCAGCGCGCGATGCTTGCGCGCATACGCAACCCATGCGGTCAATCGCGCGCGATCCATCACCGTGCCCGTTGGGTTGTTGGGGCTGCACAGATAGATGACGTCAGGCGCAGGCACGCGCGCGCCCGATGCATCCGTCGCATCATCAGAAGGAACATCCGCGAGAAATCCGTTCGCTTCGTGACACGCGAGGTAGGTGATGCCCTCGTATCCGCCGCCGGCCATCGCTGCGCCCGCATTGCCAAACATCACGTTGGCATCGACGTAGACGGGATACACAGGATCAGTGACTGCGAGGCGATTTCCCGCGCCGAGGATTTCGAGAATGCTGCCGCAATCGCCCTTGGAACCATCAGAGAGAAAGATTTCATCGTCGGCCACATCGAGTCCACGCGAACGAAAATCTCCCTGTGCAATCGCGCCACGCACGGAGTCGTATCCACTGCCCGGACCGTAGCCCTTGAAGGTCGCGCGATCGGCCAGTTCATCAGTTGCTTGATGCATCGCTTGCACTGCGCATTGCGGCAGCGCTTCGGTGACATCACCGATACCGCAGCGAATAATCTCGCGCGCGACATCGGGGCGCTCTGCGGCAAATGCGGCGACGCGACGAGCGATTTCGGGAAAGAGGTAACCAGCGGAGAGCTTGAGGTAGTGTTCGTTGACGAAGGCCATGTGAAGTCTCGTGTGTGCTTCGAGCGAGTCTCGCGGAAAGTCGGGAACGCGCGAATGTACGGGGAAATGTGCGACGACTGCGTTGCTGCTGATCGCGCGTTTGTCTTGTCGCGGTAACATTCGCGTTCCGTGTTTGAATTCTTTTCCGAAGCCCTGCGCAACCTCCGTCACACCGGATCTCTGTGGCCATCGTCGCCCATCTTGGCGCGCACGATGACTGAGTCGATCTCGCGCATCGAAGGCAAGCGCCGAGTGCTCGAAGTTGGTCCAGGCACGGGACCGTTTACCAAGGCGATTCTGCGGAAATTGCGCGCGGGCGATCAGTTTGATCTCGTCGAGATCAACGAGAAGTTCTGCCGTCTGCTCGAGCGCGAAGTGCTTGGGCCTTACCGCGCGCGTCACCCCAATGTCATCGTGCGCCTTCACTGCGCGCCCATCGAAGACGCGCCGTTGTCTGGTCCCTACGACGTCATCGTGTGCGGATTGCCGTTTAACAATTTTCCGCCCAAACTCATGCGCTCGATCTTTCGTCGCATGTTTGCGTTGCTCGCTCCGCGCGGAGAAGTCGTCTACTTCGAATACGCCGGCGTGCGCGTGATAAAGGGACCAGTGTCCAACAGTGCGGGTCGCGCGCAACTCAAGCGCATCGACACCATTGGTAAGACCTTGCGTCGCAAGCACGAAGGCAAGACGAAGCTCGTGTTGGGCAACTTTCCGCCCGCGATCGCATATCGCCTCAAGGCTGCCAAGAGTGAGACCAAGACTGCGGCCAAGACTGCAGCGAAGCGCGCGTAATCACGCAACATGCGCGCCGAAGTTTGACTTTGAGATCGCGCGCCCGTGAGATAACATCAAGCGATGCGCCACTCACGAACACTCGCGTTTACCGCCGCTCTCGTAATCACAGCGACCGCCTCCGCAGCGGTGGTCTACACCACCTTGGGCCCGTTTGGCGGATTCCTCGGCTTGTGGGGCACGGATCTATTTGTCTCTCAATCAGCGGCGGCGCGCTTTATTCCTGCGAGCAGCCACACCTTCGACAATGCGAAGTTTTGGTTGATGAATAACGCGCGATCAACCTACGGAAACGTGGTGGTGCGACTCGAACTTGACGCGTCTGAAGTCGGCATGGGCACGATTTCGCGTCCCAGTGGCATCGCGTTGGAGTCGTGGAGTTTCAACATTCAAACGCTCGGTTGGAATCCCGTGCAACACACGATGACCAGCGCGACCCACCCGATTCTGCGTGCCGGTCGCAAGTATTGGATCGTCGCATCGAGCAACGCTGCGGGCGGCAACAACCCGGTGTGGAATTTCGCCAGCGAAGGAACGGGATTCACCGCGGTGACACAAGCAAACGGAACCTGGTCTGCCGGAAGCGGCGCTGCGTTGACGCTCACCGTCAACGGAACTCTCGGCGCTCCGACTGCGGGTGATGTCAATCGCGATGGCGTTGTGAACGCAACCGACCTTGCCGCCCTGCTTGCGCAATGGGGCGCGCTGCAACCATTCGCGGGTGATGCCGACGTAAATCAGAACGGTTTCGTCGACTCGGCCGACCTTGCTGCCTTGCTTTCTGCGTGGCAATAAGTGCCCGCCGGCGACTTGCACCGCGCAGCCACGAAACTGCTTGAAAACAAGCATTGTGCTAGTGTGCAATTCTGATGCTGACTCTTCTCTTGGACCCAAAATCGCGCTTGCGCGTCAGTGGATTTCTTCGTGACTCAAACCCCGCGCGCGTCGTGTGTGCATCACTGCTCACACTGTCCATCGCGAGCTGCAAAGTTGGTCCCAACTTTGAGCCGCCCCAGGCGGCGGAATATGGCGAGCCGCCCGTGTTCACTCCGCCGGAGATGACGGCCGCGGAAGTCGCGACAGATGCGACTGCCGCAAGCACGGGCGACGCAAACGTCGCAACCAACGACGCGGCCACTGCTGCGGTCGAGCCGATCAATCTCGATCACTGGTGGTCGCGCTTCAACGATCCCGTCCTCGATCAACTCATCCTCAAAGCGGATATGTGCAACACGTCGGTGGCGGTCGCGCTCTCCAACGTGCGCCTTGCGCAAGCCAATCTCGGCGTGACTGAATCGGAGCTTTGGCCGAATATTGCGGCGGGCGCGGGCTACAAACGCGTGCAACAAAACTTTTCGCAGATTGCCGCGACAGGAATCGATCTCGCTCCATACGACGCATACAGCTACGGACTTTCGTTGCCCGCGTGGGAGATTGATTTGTGGGGCCGCATCGCGCGTTCGATCGAGAGTTCGACGGCGGACATGCGCGCATCGGTCGACGATCTGCGCAGTGCCATGACTTCGATTCGCGCGCAAGTCGCGACCTCGTATGTTGGACTGCGCACGCTGCAAGCGCGACTCGATGTGCTCGACGCGAGCATCGCGAATTTGCAGTCAGTTGTCGATCTTTCCGCGCAAAAATACGCCAGCGGAACGGTCACCGCGCTCGACTTCAATCAAGCGCAATCGAATCTCGATCTGCAAAGCGCAGAGATTCCCCAACTGCGCAGCAGCATGGCGAGCGCGATCGGGCAACTGGCCACGCTGTGCGGCACGACTTCGAAAGAGATGACCGCGCTGTTGGGCGAGCAACGCGCGGTGCCCATGGGACCCGATTCAATTCCGGTGGGTGTGCCCGCATCGTTGCTTGAGCGTCGCGCGGATCTGCGCGCCGCGAGCGAGAATTACGCGGCAGCCGTCGCGACGATCGGTGCCGCAGAGGCGCAGAATTATCCCGCGCTCACGTTGGCGGGCGACTTCAGCATCTCCGCGACATCGCTGAGCGGACTCGGCGATTGGTCGAACAAGGCGTACAGCTTCGGGCCTTCACTCAGCTTGCCGCTGTTCAATGGTTGGCGCATCTCCTCGCAGATCAATGCGGCGAAAGCGAACACCGAACTCAAGTTCAATGTGTGGCGCGGTGTGCTCATTCGCGCGATTGGTGAAGTCGAAACATCGATCGCGACGCTCGCGTTTGCACGCGACTCTGATCGGCGACTGACCAAAGCGGTGGCGAGTTCGACCGACACCTATCGCCTCGCGAAGTTGCAATACGACTCGGGCACCACGCAGTTGGAAAATTTGCTCGACGCGCAGAACAACATGCTTTCTGCGGAAGACTCGCTAGCGCAATCGCGCGGACTTGTCGCACAGGGCATCGTTGAACTTTACAAATCGCTCGGCGGCGGCTGGGAACAAGCGGTTCCCGTGATGTCCAATGCGAACAAAGAAGCGAAAGACGCGATCAAATCATCGCCCGCCGCAGCCAACGCAGAGAGTCCCATCGCTCGCGCAGAGTCGGGAGCATCGCAATGAACATCGCTGACGACAGATCTATTCAACGCGGTGCGACCTCGACGCGTTCGACACACACACTCGACAACCGACTCGCGACCACGCACCAATCACGCACTAATCCATTGAAACCCCAAGGCCACATCATGCTCGCTGCTCGTCATGTCTCGCTCGCTGCCGTCGGCCTCGCCGCAAGCACATTGCTCTCTTGCGCAAAGCCGCCCGCAGTGCCCACTCTGCCCGACGCGTTGCCCATTCGCTCGGTGGTGGTCACGGCGGTGGACATCCCGCTGACACGCACGTATCCCGCAACCATCGCGTCGCCGCGCACCGTCGACATCAGCGCGCGCGTCAAAGGTTGGTTACTCAAACAGCCTAGCGTCGATGGCGCGCGTGTCGCGCAAGGTGCCGCGCTGTACGCGATTGATCCCACGCAGTACGAGATCGAGGTGGCTGCAGCGAAGGCATCGTTGGCGCAAGCCGTCGCGAACGCGGAGGTTGGTGCCGCAACCCTCGAGGGCGCGAACGCCCAAGTCATCTATCAGCAGCAAACATTCGATCGCAACAAAGACCTCGTGCCGACGGGCGCGGTGAGCAAAGAGCGATTCGATCAAATCACTTCGCAGCTCGCGGAAGCGAAAGCTTCGGTCGCGCAAGCACAAGCGCAGATCGCTCTGGCACAAGCGCAAGAGGCATCTGCCAATGCGCAACTGGCCAACGCGCAACTCAATCTTTCGTACTGCAGCGTGAGTAGTCCACTCGATGGATTGCTGGGCGCGTCGATGCAATATGAAGGTTCGTTGGTCGGCGGCACGGGAACCACCGAACTGAACACCGTGATCCAGACCGATCCGATGTGGGCGCAATTCAGTCCCTCGTCCAATGAGCTCAAGGGATTCAACGAGCGCATCGCGGCGGGCGAACTCGATGGCAGCGTGGCACTGGTGGGCACACTTCCCACCACCAGTGAAGGCCCGTCGAATCGCAGCGCGCTCACTGCGCCAACCGTGGCGGGCAAGGTTGTGTTCGTGAACAGCACGGTGGGATCGACAACCTCAACCATCATGATGCGCGTGGAGTTCCCCAACCCCACAACATTGTTCCGTCCTGGCGCATACGCCGAAGTGACGCTCGATCTCGGCACCGATCACGACGCGATGGTCGTGCCGCAAACTGCGGTATTTGCCCGTCAAACAGAGCTGTTTGTCTGGCGCGTCAAAGCCGACATGACCGTCGAGAGCGTGTTGGTTTCTGTTCGCACCCGCGCGAAAGACATGCTGGTCATCGAGTCGGGCGTTGCGATCGGTGATCGCATCGTGACCGAAGGCATCCAAAAACTTCGCGTGGGATCCAAGGTTGCCGAAGCTCCGGCATCGACTCACTTCACGCCAACGACAAGCGCGACTGGTTCGACCACTGCTCCAGCAGCAGCTGCGCCCACAGCAGCCACCGCTCCAACGGGAAAGAAATAATCGCGCATGTTTCGCTTCTTCATTGATCGACCGATCTTCGCGACTGTGATCGCACTCGTGATGACGCTTGCGGGCGTGATCTCTGCGTTCCTCCTTCCGATTGCGCAATACCCCAACATCGTGCCGCCGACGGTGCAAGTCACCGCGGTCTACAACGGCGCCGATGCGGAGACGGTGGCCGACACGGTCACGCTTCCGCTGGAACAACAGATCAACGGCGTTGAAGGCATGCTGTACATGTCGTCGACGTCGACCAACTCGGGCAACTCGACCATCGTCGTGACCTTTGAAGTTGGCTATGACCTCGACATCGCCGCAGTCGATGTGCTCTCGCGCGTGCAGCAGGCGACGCCGCAACTTCCCAAAGCGGTGCAAGCGCTGGGCGTCAATGTCACCAAGCAAGCGACCAGTCTCAATCTGGTGGTGAGTTTGACTGCGCCCAACGGCGAGTACGACAGCGGCTTCCTCTCCAATTACGCCGACATCATCGTGCAGCCCATTCTGCAGCGCGTCGATGGCGTGGGTAGTTTGACTATCTTCGGTCTGCAGCAATACGCCATGCGTGTGTGGTTGGATGCTGACAAGATGAGTCAGCTGGGCATCAGCTCCGAAGACGTGGTCGCAGCGGTGCAAGAACAAAACCTGCAAGCGTCGCTCGGTTCGATCGGCGCGGAGCCAAGCATTGGCCGACCAGGCACGACCCTCGCAATCACGGCGCTGGGACGACTGAGCAGCACCGAAGATTTCAACAACATCATCGTCCGCACCGAAGCCAACGGCGCGATCGTGCGCATCAAAGATCTCGGTGATGTCAAACTCGAGTCGTATCAGTACAACAGCACATCAACGCTCAACAATGGTGCCACGGGAACGATCGGCATCTATCAGCTCCCCACTGCCAACGCCTTCAATGTCGCGACCGACGTGCGCGAGGCGATGGAAAAGTTGCGCAGTCAGTTCCCGCCGGGACTGGAGTACGAAGTCACCTTCGACACGACGCTCTTTGTGTCGGCATCGCTGCATGACCTGGTGAAGACGCTCATCGAAGCAGGCGTGTTGGTGCTCATCACCATCTTCGTGTTCTTGCAATCGTTCCGCGCCACGCTGATTCCCATGGTGGCGATTCCTGTGTCGATCATCGCAACCTTCGCCGCCATGATGGCGTTTGGTTTTTCGATCAACACACTCACGCTGCTGGGAATGGTGCTGGCCATCGGTCTGGTGGTGGATGACTCCATCATCGTGGTGGAGAACGTCTACCGACAACTGGAATCAGGCATAAAAGATCCGCGTGATGCCGCGGACGCTGCGATGAAAGAAGTGGGCGGACCGATCGTGGCCACGAGCTCGGTGTTGCTCGCGGTGTTCATCCCTGCAGCGATGATGCCAGGCATCACCGGTCAGCTGTACAACCAGTTTGCGTTGACCATCGCGTTCTCCATCGCGTTCAGCATGATCAACTCGCTCACCTTGACGCCGGCACTGTGCGGCCTGTTGTTGCGCAAGCCTGAAGAAACCAAGTTCAAACCGTTCGTGCTCTTCAACAAGGGCTTCGACTTTGTGACGCATCACTACGCGAGTTTCGTGCGCGTGTTGTGCCGGCACTGGTACGCGATGGTCGCGGTGTTCTTGCTCGGTAGCGCCGGCGTCTACCACTATCTCACCATCACGCCCACCGCCTTCATTCCCAATGAAGATCAGGGTTATTACTTCGTCATCTTCAAGTTGCCACCGGGCGCGAGCTTGCTGCGCACGCAAGCGACGTCGACTGAGTTGCTCGAGATCGTCAAGCGCGACTCCGCTGTTGCGGATGTCGTTCAAATCAACGGTCTCAACTTCCTCACCAACGCGATGCAAACCAACTCTGGTCTGCTCATCGTGGTGCTGAAGAATTGGGATGACCGCAACGCCTTCACGGAAAACCTCGGCGCAATCATTCGTCGCGCCTATCTCCCGCTGCACGAGGTCGCGGAAGCGTCTGTGGAGGTGTTCCCACCGCCGCCGATTCCGGGCCTGGGCAGCGTTGGTGGTTTCCAGTTGCAACTGGAAGCCATCGGCGGCGACAACTTCCACGAGTTGTCGCAAGTGGCTGAGCAGTTCCTCGCCGAAGCCGCCAAGCGACCCGAACTCGCGCGCATGGCGACGCCGTTTTCGGACAGCGTTCCCATGATCTCGCTCGACATCGATCGCACGCGCGCGTATGCGCTGGGCATTTCGATGAACGACGTTTTCAACACGCTGGGACAGAATCTCGGTCAAGCATTCATCAACAACTTCAATTCGTTCGGCCAGGTTTACAACGTCATGATTCAGAGCAGTGCCGCCGATCGCATGCAAGTGATCGACATCCTGCAACTTCATGTGCGCAACAATCAAGGCGAAGAAGTCCCCCTCGCGTCGTTTGCCTATCCCCGCATCAAAACGGCGACCGACAACGCGACGCACTACAACCTCTACAACACGATTCAGATCAACGGCAGCACCGCGCCGGGATTCGGCTCGGGCGACTCCAACATTGCCATCGATGAAGTCGCCAAGGCCACGCTGCCCGAGGGTTACACCTACGAGTGGACGGGCACGACCTATCAAGAAGTGCTCGCGGGCAATCTTGCGCCGATCATCTTCGGATTGGCACTGGTCGCGATCTTCCTCTTGCTCGCCGCGCTGTACGAGAGTTGGTTGTTGCCGCTCAACGTGTTGCTTGCGGTGACGTTTGCAGTGTTGGGCGCGATGATCGCGCTGCACATCACTCACCGAGCGCTTGATGTGTACGCGCAAATCGGATTGGTCATGTTGGTTGGACTGGCGGCGAAGAACGCGATTCTCATCGTGGAGTTCGCCAAAGTTCGCGCCGACACGGGCGAGTCGGTGATCGACGCGGCCAGCGAAGCATCACGACTGCGTTTGCGCCCGATCATGATGACGAGCTTCTCGTTCATCCTCGGCATTCTTCCCCTGGTGGTGGCAACTGGTGCGGGCGCGCAAGCTCGTCACTCCATCGGCATCGTCGTCCTCGGCGGCATGCTGGGTTCAACGCTGATGGATCAGTTGGTGGTCCCGAGCTTCTTCTACATGTTCTATTCCATGCGTCGCCACTTTGGCGTTGGTGTGCCTGAGGCTCCTCCGGGAACTGTGTTGCCCAAGCATCATTGATGCAACGCGCGTCGGTGAAAGCCGATGTGTTTGAGACACGATCAAGAGACCAAATCGGTCATGTATGCAGCCGTTACGCTGCGTACATGACCGATTCTCTTTCACTTGCCGCGACCGAATACGCCGCTCGCCGCGCTGCCGTCCTCGCCCAACTCAAGGACTCTGTCGCGCTCGCGTTTGCGGGTGATATGGATGCGAGCATTCACGGTGAGTTCAGCGCCAACGCGAACTTTCGCTACCTCACTGGTGTCGCCGATGAGCCGGGCGCGGCGTTGTTGTTCGATCCGCTCAATCCCGTCGACGCGCGCAAGATCATTCTCTTTCTCAAGCCGCTCAATCCCGAGTTGGAAAAGTGGGATGGCTTCCGAATGGAGATTTCTTCGGCGTTGAAAGCGAAATACGGTGTCTCCACCATCATGCGCACGACGGCGTTGCCGCGCTTTCTGCTTGATGCCGCCAAGCGCGCCAAGAAGTTTGCGCTGCTTCATCCGCTCGCTGCGCACACGTCGCCTGTCTCACCTGACCTCGATGTGTTTCGCAAGTGTGCCGAGCGCATCCCTGGCTCGAGCATCATTGATCACACCGCGATGCTCGCAATCATGCGCGCCGCGAAGTCGCCCGCGGAAGTCGCGCTCATGCAACGCGCCGCAGACATCACCGCCGCTGGTTACGCCGCGGTGCTTGCGGGAATCAAGCCCGGCATCACCGAGTTTGATGTGCAAGAACTCGCCGAGCACGGCTATCGCTCGAATGGCGCGCGCAAGCCCGCGTACCACACCATTGCCGGCGGAGGATTCAACGCGACGGTGTTGCACTATCACGGCAATCACGCACCGCTCGCCAGCGGCGACTTGATTCTGATCGACTCAGGCGCGGAGTACATGGGCTACGCGTGCGACGTCACGCGCACCTATCCCGTGAATGGAAAGTTCACCAAGCGCCAGCGCGAGATCTACGACATCGTGCTCAAGGCGCAACTCGCCGCCATCGCCGCGACGAAAGCGGGAACGACCTTCGCGGCCATCGACGCAGCAGCGCGCGATGTCATCACTAAGGCCGGTTACGGCGATGCGTTTTTCCACGGCACAGGACATCATCTTGGTCTTGAGGTGCATGACATCACGCCTGACGGCCCGATCCCCGCCAACGCGGTCATCACCATTGAGCCAGGCATCTATCTGCCGAGCGAGAACTTCGGTGTGCGCATCGAAGACGACATCTTGGTCACCAAGAAAGCGGGCGGCGTGAATCTCACCGCGGCGATCATCAAGGATCCCGATGCGATCGAGCGCGCGATGCAGCCAACCACGACTCGACGTTCGTCGAAGTAAGCGCCGCTGATCGAACAGGTGATGCTCATCAGGTCGCGACGAGAACAAACGCGTACACGCGATCGTTCTCGTCGCGCTTACTTCAGATGACGCGATCATCTTTGATGATGTTGAACGCCGGTGCGAGATTGACCTGCACCAACTCGCCGACCTTGTCGCTCTGCAATGCGTGCGCGGTTTCGGGGTCGACGTAGTCTGAGTGACACGAGCCCTTCTCGCCCGACTCGGCTCCGACTGCGCGCTTGGTCTTCGACGCCAATTTGTGAATCTCGTCGGGACTGAGCACTCCGCGCTTGGCGAGGATTTCTTGCTGCTCTTCCGTGAGTGCCGCGCTCTTCACGGGTTTGCCGCGCTGGTACTCCTCTTCCTTACCGCTGGCAAACTCTTGGATTTCCTTGGAGATGCGCACGCTGCACCAATCGTGTCCGCACATCGCGCAGAAGTCCGTGTCGACGTCGAGATCTTCATCGTGATAGGCGCGCGCGGTGTCAGGATCGAACGACAACTCGAAATGCTTCTCCCAGT
>QWPW01000040.1 GCA_003671025.1 Planctomycetota bacterium
GCGCCTACAACACACTCCTCAATGTGGCTTACGGCTTTAGGTTGAACACCCTCGAGGAGTTTCTCACCTCTGGCCCCGTTGCTCCAAAGTCGTTCGCTATCAAGTCACCAACCGACGCCGAAATCGCACAAGCCGCGCAGTGGCAGAACTCTCCCATGGACGCCGTCGAGTTCTTCGAGCAGGTCGGCGCTGCGTTGGAGTTGAACGATCTTCCCACGCAATCGACTGGCCTCGGCGGCACGCCCCTCATCGCGCTTCCCCTCTACATCGTCCCGCAACCGGGCGCGAACAAGACCTACTACGCGCCATCCGCGGGCCAACTCGGCGCACTCACGCTTCTCGCACCGATCGGACTCTCCGAAGCTGGATATCGCGTCCCTTGCAACTGGGGCCCGGAGCAACTGCAATGGCTGCAAGAAGGTTTCGACGCGGGAATCCAGCACATTCAGGACAACCTCGGCGCTCCTTCTGATGCGTCGATGAACTGGTGGACCTACAAAAATTCCAAGTGGGGCACCTACGAGAACACCATCGCGGGCTACCAAACGCGCGCTGTGGGCGTGATCTCGGGCGGGTTCCCGAGTCTGGTCGCGGACGGTCTCTACGCCGCGCAGTTCACCGAAGCGAACAGCACAGATCCGCTCACGGGCGACAATGTTTACACGCTCACGATCGTGCCGTCGGATGGCGCGCTCCCCGCTGACGGCATCGAGCCCCCGCTTGAGCGTTACGCCGATGGCTCGGCGGTGGGATTCTGGTCGGTGACGGTCTATCAACCTGGCAAGGGTGAGGCGGTCTGCCCTTGCCTCAGTCAAGCGAGCGTGCTCAACACCCACTACTCGCAGTCGGAAACCGAGGTGCTCTCGGTCAACACGAAGTCAAACACCATCACCGCGAAAGTGCCGTACGGATCAAGCCTTCGCGCGAGTTCGCCTGTGCTCTTTGGTGAGACTGCTGCGGAGTACGGACTGCAGCCGCGGATCGCATACTTTCTCGTCAATGATCCAACGGTCAGCGCCGACGGATCCACCGTCACCTTCCAAATCAGTGCGACCTGGACACAGGAACTCTCGACTGCCGTGGGCGATCCTGGCACGCCGGTTCAATACTCGGGTGAGGCGGGCACCGTCGTTGCCTTGACGCAAGGGACCTCGAAGCTCACTTGGGGCTTTGTGCAACCGGTCTCGCAACTGGGTTCCACAGAGATCCTGAAGAAACAATTGCGACAGAACCTCGACGCGGAAGGCAACGAGGATGGCTCTTACACGATCTGGTTCGCGAACAGCATTGAAAATATCAAGGGCGCGTTCGTGGAGAACTGGATCCCCACGCCATCACAGGATTGGTTGCAAACGATTTATCCCAACGCGACGGAGCTCAACTCGGAGTTCTGGCCCATCTTCCGCATCTACGCCGCGCAGCCGGGCGACCTCCCGCCGTCGATTCTTCCGTGCCCCGACTCTGTGTGCGACGGATCGGAAGTCGTCGAAGATCAATCGGGCGAGCTGATTCCCGATGACGCGAAGCTTGCGAGCTACCGCTTCCCGCTCATCACCAAACTGCCGGCGAAGCCATGAGGAAGGCGAAAGAATAGGTTGCAGCACAATCAGGCGTGCCGTCGATGACTCTTGCGAAGCGTTCGCGCTTCGCTCCACCATGCACGACGAAACTCCGAATCCAGCCAGCGAATTTTTCGACATCCGCTCGCCCGAGCTCGTCAAAGCTGTGGGGGACTCAAAGAACCTCTGCGTCTGGCAAGCAATTCGCTCGAGCGATTGTGCGTGCTCCGTCGCCGAAGTCGCTGCGCAACTACGCGAGACGCAAGCGCACGTGCGAACCTGCATCGACAGCCTGACGGCGGCCGGTCTGCTCGTGCGTGTTCCGTGCAACAAGGACAGGCGCAGCACCACTTGGAAAGTCGCATGCGATTCGTTGACCATCCTCTACCGCGAGGGCGATCCGCACGACGAGGAAATTAGGCAGTCGATCTTTCGCATGATCGACAGCGATCGAAAACACGAGGTCGAGTCGAAGTTCAAACCGGTGTCCGAGCAGATTCCCGGCAAAGACGCTAACTGCATCGCACGGCTGCAAGTTCGCCTGAACAAGGAGGACGTGAAGGTGCTGTGGGACAAGCTCAACCAGATGTTCGCGTGGATCGAAAGCCGTACTGGCATCGAGCCGAGTTCGGGGAATGCCGCAGACGCGCCTCAATCGCGCGACTGCAACTACCACATCGCACTCGATCTTCAACCGCTGCTGCCAGGAGTGCATCCGATGGCCACGGTCCATTTGCTTTCTAAGCGCAACGAAAGCTACTGGAAGGAAACCGTCACGAACGCGGCAGACAAACTTCTTTCCGCGCGCGAATACGCCGTTGCGGAGCAGATGGCGCTTGGTTCCACCAATGCAGCGATCGCAACGCGGCTCAAGTTGTCGCCCAACACTGTCGCCACATACGTGCGACGCGTCTTCCGAAAACTCGGCGTCACTAGGCGCTCGCAAGTCGCGCAAAAGTTGTAGAGGACGCTGTGCGCAGAGCAGCGTGAAGCGAGCGGGGATTGGATCTCCACACGAATCACGGACACCCGCCAACCGCAGATGCGCTCATGCGTTGATCGAGAACTGGCGCACTCCTCTTCGATGGGAGCCAATTCTTAATCGCGCCTAAACCATTGACGTGACGCTGTCTCCTGCGCAAGCCAAACTCTCGGCGCAGACGCGATCCTCTGCGAAAACTCGGCTGGAGAAAATCCCTCGTCGCACGCGACGAATCGAGCCGATCTACAATCTACCTATGTCGATTCTTTCCTCTTCCAATCCCGTTCTTTCTGAACAGTCACTCGGTCGCATCTTTGCCGCAGAAGGTGGCGCGACGCGCACCAACGTCGCGTCAGTGCAAGGTGTGATGGCCAAGACCAGCTTCTGCACCATCCTCGCGGTTGGCGCGGGCGCAGTGGGTTACGCGTTGGTCAAGGACTACCCGGCGGTCTTGTGGATCAGCGCGATTGCCTCGATGGTGATCTCGCTGATTTTGTTCTTCGTGATGATGGCTAATCCGAAGGCCGCGATGATCGGCACGCCGATTTACTCGATCACGCAAGGCGTGTTCTTGGGCGCGCTCAGTTTCGGCCTTGAGCAAATGCTGCTCGCGCAGGGCATCACCGTCGCTGGTGGA
The DNA here is from genome assembly GCA_003671025.1 of Planctomycetota bacterium. Taxonomy (GTDB): domain Bacteria; phylum Planctomycetota; class Phycisphaerae; order Phycisphaerales; family SM1A02; genus QWPT01. The sequence goes on from QWPW01000040.1 coordinate 3,179, forward strand.
TTGGCGCTGCAAGCGTTCATCATCACGGGAAGTCTGATGGCTTCGATGTTGGCGCTGCACACGTTTGGAATCATCCGCGCGGGACCGCGCTTTCAGTCGGTGCTCGCGATGGTGACCATGGGCGTGTGCGTGGCGATGTTGCTGAGTTTCGTCGTGAGTATGTTCGGCGTTTCAGTGCCGTTCGTGAATCTCGGCGATGCGTTTGGTGGCGGAAGCGCGGCGTGGATTGGCATGGGCCTCAACGCGGCCATCTTGATCCTCGCGTCGCTGTGGCTCTTGGTCGACCTCGCGCAGATTGATGAAGCCGTTGCTGCGGGCGCGCCGAAGTCGATGGAGTGGATGCTCGCGTTTGGCCTGATCGTGACGCTCGCGTGGGTGTATCTCGAGTCGCTCAAACTTGCCTTCCGCGTTGCCGCGATGTTCAACAGTCGCGACTGAATCACGCGTGCGCACATTCTCGTTCGCCACAAAAAACATGCTGGCGCGTTCGGAGTTTCGAACGCGCCAGCATTTTTTTGGCTTGCCTCAGCGTGATTCACCCTGATTCACACTGCTTCACACTGCGCGCAAAGCTCTCACAGAATCTCTGCAGCGAGACTGGCCAGATGCGAGCGTTCCGTCTTCGAAAGCGAGACATGTCCCGCGATGCGCTGACCCTTCATGCGCTCGATGCAATGCGCAAGACCGTTGCTGGCCGCGTCGAGATAAGGGTTGTCGATTTGCAACACGTCGCCGCACAACACAATCTTGGTTCCATCACCAACGCGCGACACGATGGTCTTGATCTCATGAGGCGAAAGATTCTGCGCCTCATCAACGATCATGAACTGATGCGGAATCGAACGACCACGAATGTAGGTGAGCGGCTCAAGCACCACGCGGCCCGTAGCCATGAGTTGATCGAGTCGTTGCTCAGCGGTGCGACTCTCGGGGCGCTCGTCGGAGTGACTGCCGCGCGTTGAAAGCAGATAGGAAATGTTGTCGAAGATCGGCTGCATCCACATCGACAACTTCTCGTCCTTGTCGCCTGGGAGATAGCCAATATCGCGGCCCAACGGCATGATCGGACGAGCCGTGAGCAGCTTGTCGAAGCGCTCTTCTTTGAGTGTCTTGTGCAGGCCGCATGCAAGCGCCAGCAGTGTCTTGCCTGTTCCCGCAGGACCCGTGAGGGTGACGATTTTGACATCGTCATCAAGCAGCAACTCAAGCGCCATCGTCTGCTGCACGTTGCGACCCATGATGCCGTAGACCGGCTTGCGCGGACCCGTCACCGGAATCGCCGCACCGGTATCAGCGAGCATGCGCGCGAGCCCAGTGTGATGCTCATCCATCGCGTCGACGAGCATGATGAATTGATTCGCCACCGCTTCGACTTCCACGCGTTGTCCGTCGGGCGCGGTCGCTTCAAACTCCATCAAGCGTTCGATGCGCAGCTGCCGTTCGTCGTAGAGCTCGTCGATGATCTCGCCGGGCACCTTCATCACGATGTAACCCGCGTGCAGGAAATCGCTGACGATGTGATCGGCTTCGAAGTCCTCGGCGGCGATGCCCAGTGCATCACTCTTCACGCGCGCGTTGATGTCCTTGGAGATAAAGATGGTGCGATGCCCCGCCGCATGCAACTCGCTCGCGACGGCGAGAATGCGATTGTCCGCCTTGTCGAGATCAAGCGCGAACGGCGTGCGCGCATCGCATCGAGCGACGCGGATCGATCCGCCCTGCTCGTTCCACACCACACCCTGAAACAGCGCGCCTTGACTGCGCAACCGATCGAGCGCGCGCGTCACTTGCCGCGCGTTTCGCCCCGTTTCGTCGTTGCCTTTCTTGAATCCGTCGAGCTCTTCGATCACCGCGAGGGGAATGACCACCTCATGTTCGGCGAACTTGAAGATGGAGCCCGCGTTGTGAAGCAGCACATTCGTGTCGAGCACGAAATGCTTGCGCATCGTGACTGCATCACGAGTGGCTTCGGTGCGAGTTTTCTTTGCCGGTTTGGTAGTGGACTCGGCGCTCGACTTTTTAGTCGAGACGACCTTCGAGTCGTGACCAGAGTCTGAGGCGATAGACGCCGCATCCGTGCGATTCTCGTTCAGCATGCAAGCCCTCCTGTGGCTGGAACTACGCTGATCTGACCGTTGACAAAGGAATAGTCTGTCAAGCGGTGAGACCTTTCAAGTCCCATCGATGAAGATCGCAAGAAATCGCGATCATGAATTGATGTGGGAGCAGACGACGCGCTCATGCGCAAGCGATGTTTACGCGACGCGCTCATGCGCAAGCGATGTGTACGCGACGCGCGCGTCGCTTCAATCGTCGCTGTCGCGCAGCAACACTTCCGTGTCGCTGATCGAAACGATGCACTCAACGTCCGCGCACTGCTCGGTGAGAGCGCGCGCCAATCGCGGCAAATAGCCGCGTTCTGTGTTGGTGTGGCCGGCGAGGAGAACCTCAAGGCCAAGAGAGTGCGCGCGAACAACGTCATGGTGAGACATTTCGCCGGTCACGAAGAGCGTCGCGCCTTGCACGGACGCCGCTTCGATGAGGCTGGCACCACTTCCCGCACACACCGCGATGGCGTGGTGCTGCGCGGCAGGTTGCGCGATGCGCGGCCTCGTTCTTTCGATTCGACCACTGCCCAGTGCGAGTTCTAACTTTCGTGCGATTTCCTGTGCAGTCACAGGGATTTCTACTCGCACGATGCGTCCACTTCCCACACGCGAATCTCCTGGCGCAGCATCAATCGCGATGAGATCAAACGCGGGTTCTTCGTAAGGATGCGCCGTTCGAAGTGCCGTCACCACGTCGGCAAGCGCGCGTTTATGCAACAGCATTTCCAGTTTGACTTCGCGCACGCGCTCGAGTTGGCCCGATGTGCCCACCGTGGGATTGCTCGCGTCGTTGCCCTCAAATGTGCCTTCGCCTTCCGACGAAAAACTGCATTGCGTGTAATGACCGATGCGCCCTGCTCCGGCGTGCGCGAGTGCTGCGCGCACTCGTTCACACGCCTCTTGAGCAACGAAGACAACGAGTTTGTGGGTGTGCGCCGAAGCGGCCGCTGCTGGAGCAATCGCGCGGATGTCGAACCTTGGCTGATCCGACGGCGCGCCCAACATGCATTCAACGAGCCAATCGTTGATGCCACCGCTCACGCTATCGAGCGCGGTGTGCGGCGAGTAGATCGCGATTCCCGCGCGCACCGCGTCAAGCGCAACTGCGCCTTGCCACGTCGCGCCGTCGAGACGTTCGAGCGGCTTGAACAACAACGGGTGGTAGCCGACGACGAGTTGCGCCTCGAGCGCGCGCGCTTCTTGCAAAACGTGCGGCAACACGTCAATCGCGAACAACACACGCGTGATCGCACGACCATCGCCCGCAACGAGCAAACCGACTTTGTCCCATGACTCTGCGAGACGCAGTGGTGCGATGCGATCAAGCGCGGCGAGAACGGTGTCGAGTGGCTGCGTCATAGATGTCTCTGTGTGTCGATGCGCGCAAAGACTTTGTGTGAGTTACGCCACCAACATCGCCGCGCCGAGCACGCCCGCGTCATCGCGCAGCGTGCTCACGACAATCTCGGTCTTGCGCAACACCGCGGGAAACACGGTGCGTTCGAAGCTGCGACGCACGCGCGTGGCGTAGACCTCGCCGAGAGCTTCGGTGACTCCTCCGCCGAGCACAACGCAGTCAATCGAAAGCATGGTGACGATATTGGCGATCGCGACGCCCAGAAACTCAGCGCTCTTGTTGACCACGCGAATCGTGAGTTCGTCGCTGCGCTCGTACGCGCGTGCAATCACCGACGAACTGATCATCCCACTTCCGCCTTCATCTGATTTTTCCAACAGCAGACGATGAAGCGCCGAGTCGGGATACATGGGCATCAATCGCCGCAGCGCGTTGACGATGCCTGTGCGCGAGCAGATGTCTTCCACAGTCATGAAACCAGGTTGACCGCCGGGAAACAGCACCACGTGTCCGATCTCACCCGCAGTGTGACCAGGACCGCGCCACAACTTTCCGTCGAGCACCAATCCCGCGCCGACACCAGTGCCCACCCACACCGCCAGCGTGTTGTCTTTGCCGCGCGCCGCACCTAACTGCGCTTCGCCCCACGCGGCGACGTTGACATCGTTGTCCAACTCCACCGAACAGCCGAGTTCTTTGGCGAGAATGTCGCGCAGCGGCACGTTTTCCCAACCGAGATTGCCCGCCTTGATCACGATGCCTTGCGCGAAATCGACTGCGCTAGGCGCGCCAATCCCAACGCCCATCAATCGGTCACGCGGAGCTTTCGCGTCATCGAGTGCTCGCGTGATTCCTTCACACAATCGTCTGATGACGGTGTCGCGACCATCCTGCGCCTTGGTCTTGCGCTTACAGCGACCGATGATTTCGCCTTCAGCGTTGACCACGCCGATCTGCATGTTGGTGCCGCCGAGATCGACGCCGACGATGACGCCGTCCTTAGGAAAGTCCTTTGATATCCGCATGAAGCGAGTGTAACGCGCTCGTCGCGACTCACGCTTCGTGCGTTGATCACGCCTCGCGGGTTGACTCACCATGCTCGCCGTCGGAGTGCGTCGAATCTTCATCGCTGCCATTCCACAAGGTGCGGAGCGCGCGTCGCATATCGTCGATGATCATGAGGTTCGCTGGAAGAATGATGAGCGTCAACACGGTGGCCGAGAGCAAACCCGCGGCGATACTGATCCCCATGGGAATCAAGAAGCGCGCTTGAAACGACTGCTCGAGCAACAGCGGCAAGATGCCGAAGATGGTCGTGCCGGTGGTGAGCAGAATCGGACGCAAACGCATCGCGCCCGAATGGAGCAACGCGTCTTGCAAACGCTCGCCGCCGCGCATGCGCTCGTTGGCGAACTCCACCAAGATCAGCGAGTTGTTGACCACGATTCCTGAGAGCGCCACCGCGCCGATCAGCGACAGGAACGTCAACTGATAGCCCATGAAGAGATGGCCCCACACCACACCGATCAGTCCAAATGGAATCGCGATCATCACCGCGAATGGTTGCGAGTACGTTCCAAACAACCACGCGAGCACCACGTAAATCAGCAGCAACGCCGCAAGAAACGAATAGGGCAGCGAACTGAACGCGTCGGTGAGATCTTTCTGCCGCCCCGCTTCGCAAATGTCCACCGCGGGCAAATCTTGGTGAATGAGGGCAAGCTCATCGGCGAGCGCGCGCGTGATGTCTTCAGGAATCGTTCCTTGCGCGCAGTCGGCCGTGACCGTGATCGCGCGTTCGCGATCGACGCGTTTCACTGCGGCGTAACCATTTTCTTCGCTGACATCGGCGACCTCAGCAAGAGGCACGCGGCCACCTGCAGGCGTGGCGATCCACAGATCAGTGATCGAGTCAATGCGCGCGCGCGACGCTTCGTCGAGACGAACGCGCACGTCGATGTCTTCGCGATCCGCGGAGTACGTGTGCGCGTCGAGCCCAAAGAGCATGCCGCGCACTTGTCGCGCGACATCGGCGGTGGTCAGACCCATCGCCGCGGCGCCTTCACGCAGCTTCACGCGCAACTCGCGTTGCGTGCTGAAGTCGTCATCGTTGATCGAATGCACGCCTGCGAATTTCCCTAATGCAGCGCGCAAGCGATCCGCTGCCTCGCGCGCGAGTACCGCATCCGACGAACGCACTTGATAGGTGATGTCGGATCCCGCAGGACCGCCAGAAATTTCGGCGTACGTCACGCTCTCCGCTTCATCGACCGTGCCAATGGCGGCGCGCACTTCGTTGAGCACCGTGCCGGAATCGCGTGAGCGCAATTCGACCGGCGTGAGTTCAACAAAGATCTGCGCGATGTGTGCCGCAGCGGCATCGGGTTGACCAGTTTCGAAATTAGTGCTCTGCCCCAAGATCGATGAATAACCGCTGATTTCCGCAGGTTTTTCCAGTGCGCGTTCAAAGCGCTTCACCACTTCGGCGGTCGCTGATTGCGTCGAACCAATCGGAAGTCGAATGTCAACGATCACCGTCTCGGTGTCTTCTGCGGGAAGAAACACGAAGGGCAATTGTCCGCCCGCGACCAAACCCAAACTCGCGATCAGCACGCCGATGGTGGCGCTGGTGGCGATGTAGCGGTGCTCGACGCAGTAGCGGCAAACACGGAGGTAGAAGGCTTGCACGCGCGGAACGAACACGTCTTCGCGCCAGTTTTCGAATCGTCCCCAATGACGCGCGAGTCCGTGCGCGCGCCGCTCGCGCATTCCATGAATGGTGTGTGACATGTGCGACGGAAGAATCACCATCGTCTCAACGACACTCGAAGCCAACGCGACTGCCGCGACGATGGGAAGCGCGCTGAGCAAATCGCCCATGCGTCCTGCGATGTAAGCCAACGGCAAGAACGCAAGAATGATCGTGCTCGCGTTAGCCACGATGGGCCAAAACACGCTCTTGGTGCCGCGAATTGCCGCCTCGTCGGGATCTTCGCCGTGCGCGCTGCGCTGAATGATGATGTCCGCCACCACGATCGCGTCGTCGGCAAGCATGCCCACGACGATGAGCAAACCGAACATGGTCACCATGTTGAGCGTGACGCCTAGCGCCCACATCGCCAGCACGGTGCAACCGATCGACACGAAGATTCCCGACATCACCCACCACGCCGCGCGCACATTCATGAACAGCACCATCACGATGAGCACCAACGCCGAGCCTTGCAGCGCGTCGCTGGTGAGAAGATCGAGACGACCTTCGATGATGCGCGCGAGATCGTTGTGCGCAGCGATGCTGCAACTAATCGGAGTGCGACGATTGGCTTCTTCACCGCAGGCGTAACCGCGTTCGCGATCGGATCCGCCGATGAGTCCAGTGAGGCGATTCCATGTACTTCCTGGCTCGAGAGGAATTCCTTGTCGCGCCGCGACGTAACCGCGCACCATTTCCGCGATGCGTACTGCATCCTCATCTGTCGTTTTGAAGACGACCAAACTGGTCGCGGGCTTTCCGTTGAAACGACGCGAGACTTGTTCGTCGGCGAAACCATCAACCACGGTGGCGACATCGCCCACGGTCACAACTTGTCCCGAAGTGCTGGCTTTCAGCGGAATGGCGCGAATTGCATCGGCGCGTTCGGCTGCACCGAGCGTGCGCACGCTGATGTTGGTGCCGCCAGTGCGCATCGTGCCCGAAGGAACTTCGGCCATCCATGCGTTGACTACATCGGCCAATTGCGAGAGTCGCATTCCCTGACGCGCGAGTGCCGCGCGATTGACGTCGACGCGAATTTGATAATCGCGCGCGCCGGTCATGATCAACGCGCCCATGCCTTTGAGTGCACGCAGATCGTCGCCCACTTGTTGCGCCGCGCGCTTGAGCGACTCTTCACCGACATCGCCGTAGAGCGAAATGATGATGCAAGGAAAGTTCGGCTTGAGCTCAGTGACGCGAATGCGTTCCGCTTCAGGCGGAAGATCCTTGAGCGAATCAACCGCGATGCGAATGTCATCGAGTCCTTGATCGATGTCGGCGCCATCATCAAACTCCACGACAATCGCGCCGCCGCCTTCGACGAGATTCGACGAAACCTTCTTCACACCTTCGACATCAAAGACCGCGTCCTCGATTTTGCGCGCCATCGACTCTTCGACTTCGGCGGGACTCGCGCCGGGATAGCGAAGGGCAATGCGCGCGGCTTCTGGCTCAATCGCAGGGAAAAACTCGCGCCGCATCAACAACAGTGCGGCGACTCCTGCGATCACCATGAACCACATGAGCAGACTGCCAAACACCGGACGCTTAACGCCGAAAGTAATGAAGTCCATGGCGTTAGTTCGTCAAAGGCGTTGCAGGTGTTGGCGTTGAAGACGAGTTCGTTGATGTTGCGGCGGTTGAGTTGGAAGCGTCCAAAGACGCAGGAGCCGCATCGCTCGTTGCCGGTTGTGCTCCTGGCTTCACCGCTTCGACCGTCGCGCCTTCACGAATGCGTCGAGATCCGTCGAGCACAATCATGGTCGCGCTAGGAATCGAACCCTTGAGCACCAACCACTCGGTGTCGGGAAGATCGTGCGCAAGCGCGCCCGAAATCGCAAACTCAACTTCGACGGCCAATGCGTGGGCCACGCCGTTCTCAATCGTCACGATGCGTCCGCCGTTCACTGCACGACGCGGAACGATGGTGCGCGCGGCGGTTGCAGCCGACGCGACTTCCGCTTCGACAAACGCGCCCGGCGCGAGTGCGGTTGAACCCGCAGTTTCCGCGAACACCGTCATGGTGCGCGTTGCGGGATCATCTTCAGGCGCGATGCGGGTGATGCGCGCTTCCACCATTTCGCTGCCCGCGCGATCAGCCCGCAGCGCAACGCTGTCGCCCACGCGCACGAACTCGCGCGCCAACGCGGGCAACAGAATCGGAATCTCAATCATCGTGGGATCGACCACGCGCGCAACGACGACGCCGGGCGCGGCCATCTCACCAACATCCAATTGCGCCAACTGCAAAATTCCCGCGATGGGCGCGCGAATGGTGGAGCGTTCGACTGATGCGCGCGCCAGTTCTCGCGCGGCTTGCTGACGCGCTTGCTCGGCGATGAGCGCGGTGCGTTCGAAGGGAAGTTTGTTGTAGGCCGCGCGCGCCGCGGTCACTGCGCGCTCGGCGCTGATCGCTCCGCCGCGCGCGCGATCAACTTCGCGGGCAATGGCTGCGTCTTGCGCTGCTGCTGCCTTCACGCGTTCGAAATCTGCTTGCGCAAGTCGCGCGTCCTCTTCGACCAACTCGAGGGTGCGCTTGGCGTTGGCAGTGTCAAGTTCGAGCATCGAAAGGCGCGCATCGATTCCGCGCAACGCCTCGTCGCTCATCGTGAGTTGTCGCTGAAAATCTTCGCTGTCGAGCGAGACCAACGCGTCGCCCGCGGCAACCGTCGCGCCTTCGCGATAGTTGGGATGCACACTGATCACCGTCGCAGTGACGCGCGCGGGAACATCAGCAACGTTGACCGCGCGCGCTTGTCCAAACGCGCGAAAATGTCGGCCAACCGCTTGCTCAATCGGAGTCGTCACCTGCAAGCGCAGGCGACCGGTCATCGCGGGATCACTCGCTGAAGGCTGCGCGCGCGCGTAGTAAAGCCATGCGTAAATCCCGATGCCCGCGCCGATGCATGCAATCGAAACAACACCTCGTGTGAGCAGAGGAAGAATGCGAAGAGGCGACTTGTGTGATGTCATGGAACTTGCTGTCGTAAAGGAAGAGACAAAGGATAGCGCGCACATGTTGCGGCACCGCCACTTGGAAGAGGTTGTGTTACCTTCGCGCCTCGATTGCAAACTAGGTCACACGCGAGTCAACGCCTCGGGAGCCGCGCGAACATGAGCCACGCAGAACTCACAACCAAAGAAGTTCTCCACGTTGCCAAGTTGTCACGATTGGCCATTGACGGCGACGCCGTCGAGGGCATGCGTACGCAACTTTCGACGATTCTCGGCCATATTGCGCAGTTGCAAGCAGTGGCGGTGGACGGCGTCGAGCCGATGGCGCACCCATTGCACATCGTGAATCGCCTCGATGCCGATGAGCCCAAGCCTGCGATGGATGTCAGCGATTTCTTGCGCAACGCACCTGCAACTGAAGGCCGCTTTCTCGCCGTTCCCAAGGTGCTTGCTGATGGAGGCGACGCATGAGCAGCGACACCAAGACTCTCACGCAATTGTGCGCTGAAGTTGCCGCAGGAACCGTCACTGCGCGCAGTCGCGTCGAGATGTATCTCGCAAACATCGCCCAGCGTGACGGCGCAATCCACGCCTTCAATGAAGTGCACAGCGACGCCGCACGCGCACGCGCCGATGCGATTGATGCCGATGTCGCCGCCGGAAAAAATCCGGGGCCGCTTGCAGGCGCGGTCATTGCAATGAAAGACAACATCGTGATGCGCGAAGGCCGCACCACTTGTTCCTCAAAGATGTTGGCCAACTATCGCTCGCCCTTTGATGCGACGGTGGTGACTCGCTTGTATGCCGCGGGCGCCATCGTGATTGGCAAGACCAATCTTGATGAGTTCGCGATGGGTTCTTCCACCGAGAACAGCGCATTTGGTGTAACCAAGAATCCCTGGGATCTCACCCGCGTGGCCGGCGGAAGCTCGGGCGGAAGCGCCGCGGCAGTGGCGGCGAAGTTTTGCGATGCCGCACTGGGCTCGGACACCGGCGGTTCGATTCGTCAACCGGCAGCGCTTTGCGGCTGTGTTGGATTCAAACCAACCTATGGACGCGTCTCGCGCTACGGCCTCGTTGCGTTTGGTTCGAGCCTCGACCAGATCGGTCCCTTCGCGCGCACCATCGCCGATGCCACTCTGGTGTACGACACGCTGTGCGGACTCGATCCCCACGACTCGACCTGCGCCGACATGCCCGTTGTAACCTTGGCCGACAAAGTCCACCTTCCGCTGAAGCAGTTGCGCGTGGGAGTTCCCCGCGAATATCGCAGCAGCGACAATGCGCCTTCTGTTGCCGCGGTACTCGAGCAGGCAATCGTCGCCGCCCGTGCGATGGGCGCGGAAATCGTTGATGTCGATTTGCCGCTCACACCGCTGGGAATCTCGATCTATTACGTGATCGCGCCTGCGGAAGCGTCGAGTAATCTCGCGCGCTTTGACGGCATTCGCTATGGACATCGTGCAACACTCGCGCCGGGCGACGACCTCGAGACGCTCTATTGCAAGAGTCGCGCCGAAGGCTTCGGTCCCGAAGTGCAGCGGCGCATCATGCTCGGAACCTATGTCTTGAGCTCGGGCTATTACGACGCCTATTACAAGCGCGCGTTGCAAGTACGCCGTCTGATCAAGGACGAGTTCGATCGCGCGTTTACGAAGTGTGATGTCATTCTCGGGGTGACTTCGCCCGTGCCCGCCTTTGAAATCGGGGGCAAGAAGGATCCGCTCTCGATGTATCTGTGTGATGTCTACACGGTGAATACCAACATCGCGGGAATTCCCGGCATCTCTTTCAACGGCGGATTTGCCGACGAAGGCGGAGTTAAGCTTCCCGTGGGACTGCAACTGCAAGCGCCTGCGTTTGCCGAAGAAACCCTGCTGCGCGCGGCCTCGATGTTTGAACGCGCGCTCGCGTGAATCGTGCGCCGTAACACAGACACAGTTGGTTGTGCGCGCAAACTAACTTCGCCGCGCACGAGTTCATTTCGCCGCGAGCGCCAGCACTCGCTTCGCTGCGTTGGACAACGCGAACTCTCTTAGTTTCGCTTGCGACACAAACACGCGCGATGGAGAAGTTAGTTGCTTCGCCGCCGGGAACTCGCCGCGCAGTTGTGCCTCGAACACCACGAAGCGCACGACTCGATGAGAAGTGATCACTTCGAGCTCGCCGACTTTCTTGCACTTACAAGCGATAGCGACCAACTTGGCCGCGCGCGCGGGTGTGATGCCCTTGGCCGCGCGCGCGGGCGTGATGCCCTTGGCTGGTTCGATCGTCAACGCCACCGTCGGCGGTTGATACATCGACGCCCACAGTCCGCGCGCGGGTCGCTGTTCGAGCAACACCGCGCCGTCGTCACGAGTAACGCGCACACACACCATCACCACTTCGCTGCGCGGAGAACGAATCTTCGGCGCGGGAATCTGGGCCACTTGTCCGCGCGCATGTGCCTGGCACAAATGCGCGATGGGACAGGCACCGCAACGAGGCGCCGCGGGCGTGCAGATCGTTCCGCCAAACTCCATCAGCGCTTCGTTGGCAACTCCGACATCGTCGGCCGCGAAGGCGTATTGACGCGCGCGTTCCCAAGTCCAACTGCTCACGGCGGCGTCGTTGCTCGCGCCCGCCTTTGCGCCGACGCGCTGCAAAACGCGCGAAACGTTTCCGTCGACAATCGGTGTGCGCACGCCAAACACAATCGATGCGATCGCGCCTGCGGTGTAGCGCCCGACTCCCGGAAGAGCCGCGAGCGACTCGAGATCAGAGGGAACCACCCCGCCGTGAACTTCCACGATGCGCACCGCGGCGGCCTGCAGCAAACGCGCGCGTCGGTAGTAGCCCAAGCCTTGCCACGCCGCAAGGACCTCGTCTTCACTCGCGGCGGCCAGTGCTGCGGGCGAGGGAAATCGAGCCACAAACGGCGCAAATTTCTCGAGCACGCGCGCGACTTGCGTCTGTTGCAGCATCAATTCGCTCACCAAGGCGAAGTAGCCGTTGCGTGTTTGCCGCCAGGGCAAATCGCGTGCGCAGGCGCGAAACCACGCCTCGAGAAGTGGCGCGATCGTGCTCGTGGGCTCGGGTTTTTTGATGCGCAAGGTGGCGCCCGAACTCGTTCGAGTCGCAGTTGAAGAACGCGTCGACTTAGAGCGAGTGTCGGTCAAAGCAGGGATCGCGTCGCGTGGTGTTCAGAGGCGCGGTCGACCAACGACCTTCGGTGAGCAAAGCACTGTCACCCCTCGCTCGCTCACGACAAATTTGCATTCCTTGTCGTCCTTGCAGCAGCGGCGCGGGTTCGGTAGCGTACGGAACTTGGCGCGGGTATTCACTCGCCCTCTAGGGAGTCCATATGGCAGGCAAAGCGTTCCTTACCATCGAAGAATCCGCCGCACGTCTCAAGAAGACCACCGCCGAGGTCAGCACCCTCGCCGACAAGGGCTTGCTGCAGCGCGTCATGCACGAGGGTCAGACCAAGTTCCGCATTGAGCAAGTCGAGATGCTTGCCGGCGACGATCGCGGTCCTGGCAGCCACGATCCCATCGGTCTGGCCGACAGCCACGCCGCTTCGGGAACGCACGTTCCAATCACCAGCGCGAAGGGCAAATCCCCCGCAACTCCGCTCGATGACTCGATCCTCGGCTTCGCGGATTCGCGCGCCAACGAGCGCACCGGCGTCTCCGCGGTTTCCGCGCGCAGCAAGGGCGGCGACGCGGTTGAGATCGGACTCGAGACCGTTGGTTCTGGCTCGGGCTTGCTCGACCTGACTCGCGAAAGCGAAGAGACCGCACTCGGCGCCGAGCTCATGGAGCAAGCGTTCAAGGACGACGGCGGCGACAGCGTTGGCGGCGCGACGGGACTGTTCAGCGCGGCTGACATGTCGAACTCGTCGAACGCGAATGCTGCACCGGAACCGATGGGTTTCATGGTTGCACAAGAGTCGTACGACGGCAGTTGGTCGGGCGTTGGCATCGGCCTCACCGTCGCTGCGGCGATCGGGCTGGTCGTGGTCGCGCTCATCATCGTGAGCTCCGCAGTTGGTGGAAGTTCAGCGTTGGCCGCGAGCCTTTCTGGTGACAGCCAATTGATCTGGATCGGCGTCCTTGCGGGTGTCACTGCGATCTTCGGCGTCGTCGGATTCTTCATCGGCCGCGCGACCGAGTGATGCACCACTGATGTTGCTCACGCGATACGGACTTCGTGAATGGATGATCATCACACTCGCCGCTGCGATCCCCGCAGCGGCGAGTGTGTTCTTGCATTGGTGGTGGCTGACCGCGATCGCTGCAATCGCGTGGCTCGCGCTCGCGTCGTTCTTTCGCGATCCATTGTTTCGTCGCCCCGCCACGATTGACGCGCGTGATCTCGTTAGTCCCGCCGACGGACTCGTGAGTGCGGTGCTCGAAGTTGCGCATCACCCGGCCACGGATGGACCCGCGACGATTGTGCGCATCTACCTCTCGGTGCTTGATGTGCATATCAATCGCGCGCCGTGCGAGGCAGTCGTGCTCGACACCACACATACGCCGGGCAAGTATCTCGACGTGCGCATCGAAGAGAGTGCCAAGGTCAACGAGTCGATGCTCATGCGCCTGCGCACTTCCGGCGGAATTGCGCTTGGCGTCAAACAGATCTCAGGCAAGATCGCGCGCCACATCGTTTGTCCGGTGGTGAGCGGACGCGCTCTTGCTCGCGGCGAACGCTACGGCATGATCAAGTTTGGCTCGACCACTGAACTCATCGTGCCCACCAGCGAAATCGCCAGCGTGCGCGTGGTCAAGGGTGATCGCGTGGTTGGCGGCGTGACCGTGCTGGTCTCGCTCAAGCGCGTGTGATGCCTCATGCGCAATGCGCATGAGCCCCACAAATCACGTCAGGCCGCGCGACGCCAAGTCTCACCATCGCTGTCGTTCTTATCGTCGTCGCGTTCTTCTTCCGAGCTGTCACCCGAATCATCATTGGCATCACTGATGCTTCCGCGCATTTGCGGCCACTCGAACTTCGAGCGGTGATGAACACGCACCAACTTGGCCATTTGCGCGGCAAACACGGGACGCAACACATCGACGAGGCTCGCGAGCTCATCGCGAAACGGCTCGGAACGATTGCGAAACAGAAAGAACACGCCGTAACACTCGCCGCCGTGATGCGCAGGCCACGCGATGAGTTCCGCATCGTCGAGCACACTAGCCTCGACGCCGAGCGATCGAACAAACTCGTCGGTATCTGCGAAGCGCACGATGTCGTTGCTCGCGGCGAGGCGCGGACAGACATCATCAGCCAAGCGCGTGAGCAGCGGCGCCGCCGATGTGCGCGGGCAGTCGTAATGCACATAGGCGCCGAGCCCAAACTGCGTCGGCTTGGAGCCAGGCAAGAACACGGCCGCGTTGGTGGCGCCAGTCTTAGTCAAGAGATATTGCATCGCGGTGCGCAGAAGTTCTTCGACGTCGAGTTCTTGCGAGAGCAGTCCGCGAAACTCACCGGCGAGTGCGGCTTCATCGAGACGCTCGCGCACATCGCTCCACGCGTGAGTCAAATCATCGGAGAGCGAATCGACTTGCTTGGAGATTTCGCCGCGCGTCACTGCGAGTTTGCGGCAGATTCCTTTGAGTCGCGCGATGCGCTCTTCGCGACGACGCTCGTCGCGGCCAAGCTCAAGCGCCGCGTGAATGCGTGACGCTTGGGTGCCGTCTTCCGCGGAAAGATCAATCCAATCCACTGCTCCAGCGCGCACCGCATCAAGCAACACGGCGGCGCGCGGGCGCTCGCCAACAACGAGCAACTTGGTCGACGAACTAATGCGTCGCGCTTGCGCAGCAATCGGCGCATACACCGAAGCGGGCACGCGCTCCGATACGAAAATCAAATCGATGGGCGTTCCGACGATGCGACTCAGCGCATTGTCGACGGTGACATGGGTGATGGTCAGGCCTTCGCTCTCGAGCAGTAAGGTGACGCGATCACCAGTCAACGCGGTAAATCCGATGCACAGCGCCGAGGGAAACTCTTGCACATTCGGCTGACCTAGCGACGCGGATTGATCGGCGCGAGCATGCGCGCGTGAAGCGGCGGAATCATCTGACGAAGAATTGGACTGGTTCACAACGCCTCCTTGGGATCGCGCGCCACAGTGGCCACGTGATCGATCTCGTTGGTATCCACCAACGATCGCAACAGCACGGCCGTCAAATGGCACGTGCATCTTTCTCGGCATCACACACGATGCCGTGGGTAAGATCGGAAGTTGGACGGCCTCGCTCAAGCGCGGGCAGCGTGTTCTGCGCAGGGCGAAGAAGAAGCGTTCTATCTGTAACGAGAGAGGTCTGCGCCCCAAAGTTTGTTTCCGCGCAAGTCGGCATTTCCTGCGGGTTTTGCTGCGAAATCGCATCATTGCGCGCTGCTCTGGAAAACGCGCTCAAGCGTTTCGCGCCTTAGGGGCGCTTCAGCGCGATGGATGTCGCGCGCGCCAGTTGGTCACGGCCTCGGGCTCACGCGCATATCGCGGCAGCACAGTCGCGGGATCAACCGCCTCACCTGCGGCAAGCGCCGCGCGTGCGAGATCAATGAGCGCAGTCGCATCAGTGACGATGGGTTGGCAGATCAATGAGAGCAACTGTGACTGCGCGAGGAGCAGCGGATCGAGATGCTCATCCGCGAGCAACGCTCCACGGTGACCAAGTTGCGCGCACCACTGCGCGAAGAGTTCCGCGTCGCTCCACTGCGAAGAGACTTCGATGAATCGACCACGAGCGCAGTTCTTTGCGCAATGCTCGACGCGTGTGATGCTCGCGCCACCGTGCTTCGATGCGAGTGCGACTAGCCAGCAATCTGCAGTTGATGCGGCGCGCTTCGCATGCGACGCGGCAAACACAATCGGCGATGGGAGTGCAACTATCGGAATCCCGAGCGCAAACGCCACTGTCTGCGCGAACGAAATCGAGACGCGCAGTCCCGTGAAACCGCCAGGGCCGGTGGCCACCGCGATCGCTGTGAGTTGCGCAGCAGTGATGCCTGCGTCTGCGTGCAACGCGCGCAATTCATCCCAGAATCGTTCGCGTGGTTCTGCTGAGTTCGCTTCGAATCGGCGCTCATGCACGACGCCGTCAACGGACAAGGCCAACAGCGACATGCGTTGTGAGCAATCGATTGCGAGCACGATCTTGCTCACGCGGGACGCTCGTTGCTGGCGTCAAGATCGAAGTAAGACTGAATCGCGATGGCGTGATCGACCAGCGATTGCGCAGTCGGTGCGTCGGCGGCAAGATCGATCACCACCGCGCGCGCTTGCTCGTGATCAGAATTGAGAATCACCATGTTGGGACTTCGCACATCAATGCCCGAAGGCGCATGCGCATGACCCGCGATAAAGAGCGAGCGCCCCCACTCACGCGCCAACGACTCGAGGTGCTCTGGAGTTTGTCCGCGCCCCCATGTCATGAGATACGCCGCGCCGTAGGGCCCATCGAAATCTTCGTCGTACAACTCGCGCTCAAAGACGCGCGCATCGAAGTGCTTCATCATCGCGCTCGACGGAAGCGAGTGCGAGACCATCACTCCGTTGTCGCACAGAATCGCCAGTGGCATCGCGCGCACCAACACGCCAATCGCATCGGCGGCGATTTGCGCATCATCACCAAAGACATATTCCAGTCCCGCATCGAAGAGCTCGAGGTTGTCGCCCGCGCCTTTGGAAATGTGTTGACCGCGATATTGCGCGATCTCATGGTTGGCAAGAATCGGATGCACCTGCAGCGGATGCGCGAGCACGAGTTGCGCCACGCGCGCCAGCATGCGATGGCTCATGTCCATGCCGCTGACCAGTCGCTCGCCGTGAATGAGTTCGTGCAACACGACGTGATGATCGGGCGACTCGTCGAGTCGCGCGGCGCGCAGCACTGCGTTGAGGTGCTGCGTGTTGTCGTGAATGTCTCCTGTCGCGAGTAACTCACCGCGCCGCGGAAGTCGCACGACGCACTTGTCGCGTAGTGGCGAGTTGCGCATCACCTCCGCCGCTTGATGAAGCAGTTCGGCGAAGGAGTTGGCGTTGCTCGACCATGTGCTCGATGGCGCGCTCACGAAACGCCGTGCACCGTAAAGGGAACGCGACCGATGCCCGTCGCCGTTTCGATTTCCAGTTCACCTTCGATGGGCCCGAGCGCCTTGGGCGTCACGGAAATCTTGACCATCACCCCATCAGTGCCCACGTCGCGTGTCGAGATGTACGTCGCATCAACCAACGGCGACAAGGAGCGCACCGACTTCACCGTGCGCCAATCGGGTCGCTCGACCGCGCCCTTCTTGGGCGGGTTGTAATGCTCAAGATCGATCTCGACTTCGTGCGCTTTGCCGTTACTCGCGTTGCCCGCGTCGACAAGTTGCTCTTTGGAAATCCAGAAGCGCGCGGCGCGACCCATGTCCGCTTTCGATCCCGTGCATTCATCGCGCACGCGCAGCGGAATCACTGGGCAGTCCACGCGATCAGTCCACACGAACCACCACAACGGCATCGCCTCACAGGGAACGCCCGCGAGGTCCCACACAATGTCATACGACGCACGCGGCGCATCTTTGGCGGGATCGAATCCAACGAACACAGGATCTTTCGTTCCTGATCGCGTCACACGAAATGGTTGACCATCGTGCGAAGAAAGTTTGACCGTGCCACGCACAACTTCTTTGAGCGCGTCAGCAAACGGCGGCACCGCGATGACGGGAAACTGCACATCGCCGCGGATTTTCACACCTATTGGCGGTGACTGATCAAACGCCAACAGCACCGATGCTTCTTTGATCCCCGGCGCGCGCGGAGCCGCGAGTGATGCGGAAAGTTCGAGTGTCGCTCCTGGCTCAATCACTTTGCCTTTGACGGGAGTGATCGCCGTGCACTTGCAATTGGGGACTGCATCGAGCACACGCACGGGCTTCGCGCCGATGTTGCGGATGATGAACTTCGCGGGATGAGTAGAGCCAGGCTTGATCGCGCCCAACTCAACGACCATCGGTTCAATCACGATTGATGAGGGAAACTGCGGCGGCGCAGGCGCGCGAGCGGGAGGCGCTTGCTGCACAACGCTCGATGCGCCAGGCGACATCGTGGTGAGGAACGAGGTGAGCACAGACAACGTGAGATGCGTCAGCAAGAGCATGGCTAGTTTCTCGTCGATCGACGCGCGCCGAACGCGCTCGAGCCGATTTGCAAAAGGCCGCGACCGTTACGTCGCATTCAATGATTCACAGAGCACGCACGCGTCAACTGCTCCGCGGCTCGAGCGCTTCTTTCCGCTCCAACGCCGCCTGCGCTGCACGCGCCGCCTTGGTATCCGCGCGAAAGTTCACCATTTCCACGCCCAGCGCAAAGGCCATCGCGAAGTAGATGTAGCCCTTGGAAACGTGTGTTCCCAATCCTTCGGCGATCAACATCACCGCGATCAAGAGCAAGAAGCTCAACGCCAGCACCTTGAGCGAACGGCGCGCCTCGACGAACCGCCCAATAGGCTCGGCGGCAAACATCATCACGCCCACCGACGCGATCACCGCAAGAATCATGGTGGGCAGATGTTCGACCATGCCCACGGCAGTGATCACGCTGTCGAGCGAGAACACGAGGTCCATCAACATGATTTGCACGATGACGCTGGTAAAGCTGATCGCCTTGGGCTTGGCATCAAGATGGGTAACGTTGGAGACGTGATGGATTTCTCGCGTCGCCTTGAAGAGCAAGACCAAGCCGCCGACGAGCAGCACGAGGTCTCGCCACGACAAGTCGAATTGATGTCCAAAGACGACTCCTGAGAACACTTCGCCGGTGAGGCTGCGCACCCAATTGATGCACGCCAATAGACCGATGCGCATGAACATTGCGCCGATCAGACCGAGCTGCCGTGCAGCACGCTGTTTTTCGGGCGGGAGCCGCGCGGCGAGCACGGCGATAAACACCACGTTGTCCACTCCGAGCACAATCTCCAGCGCGGTGAGCGTGAAGAAGGCGAGGATGTTTTCGGGGGCGAAGATTGAGAGAAGTGCTTCCACCAACGCAGAGTAACGGATCCAAAAAAACCGAGGTCTCTTGCGAGACCTCGGCGATAACGTTTTTGTTCGAACGTTGTCACTACGAGAGTGACATCAGCAACACCCGATCAACCCCACACTGCAAGCAGCGCTGCAAGGTCAGCGGCATCAATGGTTCCGTTGTTATCGATGTCACCAGAGCCCGCGGTACCCCAGTTGCCCAGGAGCGTCGCGAGGTCGCTGCCGTTGACCGCGCCATCGCAGTTGAGGTCAGCCGCGACGCATGGAGGTGCGCAGACGGCGTCGCCGGTCACAGCAACAATCTTGTAGATCGAACCCGCGCCCGCAGACGCGCCTTGATCGCAGATGTAAATCTCGCCGTTGGCATCTTCACCGAACGATGAAATCTCGTTCACTGCGAAGCCGTCAATCGACGGAGTGATTTGCGTGTTGCGCACGGTGAACTCAGTGGTGGTCGCGCCGTTGTAGCGCAGGCTCCACACGTTGTTGCTCGAGTAATCGCCGTAGAAGTACGTGCCTTGGAGATTAGGAATCGCGCAGCCGCGATAGACATAGCCGCCAGTGATGCAGTAGCCGCCGCTGGTTCCCGCCGCGTGTGCGTGGGTCTTGATTGGCGGGGTCAACGTTGCGGAACCACAGGTGCATCCAGTGAGTCCGGTGCAGTTGTTTCCTTCGGTGCAGCGCCAACCGTAGTTGCGACCACCGGCAGCGCCTGCTGGTTGGAAGTCCACTTCTTCAACCGCGTTCTGTCCCACGTCACCGATGTAGAGGTCACCGGTCAGACGATCGAACGAGTTGCGCCATGGATTGCGCAGGCCGTACGCCCAGATTTCATCGTCGCCAGTGGTGGCGCCGTAAAACGGATTGGACTTTGGACTGGTGTAGAACGGCGTGGTTCCGCCGATTTTTGGCTTGATGCGCAGCATCTTGCCCAAGCGCATGTTGACGATGGTCTGCGCGCGATTGCTCGGGTCGTTGGCCGAACCGCCGTCGCCGGTACCGATGTACAGATTGCCATCGGGACCGAAGCCCATCCAGCCACCGTTGTGATTGGTGAATGGATCCGACCACGACAAGAGAACCGTGGCTGCGGTGTTCGCGATGTTGGGGTTCGCTGCCGAGCGCGTGTAGCGCGAGACCACGTTTGTCCCAGAGCCGGTGTAGTACAGGTAGAACTGGCCGTTGACCGTGTAGTCAGGATCGAAGGCCAAACCGAGCAGACCTTGTTCGTCGTTGGCGCTGGTGCCGCCGGTGACGGCGATGGTCAGGAAGGGCGTGGCCAGCAGCGTGTTGGTCGTGAGATTGAAGATGCGAACCGCACCCGTCTTCTGCAGAATGAACAATCGCGTGGTGTCGCCTGGCGCATGGGTGACGAACGTTGGAAACGTCAGCCCAGTGGTGATTCGGTCGGTGCGCACGTTGACGACTTGCGCATCAGCGGTCGCCGTGATCGCGAGAGCGGCCGTAGCGAGGGCCGAGGCGACGAGGGAGTAAGCAATCTTTTTCAGCATGGGTGAAGGTCTCTGAAGGGCGAGCATCGGCTCGAAATCACGGTCACGGCAGTCAAAGGGCGTAAGAACGCCTCGAGTGCGCTCCTCTTCGAAAGATAGTGCGAGAACGCCGCAATGCCAATCGAAGATCGTGATGAAAACAATGAAACGCAAATAGCATCGCCGGCTCATCGCAGATGCACGAACCCGCGCGACGCGGCTGCTCGCGTCCGAAAACGGCGGCGATTGAGCGCGTTGAACATCGCTTGATGCCGCATGCATCACTGGGTTTTGTGTCGCGAACCCTCGCGCAAAGCGCTCAATGCGCGGGGTTTGCGAGTTCGTTGAGCGCGTGCTCTAGCGATTTCGCGACCGCTAGATAGCGACTCGCAGCGCTCGCGAGTGCAGCCGCGTCTTCGTCTTCGATTGCCTCGCGCATCAGCGGCCACATCGAGGATCCGTATCCCGAGTACCGATCGGTGGCGGCGTAGAGATTGCGAAACCACGGCCTTCCCGGAATTCCCCGTGGGTCGGTCCACACGGCGACGAGCGCGTGCAAGCGCTGCTTATCGCTCGCACTTGGTGACGCGAGCAGTCGAGCCTCGGCTTGTTGTGCGAGCGGTTGCAACGCGGCGAATGCGGTGGAAACTTTTTCGATCGACGTTGCATCGAGTCCCACGCGCGTGCTTGCGAGTTCGCGCAGTTTGCTGATTTGCGACTGACAATCATCAAGCAGCGCGCGCGGCGACACGGTGGACTCGTCGCGATGAGCGAGCGTTGCGGTGATCGCGTTCACGATTCCCGTCACCAACTTCGCTGCACCGTAGTCGGCACCAACAGTCGCGCGATACCACGCGACGGTGTCGTAGTTGGAGTGATAGGTCGAACCTTGACTGCCTCCCGAAGAGAGTGCGATGGAAGGCACGCCTGCGTGACACCAGAACGCAACGTGATCACTGCCACCGCCGAGGTCGCCCATCGCCAGTGAGTTGTTAGGAGCTTTGGCCCACACATCGGCTGCGCTTTTTTCTCGCGTGGCATCAGGCGCGTCGACGAGCGCGCGCGCGACTGCGCTACGCAATGTGGGTGACACCGCGCCGCCTGGATTCAAGCCCATTGCCGCCATATCCAAATTGATATACGCAACGGCGCGCGCCGAAAGCGCTGCCGAATCGCGCTCGACAAACTCAGTCGAACCGAAGATGCCGTATTCCTCCGCGCCCCACGCAGCAAAGACGAGGGTGCGATCGGGCCGTTGCCCGTTGCGAGCGAGTTGCGCAAAGTTGCGCGCACACTCAAGCATGCAGATCGTGCCCGCGAGAGGGTCCGCAGCACCAAAGCACCACGCATCGTGATGCGCGCCGATGATGATTTCTTCGTCGGGCAACGTCGCTCCGCGCAAACGCGCGATGACATTGGCGGTGCGCACCACTTCGCGCACTTGCTCGACTTCAAGATGCAGACGCAAGTTGGCGTCCTCAAGTGCGTAGTCGCATGCGAGTCCACCGCGCCATTCGACTGGTGCTTGCTTGCCTTTCATGCGCATCAAGATTTGCTGCGCCGCGCCGTAGCCGATGGGCTGCACGGGAATCTTCGGTAAGTCGAGCGAATCCATCGCGATGCGCGCCGCATCTTTGGTCGCTTCATGAAACGGCGTCAACGGGTCACCCGCGTACGGCAGCGTCAACAGTGAACCGCGCTGCACACATTCCGCGTTGGACCAACCTCCGCCCTGCGGCCAGGTCTTGCCTTTGGTGAAGCCCGAGTCCGCAGGATCAGTGAAGATGATCAAGCCAACGCAACCAGCGTCTTGCGCGAATTTTGCTTTGTAGCCGCGGAAATTTCCACCGTAACGAGCGAGCGCCAACTTGCCGCGTGGATCGATTCCTAGTTCAGCGAGCTTCGCGAAATCTTCGCGACGACCGTAGTTGACGTAGATCACGCCTGCTTCGACGACGCCGGAACCACTCCATGCGTTCCATGCGATGTTGAGATCCGGATGCGCCGTCGCGGGATCGATCGCGAGATTTGGTTCGGTGACGCCAAGCGTGAGCACTCCTCGTCGCGCGTCGACAGTGTTGATATCGAGTCCAACAATTGAAAGCGACGCGCGCACGGGGCGCGCCAACAGCGGAAAGAACTCTTCGACGCGCACATCGAATCCATCAAGCCCAGCGCCGATCTTGGCGAACTCCGCAGCGAGACGTTCGATGGTGCGCGCGTCTCCTGGAGTTCCTGCGACGTGCGGCTCGCTCGCGAGGAGATCGTGAAAGGCTTGCAGCGACGCGCCATCGGGCATGCGTGCCGCGGCGCGCACATCAATCGGTGGCGCAGACAAGTTGAGTAGAACGCTGGTGAGTGAGATCAATGAAATCATGGGTGATTCCGTGCAGTTTTCGAGGCTGTGTTCGAGGCAGTGTTCGGCTCGTCTTCGACTCAGTGTTCTAAGTAATCAAGGTCGCGGTGAAACGTCTCATCAAGCGCAAGCGTCGCGATGATGCCAATGGAAATGCAACAGATGCCCAGCACCCACGTCGCTTGCACTGCGCCCATGTCGAGTTTCATCGCGAGCCAAATTGATGTGATGGGGACCGCCATCGCGCGCACGAAGTTCGGCGCGCTGGTGGCCGCGGTGGCGCGCAAGTTAGTGCCGAACTGTTCGCTGGCGGTGGTGACGAAGATCGCCCAATAGCCTGTGGCTCCACCAACGAGCGACATCATGAGATAGAAAGTCTCGGCATTTCGCGGCGCAAACGCGAAGAACAACGCGAGCGACGCCGCGAGCAGCGCAAGAAATCCAATCATGGTGCGCGTTCGACTTTGTATGAACTGCGAAATCGTGCCACTCGCGACATCACCGATGACCACGCCGAGGTACGCCCAGAAGATCACTTTCGCGGGAGCGATTGGTTCGACGATTCCCATCGCCTTGCCGATCTCGGGCGCGAAGACAAACATCACGCCGCCGACAAACCAAATCGGCATCGCGCTCAGCACCACTAACGCAAAGCGCGCGGCGCGGCGCGGCGGCCACAACAGTTGCAACGGATTTCCGCGGACCACGCCGTGAGCGACGCTCTGCGCTTTCGTTTGCTCAAACAACGTGCTCTCCGAAACACCCATGCGCAGCGCCAACAACGCCAATCCCATGACGCCACCAATGAGATAGCAGTGGTTCCACGCGAAGTAGTTTGCGACGACGCCCGCGGCGACTGCGCCCATCAATCCAATCGACGCGACGATGGTGGTGCCGATGCCGCGTTTCTTCGTCGGAAGAATCTCCGCGACCAACGTGATGCCCGCGCCGAGTTCGCCGGCAAGGCCAAAACCCGCGACAAAACGCAGGATTTCGTATTGCCACACATCGGTCACGAACGCGTTGAGGATGTTCGCCAGCGAATACAGCAGGATCGAACCGAAGAGCGTCTTCAAGCGACCGAGTCGATCGCCCAACATTCCAAACGCGATTCCACCAAGCAGCATGCCGATGAGTTGGATGTCGAGCAATCGCTTGCCCACCAACGTGAGTTGCTCTGCGTCAGTGATGCCCAGCGCTTTGAGACTGGGCACGCGCAGAATCGAAAACAACACCAAGTCGAAGAGATCAACGAAGTAGCCCAACGCCGCAACGATGATGGCGAAGATCACCCGTCCAGTGATGGGACGATCGTTGCCGTTGTCGATCACTGCGGTGCCAGAGTCGCTCGTTTCTTGCATCGATGCAGTCTACTTGGCGAGTACCGACAGTCGAGTCAGCTCGGCGCGCACGATGGGTTCCCATCCACGATTGGCCGCGGGACTCGCGGGCGAGGGATGGAGAATCTGTGCAAATTCCAGCGGCGCCACGCGATTGCTCAATGGGCGTTGCGTCAATGCTTGAAGCGCCACCGCGTGCGCAAACGCGCCCACGCCGATGACCATACGCGGACGAAGTACCTCCACGATTTTCCACAGCGCTTCGTGACATGGCGCTTGAATCGCTTCACGCTCGTCGCGCGCGAGTTTGTCGGGAGTGATGTTGGCACCCGAAGCACTCACGAATGCCAACGGGCAGTAGTTCCACACGAACATGCGTTTGAAGCATTCGTCGCGCGATGAGAACGCTCGAGAAAACAAGCCCCAAAATCGTTGTCCGCTCACTTCACTGCGCGTACACGCAAAGCCGGAGACGACGCGTTTGGGATGCATGTCCGCCGGCATTCGCACTCGTCCATCAAGCTGGAGAAACTCGCGCACCGCCGCAACTTCGCCAAAGGGAACTCCCGTCTGCACCATGCCAAACGGTCCTGGGTTCATGCCCACAAACAACGCGTCGATGTTGCGATGCGCTAACGCCAGATAGCGTTCATGCGGTTCTCGCGCGTAGAGCAGAGGCGCGTAGGTATGCGCGACGGGCGCGGCGAATCGCAGCGGCTTGAGCGCGCGAGAGAGAGCGCGCGAAATGGCGATGAGTTCGTCGGTTGGCCCGTTGCTTTGCATCGGCGCGCGCAACGAGTCATGCGGCAGCACCGACGATGATGCGCTCATCGAAACATGCTTTATCGCCGAGGATTTCGAGCGTTTAGCCTGAGGCATCGCACTCGTTACACTAACCGCCCCATTCGCACCTGGACAGGTGTCCGAGCGGCTGAAGGAGCAGCATTGGAAATGCTGTATATGGCTTTGCTGTATCGGGAGTTCGAATCTCCCCCTGTCCGCTTTCAACTCAGGGCGTGCTTCGTTTGACGAGGCGCGCCCTGAGTTGTTTTTCTTCCCGCGCTTCACTGCGCCTTCACTGTGCCGTCACTGTGCCGTCACTTGGCCGTCTTGTGCACTGCAACGCTGCTCAATGCCGGACAGGCTCGCGCCGCGAGAATCTCGATGCGCACGCGCGTCGCCGTCGATTCAGCAACGCGCACGATCCGCTTGTGACCAACGGTGGTGCCCTCGGCCAACGTGGTCCATTCGCCTGTTTTTGCGCCGTTTGGCGCGGGAATCGAGATGCGAAACGCGCGCACGCGTTGACCGAGTTTGATCGGCTCCGCGAGCACCACGCGATCAAACGGCTTGGTGGCATCAAGCTCAATCTCGACAGTCGCGACACGCACATCATCATCGGTGGCCCAGTAGGTCGCAGCATCACCATCAGTCAGGCGCGCGCTGGAGTACGTCGTGGTCGCGCGCAACGCGCTGTCTCCGCGTTGATTGGTGGCGTGAGTCACGGCGCCGCGCGCGAGATCAGTCCCTTCGCCATAGGTGCGATTGATGAGCGCACGCATTCCGACGACCGCGTTCACATCGTTGCTGTGAATCAGTCCGCGGCGATCAACCGGAAAGTTGAGATGAAAGTTGGCGTTGTGGCCGACGCTGCGTTCCCAGAGATCAAACAACTGTGCCGAAGTCTTGACCTTGTCATCTTCATGCGCGTGATAGAACCAACCCGGGCGAATGCTCACATCGCATTCAGCGGGAATCCACGATTCGCCCGCTTCATCACCTTCATTAAGACTCTTAGTGCTCGGCGGATTGTCATTGCCGATGCCGTGACCAAGCGCCGTGAGCATCGACCAACACGTCTCTCCCGCCCAACCTTGTTCATTGCCCACCCAACGAATGTCAGGACCAACATCGCTGAACATCACCGCGTTTGGTTGCAGCTCGCGCACGAGCGCATGAAAGCTAGGGAAGTCGTAGACCTGACGCTTTCCGTTGGCGCCTTCGCCGCACGCGCCGTCAAACCACACTTCAAAGATCGGACCGTAGTTGCTCAGCACTTCGCGCAGCTGCGCGCGAAAATATTCGTTGTACGACTCGCCCGTTCCATACTGCGGATTGTTGCGATCCCACGGCGAGAGATAGACGCCGAACTTGAGTCCACCCGCGTGACACGCATCACTCAGTTCACGCAACACATCACCGCGTCCCGCTTTCCACGGACTCGACGCTACCGAGTGCGCGCTCAACTTCGTCGGCCAATTGCAGAAACCATCGTGATGCTTGGCGGTGATGACCACGCCCTTGATGCCCGCGTCTTTCATCACGCGCACCCACTGCGTCGCATCAAGCGCGCTGGGATCGAACACCTCCGCAGGCTCATCACCATGCCCCCACTCTTTATCCGTAAACGTGTTGGGGCCGAAGTGGATGAAGCCAGTGAACTCCATCTCTTGCCACGCGAGTTGACGCGCGGAAGGCAAGGGCAAGATCGGCGCGGGCGGCGCGATCACGACGACTTCTTGATTCGTTCCCAGGTGCATGACGAGCGCGACTCCGAGTGCAAGTGTGATGATCGACATGCGTTTCATTAGAACGCAATCGAACGCGCGCGCACTGAAATGAGTCGGTGCAGGCCGATAGCCGCGCTCGGCGCATCGCGCCCGACTTCGATTCGACCGCGAACGAATCTCTGTATACTCGTCGCCCTCTACGGGTTGTAGCGCAGCTTGGTAGCGCGTTTGACTGGGGGTCAAAAGGTCGTGGGTTCAAATCCCGCCAGCCCGATTTAAGAAACACAGAAACGTGAGGCTTTGCCTCTCGTTTCTGTGTTTTTTAAATCGGTCTGAGTTCGGCGGCGGACCGCCGAACAGCGTGTTCGCCTGCGGCTCACCCGCGCGGGTTTGGATCCTCGGTCGCTGCGCTTCCTCGGATGATAAATCCCGCGGGGACGATTTTAGAATCACCTCAGAAGCGTGAGGCTTTGCCTCTTGTTTCTGTGTTTTTTGAATCGGGCTGAGTTTGGCGGCGGACCGCGCAACAGCGTGTTCGCCTGCGGATCACCCGCGCGGGTTTGGATCCTCGGTCGCTGCGCTTCCTCGGATGATAAATCCCGCCAGCCCGATTTTAAAAACACAGAAACGTGAGGCTTTGCCCCGTGTTTCT
>QWPW01000041.1 GCA_003671025.1 Planctomycetota bacterium
TCGAGTCGCTCGATCTCGGCATCATGGGTTCCGAGCACATAATCGCGCTCTTGCGCGGCGTTGGGTGACGAGTGCGGTGACGGATGGGACATGCAGCGGTTGTAACCGATCGAAGAACGGCACAGGCGATCGACACGATGCAAGCAACCTCACGCAACTCGCACAGCGCTGATCGGACGATGCATTTCAACTTGAAGCGCGCGCGTGCCGATGAACTCGCACGCGGTTCCCGTGCGTTGTCGCGGTTGATTCCTGATCGCGGTTCGGCTGGCGTTCTAGAAGCACATTGAGATCAGCGCTCCATGCTCGTGACGCTCGCTCATTCATTCGTCTTGCAAGCTCGGCTGTCGATTTCGCTCGCGGCGACCGCGGGATACACCAACGTCATCGCCATGCTCGTGTGCGGCGTCGCCGCGAGTCATGTCACCGGTCATGCATCGACACTGGGCATTGCGACGATGGGCGGGCAGTGGGTTTCGATTCTGTTTCTCGCGGCGCTGTTGCTCGCGTTCGTTGCGGGAGCGTTTGTTTCTGGTCTCGCCACCGAAATCGGACGGCATCGCGGCTGGCCTTCCATCTACGTCTTGCCAGCGGTGATCGAGATTGTGTTGCTCATCACGTTCGCTGCAGGAGTCGAGTTGCACGACCCGACCTCGCGCGAGTCAGGCATCGGTCTGTGGTGGATGGCGATGACGGCTTCGTTGGCGATGGGTTTGCAGAACGCAACGATCACGCGCATTTCCAATGGAGTCGTGCGCACGACTCATCTCACTGGAGTGCTCACCGACCTTGGCCATGAATCCGCGCAGCTCGCGCTCTTCAAGCGTTGGCTCGGTGCGCCGATGGCCAAAGGCGAGAGCGCGCACACCACGGTGAGTTCACAACGCTTGTTCTTGCTCGCATCAATCTTCGCGGCCTTCATCGCTGGTGCGACGCTCGCCGCGCTTGCATTCCACGAGTTTCCCCGTTGGAGCATGGTGCCGCCCATTGCGTTGTTGTTGTGGATCATCGCGCAAGACTTGTTCAAGCCCATTTGCGAAATCGAAGAGACGATTCTCGGTGGCATCAACTCGTCGACTTCGACGGATGCACATGACGGCGTCTCTACCACGCTTCCCGCGGGCGTCGCAGTTTTTCGCGCCATCGCGCGCGGCGGTGAGGACGTGGGTGAGACGCGACTGCCTGATCTTGCCGCATGGTTGGCGCGGTTGCCACGTGAATCGCGGATCGTGATTCTCGATCTTGGCGGCGTTGGTTCAGTAGGACCGATGGCGGCAAGCACGCTTGATGCGATGTTTGAACGCGCGCGACGCGATGGTCGACGCGTGATCATTCTCGGCCTCGAGGCGCATGAGCGCGACACCATCAACGCGCTCTCGCGAGGCACGCTGCTCGACGCGGAGAACACCGCCGAAGACATGCGCGCCGCGCTTGCCGCACTGACGCGCATGGCCGCATGATGCAACGCGCTCAGGCACGCGACTCGCACGTCTATGCAGGTATTTTCCTGAGAGAACATCCACTCAGTTTGCGCGTGTTTACCCGTTCAATCTGTGCTTGAGTTCATGGAACAGGATTGTTCCTCATGGTCTTTGCTCGCGCGCGTGCCTCTTATCGGTGTGATTCGGAACGCGATGTCCGACGCTTGATTTCCTTTACATGCAAGGAGCACCCTATGACCACTCTGACCATCAAGAGCGACGTACAAACCAAGGCGGATGTTCTCAACGAATTCAAATGGGACACGCGCCTCAGCGGAACTGACATTGGAGTTCAAGTGCGCGAAGGCATCGTGACGCTTGTGGGAACGGTGAACGTGTTCGCGAAGAAATTTGCCGCGCGCGAAGCGGCGCATCGAGTTCGCGGTGTGCTCGATGTTGTTGACGAACTGCATGTGAAGACACCCAACATGGCGAGGGCGCACTGATGTGGACATCGCCCGTGCTGCACGCACCGCGTTGGAGTGGGACGCGTTCGTGCCCAATGAGCAGAGCACCTCGACGGTTTTTTGGCTCTCTTTGCGGCAATTGGTGCGGGATCAAAGGTCGTGCTTGAGCGTGCCTGCGCCCATCCGTATGAACTGCTGCGACGCATCGAGATCTATCAGTCGACAGTGCTGCCCACCGATGCGGCAATGCTCGCGCGAATCATTGCGTTGCTTCCCGTCGCTTCGATCGATGTGGGTTCGGTCCGTTGCGTGACGATTGATGCGATGGCCACGAGTACGCGAACTGCAAACATTCCGCGCGATCAAGTCAGTGCGTGTCTCGCGATTGATGTGTCACGGTTCCAAGCGCTATTCAGCCACGCCAAGCTGGTCTGGCCACCCTTATCGATTGTGCAGTCAGCTCGAAGCGTCCGTGAACTCGCTAGTACGCGGTGAACTTGACGGTGAAGACGGTGTTTTGACTGTCAAACAGTTTTGATTCGCGTGTCATCGCCGTCGCGGCGATAATGTCATCCGCTGCTTCGGCTAGCGTTCACTCTCGCATTTTTGCGCGGCCTGTCGCCGCGAGTTAACAAAGGTACCCAGCACTATGAGTCCTCTTCCACACGTCGTTCGCGTTCTTGCGAGTTCTTTGTTCGCGTTGGTCGTCGCCGTTCCCGCGTCCGCCGACATCGTCGGTTTCAGCGAGACCTTCGCCACCAACTCCGCCAATTGGCGCAACGCGACTGGCGTCACCGCACTCTCGTGGTTCGCAAATGGTGGTCCGCTCGATTCAACGTACGCGTCGAGCCTGTTCAATCTCAGCACGACGACTGCAGGCGGATTTCCCGCGACGGTCATTCGCGCGCATGCGAGTTACCCCTCGTCGGCGGGCGCGTATGTCGGCAATTGGATCACTGCGGGCGTGACCGAAGTGTCGTTTGATTTCCGTCACAACTTGTCAGAGTCGATTGTCATCACAGGGCGCTTTGCGAGCGCGGCGAATTTCCCTGGCGCGTCGACTGTTTCATCATTCGCGGTTGCGTCTGGTGTGTGGACGCGCGTGTCCTACAACCTCACGGCAGGAAGCAGCGACATCGTTTCGTTTGGTGGCGGCACCTACGAGTCGGTGTTTAGCAACATCGGCAACATGCAGTTTGGTTTCAGCGTGCCTGCGACACTTGCGGGACAAAACATCGATGGCACGTTCGACATCGCCAACTTTCAGATCATCCCAGCGCCAAGCGCGATCTCGATGTTGATGGTGGCTGGTTTGTCGCGCGCGCGTCGTCGTCGCTGAGCATGATTGCGTGCCGCGCCGATGAGGCGCGCACAGCGATTGACGCACATCAAGTCGGTTAGCCTTCCGCGACGCGTTGAACTTCTCGACGCGTCGCGGAGATTTTTTATGGCGCATATCAAACTCGACAACGATCTTCCTGGCATCGGTGGCTTGATGAGTGCGTTTCCGCAGACGGCGACGCATTTGCGAGGATTGGCGCAACAACTCTTGCGCGGAGAATCCTCACTCACCGCCGCGGAGCGCGAGGCCATCGCCACCGCAGTGTCCGCAGCAAACGAGTGCGTCTACTGCACGAAGTCACATGCCGCAGCGACCCGCCATCTCGGTGGCGCAGAGTTGCTGGACTCCGCGTTGTCGATGAGCGGCAGTGGACAACTCTCAGCGCGCATGAGTGCACTCCTGGTGATCGCCGAAAAAGTGCGCAGCAACGCGCGGTCGGTGCTGGCATCAGACATTGAATCGGCGCGCAAACATGGATTGGACGATGCAGCGATTCATGACACGGTGCTCATCGCCGCGGCCTTCTCGATGTTCAACCGATATGTCGATGGGCTTGCCACGACGCAACCAACACTCGATGCAGACTACGAACTCGTTGGTGCGCGACTCGCGGCTCAGGGCTATGTGCGGCCAATGTCCGCACCGCCAACCGCTCGCACTCATCGCACACCGTTTGGCAGTGATGAAGCGACGGTCGCGGCGCTGGAGTCGCAGATGGAATCGTTGCGTAACACCCTCGTCGCGGCGCGTGCGAAAGCCGCGAGCAGAAGCGCAGTGAAGGACTACGCGTTCGTCCGCGCCGATGGATCGTCGACCACGCTTGCGCAACTCTTCGATGTGACATCCGCGAATGGGCACACGGACTTGCTGGTCATCCACAACATGGGCGAACGCTGTCAGTACTGCGCGTTGTGGGCGGATGGACTCAGCGCGTTCGCTAGTCACACCGCAACGCGATGCGCGTTGGTCTTGGCGACACCAGATTCGCCTGAATCGGCGCGCGCACAGATTTTGTTGCGGGGATGGAAGATGCCCGTCGTGTGCGACGGCGGCACTTCGTTTGCGCGCGACATGGGTTTTGAAGACGACGCCTCCGACAGTCTTGGAGAAGCGCGAAGTGCGAAACGACGGCCTGGAGTGAGCGCGTTTCGTCGCGGCGCAGACGGCATCATTCGTCGCACCAGCGCCGCAACGTTTGGTCCTGGCGATGAGTTCTGCGCAATATGGCCGCTCTTTGAGTTACTCGAAGATGGTCACGCAAGCTGGCAACCGCGCCGTCCGCAATGAGCTCGAGAGGTTTGCGTGCATCGCATCGCACCACATCGCATCATTGAGCGGGCGCTGGTGCAGCACCAAGCGACGCGCGTTTCCCCGGCACGAACGCAAGATGATGATCGACATGCCACGAGTACATCTTGAGGATGTCATTCAGAGTGATGAGTCCACGCTCGGAGTGGACGCCCGCGCGTGTCATGGTGTCGACGTCGAGCGTGCGCAGCCAACGCGCAGTGAACTTGCGATTCAACTCGAACAGATCAAGCGTTTCCGCAAGGTCGGTGTGTGCGAAATCGAGCTTCGTCATGAAGGCATCGTGGTCGTATGCAATCAAGAGCGGCAATTCTTCCGCAGCCATGCGCCGCATGCGATGAGTCGCGGCCATGTCGCTGTCGAGAAGGTGAACCACCAACTGCATGATGCTCCACGATCCCGGCGCGGCTGGGGTGTTTAGTTGCTCGCGCGTGAGGTTCGCGACGGCTCGACGCACCTGCGCGGGCTTCGATTCGTAGGCCGCAAGTCCCTGCGCGAGAAGCTTGAATTCAGGTGTTTCACGCGTTGCATTGCTCATTGTTTGCGGACTGTATCGCGAGGCATCGCGCATCGAGCGAGTCACCTCGCTACTCTGTACCGATGAAGGACACGTTTGTAGAGCTTGGTCTCGGCCCTGAACTCCTCGCCGAGCTGGCAACGCTTGGCTATGAGGAGCCCACACCTATTCAAACCGCGGCGATTCCGCTGCTGCTTGAAGGCAGAGACATCTTGGGCCAAGCGGCTACCGGCACTGGCAAGACCGCTGCCTTTGCGTTGCCATTGCTGCAGCGCGTCGTCGCAACTAAACCGCAACCGAGCAAGCCTCTGGTGTTGGTGTTGGTTCCCACCCGCGAGTTGGCAGTGCAAGTTTCCGAAGCGTTTCATCGTTACGGTCGCAGCCTCGGCATCGCGGTGGCACCGATCTACGGTGGACAAGATTTCCATCGCCAGACCGTTGCGCTTCGTCGCGGCGCGCATGTGGTGATCGCAACTCCAGGACGCGTGCTTGATCACATGCGTCGTGGCACAATCGATTTGAGCAATCTCGTTTCGGTCGTGCTCGACGAAGCCGACGAAATGCTCGACATGGGTTTCGCCGAGGATCTCGAACTCATTCTCGAAGCGACTCCTGAGACGCGACAGACCGCGCTCTTCTCCGCGACGATTCCGCCGCGCATTGCCGGCATCGCAGAACGACATCTCAAGAATCCTCAGCGCATTCTCATTCCGCGCGACGCGGGCACTGCTGGAACTGCGCCAAAGGTGCGGCAAACAGCCTATATCGTGCCGCGCGCTCACAAGATTGCCGCGCTTGGCCGTGTGCTTGATCTTGAGAGTCCGACGTTGGCGATCATCTTTTGTCGCACCCGTATTGAAGTCGACGACCTCGCGGAACGTCTCGCTGGCCGAGGCTACAGCGTTGAGTCGTTGCACGGTGGCATGTCGCAGACCGAGCGTGATCGCGTGATGAAGAAGGCGCGCGCTGCAACGGTTGATCTTCTCGTCGCGACTGATGTCGCTGCGCGCGGAATCGATATCGAACACATCTCGCATGTGGTGAACTTCGATGTGCCTTCATCGCCCGAGGCGTATGTGCATCGCATCGGTCGCACTGGCCGCGCGGGTCGCGAAGGTGTTGCCATCACGTTGGCGGAGCCACGCGAGCATCGCTTGTTGCGCAACATCGAATGGATCATGAAGCAGAAGATCGCCATCGCGACGGTGCCCACTCCTCATGATGTGAAGGCTCGTCGACTCGATCTCACCAAAGGCGCCGTGCGCGAGATGTTGATTCAAGCGCAGGCGGATGGCGAGCTCGAAGGTTTCCGCGGCGTGGTCGAATCACTCGCGAGCGAATACGACTTGATGGATGTGGCGGCGGCGGCGGTTCGACTCGCACATGAAGCGATGGCGGGATCGGCTGCGAAGGAAGATGAGATTCACATTCCGAGTTACGAAAATGGCGCGCGACCTGATCGCGGTCCTGCACGCGGTGCGCCGCAAGTTCCCTATCAAGACCGCGGGGTCTATGAACGACCTCGCTCGAATGTTGATCATCGCGGTGCTGGTGGCGGCGGCAACTGGGGAGGTGGCGGCGGTGGCGGTGGATACGAACAACGCAGCAATCCCCAGCAAAACGAGCGTTTTCAGCAGGGCGGGCACTACAACGCGCGCGCGAACTCGGAGCAGAGCGGCGACTCCAATCGTGAGAGCAATGTCGCAACGCGTCCTAGCTCGCAACAGGGCGGCGGCTTTCAGCAGAGCGGCGGCTTTCAGCAAGGCGGCGACAATCAGCAAGGCGGCGGCTCGCAGCAAGGCGGCGGCTGGCAGCAAGGTGGCGACAATCAGCAAGGTGGCGGCCGCGGAGCACACGCGCGCGACATGGTGCGCATCTACATCGCGGCTGGTCGACGCATGGGCATTCGTCCCGCGGATCTTGTCGGCGCGATCGCCAACGAAGCCAAGGTGAATCCGCGCGGCATTGGTGATATCGAAATCGCCGATGGATTCTCGCTGGTCGAACTTCCCGAGTGCGATGCGGATCGCGTGGTCCAAGCGCTCAGCGGCGCAACGATGCGCGGGCGCAAGGTCGCCGTGCGCCGCGATGATGGGCGCACTCGGCAGCGTTAAGTTCGCGCGCGTTGCGCGAACAGTGTGACTCTCACTTCAGCGGAGTTCCCAAGACAGATGTTCAATCGAACTCGTTGCGTGGTCTTGTGTGGACTCGCATTGCTGTTGTGCCTGTCCGCGCACGCAAGCGCGGCACCACCGAAAGAGAAGCGAGCATCGCCTCCCGACCTCACGCGCGGCGGAGTGCGCACCAATATTCCCGATTGGAATCTCGGAGCGACGGGCGCGCGCGGTTGGATCTTCGGCCTTGACTTTGACACATCTGATGCGCGACAGATCCTTGTCGCCGAGGTTGATGAGGGTTCGCCTGCTCATGGCGTGTTAATGAGTGGCGACGTGATCCTCGGAGTTGCTGGTCACAAATTTTCGCGCGACGCGCGCGCTGAAATGGCGCAAGCGATCGCCGCGGCAGAGAGTGAAGCGCACGAAAAGCAGGGAAAAACAGGCGAATTGAAGCTGCTTGTTTGGCGCGACAA
Source organism: Planctomycetota bacterium (assembly GCA_003671025.1). Taxonomy (GTDB): domain Bacteria; phylum Planctomycetota; class Phycisphaerae; order Phycisphaerales; family SM1A02; genus QWPT01. Next base: position 7,646 of record QWPW01000041.1, read on the forward strand.
AGCGGTGAAGTCCGTCTCGTTGAATCTTGCAACGCTGCCACCGTACGCGGCCACTGCGCCCTTTGACTGTGCGAAGTCTGCCGCGATTGTGGTCGCGGGGTGCCGCGCGATTGCTGCGCGCGGATTCCATGAGGGTGCGTTGGACGCGCCCGTGCGCGGCGACAACTGGGATCCATCGGTGAGCAATTCGGTGGACGCGTTGGCACTGCTCTCGAGCGGCGATGCGCAGTACCGCGAAATCTTGCGCGACTATGCGCACCGCGTTGGTCCCGCGAATCTTGATCTTGTGTTGCGCGAAGGGCTCTATGCGTGGACGTGGGGTTACGCCAATCTGTTCTTGACCGAATACTTTCTCGCGACCGGCGACGCCGACGTACTTCCTGCGATCACCGAGTACTCGCACAAGATTGCCATCGGTCAGAGTGAAGTTGGCACATGGGGTCATGGCTTTCGCGTTGATGGCAACAACGGAACTCTCGGCGGATACGGCGCGATCAATCAGTGTGGTCTGGTCTGTTGGATGTCGCTGATTCTTGCTGAAAAATGCGGGATTTCCGATGAGCGGGTTCACAACGCGATCGCGTTGTCACGCCAGTTTTTCAGTTTCTATGTCGGCAAGGGTTCGGTGCCTTACGGCGATCATCCGCCCTATTGGTTGCACGATGACAACGGCAAGAGCGGCGCGGCGGCCGTCGCGTTTGATCTTCTTGGTGATCACGCAGGGACACAATTCTTTTCACGCATGGCCACTGCGGCGTATGGCGAAAAGGAACTGGGACACACCGGCAACTATCTCGGTTACCTGTGGGGTGCGCTAGGAGCGAGCCGCGCAGGCGCGCCCGCGGTGACGGCGTTCTTGGAACAGCAGCGTTGGTACTACGACTTGGCGCGGCGCGCGGATGGATCGTTTTTCACCAACAAGCGTGACAACTACGACTGGCCGATGACCGGCGTGTTCGTGCTGCATCACGCGTTGCCGCTGCACACGCTCATGATCACTGGACGTGAGTTGCATGCGGAGAACCAACTCGTCGGAAGCGAACTTCAAGAGGTGATGCGCAGCGGTGAGGGATTCAACCTCGGTCCCGTTGACACGGTGTACGCGGCGAAGACCACGACGCAACTATTGCGCGCGCTGAGTGATTGGTCGCCCACCGTGCGTACGCGCGCCGCGCGAGTCCTTGTCGCGCACAAAGATGAGGCCGACAAGATCGTTCCGCGATTGATTCGTATGTTGCGCAGTGAAGAGCTCGCGACCCGCATTGGCGCGTGCATGGGCTTGGAGGCGATGGGCGGCCGCGCTGCGCCGGCCACCGAATTGTTGATTGAACAACTCGACGACGCGGACATGTGGCTGCGAATTCGCGCGGCCTTCGCGCTCACCGCGATCGGGTCGCCCGCGCTCAAGGCGGTGCCCGAGCTGCTGAGCCGTTGCACGCTCGAGCAAGCGGCTGACCCGCGTGGCATGGAGGCGAAATACCTCGCTTTCGCGCTGTTTCGCGCCGATTTCGTGGATCAGATACCTCCGCAACCGGGGCTGATTTCACAGTCACTCGAAGGCGTCGATCGCGCATTGGTCTATCCCGCGATTCGTCGCATGCTCGCGAGTGATGACGGCTTAGGCACGATGTCGATGCGTTCGATCTTTCGCACCATGAGCGTGAGCGAATTGCAACCGCTGCTTCCCTCCATCGTTCGCGTCGCTAACGAGACTGCGCCTAGTGGTGAGATGTTCGCGCAAGAAATCCGCGTTGAAGCGCTGCGCTTCATGGCGCAGAATCAGATCGCTGAAGGCCTGCCAGTCTTCATCGAGTACGCCCGCACGCAGAATGGCTGGGGAAGCAAGACCAAAGAGATTCTTCCGCTGTTGCAGCTGTATGGAACGCAGGCGCGCGTGATTCTTCCACAACTGAAGGAGCTTCACCAACTGTGGAAGAAGCAGGACGCGGCGAGTGGCGAAACATCAGACGGTGCAACGCGTGAGAAGACCAAAGCGGAAGTTGCAGCGGAAGTCATTCGCGCGATCGAAGCGTCGGCGTGAATTGACTGCGTGCGCAACTTCTTCTTCGGTGCCGATTCCTGCGAGCCAGATCGGTCCGCCCAAGATGATCATTGCGCACAAGATCACTGCGCCGCCGGTGAGCATGAACTCCTATCCCAACAGCGCCGCAGAAAGCGCCACCGCCACCCACAACAAACTCGCGCAGGTGAGGATCATCGACGGCCTTTCGCCATGGGTGCGTGTCGTCGCATCGCACCCAGCGTGCGCGCAACTACAGATCAATCGGTAGCGTTGTGCTGTCGGCGCGAACTCATGCAAATTCGCTTGATTTCAAGCCGTTGCCCGTCACCAAGCTTTGCAGGGTCGGCCGTACACTGCCACGCCGCCATTGGGGCGAGTTTGCGCACATTCAACCACAGGTACACGCGATGTCCGGCACACCAACGATCATTTACACGCACACCGACGAAGCCCCTGCACTCGCGACTTACTCGCTCCTACCACTCATTCGCACCTTCACGGCGCCCGCGGGAATCAGTGTTGAGCTGAGGGATATTTCCTTGGCCGGCCGCATCTTGGCCAGCTTCCCCGAGAGCCTCACGCCACAACAGCGACTCCCCGATTCGTTGGCGGAGTTGGGACAGATGTGTCTTGTGGCCGATGCCAACATCATCAAACTTCCCAACGTGAGCGCGTCGGTTCCGCAACTCAAGGCGGCGGTGGTGGAGTTGCAGCAGCAGGGATTTGCGATTCCCCATTACGTCGATGAGCCGCAGACCGCAACGGAGAAGGACGTGCACGCTCGCTTCGAACGGATCAAGGGCAGCGCGGTCAATCCGGTGATTCGTGAGGGCAACTCCGATCGTCGCGCCTCGAAGTCAGTCAAGGATTACGCGAAGGCCAATCCGCACAAGATGGGTGCGTGGAGCGCCGAGAGCAAGACCCACGTAGCTTCGATGCAGAGCGGAGATTTCTACGGCAACGAGAAATCCGTGACAATTCCCGCAGCGACCTCTGTGCGTATCGAACTGGCTGCGCGCGACGGAACCACGACGCTGCTGAAGGACGGACTCAAGCTTGGCGCAGGGGAGATTCTCGATGGCACCTTTCTGAGCATCAAGGCCTTTGTGGCGTTTCTCGGCGCGGAACTGGCCTCAGCGCACACGCGCGAAGTGCTGTTCTCGCTCCATCTCAAAGCGACGATGATGAAGGTTTCCGATCCGATCATCTTCGGACACGCGGTCAAGGTGTACTTCAAGAACGTGTTCGAGAAGCACGCGGCGACCCTGGCGCAATTGGGTGTCGATGTCAACAATGGATTTGGTGATTTACTGAACAAGATCGCCACGCTCCCCGCAGCACAGCGTGAGGCGATCGAGGCGGACATCAAGATCGCCTTCGCCAATGGTCCCGCCATCGCGATGGTGGACAGCGACAAGGGCATCACCAATTTGCATGTGCCCAGCGATGTGATCGTCGATGCCTCGATGCCCGCGATGATTCGCGAGGGCGGCAAGATGTGGAACGCTGCGGGCAAGACGCAGGACACGGTCGCGGTGATTCCTGATCGCTGCTACGCCGGCATCTACGAAGCGGTCATCGACTTCTGCAAGTCACACGGCGCGTTTGATCCGCGCACGATGGGCAGCGTGCCCAATGTTGGCTTGATGGCGCAAAAGGCCGAGGAATACGGCTCGCACGACAAAACCTTCGAAATCAAAGCCGCGGGAACAGTGCGCGTGGTTGACGCGTCGGGCGCAGTGCTCATGGAGCACGCCGTCGAAGCGGGCGACATTTGGCGCGCATGCCAAACCAAAGATCCGGCGATTCGCGATTGGGTCAAGCTCGCGGTGACACGCGCACGTGCGTCGCATACGCCCGCAGTGTTCTGGCTCGACGCAGAGCGCGCGCACGATCGCGAACTGCTGCTCAAGGTGAACGCGTACCTCAAAGATCATGACACCAGCGGTTTGGAAATCGAAGTGATGGAGCCTGCGCACGCGTGTCGCTTCTCGCTCGCGCGCGTACGCAAAGGCGTGGACACGATCTCGGTGACGGGCAATGTGCTGCGCGATTACCTCACCGATCTCTTCCCGATTCTCGAGCTGGGCACGAGCGCGAAGATGCTCTCCATCGTCCCGCTGATGAGTGGTGGCGGACTGTTCGAGACTGGCGCGGGCGGTTCGGCGCCCAAGCACGTGCAGCAGTTTGTTGCGGAGAATTCATTGCGCTGGGATTCGCTCGGTGAGTTCCAAGCACTCGGTGCGAGCTTCGAGCATCTGGCCGCGCGCACGGGAAACGCGAAGGCGCAAGTTCTCGCCGACACACTCGACACCGCGACCGCGACGTATCTGCTGAACAACCGAGGTCCCGCGCGCAAAGTTGGCGAACTCGACAATCGCGGCAGCCACTTCTACTTCGCGATGTATTGGGCGCAAGCGGTGGCCGCGCAAAGCAAAGATGCGGCGCTGGCCGCGCATTTCGCGCCGATCGCCGCAGAGTTGACCGCCAACGAACAGCGCATCGTGGCGGAAATCAACGCGGTGCAAGGAAAGCCCGTCGCTATCGGCGGTTACTACCACCCATGTCCTGACCTCGTGTCGAAGGCGATGCGTCCGAGCGAAACGCTCAACACGATCGTGGCCAACGCGGGACGCGCGCTGCAGTCGGCGTGAGTTGCAGTGAATGACGGTGAATGACAGTGAGTCCCACTGCGTCGCACCGCGTGCTCATGCGCGCGCGTATGTGTGCGTGAGCGATGTCGATACGACGACGAGCGCGGCGCTCAATCTCAAACTTCGACAGCGGTCGCAGCAGGGCGATCGTCTGCGGCCGAGTGCTGGCTCGCGGCAAGCGCGTTCGCCTTCGCGGCGGCACGCAACAACTCGCTGCGCGCAACGCGTTGGTGGCGGGGAAGCGTGACATTCGTCGCAATCCCCACGAACGCAAGCAGTTTGATGAGATAGAAGGTCACATCAATTTCCCACCACTGGTGTTGGTTGGAAGCGCTCGCTGGATCGTGATGATGATTGTTGTGCCAACCCTCGCCTGACGCGAGCATCGCGACCAGCCAGTTGTTGCGACTGTGGTCACCCGTGCGATAGTTGAAGTAGCCGAACATATGGGTGAGCGAATTCACCGACCACGTGATGTGCCACACGATGACGGTGCGCACGACCACGCCCCAGATAAGCAGACTCAGTCCCATCTCCAACGAGAACATCGCGCCCACGCCAAAGTAGAGCGCCGCTTGCGCGAGGTAGATCAGAACCCACAGCGACGATTTCTCGAGTTTGAGATAGAAGGGATCCTCGAGGATGTCCCGCGCATATTTTTGATAGGTCGAAATGTTGTGCGTGCTTGGGTTGTGCACTAACAGCCAGCCGACATGCGCCCAGAGAAACGCCACCAGCGGGCTGTGCGGATCGTTCTGCTCATCCGAGTGCACATGGTGATAGCGGTGAGTCGCAACCCATCGGCCAGGAGTGTCTTCGAGGCTACACAGTGCAAGCACCACCATGCCGCGCTCAAACCATTTGGGCACCGTGGCGCACTTGTGGGTCAGCAGTCGGTGGTAGCACAGCGTGATGGACTGCCCGAAGACAAACACGCCCACGAGCATCACGATCACGCCGGTCCAACTAAAAAACGCGGGCATAAACGCAAGCAGTGCGGCAAGATGCAGCACTGCAATAGGGATTGCATACAGCCAGTTGATTTGCCCAGGCACGATGCAATCGGGGAGCGGAAGGCGGGGGGCGTGTGCCGCGTGCGCGTGCGTCGCTTCTGCGAGAGCGTCGTGAGGCACTTCAGTTTGACGCGTCGTTGTCGCTGTTGAATCGATGGCGAAGTGTATCGAGAAGCGCCATCGCGTGATCCGCGAACTCAACGGGAAGTCGGCCAGCTCGATCGCCTGACGCACGCGTTTCGCGTGAGATTGCGGCGTGTGATCACGTGCGCTTGGCGCAGGACATCGACGGCGAATCGGTTGCGTGTGCAGGTTTGCGCGTACGCATCGCGCGTTCATTGCGCGGTGGCTGCACTCGGTTCCGATGGTCCTCTTGCGAATCGTTGCAGCAGCGGTGTCGCGAGCATCGTGAGCGTCACCAACACTGTGGCCGCAGAAGTTTCTTCGGCGCTGCACCAACCAGCGGCGTAGCAACTAGCGATCACCAAGAATCCAAACTCCCCCGCTTGCGAGAGAATCAGCGCGGTGCGAACAGCAATCGCGCAACTCAGTCCGACGAGACGCGCGAGAGCCCACAGGCATCCAATCTTGATCGCGAGGACCGCAGGCAGCAGCACGATGAGATGCCACACGCTGTCCTTGATTGCGCCGAGATTCACCGCGAGTCCGACCGACACGAAGAACAGCGCGAGGAACAAGATCTGATGTGGTCGAACAAGTTGGGTGACTCTTTCAGCGGCAACGGATTGCGAGAGTGAGATCCCCGCAAGAAACGCGCCGAGCGCCATCGGAAGCCCCGCTGCGCTCGAGCAGTAGGCCGAACCCAGCACAAGCAGCGCGACGACCGCACCGACCGAACTCGCGTCCTTCTGGCGATCAAGCAGCGCGATCACCCATGGAACAATAAAGCGACCCGCAACTGCGATGAGCGCGATCGCGCCAACCACCACAGCAACCGCGCTGCCCGAGAGCGCCAACACCGCTGGATGAACCCGGCTGGGATTAAGAATGGGAATCAGTGCGAGCAACGGCACCACGGACACTTCTTGCACCAACAAGATCGAAAGCGTGGCGCTGCCAACCGTCGAGTTTGATTCGCCGCGATCCCTCATGACCTGCATCGCAATCGCCGTTGCGGAAAGCGCGAGTGCAAATCCCGCGACGAGCGCGCCCTGCCATGTCAGCGCGAAGCAACTCAAGAACGCGAAGATCGCACCGCCTGTAACGACAACTTGCAGCACGCCAAGCAGCATCAACTTGCGCAGCATCGCTCCAGTTTCGTTGATGCGAAACTCCACTCCAATGATGAAGAGAAAGAGCACGACGCCGATCTCAGTCATTCCGCTGAGCGAGCTCGCGCCATCAACGAGTTGCAGTCCGCTCGGCCCAACGATGACGCCCGCCAAGAGAAACCCAAGGATCGCGCCGAGTTTGAATCTATTCGCAAGGATCAGACACGGGAGAATCACCGCCAACAGCAGGCACGCATCACGGAGTAGTTGGGGAAGAGTCACGTGCGAGGTTTCTTCGTCGCGAGTCGGCGAAGAACTTTGGTGGAACTTCACGACCGGCACAAATCGGTGCGCGCGCGTGTGCGTTCACTCCTGCGTTTGGATGAAGTCTTCTGCTCCCGTATGCGGCGCCTGCCGATTGGGCGGTGCGCCGAATTGCATGTAGTGCGCGATGTCGCCACTGTCGAGCCAGCCGTCGTGATTGAGATCGGCGATGTCGAGGTGGCCCATGCCCGCGCGACGGAGATCCTTCACCTTGATGCGCTCGAGTGCGGGGTCGCCTGTGTAACTGCCGCAGGTGTCGCCGATGTGGAAGAAGTTCACGCTGATGAAGGAGAGGTCGCTGTTGTTGACGATCGTGTCGGCGTTGAAGTTCGAGATGGCGTTGCTGGCGACGCTTGCACCGCGTGAAGCCACGAACGTGCCGAAGTCGAGGATGTCGATACGGTTGTCATCGTTGCAGTCGCCTTGCGTGAGCTCGACACTCAACGCGTATTCCGTACCGACGACGCTCACGATATTCGCGGTTGCGATCGAGTGATTCGTGTCCTTCACCGCTACGCATGGCGGCGTTTGCGTCGCGGGCACTTGGAAGTTGCTGATCGCGCCCGAGGCGCCGGTCATCGACACATTCACCACCGTGAGCGTTGAGCCGACGCTGATGCGAATTGGTCGCGTCGAGTTTCCGCTCACCGTTCCGCCGAGCGCAATCGCGACATCGAGGTACTGGTAGTTCCCAACCTCCACCGTTCGCGAGGTACTCGTATTGTTGCCCACGCTATCACCAGTGGCGAAGGTGACGACCGATGTGCCGACGGGGAACAAATCATTCACCGGCCACGCGTTGCCTGTTGTTGCGTCTGGATACAGCACACTGATCGTGACTGCGCGCGCGCCATCACAGTTGTCTGATGCGCTAGTGACTGGCGCGCTGATCACCGCACCTGCTGTTGAACCAGCATCGGTTGGGATGCTCACCGAATTCGGAATGCCGCTGAACACCGGCGCAAGTCCATCCGCACGAATCAGACCCAGCGGGCTCAGGATGGGATCGAGAAGTCCGCCATCGACGCTCACCAATTGCGTCGGGTTGCCGGCGATGGTCGTGGAATTCACCACGCCGCTCGCGGAGCACACATTCGCGCCTGGCAAGACCACGAAGGTGATGTCGCTGTCGTTGGCCGCCGCGCCGCTTCCATTGGGTGCGCGCGTGATGGTGCGAATCGTGCCGTTCGCTTCGCTGATTTGCAGCATCACTTGCTCAGAGAACGGCGAACCCGCGGTGGGTTGCACCGAGAGTGGCAGCAACGCGCTCGCGTCGTATCCAATCGAGAGTCTTGCCTGCGAGATGTTGCGTCCCGGATTGGAATGCGCAACGCGGACAGTAAAGGTGTCACCCGCGCCGAAGCTGGATCCTCCGCCAACAACGGTGATGGATACGGTTGGCGTGATCTCAAGACAATCGATGGTGCCGTTGGTGTTTGCGTCAACATCAGGCGAGCCGCAACCGCATGCACCCGCGGCAATCTTGTTCGCGTCGTTAGGGCACGCATCGATGCAGTTGGGTGTGCCGTCGCTGTCGCTGTCGGTTTCGACAACGCCGCAACCACACGCGCCTGCAGCGATCTTGTTGGGATCGTTCGGACATGCGTCGATGCAGTTTGGAGTGCCGTCCGCATCACTGTCAGTTTCCGCCACGCCGCAACCGCAAGTGCCTGGCGAAGTCTTGCTGGCGTCGTTGGGGCAACCGTCGCTCGCATCAGGAGTGCCGTCGCCATCGCTGTCGAGCACGACTTCAGGTGTGAAGTGGATAGTCGCGGTGGTGTACGAACCAGTGTTGGTTGCGACCGTGTCTTTCACACGAAGCGTCCATGTTCCGCTCAGCGCATTACTCGCATACGCAGCAGTGAGTGCCACGCGCGCGCCCGTGAGCGCGGCGCTTGGGTAGTAATTGCCCGCGGCGATGTTGGCGGTCGATCCACCCGCAGCTGCGACGGTCCACAGGCTCGTGGTCGCGCTGTCTGCAAAGACATAGGGGCCGCCGCTGAAGTTCGATGAATCGCCTGTGCCTGTCGTCGTGGTCGCGCCAATGCGTGTGAAGAGCGAAACAACAGTGCCTGTGGGCGACTCAAGTGTGGCAGTGAGATCGCCCATGTTTGCATGGGTGATGCCCGCAAACGACACGGTGATTTCGGTCAGGCCATCAGGGAACTCGCCCGCAGGAATGGTGAATGTCCGCACCAATCCCGTGGCGTTGTTGTCGGTGATGCTTGCGCCGGTGACCGTGCGCGTGAATGTGGTGTCGACGCAATCAATGGTGCCGTCACCGTCGCTGTCGACAGATGAATCTTGCACGCCGCAGCCGCATGTTCCAGGCGTGATCTTGTTGGGATCGTTGGGGCAACCATCGAAACCGTTCTGCGTGCCGTCACCATCAGAGTCGCCCGCAGGAGCTGGGGTGAACTCGACGATTGCGGAAGTGAGCGTGCCCAAGTCTTGATTCGCACCATCGGTGATCTTGAGCGTCCATGTTCCTGTGAGCGGATGCCCTGCCAATCCCGCTAAGAGATATCCGCGCGCACCAGTGGTGATGACGCTTGGGTAGTAGTCGCCGCTTGGAATGGCTGCAGTTGCACTCGCCGCCGAGGCTGCAGTCCACACGCTCGCGGTGAAACTATCCGCGAAGTTGTAGGTGCCACCAAAGTCGGAGTCCTCTCCGTTGGCAGATGTGCTGGTCAGGCCGATGCGCTCAAACGCTTTCACGGTGGTGCCATCGGGCGCAATGAGGAACGCCGTGAGATCGCCGCACCATGTATGCGTCAATCCAGTGAGTGTCACTTTCACCGCGCTGATGCCCGTCGCAAACGCGCCGACTGGAACGGTGAAGGTCTTCACCAATCCCGATGGAAGGTTGTCGGGAATCGAGCCGCCAGTGAGATTAAATGCTGTCGTCGCGTCAATGCAATCTGCATCGCCATCGCCATCGGTGTCCAAGTCCGACACACCGCAGCCACAGTCGCCTGGGGAAGTCTTGAGCGGATCGTTGGGGCAGGTGTCGACGCAGTTGGGCGTGCCATCGCCATCGCTGTCAGTTTCAACGACACCGCAACCACATGCGCCCGCAGCAATCTTCAGCGGATCGTTGGGGCAGCCGTCGGTGCAGTTTGGTGTGCCGTCGGCGTCGCTGTCAGTTTCGGCAACGCCGCAACCACAGGTGCCCGGCGCAAGTTTGAGCGGATCGTTGGGGCAGAGGTCGTTGCAGTTTGGTGTGCCATCGCTGTCGCTGTCGGTGTCAGCCACTCCGCAACCGCATGTTCCCGCAGCGATTTTGAGTGGATCGTTGGGGCAAAGGTCGTTGCAGTTTGGTGTGCCGTCGCTGTCGCTGTCGGTGTCGGCAACGCCGCAACCACAAGTGCCCGCAGCAGTTTTCAGTGGATCGTTGGGGCAGAGATCGTTGCAGTTTGGTGTGCCGTCGCTGTCGCTGTCGGTGTCGGCAACGCCGCAACCACAAGTGCCCGCAGCAACTTTCAGCGGATCGTTGGGGCAGCCATCGTTGCAGTTGGGCGTGCCGTCGCCATCGCTGTCGACAGCGCTATCAACCACGCCGCAACCACACGTTCCTGGCGCAATCTTCAATGGATCGTTGGGGCAGAGATCAGTGCAGTCATTCGTGCCGTCGCCGTCGCTGTCGACGGTTGTGTCTACAACACCGCAGCCGCATGTGCCTGGACTTGTCTTGAGCGGATCGTTGGGGCAGCCATCGTTGCAGTTCGCAGTGCCGTCGCCATCGCTGTCAGTGTCGGCAACGCCGCAACCGCATGCGCCCGCGGCGATCTTGTTCGGATCGTTGGGGCAAGCATCGTTGCAGTTCGGTGTGCCGTCGCTGTCGCTGTCAGTGTCGGCAACTCCGCAGCCGCATGTGCCCGCGGCGATCTTGTTGGGATCATTTGGGCATGCATCGTTGCAGTTGGGCGTGCCGTCGCCATCGCTGTCGGTGTTGGGGACGCCGCAACCACATGCGCCAGGCGCGATCTTGTTTGGATCACTCGGGCAACCGTCGATGCAGTTCGGTGTGCCGTCGCCATCGCTGTCAGTTTCGGCAACGCCGCAACCGCATGCGCCCACGGCGATTTTGTTGGGATCAGTAGGGCAACCATCTTGCGCATCTGGCGTGCCGTCGCCGTCGGTGTCAACCGCTGCGCTTGGAGTGAGATCAACAATGATGGTGGTGACGGAACCAACATCGACATTGGTTGAATCGGTGAGACGCACGGTCCAAGTTCCCGCTGCGACAACTCCCGTGAACGCATTGGTCAACGCGACGCGCGCGCCCGTGAGCGTGGTGCTGGGGTAGTAGCTGCCCGCAGGAGTGATCGCCGTCGTACCAGCGGCCGCGGCTGCCGTCCAAATGCTCGCCGTCGCGGCATCGAAAAACGCATAGTTTCCGCCGTAATCCGAGGCATCACCGTAGGGGACCGCGGCGGTTGCGCCGACTCGACCGATGATCAACGCGGTGGTGCCGTTTGGCGCAATGAGTGACGCAGTGACATCGCCCATATAGGTGTGCGTCAATCCAACGAAGGTCACGCGCACATCGGAGATCGCGCCGGGAATCTGTCCACTCGTCACGACGAATGTCTTGTTGAGCACACCCGGCACATTTGGAGTTGCCGAAGTCGCATCGGGAATCGCAGCACCGGCGATGGTGTATGTCAAATTCGTGTCGACACAGTTTCCCACGCCGTCACCGTCTGCGTCAGCGAAACCGTCATCGGCAATGCCATTGCAGTTTTGATCGATGCCGTCGCAGAGTTCAGTCGCGCCAGGATTGATCGCGGCACTTGCGTCGTTGCAGTCAGTCGAGTTCGCGCTGGTTCCTGCGGGTGGAGTGGATTCACACGAGGTTGTTGTTGTGGTCGATCCGTAGCCGTCGTTGTCGGCGTCGATGTAGTAAGTCGCGGGCGCAAGTAGCGCGCCGTTGGATGGGCAACCGTCGAAGATGTCCGCCGCATCATCGCCATCGCTGTCCGCGCCAATACGAAGTTCGAGCGTTGCGCTCGTGAGAGTTCCTGTCGTTCCTGTCGCAAGATCGGTGACCTTGACTTGCCATGTTCCCACGGGATCTTTGCCCGCGAAAGACGAGGACAGCGCAGAACGCGCGCCTGTGAAGAGCACGCTGGGGAAGTACCAACCAGCGGCGGCGTTGCTTGTGCTTGTGCCGCTGGTGGCAGTCCACAGATTGTTGATCGCGCTGTCCGCAAAGCTGTAGTCAGTAGTGAAGTTCGCCACATCCGCGCCAGTGCCACCCGAGTTGGTTGCGCCTGGACGAATGAACAACGGCGAACTGGTTCCATCAGGAGCAATCACCACTGCGCTGACATCACCCGCATTTTGGTGGGCGAGTCCCGTGAGCGTCACGCGCACATCGCGCACGGCAGTACCCGCGGGGATCTGCGTCGCAGTCATTGGAAAGCTGACCACGCGTCCCACCGTGGAGTTGTCAGGAATCGAACCCGCGGTCACGGTTGAAGTGAGCGAGTTGAAGCCGACGCGCAAGTGATTGAAGTAGACGAGTGTTGCCGCGGTTGTTCCGACCGCCGTGTCGAACACGCGAATGCTGCTGAAGGTTGTGGCGGATCCCGCGAGTGTGCCGCTGCGCGTGTACGCGCCTGCCGTCAATGTGTACGCGCCGCTCGCTGAAAGCAGCACACTCACGCGCACGCCGCTGGTGGTGGCGGCAAGCGTGGTCGCGACAGTTCCCGCGGAGTCGACGATCGAGTAGTTCGCCGAGCCGCCCGCAAGGTGAAACTTGAGCGCGGTCGTCGTGCCCGACAAGAACTCGATGCCTGTGGAAGTGCTACTCGCGACCGTGCCGTTGTCAAAGTCGAGCGCGACCACCATGCCTGCCGCAGTCGTGATGGCGCGCGTTGCTGTGATCGATGCGCCAGTTGCCGCGCCGAGTCTCCACGCTTGATTTCCTGCGAGTCCGTTGGTTCCACCATTGCCATCGCTGCTCGCGATACCTGACGAAACTGTGCCAGACGATGCGAGCGTCCAACCGTCGGCCTCGAGCGTTGACCCCGTCGTGGCAATCACACTCTTGGTGAAGCTGAGGTTGCGCGGATATGGAGTGGCGACGAAAAAGTCACTCGAGTTCGCGTCGGTGTCGGTCGCACCGTTGCCTTTGCGAATGATCGCAGTGGTAATCGCAGGCGCAGATGCAGCCGTGCCTTCTGGGCAGTTGCCGCCGCCGAACGCGACCTTGTCAACAAGCGTCGCTGCAAGGCTTGCGCACGAGTTGGAAGTTCCCGTTTGCGCCGCGGTCAAGAGCGCGACATTGCCTGCAGTCTCGCTGAGATCAATCGCAGTGGCGGCAATGAAGTCGAATGGAACTGCTGCGCCGACTGCGCCTGTCGCTTGCATCTGCACGCAGAGATACGAACCCGCAGGAATGCTCGCGCCTGCAGGAAAGGTGAACTGGTTCGCGCCGTATGTTCCCGTTGTCGAGGTGTAGGTAATCGTCCAACCAGCAATGCTCACGCTGCTTGCGCCTGAGTTGTAGAGCTCGACGAAGTCTGCGTTGTAGGGTGCGCTCGTTCCGCTTCCGCCGCCATAGACCTGGCTGATGCGCACCGCGTTTGCAGCGGACGCGAGCGACGCGAATCCCAGCGCCAACGCAGTGCCGAGGCAAGACATCGCGCGAGAAAGATCGCGCGGCATGGCAAGTCCCCGACATCGTTGGGTAGAGAGATAACGCATAGTCGCTGGAAACACTCCGCTCTGGTTACATCAAACAACTCGACGAACGGAGCTTGCCCCGCACGCTCACGTTGCCCATCTTGTCGCCAGTTTTCGATAAAGCGAATGGCGCTGTTCGAAGTCTCGCAATTTGAGTTGAGTTTCGATGCGATTGACTCAAGCCGGACAGGTTCTGTGACCTAGTGCGCTTGTTTCAATCCGAGAACGCGTGGTGGGTGCCGCGAGATGTTCTCTGACCTAGTGCGCTTGTCTCAATCCGAGAACGCATGTTTGGTGCCGCAAAATATCGTTTTTAAAGCCATTGGAAGCGTCGATCTTGTGGAAAATGGCGCGGTGAGATTTGCATTCGTCTTGCCATGGGGTATTCACTCCACAGCGACTGCGTGATGTGCGCGGTCTGTGCAAGTCCTCTTATTTGTAATGGAAATAGAACTAATGTTGACTGTTCCCTCACAATCCCTCCGATCCCTCAGCTTGACTACGGCAGCCATCCTTGCGGCAACCTGCAGCGCGATCGCTGGAGCTGATTCCAACCTGTCCCTGACCGCGGCAGATGCGACCATCGGCGTTGGCCAAAAACTCGTCGTCACCGTCGGACTCAACGGCGACCCCGTCAACGGCGTGGGTGCGCAGTTCATTCTGAACTATGACTCGACGAAACTGTCGCTCGACAGCTCGGTCGATACCGGCAACTCGTACGTGCTCTCTGCGGGCGCTGCGCTTGATCTTGAGCTCTACGAGAGCAGCACCGCTGGCGTGTACAAGCTCGCGCTTGGTACCACCTCGGGTAACGACAACGTCTCGCTGTCTGGCGGATTCGTTGTGCTGACCTTCACATGCACCGGTGATTTCTGCGCTGCGAGCGACAAAGTCTCGTTCGCTACTTCGGGCAGCCTCTCCTCGACGATCGCCAGCGTGAGCGGAGCCGTCACCTTGGCCGCGGCGACCAATCTTGGTGCTGTGACACGCGACACTGTTGCGCCGTCGCTCGTCAGCGTTCCTGCTGGTCGTTCATTCTGGGCCGATGCTAATGGAATGAATACGGCAGCCGTCACCATCGTTGCGCCAACAGGCAGCGACACTTGCGACACCGCAGTTGATATCACCTACACGCGCACCGCGGGTTCGGGACTTTCCAGCTTTGGCGCGGGCGCAGTGACAACGATCACTTGGACCGCGACAGATGACTGCGGTAACACCGCAACGAACACGACCGCTGTCGATGTCTCTGCGAGCAGTGTGATGTTTGCTGATCTCTCCATGGGCGGCTCGTTCACCACGTCGAGCTTCACGCGCGGCGTGACCGTCGCGACGACCAGTGGCGCGGGTTTCAGCGTCTCAGACACGATCTCGCTTGCGACCGCCGGCTCTGGCAGCACCAGCCGTGCACAAGGAACCGCAGACTTCACCGTGAGTGGCGCGGTTGACTGGACTTCGGCCTGCGCGACCGTTCGCGATCCACTGCACACGCTTCGTCGTGCGCTCACGATTGGCGTGGGTCCAACCAACGGATCGCTCGACGGCCGCGAGTTCAACAGCTCGTACGGCGTCAATGGTTCGAGCAGCAGTGATTACCTCGTCGTCGGTAACGGCAACGCGGATGCTGTGATCGACATCCTCGACTTCAGCGTGTTCGTCACTCAGCGTGGTGCGACAAACCTTGGGATCGACACGACCTCGTCGTCAACTGGTCCGCACACCGACTTCAACGCGTCGGGTGTGGTCAGCAACGCAGATCTCTCCTTCCTCTCGGTGAACTTCTTCGCGGTTGATGAATCCTGCGGCGGCTACACCGGCGGACAGACTCCACTTGCCAGCATCAGCGTGAAGCAACTGCGTCGCATGGGTCTCGGCGCACAAGCGATGGCCGACGTGAACAACGACGGTTGGGTTGACACGACCGACATGATGCTGGTCATGCAAGGCGCTGTGCCAGTGCAGCAGAAGCCAATCTCGACCTCGAGCAACACCGCTTGGTGATCGAAAGGCAACGCACACACGAAGCGCGCTGTGAGCTTCGTGTGGCGTGAATGATGGAATCCAAAGGCCGCGGCGCGCACATCACGCGTCGCGGCCTTTCTCCATGAAAACGGAAGGCCGCACAGATAGAACTTGGATTGATTGAATCGTGTAGAGCCCGAAGATTGAGTTGCACCACGCGATTCTTCAAGCACATTGAGTGGACAGAATCAGAGCGCCTGCAGACACGCAGGTGAGAAAGTGAACGCAAGTCATGACCACCAAGAGCGCACCAAAAACATTGATGTCTCACCGATGTCCGCAATGCCTGCTGCTCGCAGCCACCATTTTCGCGGGTAGCGCCATGGCTCACGCGCAAAATGTGATCGACCTCTCGTTGGTTGGTCCCGCAGGCAACGTCACCGTTGGTCAGACCATCGATGTGAAACTGCGCGCGAGGAGCGTGTCGAAAAAATCATTCGTGGGCACGAGCTTCGTGGGAATCGACTGCATCCTCGATTGGAATCCCAAGCAACTCAAGTTGATGGGACTCGTCACCACTGGTTCGGTGCCGCTGATGGCGTCGTACTTTCCTTCGCCCTCGGTCGACTACACCGGCATCAATGAGTTCGCGGTACCTCGCGACGGTGACGCGCTCTATTACGCGATGGCGAATTTCGGAAGTCCGGTGCAGGTGTCCAAGCTGGGCGTGCAGGTCACGACCTTTCGCTTCCGCATCGAGAGCGCGTTTGAGTCGAGCTCGATCAACATTCTCCCGACACTTACGGTCACGCAACCAGCGGACACCGTGGTGTTTGATGGAACAGTTCCTGGGCTTGATGTGCTAGGCGCGCTCTATCCCGCGGTGATCACGCAGGCTCCACCATGCCCTTCAGACATCGATCACGATGGAGCAGTGGGTGGTGCCGATCTCGCGGCGCTGCTGGGAAACTGGGCCAACAGCGGCACTGGCGACCTCGACGGTTCCGGTGCTGTTGATGGAAGCGACCTCGCGATTCTCCTCGGTAACTGGGGCGCGTGCGGCGCGTCATGACACGCTTGAGAAACCCAGTGAACACCGTGATCACAATCGTGCGAGCGTTGTTGATGCTCTCGCTTTGTGCTGCGGCCGGCGCACAGAACGCGCCCATCATCATCGTGGAACACGGTGAAGGCATTGATGTCGCTGATCTTGCGGGCGTTCCCTTCACCATCGCCAATGCGCAGCCGAGCGAAACTCACGCGACCACATCGACGTTGCCTCAGCTGCAACATCGAGTCGTGCAGCACTCAACGGTGCTGATCGGACGCGGAGATTTTCGTCTCGATGCCATGATCATGCTCGATCGATTTGACGGACGCAATGCGGCGCTCACGTTTGATGGCGGCGCGATATTGCTTGATGCGCCGACGCATGAGTTCGTTCTGCGCGGCGCATTGTTTGGCGGAGGAACTGAACCACTGGGCATCGGACGAAGCGCGAAAGTTCCCGCTGGTGTTTCCTTTGCGCTCGCGCTCACGCGCACGGGTGCGTCGGTGGTGCTCAGCGTCAACGGAGAAGATCTCGAGAAGTTCACTATGCCAGACCTCGCGCTTGGTCGCGTCGGCTTTGATCTGGGCAACGGAAACATGCGCGTCCTCTCCTGCACCGTTGAAGGCGACGCACAAACGGCAGCGCGTCCATTCGCCTTGTTTTCGGCTGCGGACGGAGAGGTCGACGAACATCGCGATCCCGTGATCGCCGCGAGCAACAGCGAAGCACTGGCGCTTGCCGTTGCAGTCACTACCGCGCCCGACGGTTCAGTGGCCACCAAGATTCGCGCGCGAACCATCAATGCCGATGGCACGATGAGTCCCGCGCGAGACCTCATCATCGACGCAGTGAAGCCTGATTTCATCGCGATCGCGCATGACGGTTCGCAGTGGGTGCTGCTCGTGCAAGAGTGGAACGATGCGCATCTCGTCGAAGCGGTGCAGGTGTACGCGTCGAATGATGGCACACGCTTTCAACGCATTGGAGAAGCGCAATCAAAATCGCGGGCACAGTCGCAGGCAGAGTCGCAGGCAATGTCGCAGGCAATGCGACTCGCGCCCACCGCGCTGGTTCGCCATCCCTCAGGAACGTTGATGGCCTACGCGTCGCGCGTGATCGATGGCGCGGCGCAATCCGCAAGCGTGGTGCAACAGAGTGACGGCAGTTGGTTGGTGCGTGAGCGTCACGCCGACGAGAACGTCGCGGCCAAGAAAGTTGCCGCCGCATGGGGCGGTCCAGCAGGCACTGCATGCTGCGCCTCACTCGCGGGCATGTCGCTGCAAGTGTTCGAAGGCGGCGACGCGTCACCACGCGAACATGTGCTGTGCGTGCGCGTTCCCGCGATTGTTTCAGTCCCCGCAGTGAAGTGATTCGGCAAGCGCGGCATGCCTCGCGAATGTGCGAGATTTCCCATCAATTCATGCTGATTCAAGAAATCGGCTTTGATCGCGTCGGCTCTGCGGTAGTCTCGCATGCGTGCCTTCACACCTCTTCATCGTGCGTTCGTTGGTCACTGCTGCTCTGTGCTTGGCCTCGCACGCCGCTGCGCAGCCGCCGATTGTTCGACCGCCGCAGGACGAAGTGATCTATCAGATTATGCCCATCGCTTGGCGCGACTCCAACAACGACAGCGTGGGAGCGATCCCCGCGCGCTTCGGTGATTTCGGCGGGCTCGCGGCCACCGAGAGTCTCGACTATCTGCAGTACCTCGGCGTGACCATGCTGTATTTGCAGCCGATCTTTCCATCGGCGGCGTATCACGGATACCAGCACGGTCCCGCGGACACACTCAACGCGAGCTTCGGCACTGAGGCGCAATTTCTCGCGTTGGTAAACGCGGCGCATGCGCGTGGCATCAAGATCATTCTTGACTATGTCGCGTACGGAGTGAGTCAGAACTCGCCGTACTTCACCTCGGCGTTTCACAATCCTGCCAGCGTGTACGACTCGTGGTTGGCCTTCACCGATGCGGGCAACAACACCTTCGTCGGCGGGAACTACAACACGTGGAATGGTGCGCCAGTCGGGTTCATTCACTGGAACCTCAACAACGCCGCGACCGTGACCGCCGTCACGAATTGGGCCAAGAAATGGCTCGATCCCAACAACGACGGTGACACCAGTGACGGCGTCGACGGCTTTCGACTCGATCACGCATGGGCCAGCGGCGGTGAGGGATACGGCGCGAACATCACGTTTTGGGAAACGTGGTGCACATCACTGCGCGCGCTGCGACCGGATGTGTTCATCTTTTGCGAGCCATCCGATTGGGGAAACTACGGAACCGATCTGCTTACACCCAACGCGTTCGACGGCGTCCTCACCAAGCCGTGGGAATTCGCCGCACGCAACGCAGTGAGCACGCGCGTCGCCTCAGGTTTGTACAGCGCGACCAGTGCCACAGTGTCGGCCGTGCCCGGAGGGAAACTCGCGATCGTGCAGACCAGCGATCACGATTCCAATCGCCTCGCCTCTGACTTCACCAGCAGCAACGCGCGGCAGAAAGTTGCCGCAGCGATTCTGTTCACGCAACCATTTCCGCCCAACATCTACTTCGGCGATGAGATCGGTATGAAAGGGATGAAGGCCAGCACCGGCAGTGATGCTGATGACATTCCCATGCGCGAGCCGTTCAAGTGGAAAGCAGTAGCAGGCGCACCGATGACCAACTATCCCGCGGTGACTGCGGGCACGATGGCGCCGACGTATGCAGCGAACAACGATGGTCGCAGTGTCGAAGAGCAGAAGGGCGTAGCGGGTTCGATTCTCGAAAGCTATCGCGCGCTCATCGCAGTGCGCAAAGCATCGATCGCACTGCGTCGCGGTTCGTACCTTCCCGTGGTCGCGAGTGATGGCGGTGTCTTTGCCTTCGTGCGCCACGAAACCACGCAGACTGTGTTGGTCGCAATCAACTTGAATTCAAGCACAACCAACGCAACCCTCAATCTCAGCGGATTCACGGTGCCTGCATCGGGAACGACGCCAGTGAGTCTCGAGAGTGGCGGCACGCTTGCCGCGATCACCACTGCAAACAAGTCGAGCTATCCCATCTCGATCGCCGCGCGCGGATGGTTCATCGCCAGCGCTGCGCTCACTCCTCCGATTGACACATCGCACGCGGACATTGATGGCCGCAATCTCGCGACCGATGCGGGTGCGTCGGCGTTGCGCGCGACGCAAACGTGTCTCTCGTCGTTCGCCGACAACGCGGGCGAGCTGAATCAGTTGTTCGTGCGTCTTGACGGTGATGCGTTGCGCGTGAGCATCAGCGGAAATCTTCCGCAAGATGGAACCGCGCTCAATCTCTTCATCGATGTCGACCCTGGCGCCGGTACAGGACAGAATCAATTGGTGACTGCGCATCTGGCCGCGCTTCCAGCAGGAATCGTGTTTCTGAGCGGTACGAGGTTCGACGCGGCCTTCTCTCCTGACGCGCTGTACTACGCCAACACTGTGAACGCGACGGTGTATGTCGATTCGGTCACGCTTCCTTCAGCGCCCGCGCTTGCGACCAAGACGTATCGCGGCAACGTCGCGCTCAATTCTGGTCGCGGCGTGCTTGGCGGTGGGACGAACCCCAACAATCTTGAGGTTGCATTCGATGACACGAACACTGCCGGCATCACCAGCAACAGCGTGGTGAATGCCGCGACGGCGACGAAGGGTTTCGAACTACGCATTCCGTTGGTTGATCTTGGGCTGAGCGCAAACTTCGCGGGCGCGCTCTCACTTGCCGCCTGCATCGAGCGCACCAACGGCGTGTTGTCGAACCAGTGGTTGCCTGGATTGGCTCCACGAAGCGCCGACCTTGGAGTGGCACCGAACTTGGCTTCGATCAGCGGTCAGCAATACCTCACGGTGAATGTTGGAGTCGTGGGCGACATCAACGGCGATGGTGTGGTCACGGCCGCGGATCTCGCGGTGCTGCTTTCCAACTGGGGCGCGGTGACTTCGCGCGCGAGTTCGCTCGCGTCGGACATCAACGATGACGGCTTCGTCGATGCGAGTGACCTCGCGTTGTTGCTCTCCAACTGGAGCTGACGCGTGCGAAGTGCGCCGACGCGAGCCTCACTTCGTCTTTGCTGGCGGAGTCAATGAGGCTTGCAGCACGGCGATATCTTCGGCGCTGATTCGCGCATTCGACTTCGTGAGCATCTGGACAAACCATGCGATTTCCTCGGGCTGCGCAGGGAATCCGATGTTTCCGCTGGACGCGTTCGAGTTCACCAATGCGGTGCCTTGCCCGTCCAAAATTTCGCACCACGGAATGCCGCCGTTCTTGCCTTGCGAGTGCGTCTTGAGCACCTCCTCACCGTTGCTCATGCGATCGGTGTCGATCTTCACATCAACGAAAGCTTTGGCGAAGATCGCGGCGATCTCAGGCTTGGCCATCCAATCTTCGAGTCGATGACACCAACCGCACCATGGCGCGCCGAAGTGCAAGAACACGAGTTTGTCCTGCGACTTCGCCGACGCGACAGCCGCGGCAAGCACATCGTTGGCGTTGAGCGCTGGCGCTTGATTGGCCTTGAAGAACGCGAGCACCTTCGCGACATCGTGACCTTTCGGGCTCGCATCCGCCGGCTTCTCCAACGATGAACTCTCTTGATTGATCACCACCGAGCCATCGGCCGCGAGCACCGTGAGAAAGGGAACGCCGTTCTTCTTGAGGTCCACGCCGTACTTAGTCGTGAGGTCTTGATGCTTGTCGAACTGTCCAACATCGA
This sequence comes from Planctomycetota bacterium, assembly GCA_003671025.1. GTDB lineage: Bacteria > Planctomycetota > Phycisphaerae > Phycisphaerales > SM1A02 > QWPT01. The sequence goes on from QWPW01000041.1 coordinate 29,325, forward strand.
TAAGCACCACTTCGTACTCGTAGCGCAGTTCACGCGCGAGACTCGAGTCCGTCTTGCAGCTCGCGTGAAACCACTTGCACCAACCGCACCAATTCGCGCCCCACTGCAGAAGCACGCGCGTGTTGTTGCGCTTCGCGCGCACAAGCGCCGCTGCGATATCCGAGTTGGCGTCAGCAGTTTCGCTGTAGATGAGTTCAGGCTTCGCGGCATCCTTGGTGGTCGGCGCGGCAGCAGGTGGATCGCCTGCAAACGACGTGGCCATCGTGGCGCCAAGCGTGACAACTGTGAGGAGCGCGGCGAGCAAGGAGCGATGCGTGTTCATAGTGTGTCCTTTTGATCAGCGGTATCGATTGAGCAATCAACGACCAAGTGTAATCCGAGGATCGATTGCAAACGCGCGGGCGCTTCGATGTCCGCGCCGAGCGCGATGGGGCGTTGCAACAGAGGAGTCGCAAAGGTCTTGTCTACCGAGGGTGCGAATGCTCTTGGCGCGCGCGAGTGCGCAGGTCTTGGCAATCGGAGTCACGCGCACCAGCGTGTCGACTGCCGCGAGTCCGCTGGCGAATGTTCGTGCCAACCGCGCGCCTTCGAGCAGCGCAAGCGCTTCTTCCAATCGATCACGCGGCACGAAACTCAACGAGCCATTGGTCATATC
>QWPW01000042.1:0-8188 GCA_003671025.1 Planctomycetota bacterium
CACCCAGACCGTTGCCCTCGGCGCCGGCGCTGACAATCAAGCCTCGGTGCTTGTGCGTTTCGCCACCACCGTGACCACCGCGGCCGCCGGCACCAACCGCGTGGACAACATCAACGTCACCAACACCATTCCAGCTCCAGGCGCGATCGCTCTGATCTCGCTCGCTGGACTCGTCGCGCGTCGTCGTCGCTGATGCCTCGCCGCGAGCGGTGGTCAGGAGTTTCTTGACGACTTTCGCTCCGGCAAAGGTGATCAGATGATGGCGGCTGGTGGATGTGCACGCGTCAGAGCGAGCACGACAATTTGATGGCAACATGATTGACACAGAGCCGATTCATGAGTTTCCTCATGAGTCGGCTCTGTCCTTTTTGGATTGAGGGCGATCTGCAAGGCACCGTCCCTCGGCGCGCAAAGGGGCTGAGGGCCGCTCATCAAAGTGGCGCCCCGCAAACCGCCCAAAAACGAAGCGCCGCCGCGTTCGAATCAAGTGTTTGATTCGAACGCGGCGGCAGTCTTTTCCACACGCCTGTATGCAGCGTCTTGTCCCCGCGAGCACTCACTTCACTTCTGTGCACTGCCCCGAAAGCGCGTTCCAAAGGAGGAACAAGCCATGAACTAGCCACAAACAAGCCATGAACAAGCCAGGAACAACAAGTGAAGAAGTTCTAGACTCCGCTGCGCCGCCGCCGAGGGCGTTCGCAGCCTGCCACTGGGATATATCTCGTCACCCACAGGGCTATCTCCGTCATGCGAGAACTCTCGAGTGCCGTGCACGAATCGGCTGAGATTTCGCGGATTTTCCAGAGATGATTTTTGCGGCTCCACAAATGCGGTGGCCAGATGGGGGGAGCCTGCCGCGCGAGGCGGTGTTCCCACTCCCCCGAGGCACAGCAGTTGCCCCTGTGGCGTGGAGCACCGTCCATGAGCGCAATTCCTGCCAACCTCGCGCGCGTACCGAACCTTTTGGCGTCGAGAATTGCCCTTGGCGGCATTCAGAACACCAATCGCGAGCTGCTGATGCTGCAGATTCGGCTCGCCAGCGGCAAGCAATTCAATCGACCGTCGGAAAATGCCATCGGCGCGTCGACGGTTTCAGTGCTCGAAGACATCATCGAACGCCGCGCCCAGCGCACGCGAAACCTCAGTGAAGCCGACGCGGCGCTCAATTCCCTCGACTCCGCGCTCGCCGATGTTGGCGACATCCTCCAGGAAGCCAGGGGCATCGGACTCGGGCAAATCGGCGTGGGAAGTGACGCGGCCACCCGCTCCAATCAGGCGGCGGTGATCGACTCGATGCTCAACTCGATGATGTCCATCGCTAACCGCGATCAGCGGGGAATCCACTTCTTCGGCGGGGACGCGCACGCGGCCGATCCGTTCACCGGCATGTTCGAGGGCATTCGCTACTCGGGCACCGGCGAGGGGATGCGCGCGGATCTTGGCCTCGCCTCCGATGTGCGCATCACCCTCGGTGGCGCGCAAGCGTTTGGCGCGATGTCGGGACGCGTTCAAGGCGATCGCGATCTCGATCCTTCGATGGTTGCGGCCACGCGGCTGAGCGATTTGCGCGGCGCCAACGGCCGCGGCGTCAATGCGGGCACGGTCGAAGTCGACGTCAACGGAATCATCACCTCGGTCGATCTTTCCGACGCCGATTCGGTAGGCGACGTGCTCAACCGCCTCAACGCCGTGATCCAAGCGACGGACCCCGGAGCCACGGTCAGCATCGACGGCGCTTCCGGCGATCGCCTCGCCATCTCGCCTTCCGCGGGTTCGACGGTGATCATCCGCGACTCCAACTCGACCACCACTGCGGGCGACCTCGGTCTCGCGGGAACGTATCCCGGCGGCGCGGTCACGCTCGGCGCTGATCTTGATCCCCGTCTCACCGAACTCACGCGCCTCGATTCGATCTCCGGCCTCACGCTTCCGCTGGGCGAAATCATGATTCGTAACGGCGCGCAAGGCCGTCTCGTCGACTTGAGCGGACTGACCACCGTGCAAGATTTCCAGAACGCCGTCGCCGGACTGGGCATCGGCGTGCGCGTGGAAATTGCCGCCGACGGCACGCGCATGAACATTCGCAACGAACTCTCGGGACTCTCGATGTCCGTTGGTGAATCGGGCTCGGCGACGGCGAGTGAGCTTGGGCTTCGCTCTTTCGGCGCCACCACCAAACTGGCCGACTTCAACGATGGACGCGGTGTTCGCCAAGCGGATGGCGCGATTGATCCGCTCACTGGTCTTCCCGAACCTGCGCTTGATCTTGACTTCAGAGTCACGCTCAAAGATGGCCGCGCCTTCGATGTCGAAATCGAAGGTGATGAGTCGGTGCAAGATGTGCTTGACTCGATCAACGCCGCCGCGGCCACCGCCGGAATCACGCCCGCGGAGTTCACTGCGCAACTGGTGAGCAATGAAAACGGATTTGAACTCGTCGACAGCACCGTCGGCGGCGCAACCACCGTCACCGATCTCAACAACAGCGGCACAGCCACCGATCTGGGAATCCTCGGATCGAGCGTCACGGCAACTTTGACGGGCACGGATCGCGCAACTGTTGCCGTGGACAGTGTGTTTTCGCACTTGATGGCGCTGCGCAACGCGCTTACGGCCAATGACGAGCGTGGCATTGAGATTGCAACTGGCAAGCTCGAAACCGATGTCGCTCGTTCCGTTGAGGCGCGCGCGGATGTTGGAGTTCGATCGCGTCGCGTCGTCGAAGCCGCCACGCGTGAAGAAGAACTCGGAATTCAAGACATGACTTTGCGATCGAGCATCCAAGACCTTGATTACACCGAAGCCGCCACGCGCTTCGCCGGCCTCCAGCAACAGCTCGAGGCAGGACTCGCGGCCGCGGCCAAGTCGGTGAATCTCAGTTTGTTGGATTTCCTTCGTTAGCAGTGCAGTAGCGGTGTTCGCCGCAGAGCGAACAATCAGCGACGGCAATGGGCCGCGTCGCTGGTTCAGAGGGATGGAACCCGACCGGCATGGATGCCGGCAGCCAAGGATTGGAAGGCCCCATGGAGCACCCGACATGTTGATCCAGACCACGCGTTTTGGCCCCGTCGATATTGACGAGTCCCGCACCCTCGAGTTCAAAGCAGGACTGCTTGGCTTCTCGAGCTACCACACATTCGCGTTGCTGCAGCCCGACGAGACCGGTGTCTTCTTCTGGTTGCAGTGCACGGAAAATCCTGACCTCGCATTCGTGGTCACCGACCCCGCGCTCTGGCTCCCCGACTACCAGGCCAACATCCGCAAAGAGCAGATGGAAGACCTCGGTCTTGGTGAAGCAAGCGACGCGCAAGTGTTGGTGATCGTGAACAAGCGCGATCAGACACTCACCGCGAATCTGCAAGGACCGCTGGTGGTCAACTCAAGCAATCGACAAGCGATGCAACTGGTGCTCGCCGAGAAGAAATGGTCAACGCGTCACGAGCTGGTCAAGCTCGCGGAACTGGCGACGGCCAAGAGTGCGTAATTGCGCGCGCTCGCGACCGGCTCATGCGACTTGCATGACTCGTTCGCGCACTGCGCCGATTCGCTGATGTTTCGCTCGCGCGAATTCGTGCACCGCGAGTTGATGTGAGATGGCGTGTCGGTGAATGCCGACTGTTCATGGATGGAATTCAACGGGCACGGATGCCCACAGGAAGGAGCCCGCTCATGCTGGTGCTCTCCCGACAACGAGACGAAACGATCATGATCGGCGACGACGTCGAACTCACGATCGTTGATATTCGAGGTGACAAGGTCAGGATCGGCATCAAAGCCCCCGTGACCATCGCCGTGCACCGCAAAGAGGTGTACGACGCAATCAAGAATGAGAACCAGCAAGCCGCGGAGTTTCGCGGCGAGCTCGGTGCAGTGCGGCCGCGCGGGAGTATGCGCGGCGCATCGAAACTGACGGGCGGGACGGTCCTGCCTGCTGCCGCGAAACTCGCGGCGACACAGACCAACAGGCGCGAAACCGCCTGACCGCAGTCCGCGGCGCCCCGCGCCGTCGGAACTTAGGGCCTCTCAGTCAAGGAGGATTGCCATGGCTCGCATTAATACAAACGTTCCATCTCTCATTGCACAGAACAACCTCAATCGGTCCAACACGGATCTCTCGACTCGCCTGCAGCGACTCTCGACTGGGTTGCGCATCAATCGCGGTGCCGATGATCCTGCGGGACTCATCGTCAGCGAGCGCTTGCGTTCCGAGATGCGCGGCATCGATCAAGCGATCGACAATTCCGAACGCGCAAGTTCAGTGATCGCCACCACCGAGGGTTACCTCGCGGAGGTCGCGGATCTGCTGAACTCGATCAAGGGATTGGTGGTCAACAGCGCCAACACCGGCGGTATCTCTGATGAAGAGATCTCCGCCAATCAGTTGGAAATCGACAGCGCCATCGAGTCGATCACGCGCATCTCCAACACCGCGAGCTTCGCGGGATTGCAGTTGCTCAACGGTTCACTCGAGTATGTCACCAGCGGTATCACCGGTGCGGATATTGCCGGCGTCGATATTCACGGCGTGCAATTTGGCACCAACTCGTCGGTGGCGGTGAGCGTTGAGGTCGTGCAATCGGCACAGACAGGCGCACTCTTCCTTTCGGCGGCGACGGGTGCGTTGCTCTCGAGCGTGACCTTGGAAATCGCAGGCAACCTCGGTGTGCAAACACTTTCGTTTGTCTCGGGCACGGCGCTCTCTGCGGTCATCGCCGCAGTGAACACGGTGAGTGACACGACCGGCGTGAGCGCAGGATTGCGCAACGGCGCGAGTCAGTTGTCGGGTCTCTACTTCAACTCCGCGGGCTACGGCAGCGACTCGTTCGTGTCGGTGCGCAAGATCGGGCAAGGCGGAGCGTTCTTCCAAACTTACAGCGCTCCTGCTGGTGTGGCCACGCAGCGTGACACCGGTCGCGATGTCAGTGCCATCATCAACGGTGCGCTCGCGACGGGTCACGGCACGACCGTGGCGCTCAACACCCCTGCGTTGGCCATCGATATTGATCTCACCGATCTGTTTGCGACGAGCGTCACAGGCACACCGACGAATTTCAATATCACCGGCGGCGGCGCGATGTTCCAGTTGGGTCCGTCGATTACTACGACGCAGCAAGTGGGCATCGGCATTCAATCGGTGGCCGCGAGTCGTCTCGGCGGAAGCACTCTCGAAGGAGCGCGTTTCTTCCTCGACAGCATCAAGAGCGGACAAACCAATTCACTCTTGCTCGGTCGTACTGCGGAAGCGAGCGAAGTGCTCAACGCGGCCATCACCGAAGTCTCGGTGTTGCGCGGACGGCTCGGCGCATTCGAACGCAACACGCTGCAAACCAATTCGCGCAGTTTGCAGATTGGTCTGGAGAACATCACGGCCAGCGAGTCCAAGATTCGCGACACCGACTTCGCGGCCGAAACCGCGGCGATGACGCGAGCGCAGATCTTGCAACAGGCGGGCACTTCGGTGTTGGCCACGGCAAACTCGAGCGCGCAGAACGTGCTGCGACTCCTGCAGTAAGCCAACACATTGACACTCGCGCCTTTCGCGTGAGCTGATGAACAGGATCACGACCGCTCAGCCTCGCGCTGAGCGGTTGTGTTTTTGTCATCGTGCAGGCCCCGAAAAAATTCTGAAGCGCATCACTCTCTGTGTGCGGGCTTGATAAGCGTTCCCCTTGCGGACGCTGGTCACCGATAGCCATGTCTTTAAGTTGGCACGGGAGTTGGTGAGGCCGTTGGGTAGGCGGTTTTTACCCCGTCTCTGCCACTCTCGCATCAATCGCGCGAGAAATGCACTGCAGGCTTGAAGTGGCCTCACGCTTCCTCCGATCTGAATCGCGTCGGGAACCTCAGTTCCGACACGTTTCAGGGTGCTGGAAGCACCTTCCAACTTCAGTCGGGTCTCGTCAGAGGAACTGACGGGTTACCGAAAGGCCACCGCAAACGCGGAGGGCGCTTGCGCCCCAAGGCGGGGGCGCTCGAGAACACCGCCGGACAACCCGGCAAATCACGGAGGACACTAGTCATGAGTCGTATCAATCAGAACATTCCGTCACTCATCGCACAGCGCGTGCTCGCTGGCCAGAACAAGGGTCTGGCCAACAGCTTGCAGCGCCTTTCCACCGGTCTTCGCATCAATCGTGGTGCGGACGATCCTGCAGGTCTCATCGCGTCGGAGAACTTGCGCGCTGAGAAGAGCGCGATCAGCAGCGCCATCAAGAACTCAGAGCGTGCTGATCAAGTCGTGAACGTTGCAGAAGGCGGTCTTCAGGAAGTTTCGAACATGCTTGTCGAACTCCAGGGACTCGTCGGAGCAACGGCCAACGAGGCAGGCGTTTCGCAGGAAGAGCGCGACGCGAATCAGCTGCAGGTCGACTCGATCTTGCAGACGATTGACCGTATCGCCAACTCGACCAGCTTCCAGGGAACCAAGCTTCTCAACGGAAACTTTGACTACACGGTCAGCGGCCAATCGGCCTCGCTGAGCGACGTCACGGTGAACGCTGCCAAGCTTTCGGATTCGGGTGCACCACGCACCGTGACCGTCACCGTTCTGCAGTCGGCTCAGACCGGCGCGGTGTACCTCTCGACGGGTGCAAGCTTTGGTAACGGTGGATCGGGCGAAGTTTCTTTCGAAATGACTGGATCGAAGGGTGTGCAACAGTTCACCTTCGCTTCGGGAACTTCGCAGGCAAACATCCTCGCCGCGATCAACAGCTTCAAGGATGCGCTGGGAGTTTCGGCCATTCAGAACGCCACGGACGCGGCACGCATTGAAGTTCGTTCCACCGAGTACGGTGCAGACAGCTTCGTTCGTGTGAAGGAACTGGCCAACGAAGGTCCGACCGACTTCATCTTCTCGACCGCAGTCGCGGCGGGTGGTGTTGCGGATCTCAAGGACTACGGCCGCAACGCCACGGTCCTCATCAACGGTACTCAGGCCACTACGGACGGCCTGACTGCCCGCGTCTCCAGCGACGGTTTCGATGTGTCGGTCTCGATCGACGGAACCAGCGCACTCAACGCGGTCGGACAATCGTCGACCTTCAGCATCACCGGCGGCGGCGCGAACTTCAATCTCGCTCCTTCGGTGAATCTCGCAGGCAAGGTCTCGCTCGGTATCGAGACGGTCACCACGGGTAACCTCGGTGGCGCAGCTTCGGGATTCCTCTCCAACCTCAAGTCGGGCGGTACTGCCAACGTGCAGAACGGCGACCTGTCCAAGGCCCAGAACATCATTGACTCGGCCATCAAGCAGGTCTCCAGCCTTCGCGGCCGCCTCGGCGCGTTCCAGAAGAACGTCGTCGGTGCGACCATCACCAGCCTCGGTGTTGCTCTTGAGAACACCACCGCTGCAGAGAGCGCCATCCGCGACACGGACTTCGCTGCGGAAACCGCATCGATGACCCGTGCACAGATCCTGTCGCAAGCTGCGACGCAATCACTGTCGCTGGCCAACAGCGCACCTCAGCAAGTCCTCTCGCTCATCGGCTAAACCGAACGCGAGGGGGCGGAGGGATACCCGCGCTTGCGCAGGTCACATCACGAGAAAGAGGGGGCGGTCCGCGAGGACCGCCCCCATCTTTATTTTTGACACAGACCAATAAAAGAACTACCTTACTGCAGCCGGTGTGCTTTCGGCGCCGATAGGGTGAAACAGTGCTCGGGTCGTTGGTTGATTTGCGCCGTTTTTGCGGGTTGTTCGTGCAAGGCCAAGAAACCGAGCCATAGTCGTATCGGAGGGAGGGTTTTCTCGGGAGAGAGAGGCCCTCATGTTTGGTTTTCGTGGATGCCCGCTGGTGCTTTACGCCCAGCGGGAGTCAGCTCGGCCATGGCCGACTGACGGGCTTGCCGATTTCGGTACGCGCGTTGTGCGTGACGATTCAGCAAGGTGTGGAAGTGCTCTCGCGCGACTTGCTCGCGCGCCTGCACGAGCCGGTTCGGCGAGTACGGGAGTCCTCGCCATGGTGTGTGTGCCGATCCTTCTGATCGGGTTGGGCGCTGGATCATTCCTGCGCTCAGCAAACGGCGCAAGTGTTGGTTCTGAGGTGAGCGCGATCGGGGCAATGTCTACAAGCGAGTCGAAGGAATTTGGGTCTCCCACCCAACTGATTTCGAAATCGCGCGTGCGCAGTGCCGCGATGGTGACGGGAGCCGCGATGGAAATCGCGATCGCTCTTCCGAGATCTTGAGT
>QWPW01000042.1:8347-29480 GCA_003671025.1 Planctomycetota bacterium
TGTAGGGACGATGGTCTTTGTTGCGGCTGCTATTTGGACGGACAGCCAAAATGCCGCATCGAATGAGTTGGAGGCGAGGGATTTACGCTTCAATTTGAAGACCACGCAAGGAGTGTTTGCCAGCGACTGCCCTGAGAAGCGCGCTCTGCAACAACCTTGTTCACGCCGTGCAATTTGCCGCCTGGACAGCGGCGCCGCACTTGGCGACCTGCATTTAGACAACCGCGTCTGTGCGCTGGACACGCGCAGACGCGGTTGTTGTTTTTTGGTTGGTTGTTTTTGTGACTGTCGTTTTGCAGGCAAAAACAAGGCGAATCGTGCGATGGAGAATCCGCGCGCAGACGTCTTTGCGCTACGAATCACTCATCACGCACTCGGCGTGGGCAACTTGAACGCTGCGACTTCCGCCGAAAACTCTTGCGCGCGCGATTCCAGTTCACTCGATGCGCGCACGAAGCGCACGCCCGTGGCCGCGGTGCGCGCGGCTCCATCGGAGAGTGCGGTGACGGCTTGCGACACTTGGGTGACGCCGAGTGCTTGCGCGTCCATGCCGCGTGCGACGAGGTCGATTTCGTTGCCGAGTTTTTCGACGCCGCCGATCACCGCGCCTAACTGCGCACCGAGCGTGCCCACGGTGGAGACGCCGCTGTCCACGCTGAGCGTGTACTGCGTCATGTCGTTCACACCATCGCTCACCGCAGTTTGCATTTCGTCGACGATCGCTTCGATGCGCAGCGTCGCGTCCGCAGTTTCGCTCGAGAGCCGACGAATCTCGCGCGCGACGGCGCGAAATCCTGCACCAGCTTCGCCCGCGCGTTCTGCTTCCATCGCGGCATTCACCGAGAGCAGATTGGTTTGGTTGGCGACCTTGGCCACGCTCGCGACTACCACCACGATGTTGTCTGCGCGTTCGCGAATCGCCGTCAATCGCTGCGACATGCTCGCTGCGCCGAGTTTGAGGGTGGTGATTTCGCGCTCGAGTTGCGCCAGTGCTCCGCGTCCATCGCTGGCGGCGGTGGTGGTGACGCGCACCGATCCCGCAACGCTCTGCATCGACTCGTTGAGCTCGCGTTGAGATTCGGTGATTTCGCGCACGGCCGCGGAGATTTGCACGCTCGAGGTGCCGAACTGTTGCGCGAGTTCGCCTTGTTCGTGCGCGCTCGCGCGGATCTCGTGCGCGGTTTCGCTCAGTGCGGCGCCCGAAGTTTTCACGCGTTGCAACAACGCGATCAAACTGCTCGAGGCATGACGCATCGAATCAAGCAGTACACGCAGTTCGCCACTGCCTTGCACCGCGATGGTGTGCGAGAGGTCGCCCACGGACATGTTCTGCGCTGCTGCCGCGGCCGCGCGCACCGGACGCGTCACTTGACGAGCGACGACAAGCGCCAGCAGCATCACCGGAATCACCGCGATCGCTGCGACCATGAGCGTCGCCTCTTGCTGCCACTTTGCTGCGGCGAAAACTTCTTCGACATGCATCGTCGCGCCAACTGCCCAGCCCATTGATGGCACGCGCGCCCACGCGCCAACGCACTCATCGCCCTGCGAATCATCGCCTCGTCCGCGAAACGGTGAGCCGTAGACCGTCTCTTGCAAGCGACGCATGCTCGATGAGCCCAGCTTCACACGACGAGAAAATGCAGCATCCGGATCAGTACGCGTGGGAGTGGTGAGCACCAATTCTTTGCCGATGAAACAGGCACAAACGATTTCGCCCGTGCTGCCTAGACCCAATCCATCGCCGACGATGCGATCGATTTCCGCCGCATCGAGTGTCACCGCGACGAAGCCCGCGATCGCGTCGTTCTTGAACAACGGGCCGACGACTTCAATCGCGGGACGCACTCCATCACGCGCTAACTCAGGCGGCGTGATCAGCGCGGTGCGCTTGGTGCTCACCGCGGGAAGTGCGCGTGCGAGCGCAGATCCCGCGAGCATCGCATCACTCATGGTGCGATGAAGACGAGGCGTTTCCACGGTGGAGTACACGAGGCGCCCGCGTGCATCGATGATCGCGAATGACTTGAATTCGCACACCGTCGCGAAATTGTCGATGCGTGGCTGGTACTTGGCGAGCACCGCGTCGTAGGCGGCAACGTCGCGTGTTCCATCCGCGGAGTAGGTGCTGCTCAGTTCTTCGGCCGCGCCGACGAAGGCGAGTCCGGTGGCGACGCTCGCGACATTGCGCAATCGCTCGCGGGCGTAGGCGTCGAGTTGTTCCGCTTTGCCTTGCGCGATCGCGGCGATAGAGAGCATGGCACTGCGCTCGGCATTTTCATCGGAGAGCCGCGCGGAAACCATGAGCATCACCGCCAACGGCGCGAGCGTAATCACGAGAAACCACAGGGCGAGTTTGCTGCGAATCGACTGAAAGGGAAGGCGCATGCGACGATGGTACTAAGAGGCATGCGCGTCGCGCGCAACAGTGGGGACGGAGTTGAATGAGTGGCACACGTCGTGGGTGCGAGTCGTTCATCGATCACGCGTCAGCGAAGTCGCTCGAGATGATGATTCAACATGCGCGACCGATCGCGCCAATGACACGCTCAGGTAGGATCTCGTTATGGAATTGCCTGGCCTTACGGTCATCCTCAATCGCGCAGCCTCGGGGGATGCAGATGCTGCGGCGCAAGTGTGGGCTTTGGTCTACCGCGATGTGCGTGCGATGGCCGCTGCGTCGATCAATGAAGAATCGCGCAAGCACGACTTCGAGCCGACGATGGTGGCGCACGAGGTCTACCTGAAACTCTCCAAACGCAGCGAAGCACGCTGGGATTCGCGCGCGCATTTCTTCGGCGCGGTCGCGCGATCGATGGAACAGTTTCTCGTCGACGCCGCGCGCAAGTTCGCGACGGTGAAGCACAACGCGCGTTTCGTCGATGAAAGCATCGCGCTGTTGGCCAGTGAGCTTTCGCCCACGCCTAACCCAAGCAACGCGAACGTGCACTTCGATCCCGCCGACATTGAGCAACTGGTGAAGGCTCTCGACTCGTTGGCGCAGATCTCGCCGCGCGCGGCCGATGTGTTTCGTCTGCGCTACATCTTTGGTCTCAGCAATGGAGCCGTGGCGGGCGCGCTCGAACTCACTGAGCCTGAAGTCGCCAACTTGGTGCGTTTCGCGCGCGCGTTTGTGATTGCCGAGCAACGCCAAGGTGAACGCCCCGATGTCTGAGTCATCGCGCGATCATCAAACGCCGCCCGAGGACGAAATGGTGCGCCTGTTCGCGGAGTTGGTGGCGCTTGACGAAAACGCTTCCGACGAGCGCCTTGCAGAGATCGCGCAAGTGCACCCGAGGATGGCCGCGCGTTTGCGTGCGCTCGTGCGCGCCGATGTGCGCGATTCGCTGGTCGGTGTGGTTCCTGGGCAAGATGCGCTCGCGTTTGTTCGAAGTCGATCAGGCATCGCGGTCGACGGCGGAATGCTCACCGATCGCACCATCAGCGGATTCGTGATCAAAGAACTCGTGGGGCAGGGCGGAAGTGGCGCGGTCTATCGCGCGCAACAACTGCGGCCTGCGCGTGCAGTCGCATTCAAAGCGCTGCGACCGGAACTTGCGGGCGCGAAAGCGCGTCGACGCTTCGAGCTCGAAGCAGAACATCTCGCGGGCCTCACCCATCCCAACATCGCACGGGTGGTCGCGGCGGGATTCGATACCGAGCTGCGCATTCCGTGGATGGCCATGGAGTTCGTGCCCAACGCGAGCGACATCGTGCGGTATGCGCAGCGGCAACAGTTGGATCTGCGCGCGCGAGTGAAGCTCATGGCCACCGCGTGTGCCGCCGTCGCCGATGCGCACGCGCACGGACTCTTGCATCGCGATCTCAAGCCGTCGAACATCTTGGTGGGCGACGACGGCGTGGTCAAAGTGATTGACTTTGGACTCGCGCGTGCCGCGGCTCCACAATCGGGCGCTTCGGTCGCAACTGAGCCGGGCGAAATTGTGGGGACGCTGCTGTACATGAGTCCCGAGCAATGCACCGGTGATCCGCGCGCGCTCGATGTGCGTGCCGATGTCTTCGCGTTGGGTGCGGTGCTTTACGAGTTGGTCACCGATCAAGCACCGCGCCAGTTTGCTGATCTCACGGTGCATGGAGCGATTCTCGCCGTGAGTGCGCGCGAGATTCCCCGCGCCATTGCGCACACGCCGAGCATCTCGCGCGATCTCGACGCGGTGATCGCGATGGCCGCCGCGCAAGACATCGCGGCGCGCTACGCCAACGTTGCGCAACTGGTTGAAGACTTGCAGCGCTATCTCAACGATGAGCCCGTGCTTGCGCGACCGCCGCGTCGATTGCGAAAGTTCCGCGCGTGGATGCGTCGCGAACCAATGCTCGCGTCAACGATGGCCTTCGCCGCAGTGGTCACCGTGGGATTCGCAGTGGGAGCGGCGCTGTACGCGCGAACGCTCAGTCATGAAGCCGCGCGTGCGCTCGCGATCACACGCGGAGTTTCCGACACGCTCGTGCCCGCAACCAAAAAACTCGGCATGACTCAGGATGCGCCCGCGGTGCGCGAGATTCAACACGCCGCGTATGACCTCAGCGTGTTGGTCAACGGTGTTGATCACGAGGCCACTGCGTCGCTGGCTCTCAAGCACGCGTTTGACTGGCTCAAGGGAACCGGCCGCGATCCCGTCGAAGCTCACAAGTGGGCGAGTGTCGCCGAGAGTTCCGCGACAAACGCACAGGGGCCGCAAGCGCGCACGGCGCTCGAAGCGCGTTGCGTGCAAGTGTGGGCGCTGCTCGCGCAACAGACGCCAGAAGCAGCGGCGCAAGGTCGCGCGCAATTGATCGCGCTCGCACCGATCATCGAGCAACGCAACGATGTTGATACCTCGAGCGATTGCCTCGCCACCCTCGGTGAGTTCGCGCAGACCGACGGCAACATGGAGTTGGCCTTCGATTATTTCCAGCGCGCCGCCGCGCGATCAACCCGCATCGAAGGCGCGGAAGCGTCGCTCACGGTGCAGGCTCGTCACTATCTCGTCGACATGCACCGCGCGCGCAAGCAGTGGAGCGAAGCGCTGCTGCTGCTCGACGAACTGCTGGCGATTCAACGGCGCAACGATCGCGCGCACAGTCCGTGGACGCTGCGATTCGCGCTGCAACGCGGCGAGTCGCTCCTGCGTCTTGATCGCGCGGTCGAAGCAGAAGCGCAGTTGATCGAAGCCGAAGCACTGGTGCGCGATTGGCTCGGGCCCAAGCACGCGATGCGCAACAAAGTGCGCGTCATGCTGCGCGAATCACTCACCGCACAAGGTCGCAGTGAAGCGGACCTCGCGCCGTGGGCCGATGTTGAAGTGCAGTAGTCGCGACGATTCGCGACCCACCGCGTCAGCGACACACCATGCTCGCCAGCATCGATTGCACTTCGTAGACATTCACTTGTTTGGTGAACTGCTTGGAGATCGGGTCGGGAGTGCTCGCGATCCACACGTGCAACTCGGCGTCAAGATCGAATGTTCCCGCGGTTTCCACCGCAAAGCGCACGATCGACTTGTAGGGAATCGATTGGTACTCGACCTTCTTGCCCGTCAGTCCTTGCTTGTCGATGAGCATCAATCGCTTGTCGGTGAAGAGGAAGACATCACGCACCAGCATGTATCCCTTGAGCACGCGCTCGCCGGGGAGAAAGAGCACCGCGTATTCCGTCTGCAGTTGCGCGGGCGGGAGTTCGGACGAGTTCCCGAGGATGGCGTTGAGGATGCCCATTGAGTTGATCGATCCTGTTCTGTGAAGGGTGAGCGAGTCTGGTGTCAGTGAAATGCGTGAGCGACCGAAGTTGGGGAAGTATGTCAACAGGTTGCAATGAGCGTGACACGCGAGCGACGAATTCTTGCGCATCACCGAGTGCGCGCCGCGGCGCTGACCCTCTCGTCGCAAAATGTTTACCCTTGACTTGTGCGTGATGAAGCCCTTGACGATCCCAACTGCGCCGTCGCCGCGCACCTCGCGCACTTGGAGCGCGCGCCGAGTGCACGTGGAAGTAGTTCGCAGCGCAAGGCGCAGGGCAGCCACTACACACCGCGTTCATTGGTGGAGTATGTGTTGCGTGAGTCGACGCACGAACTCGCGCACGTGCCCCGTAGCGTCATCGATCCTGCGTGTGGCAGCGGAAACTTTCTCGTCGCGGCGGCGCGTGAGCTCATCGCGCGTGGCGCGACGTCGATGGAAAGTGTGCTCACACATTCGATCTACGGCGTCGACATCGATGAACGCGCGGTCGAACTTTGTCGCGACGCGTTGCTGGCGCTGCTCCTTGAATCCACGCCTATCGCAGCGCGTGATCGCGTAGCCATCGCGCTCGAGCGTCACGTCGTTTGCGCCGATGCCATCGAGTTGGACTTCGGCGCGCGCATAGGAATCGCGAAGTTCGACTGGGTCCTGGGCAATCCGCCGTTTCTCAACCAACTCGAAATCAGCACCGCACATTCGCGCACACGAGCCAAACGCATCGCGCAACTCACGGGCGGAGCGGTCTCGCGTTACACCGACGTTGCGGCGGCGTTCTTGTTGCTCGGGCTCGACTTGCTTGCGCCAGGCGGACGACTTGGCTTTGTGATGCCGCAGTCGTTTCTCGCCTCGGCCGATGCGCGCAAGGCACGCGTCGCCGCGGTGAAGAATGCGCGACTGCGCTCGGTGTGGGCGTGCACTGAACGCATGTTTGACGGCGCCACCGTGCAAGTGTGCGCGATCACGTTGAGCAAACAAAACGACGCGCTCGCGGCGAGCCGTGACGATGAGCACGATGCCGCAAGTGTGTGCGTGGCGTTTGGTGTTTCGTTCGATGCGCTACCCGTCGTGCATGGCTTCGACTTCGCCAACACGCCGACGTGGTCGCCGCTCATCGCCGCGGGCTTTGGCGTTCCTGCATGTGTGTTGCAACTGAAGAGCACGCGCGTCGTCGGTGAGATTGCGCGAGCCACCGCAGACTTTCGCGATCAGTTCTACGGATTGCGCGGCGCGATCGTCGAACGCGCGCAAGAACTCTCGTCGCAGTTTCCGCGACTGGTGACGACTAAACACATCGACCTCGCCGAATGCACCTGGGGTGCCGTCAATGTTCGCGTGCACGGAATCAAGCACGTGCATCCCTGCGTCGATCGTGCCGCACTCGAGCGCGACAGTGCGATGAATGCGTGGGTGCACACGCGACTCATCCCCAAGATTCTCGTTGCCACGCAAACGCGCGTGATGGAAGCGTGGGTCGATGAAGAGGGCAGCGTGCTTCCGTTGGTGCCGTTGTTGACCGTGGTCGCGCGCGACGATGGCGAGTGCGATCTGTGGATGATCGCGGCCGCGCTCGCGTCGCCCGTCATCGCGGCACGCGCCGTTGCGCTGTACTCGGGCAGCGCGCTGAGTTCGCGCGCGATCAAACTCTCCGCGCGTCAGTTGTTGGAGATGCCCTTGCCCATCGAGCAGAGTGCGTGGCAAGAGAGCGCACAACTTTTTCGTGCCGCATCACGCGCGCCCGACCTCGCGCAACGAAACACGATCCTTGAGCGATACGCACACGCATCAATCCGAGCGTACGGACTCGGTAAAGTCGATCTCGAAGATGTGTTGCGCTTCTGGCGCGAGCGCCGAGTGCGTTGACGCGGCCGCGATGTGGCCTCGTTGCAGCCTCGTCGCAGCGAATCACATCACACGCAACTCAAAAAAAACACGACGCCTGCAATTGCAGGCGTCGTGAGTATTCACAATATTTTCACCGCGCCTCGCCACGCATCACGCGGCTAAGACGTTGGCTGGAACAGCCGTGGTGTGCTTCTTGGCGGTTTCCACCAGCGCATCGAAGGTGGTTGGATCCTCGATCGCGATCATCTGCAGCATCTTGCGGTTGAGCAGAACGCCCGCGCGCTGAAGGCCGTTGATGAAGAGCGAGTATCGCGTGCCACGCATGCGGCAAGCCGCGGTGATACGCGTGATCCACAGAGCGCGGAAGTCCCGCTTGCGCGCGCGACGGTCGCGCCATGCGTAGCGCTTGGCGCGCATCATGGCGACCTTCGCCTGTTGCTTCAGTCGAGACTTAGTTCCGTAAAAGCCGCGAGCTTCGCGAAGAAGCTTTCGACGGGCTTGAGTGCGAGCTGCACCCTTGCGTGCGCGTGGCATAAATCAACCTTGTGATTGCGACCGGCGGAGGCTCAGGAAATCCCAAACGCTTCGGACCCGACGATCTAGATGTGGATGAATGGAAAGTGTGACGAGCAGAGCAGTCGAAGCGACCAGACTTAGGCGGTCACGGCAACTTCACGTGACGCTTCGAGGCGATCGCTCACTTCGCGCGAGAGCAGAGGACGGAACAGCAACTTGCTGAGCGCCTTGATGTCGCCCGAACTTGCGTAGCCCTTCTTGCGGTAGCTGCGAATCGCAACGCCAGTCTTGTTGCTCTTCAAGTGGCGGCTGTGCGGGCGCCCGAAACGGATCTTGCCCGTCTTGGAGATCTTGATGCGCTTCGCGAGGCCTTTGTGACTTTTGTTCTTTGGCATAGTGGCTTCCGTTCTGGAGGGGGTCGAGAAACATAGCAGAACTCGCTGCGCGGTCAACCCTTCCGAGAGATTGATTTCCCGTTATCGGCGAAGCAAATGTTGAGTCTAAGGCGAGTCATCGACGCGTCAGCGCAACGTGCTCACGGAGACCGGCGAACTCGGTTGGATTCGTGACGAACGAGCCCAGCGCGCGTCGCTCTCGGGCGGGTGTTGGCATCACTGGATGAGGAACACGTCGAGGCCGAGCCACTCGTGCGGAAGTCCCAACTCATCTTCGATTCCACCGAGATTTCCTGCGGTTTGAGCGTTGTTTTCGCGCAGATCATCATCGCCATCGCGGGGCAGCCAAATATTCTCGATGCGGAACACCGAGAATCCCGATGCTTGCACCGATGTCGGCACCAACAGCAGCGGACTGCCCTCGAAGACCACCGAGCCGTCAGTGAAGACGACGTTCTGTCCGCGGCCGCCGTGCTCGGGACTGTTCATGGTGAGCGTGCCCACCACGCGTCCGCGCCGAGTGAGATCGATGATGGGATTGCGATCGGCTAAGGCGGGCATCCGCGCGCCGCCACGCCAAGTCCATGCGGCATGCTTGCCGGGCACCTGATACGCGTAGCCCTCACCAGTGGTGTCGGCGCCGCAACCGAGGCAAGTCGCGTCGCAGTAGTTGCCCTCGACGAGCGGCTGCAAATGCTTGCCGTTGCGATGCGCGTTCCACGAAGTCAGTGCGCGCAAATCGAGGGGAAATCCTGCGGCGATGGGCATGGAATTGTGATCAGCGAAGTACGCGCTCATGCCGCCGGCGAGCTGACGCATGTTGTCGCCGCAGCGTTGATCGTCGCGCCGTCCTTGCAGCCACGAGGCGATGGGCACGCCAACACTGAGCAAGAGAATCGCCGCGCAGGAAAGCGCAACGAGATCGCGCCAACGTCCCGCGCCAACACTCGGCACAGACGCGCTACCGATATGCATGCGCTGCGAGTGATCAGCTTCAGCCGCAGCGATGCGCGCAAGCGTCGCGTCGACCAGCGCCTCATCCGCGGGTTCCACGGGATACGAATCGAGCTTGCCAAAGAGTTCGTTGGTCGCGCGCAGACTCGATTCGAGATTCGGCGTAGAGCGAATGGCCGCATCAACATCGAAGCCGTGCTCGATGAGCAAGTCAATCGCAGGTCCGTTGTCGCGAGCAAACTCGGCAGCTGCTTCGCTGCGGGTGTCGTCGTTGTCGGCGTCGTTGGGGAAGTCAGAAGAGTTCGCGCTCATGCGTGGCCTCTTCCTGAATCAGTCGCGCGGGCGGACTTATCTTTGTGATCGCTGTTTGATCCGTGATCATTCGTCGCATCCATGCGAAATCCAATCGAAGGAGTGATGCCGCGGCGGGCACACGCAATTTTCCACGACTCAGCGAACGAAGCCACCGCCGCGTGCAATCGGCTCTTCACCGTGCCCAGCGGAATGCTCAAGCTGTCGGCGATCTGCGCGTAGCTGAGCTTCTGGAAATAGGAGAGCAGCAGAATCTCGCGGAAATGGCCAGGTAAACCATCGATGACGGATTTCACCAACGCGGATTCGTCGCTTGATTCGATGCGCGATGAAGGCGCGTTTGCTTGTGCTGCAATTGTTTCCGCGAGCGAGCCGTCGCTGTTCTTTCCCATCGGCGCGTCGAGGCTCGTCGTGGCGCGCCGCTTTTGGCGGCGAAGAAAATCGCGACCCTTGTTGGCCGCGATGGTGTAGAGCCACGGCTTGAAGCGCCGCTCCTGGTCGAAGCTGTCGGCAGAGAGATGGACTTGCAGGAAAGTGTCCTGAAACACATCGTCAGCGCCAACGCGCGTGCCCACGAGTCGAGTGAGAAACCCGTGCAATTCGCCTTGATATCGCTCGATAATTACGCGCAGTGCCGACGCATCGCCGCTGCGATGCGCGACGAGCAACTCCTCATCGGACAAGTTGCGCGCGATGAGGTTGTGGGCGGTGGGAGCCAATGAAGAGAGCGCGAATCGGCGCGCGGCAGAGAGCAGTGCAGAGGACGCGACGGGATCGACGCGAGGACGTTCGCGGACGATACCCGAGATTGCGCGCGTCGCCATCGCGCGATGCCTGCGCATGGTCGCGAGCGCCATCGATGGACGGGTCACGCACGCGTGCAGCACATCAGCAGCAGTCGCGCACATCGCGGTGATCGCCGCAAATGCCGCTATTTCTCGAGTCATCCGCACAACTGAGCTGCTCCGTGGACACGCGATGCACACGACATCGCCCCTCCAATAGAGAGGGTTCACATCCCGCGCGCGCATGAATAGCGGCGAGGGGAGCGAATCGATACCTGTACAAACCATGTTCGCGCTACGGCATGGTCGAATGGTGGTTCGATCGAGTCTGCGAATTTCCGTAGAATCGTCGCTTCGCTTGCGCGTCGAGACTTCCTCGCCTCGCCAGTGACATGACCACCGAGGTACGCATGGGAGTTCCGCTCAGTCAGATGTGGACCGTCGCTAGCTATGTGCTGACACAGAAGCTGCGCGGGCGCAAGCGCTACCCGTTGGTGCTCATGTTGGAGCCGCTCTTTCGCTGCAATCTCGCCTGCGCGGGCTGTGGCAAGATTCAGTATCCCGCGCACATTCTCAAGCGTCATCTCACTGCGCAACAGTGCTTTGATGCGACGGAAGAATGCGGCGCGCCGATGGTTTCGATTCCAGGCGGCGAGCCGTTGCTCCACCCTGAGATCAAGGAAATTGTCGAGGGGCTCGTCGCGCGCAAGAAGTACATCTACCTCTGTACTAACGCGCTGCTGCTCGAAGAAAAGCTGAAAGCGGGGCTGTTCAAGCCGTCGAAGTACTTGACGTTTAGCGTGCACATGGATGGGCAAGAAGAACATCACGATTTCGCAGTGTGTCGCGAAGGCACCTACCAGAAGGCCGTCGCAGGAATTCGACTGGCCGTGGAAATGGGATTCCGTGTGACCACCAACACCACGCTCTTCGAGGGCGCGGATCCCAACGCGGTGCGCGCGTTCTTTGACGAGATGATGGAGCTCGGCGTCGAGGGCATGATGCTTTCGCCCGGCTACGGATACGACAAAGCGCCCGATCAGAGCGGCTTCCTCAAGCGCCGCGAAACCAATCAACTCTTCGAGATGATCTTGGCCAATCGCACCGCGGGCAAACGCAAGTGGATCTTCAACCAGTCGCCGCTCTTCCTCGAGTTCCTCATGGGCAAGCGCGACTACGAATGCACTCCGTGGGGCATGCCTTGTTACAACTTGTTCGGTTGGCAGAAGCCCTGTTACCTCTTGCAAGAGGGCTACGCCGATTCGTTCCGCGAACTCATGGACGACACGGTGTGGGAGAACTACGGCCACCAAAGCGGCAACTCCAAATGCGCCAATTGCATGGTGCACTCGGGCTATGAAGCGAGTGCGGTCGACCACACGTTTTCGAGTTTCGGCGGGATTGTGGGCACGGTGAAGGCGATGCTCTTCAACGCCTACGCCAATCCCAGCGCGAAAAAGCGTCTCGCGGAAGAAGCGAAAAAACCACACGGCCCCGCGCTTCACCTCGTGCAATTGGGCCTCGCTGAAAGCATCGAGACGGCCGACGGCAAGCGCACGCTTCGCTTGAAGCAGACCGCGTAACAGGCGCAAATCTCGCTGTGAACAACTTGTCTTTGCGGCGTCAACCCGCCCAACTTGCGCGACACTCGCCAGTCATATGCCATTTCGTTCTGGAAGTATCTCGTACCGCCGCTTTTCAGTTTCTGGTGACGCTCCCAATCTGATGGATGGAGCGGTCTTCGATTCGTTGCGCGAGCACGCACTAGGCGAACTCGAGCCGATCAAGCCAGGCGAGACCCATGTCGGTTGGACTGCAGGACGACACTTGTTTGATCGCTCCTTCGATTACGAGCGCGTGGGATTTGGCAGCGGAATGCTGCTGGGCTTTCGCGCCGACAGCGTGAGTGTGCCGCCAGAAATCAAACGCGCGTACATCGCGATGGCCGAAGACGCGCGCGTGCAAACGTCGAAAGATGGCGGCAAAGATGGTGGTGGTGCGTATCTCCCGCGCGCGGCAAAACAAGAGGCGCGCGAAGATGCGCTGCGTCGCATCGAAGAAGAAATCGCGCAAGGTCGCTATCGCCGACCCAAGCATGCGCCGGTGTGGTGGGACTTCTCCAAGTCCACGCTCTACGGCGCGATCTCCGCGGACACGCAGGTGCAAGCACTGCGTCGATTGATGGTGGATTCGCTGGGAATCACCGTCGCGTTGCGCAGCGCAGGAACGCTCGCGCTCGACATCCTCGCGTCCAAAGGCCTTACTGATGGCTACGACGATTTGCGCGCCGAGCCGTTGTCGAATCCTCCACCCGAAATCGAACTCGCACGCGAAGATGGTTCGCATGCGTCGCCTGATCGCCCGCAATTGCCTTGGACTGCAACCGAACCGCAAGACTTCATGGGCAATCTGTTTCTCTTCTGGCTGTGGTGGCAATGCGACACGCAAGAGGGAATTGTGTCGACGAACGAAGGCGAGATTGCCATCGTTCTCGACAAGGTGCTCGATCTCGAATGCGCGTGGGGACTCACGGGACGCACCAGTCTGCGCTGCGACGCGCCGACGCGACGCGCGGAAACCGCACGCGCAGTGCAGCTGGGCAAATGGCCGCGCAAAGTGGGGCTCACCATCGGGCAGTTCGATCGCGTGTGGGAGTGCACGTTGCAAGGCGATCGCTTTGAAGTGTCCGGACTCAAATTGCCCAAGCCTGAGGACAAACCGCAGTCGCTGCGCGCCGCAGTCGAAGAGCGCCTCGATAGTTTCGCGACCTTCGATGCCGCGCTGATGTCGCTCTACCGCGCGTTCGTGGACGAACGATGTTCGCGCGCGTGGAGTTCACGCCGCGCCGAATTGCGCACTTGGGTGAGTGAACTCGGCGCGACCCGCAAGATGATTTCCGTGGCGGTGTGATTCGCCGCGCGTGCGCGCAGAAAAGTTTTAGGAACGACACAGAACTTGAAGGCGCGGGGAAGGGCACCCGATCTTTGCGAGGCTGCCGCAATCATCCCGTTCACGCGCGACGGACCGCGTCAATGAACGCGCGGATCATTCCTTGATCTTTGACCCCGCGAGAACTCTCGACTCCGCTCGACACATCGACGCCACTCACTCGCGCAACGCTCAGCGATTGCGCCACGTTGGTCGCGTCAAGCCCTCCCGCGAGCAAGCAGCGCGCGCGTGTGTTGTCGTCGAGGGCTGAAAGCAAACGATGATCAAACGACGCGCCGCTTCCCGGGTCCATCCCGTCGACGACTAAACGTTGCACGTGCCCGCTGTTCATCCACTCGGTGCACGTTTGTGTCGAGAAATGCAGGCCTTTCCACAACTCGCACTGCGGATGAGTCTGCGCAAATGGAGCCACGTCGCTCGGTGTTTCCACTCCGTGAAACTGAATCACGGCAAAGGCGCTGAGCGCGGCGCGCGTGGCGTCGTCGATAGGAAGCTGAATCACCGCGACGGGAATCGCACCTGCGTTGCGAATGGTGCGGGCCAGTTCGATGGCCAATGCCGGCGGCACGAACCGCGGACTCGACTCGACCAACACCACGCCAACGAAATCCGCGCCGGCTCTTGCCGCGAACTCCGCAGCGGCGTGGTCGCTCACGCCGCAGATCTTGATGAGTGTGTTGTCTTTCGTGTGCGCGTGATTCATGGCGCGTTCTCCGCGCATTCACGGACTAACGCGGCGAACAAATCGGCGCGCGGGCCATCGAGCGTGCGTTGCGCGAGCATCGCCAACGGTTCGCGCGCGCCCTGTTTGTCGCCGAGGCGTCGCAACAAGATCACCGCGAGCATGAGCCGCGCATCGACACTTCCTGCGTGCCCCGAGTGATCCGCGAGAAATCGCCGATACGCCGCGACTGCATCTGCGTTTCGATTCACGCGCGCGAATTCGTTGGCGACATCAAGCGCGATGTTGGCATCGATCACTTCATGCGGCTCGCGTTGCAACAGTTCGAGGTAGAGCCTCGCCGCGAGCACGTGATCTCGTTCGCGGTGCGCGGCGCGCAGTGTGTTGCGCAGCGTGTCATGCGCCCCTTGCGCACGCGGATCTCGTTGCGCGCGCATAGCCATCGGCAGAGCGCCCGCTTCACCACTCGTTCCCGCGGCGAGTGTGGCCTGGCGCATTTGTCGGCGGCGATACCACTGTCGAATGGAAAACCACAAGTCGTAATCGTTGCGCGGCAAGAGTCCGCTCGCGAGCAACGCGAGGCCGATCGAAACACCAAACGCGAGTCCACCGAGATGCGCGAGCGTGGCCACGCCAGAGTGGCCGCCGCCGCGCCAGTCCATCAGCGTGCGCGCAATGTCGAGAGCCACGGCAAACCCAAGCATCCAGCGCACCGAAATCATCGCGGGGCCAAAGGGCAGCAGCGAGTAGCCGCGAATGTTTGCGCGCGGATGCAGAGCAAACACTGCGCCCATCAGCGCGCTCACCGCGCCACTCGCGCCGATAGCGGGGACCACCGCACGAATCGGTTCAAGCGCCGAGCCGAGCCACGCTTCGGTCAGGCCAGAAATCGCGCCGCCGAGAAGGTAGAGCGCAAGAAAGCCGACGTGGCCGAGGCGGTTTTCCAGCACGATTCCAAACGCGACTAAGAAAAACATGTTGAAGATGAGATGGAACGACCAGCCGCGTGCGTGAAGGAATTGCGACGTGAACGGCTGCCACCAATGGAAGGTCGCGCGGCTGATGCCAAAGGTCTGCGACAGCGTGGCCGAGCTTGGCGCGAGGCGAAACGAGGCGAACGTGCCCGGCGCGGGCGAATCGGGCGCGGGCGCGCTCGGCGCGGTCCAACGCTGGTACGCGTCCATCCGCAACGCGACCGTCGTTTCCGCATCCGCATCGGGAAGTCCGCGCGTGACCAGCGTGGTCAGCACGCAGAGCAACAGAATGGCCCACACGCACCATGGTCGGCGTCCTTCGTCGCGGTCGGTTCCTGTCGGGATGAAGATCATGGGCGCAAGGTAACGCCGCATCAGTGTCCCGCGTGAACGCAGTGATCGAAGGACGCGCGTGTGCAGCATCAAACAGCGCCGTCTCAGAACTCTGCAGTAAATCACGCCTCCGATGGGAGCCGACGTTCCAATCGTTCAATGCGTTGGTTAGCATCTTCGTTCTTTGCAATCGCTCGTCACGTTGTGGCGTGCGAGCGCATGGCGTTTTCTTTGATGGTGGCGTGAGGAGTCGAGGCGAAAGCACTCGATGCGCAGCGCCTCAATCCGTGATGACTGGACACGCCAAGGATGGCTGAATTTGGATGCAATCAAGTAGATCGTTGACATGAAATCGACACGCGTGTGACAGAAGTCACACTCTCGCCGAGCAACTTTTTTTGCGCGGCAACGAATAGAGATGTGTCGCTGTGCTGATCTCGTCGTTTGCGACGCTCCCGCGCGCGCACCTTCCTAGTGCGTTCGCTCATGCAGTGTTCATTCCTCGAAGCCGTGCTTCGTAATCATCCCGCAGTTCCCTCGCAAATCCCCTTGCCGACCTTGACCATGTCCTCACTCGCATCCTCCGCGCCAGCTACGAATCCTTCCATGAGCACGACGCCCGCCACTCCCGCTGCACCGATCTTCGACAAAGGTCTCGGCAACACAATCGCCGCGACGACGCAGATGTCCTTTATCGATGGCGGGAAGGGAGTGCTTGAGTATGTCGGCATCGACATCGACTCGCTCGCTCGTTACTCGACCTACGAAGAGACCGTGTTTTTGCTGTGGAACACCAAACTTCCCGACGCTGCGCAACTGCGTGCGCTCTCGAGCGCGTTGCAGAGTGAGTACGAGATTCCCGACGCGATCTACGACATGATTCGCTCGTTCCCCACGACCGCAGTGCCGATGCACGCGCTGCGCACGTTGGTGTCGGCGCTGGGGTTGCACGATGTGGAGGCGGACGCCGACGGCATCGAAGCGTCCAAGCGCAAGGCGCTGCGACTCGTGGCCAAGACGCCAACGCTGATCGCGAACTTTGATCGTCACCGCAGCGGCAAGGCGTTCGTGCGTCCCAACCCGAGCTTCGACATCGCCACGAACTTCCTGTGGATGCTCAACGGCGAGAAGCCCACCGCGGCGATGGCGCGCGGTCTCGACGTCTGCCTCATCCTGCATGCGGACCACGGCCTGAACGCGTCAACGTTTGCCGCACGCGTGACAATTGCGACGCTGAGCGACCTCTACAGCGCGATGACCACCGCGGTGGGCACGCTCAAGGGTCCGCTCCACGGCGGCGCCAACGAAGAAGTCATGATCATGCTCGACGAGATTGGTTCGATGGAGAAGGTCGAGGCGTTCGTTCAAGACAAGCTCGAGCGCAAAGAACTCATCATGGGTTTCGGCCATCGCGTGTACAAGGCATACGACCCACGGGCGACGTACCTGAAGACTTTCGCCAAGCAAATCGCTACTGATACGGGCAACCTCAAACTCTTCGAAATGAGCCAGAAGATCGAGGAAATCGTGATCGCGGCCAAGGCCGACAAGGGCATCTTTCCCAACGTCGACTTCTACTCCGCGACGACCTATCACTGCCTCGGAATCAAGACGGATCTGTTCACGTGCATGTTTGCCATGAGCCGCATGTCGGGCTGGTGCGGACACTGCATCGAGCAACTCGAAGACAACCGTCTCATTCGTCCGCAAGCGAAGTACACGGGGCCTCACGGCGCCGCCTACGTCGAGCTTTCAAAGCGCTAACCATTGAGCGCTGCAAGTCCGAAATTGCAGCGTTTTCAGGAACAAATCCGCAACCAGCGATCAGGTGCGCGATGAGTTCCGTACAGACAGCGCGTTGGTTCGAATGAAATGTGTTTTGATGCGACCGGCCTCGCGCGGGCCTTGCGCGGGCCTTGCATGAGGTGTGCGCGTGGAACAGGTATGCGTTTCAGGTGCGATCTTTGCACGTGCTGCGCCAATTCTCAACAAGCGGTCGAGATCATTCCGATCGTCTGATGAGGGCTCTTCATGAAGGGCCATTCATGACAGCTGTGAACAAGCACGAATAAGCACGAATCAGCACGACCTGCGCGTCAAGTTCCACGTTCAACCGTGACCCTCGACCGCTCACCACCTCGCCTCGTCCCGCAGGCGGTCGCGCGCCTTTCACTCGTCCGACGAATTCATCCGCATCCTGTGCGACGACCTCACGAGCAACGGAACTTCATATGCCAACTCAGCGATCTACCAAGTCATCTCGCTCGTTCATCGCTGCGGTCGCGCTCACGGGCCTCGCCGCCACTCACGCGGACGCTGCGTTTCTGAACTACTTGGTTGTCTCCTCGAGCGTCCCATCCACGACGTTGGTCAAGTACGAGCTCTACGCAGTCTTCAACGGTCCGACCGATACGGTGGTGAATGCGTTTCACCTGAATCGCGCGGTTGGCAGCCAGAATCCGTCCTTTCACCACAATGACCTCAGCAACGGGAGCGCCGACTCGACCGTCGCGGGGACTTGGAATCCCGTGTTTGCGACCTCGGCCACCGCGCCCGATTCGTGTGTGATGATCGGCGGCAGCCTCGGCATTGCCTCGGGAAATTCCACCATCAATGATCCTGACTGGGGGGCAGCGGGGTGGAATCAAGCGCAGGTTCCGTTTCTTGCGGTGGGCGTCACGAGTGCGGGGGCCGGCTGGTTCAACGGGAATCCGCCCAACTTCCAAGGCCGCGTCGATGTGAATGGACGCGTCAAGTTGGCGCAGTTTATTCTCGGAGCGGGTGAAGGCGCGAATCTCTTCCTCAAGGTCGGTTTCAACAGCGGAGTTCCGGGAGCGCCGGTTCAGTTTGGACAGGGCGTGTTCCCGCTTGGTTGCACGGGTGGAGACTCCGATGGTGACGGCGTGCAGAGTTCGTGTGACAACTGCAGCGCCATCGCCAATTCCAATCAGGCCGACACTGATGGCGACGGCGTGGGCGACGCGTGTGACAACTGCGTGGACATCGCTAATCCAGGACAAGGCGACAGCGATGGCGACGGCGCGGGCAACACGTGTGATGGCTGCCCTAGCGACGCCAACAAGACGGAACCAGGTGCGTGCGGCTGCGGGGTGTCTGACGCGGATAGCGACGGCGACGGCACGCTTGACTGCAACGACGGCTGCCCGACCGACCCCAACAAGATTGCCCCGGGCCTCTGCGGCTGCAACGCCGCCGATGTGGACACCGACGGCGACGGCGCGCTCGACTGCAACGACGGTTGCCCGATCGATCCCAACAAGACTTCGCCTGGCGACTGCGGTTGCGGCCAACTCGAAACAGATAGCGATTCCGACGGCACCTCCGACTGCATCGATGGTTGCCCCAACGATGGCAACAAGATCGCCGCGGGCACATGCGGCTGTGGCGTCGCCGACACCGACAGCGACGGCGACAGCACGGCCGACTGCATCGATGCGACTTACAACCGCGCCCTGACTGGCGGCGCGATTCCCAACAACAGCGCGCCCGGACTCGCACGAACCTTCATCGTTGGCGCGGACACGTTTCCGCTAGGAATCAGCGACATCAGAGCGACATTCACTGGTCTCGCGCACCCATTCGCGGGTGACCTCGTCGCCGAGCTCATTGCGCCTGACGGCACGACTGCGTACTTCTTCAACCGCATCGGCAAGACGGTCGCTGCGCCTGTGGGCGACAACTCGAACTTCATTGCGGCGAATCTCTACAGGGTCGGCGATAGCAACACCGCCAGTCTGTGGACCGCTGCAGCCACCGCAGTCGGAACTGCCGCCAACATCGCTGCGGTCAGTTCATTCCCGACGGCCGCGTTGAGTGGCACCAAGGTGGCGATGGCGCCTGCGTTTGCCGCGACTCCAACCGCCGGCACATGGACCGTGCGCCTCAGCGACATCGGCACCACCGATGCGAGCGCGGGCACCGTCGCGTCGATCAGCATCACGCTCACGCGCACTCCCGACACGGATTTAGACGGTATCGGCGATAGCAGTGACAATTGCCCATCGGCGGCCAACGCGAATCAAGCCGACATCGACAGCGACGGAACAGGCGACGCCTGCGACGGCTGCCCCAACGACAGCAGCAAAACTTCTGCGGGCGCTTGTGGTTGCGGTGTGCCTGACACCGACACCGATCTCGACGGCATCGCCGATTGCAACGACCTCATCTTGGTGCGCACCGTCATGGGCGGCACCATTCCCAACAACAATCTCAGCGGATTCACGGGTACTTTCGTGGTTCCTGCCTCGACTATGACCACGCCGCTAAGCGACATCAAGGTGAAGTTCGTCGGACTGAGTCACACGTATGCGGGCGAGCTCGTGTGCGAGCTCATCGCGCCCGATGGCACCGTGGCCACTGTGTTCAATCGCGTGGGCAAGACGAACCCGTTGTCGGGATCGGGCGACAATTCCAATCTTCTGTCAACCAACTTGTATAACTTTGGCGACACCGGAGTCACAAGTTTCTGGAGCAACGCCACCACCGCAGTGGGAAGCGCCGCCAATATTGCCGGCGGAACATGCTTCGCGACTGGCGCACTCAGTGCGACCAAGATCTCGATGACCGACACTTTCGTGGGCCACGCGATTCCCGGCACATGGACATTCCGCATCGCCGACGTGAGCAACACCGACGCAGTGGCGGGAACGTTTGTGAAGGTGAAGATCAATCTGACCCGCGCGTCCGCGTTGACCGGTGGCATGCCCAGCGCGCCCAGCGATCCTTCCGACGATGTGTTGGCAGCGTTGAGCGACGGTGTGCTCGACGTTCCTGGCGAGTTCGCCTCGGCGCAAGAAGCGATCAACGCGCTGCCTGCGAACACGCATGCGACGATCGCGCTGGCGGCGGGCGTGTACGGCAGCGCAATCGATTTCCTCGGCAAGGATGTGGATCTGCGCGGCGCAGGCATCGGACAAACCGTGCTTGATGGCAGTGGAGTTGTCGGCGCGATGGTGAACTTGGACAACACGCCGATCACGGCGGCACTCGCTGATCTTTCGATTCGCGGAGCAACGCACGGTGCGGTGAGCGGCAACAACAGCAGCGCGGCCATCGAGCGCGTGCGCTTCGAGTCCAACTCGGCAGCGATGGGTGGCGCGGCGCATCTCACCAATTCATGGGTGAGCATCACTGAGTGCGAGTTCGTTTCCAATCACGCAGATGGTGACGGCGGCGCGGTGCTGCTCTCGTCATGCGACGGCTCGATCGTCGGCAGTGTGTTCACGGCCAATCGTTGCGCCACCGCAGGCGAAGGCAGCGGCAGCGCGCTAGCCATCGTGGGCTCCCTGAGCGTTGACGGCGTGTTCGTCGTTGATCAGTGCGCGATCACGGGCAACGATGGCGGCGCCGCAGTTTCGGTGCGCGACGCGCTTGACGGCTCGCGTGGCCGATGCGTGATCAATGCCTCGTTGGTGTGTGGCAACCTGCCGCACAACTTCGAAGGTGATTGCACGCAAACCAACGAAGTGATTTGCGCCGAGGCCGCCGATGTCGACGGCAGCGGAGCGATCGATGCCGCAGACATCACCGCGCTCATGAACAGCTGGGGCAGCAGCGACACCCTCGCCGACATCGACGGCGACGGAATCGTGGGCGCGTCGGACTTGGCGATCCTGCTCGGTGCATGGGGCG
>QWPW01000043.1 GCA_003671025.1 Planctomycetota bacterium
CGCCTCGCGCGATCTTGAGTCGCAAAGAAACAACGAAGGCGGACTCTGGTTTGGTTCAGGGTCCGCCTTCGAGAATGTTGATAGAGAAGATGTTGATGGACTTGGTGAATGAACGAAGCACGTCGCGAGATCACTCACGCGGCGCGCACGTTGGACCACTCACTCCTGGCCGAGACGCATGCGAACAAAGCGCACCAGTTTCACGCCCTTGGGCAGCACTTGCCCAACTTGCATCTTGTCGTCGCGCACGTAGGGTTGCCCCAAGAGCGTGACTTCTTCGAAGTACTTGCGCAGCTTGCCTTCAGCCATCTTCTCGGCGATGGCAGCGGGCTTGCCTGATGCTTGCGCTTCAGCGACGGCCTCAGCGCGCTTGATCGCGACGATGGCCTGATCAAGTCCGTCCGAGTCAATCGCCGCTGGAGTCGGCACCGCTGCAGCGATGTGCTGGCAGATTCCCGTGCCGATGTCGGCAGGCATTTCGCCGGTGTACACCAGCACTACGCCCAACTTCGAATCGTGGTGGACATACGAGGCGAATGAACCGCCGTCGAGAACTTCACCGCGCGCGAAGGAGAGGTTCTCGCCTGACTTGAGACGCACAACATCGACGCATGCGGTGATGTCGCTGGTGAGCTTGACGCTGCCCGCAGGTTGACCCAGTGCGAGCTGTGCGACTTGCGCCGTCATGGCGCGGAACTCGTCGTTGCGTGAGGTGAAGTCGGTCTCGGAACGGACCTCGACAATGACGGCCTTTCCGTTGGCCATGGCGACGGCGACGCTGCCTTCGCCCGCGGCGCGATCGGTGCGCGCGTCCATCTTGCCCTTCATTCGCTCGCGGATGACTTTCTCCGCGGCTTCCATGTCGCCGTTGGCTTCGACGAGTGCGTTCTTGCAATCACCCATGCCGAGGCCGGTGCGATCGCGGAGTTTCATGACGTCTTTGGCGCTGATATTTGCAGTGCTCATGTCGTAGTTCTTTCTATGAGGCTCGTCTGTGACTCGCTCAAACATCGCGCACTCGGAGAGTGTTGCTCTCCGAGTGCGCGGGCTATTCAGTTTCGTTCGATCAACGTTCGTGCGTTTGATCGATGGTGGTTTACATCGTCGACTTAGTTCTGCAACAACTCACGCGCCTTCGACGGCGGTGGTGGTTGCGGGTGCGGTGGTTGCGGCAACTGGAGCGCTTCCCGCGTCCTGATTGCCTGAACTCGCGCCGCCCGAACTGAACTGGCTGCGGCTCGAACGACGCGCGCCGCCGGGACCGCCAGGACCGCCGGAGCGACCGTCGCCGCGACTGCCGCCACGACCGTCACGACCTTCGCCGCGACCTTCGCCGCGACCGCCATCACGACCACCATCACGACCGTCCGCAACCGGACTCTCGCCCGCAGAAGTGGAACGGCCTTCTTTGCCCTTCTTCACCGCGTCGCAGAGTTCGCGAATCACGATGTCGATGGTGCGCATCGAATCGTCGTTGCCCGGAATCGGGATGTTGACCAGATCAGGATCGCCGTCGGTGTCGACGAGGCAAACCGTGGGAATACCCAGCGACTTCGCCTCGAGGAGTGCGTTCTTCTCGCGATTGGTGTCGACCACGATGAGCGCGCCAGGAAGGCGAGTCATGTTGCGCACGCCGCCGAGGTTGCGCTGAATCTTCTTGCGCTCACGAAGAAGTTGCGACTCCATCTTCTTGGAGTAGTTCTTCATCTCGCCGCTCTCGACGATCCGGTCGAGTTCTTCGAGTCGCTTGAGACGCTCGCGAATGGTGCGGAAGTTGGTGAGCGTGCCACCGAGCCAACGCTCGGTGACGAACGGCATCTGCACATCACCGGCGTACTGTTCGATGGCGCCGCGCGCTTGGCGCTTGGTGCCGACGAAGCAGACGTCGCGGCCATCGCTCACGGTCTTTTCGATGTAACGCTTGGCAAGAAGCAGACCTTTGATCGACTCGCGCACATCAAGGATGTGGATCTGGTTGCGGACGCCGTGGATGTACGGCGCCATCTTCGGGTTCCAGTTACTGCGGCGCTGACCAAAGTGAATGCCTGCTTCAATGAGTTCTTGTACGAGCGAAGCCATGACGGTCTCCAGCGACACCGACGCGAACGGAGGTTGGCACTCTCCGAGCGTCCTGAGGGCGCTTAGGGGTTGACAGCAATTAAGTGCTGTCGGAATGAAAGCGCGCTGCCAAAAGCGCGAGACCTTTTCGCCGCGAACATCGCGTCAAGAAGGGTCAACGAGTCTAACGCAATCGGTTGTCGGATGCAGGGTGATGAGTGCTCAGGCGTAAGTTTTTTCGCGCTTGCGCCGAGTTGCTCGCGCAGGTCGACCGAGGTTCGTTTTTGCATCGGATCGATCGTGCTTTCGCGTAGCCGACATCGTTTGAGCTCGGGTGTTGAGTGACTCATCACGAGCAGTGCTCAACACGCGAAGTGATCCGTCCGATATACACCTTTCCATGCTTGCCAAAGTCTTCAAAGCCTACGACGTTCGCGCCCTCTATCCCAAGCCGTTGAGCGAGGCCATCGCTTGGCAGATCGGTTACGCCACCGCTCAATTCCTGCTGAAAGAGGCTGCGGACGCGGGTTTCACCGATCCCATGTCGCGCCACATTTGCGTCGGCCGCGACATGCGCAAGAGTTCGCCTTCGTTGACTGCGCAACTCAAGCAGGGCATGCGCGACGCGGGCGCGGACGTGATTGACGTGGGCATGGTCGACACCCCGTTTGTGTATTTCGCCATCAATCATCTCGGGTGCGCTGGCGGAGTGCAGGTCACCGCGTCGCACAATCCTGCGCAATACAACGGCTTCAAGATCTCGCGGCGCTTGGCCAAACCAGTGGGACAAGAGTCGGGGTTGAATGAGATTCAGCGTTTGGCCGCGCTGGTCGAACAAGAAAAAATCAACGCGCTCAAACAGTCGGGAGCGATGGGACATGTCGGTCGCGACGAGTCGCGCGACTTGTGGGATGCGTATCGCGCGCATCTGCATGCGTTCATTGATCCGCGCATTCTTTCGGGCGAGAAGAAGTTGCGCATCGCGGTAGATGCGTCCAACGGCATGGCGGGAACGATGTTGCCCAAAGTGTTTGGTGGCATCAAAGGCCTGGCCATCGAAGAGCTCTACTTTGATAATTCCAGCGGCGAGTTCGTGCACGAACCCAATCCGCTCGTCGAATCGAATCTGCGCGAGTTGCAAGCGGTGCTCACGCGCAATGGATCTCGCACGGGCTTTCACGCAGGATTTTGTTTCGACGGCGATGCTGATCGTTGCATGGTGCTTGACGAGAAGGGCGCGACCATTGGATGCGATCTTCTCTTGGCGTGGTTGGTGCAAGATCTGTTGAAGTCGCATCCAGGAACGAGTGTGGTGTTTGACTTGCGTTCCTCGCGCAGCGTGTCGGAGATCATTCGCGAATGCGGCGGAACTCCGGTGGAGTCGCGCGTCGGTCACGTGTTCATGAAGGCGAAGTTGGCGCAGGCCAACGCGATCATCGGCGGCGAACTCTCGGGACATTTTTACTTCAAGGACATGTTCAACACTGATTCAGGTGCGCGCGTGTTCGTTGCGGTGATCAATGCGTTGGCTTCTGCAACCTTGCCGCTCAGCGCGATGATCGCTCCGTGCAAACGCTATGCGCAGTCGGGCGAAATCAATTTCGAGAACGAGGACAAACTCGGCGCGCTCGCGGCGCTCAAGGCCGCGTATCCCGATGCGAAGACGTACGAACTCGATGGGCTCTCGATCGACGCGGGTCAGTGGTGGGGCAACATTCGCATGAGCAATACCGAGCCACTGCTGCGACTCAATCTCGAAGCTTGTGATAAGGCCACGGTGGACGCGAAGGTCGCGGAAGTTTCGCGGTACCTCGGGCATCGCGTCGCGCATTGAGCGCATCGCATCACACCGAATTCACTCGCCGGCAATGATGTGATTCGCGCCCTCGCCGATGCGGCCTTCCCATGGGCTCGATGCGCTCGCGTGCAGCTTTTTACCGATGCGTCCGCTGCGAAGCCCGTGATACCCACTCTCCAATGCGAGACGCATTGCGTGCGCCATGCGCACCGCGTCTTGAGCGTGAGCGATGCCAGTGTTGAGCAACACACCATCGGCACCGAGTTCCATCGCGTGTGTCACATCACTCGGAGTTCCCACACCTGCGTCGATGATCACGGGGTAACTCGCGTCGCCGCCAGACGCAGGATTTTTCAACAACTCAAGAATGAGCGCGATGCTCGCAGGGTTGGCCACGCCGCGACCAGAACCGATGGGACTTCCCGCAGGCATCACGCTCGCGGCACCAGCGTCGCGCAGTCGCACCGCCATGATGGGATCGTCGCTCGAGTAACAGAGCACGGTGAATCCATCGGCGACAAGTTCGCGACATGCTTCGAGTGTTCCCACGGGATCCGGCAACAGCGTCTTCTTATCGCCGAGTACTTCGAGCTTCACCCAACTCTTACCTGCGTTGTCGACCGAGTCCAAGATTTCGCGGCCGAGTCGCGCCACGCGCACCGCATCTTCGGCGGTGAAGCATCCCGCGGTGTTGGGCAGAATGGTGTAGCGATCGAGATCGAGAAAATCGAGAATCGAACGGCCTTGCGCATCGACGAGACGCTCGCGACGCACGGCAACCGTGACTGCATCGCAACCACTCACTTCAAGTGCGCGCTGCATGGTTTCGTAGTCTTTGTACTTGCCCGTTCCTACGACGAGACGGCTCTTGAGCGCGAAGGCGCCGATGTGCAATGGCGCAAGCAAGAACGGTGCAGTGGTTGAAGTGCCTAGGTGAGTCATGGGGTGAAATTTGAGTTTACCGCGCAAACAAAGGGAATTCAGCCCGTCGCCCTGAGGTGTTCAGCCACCACCAACGAGGGTCACGATTTCGACATGGTCGCCCGCGGCAACGAGGCGTGTGCCGTGATCGCGTCGTGCTAAGACCACGCGATTGAGTTCCACCGCGTAGGCGCGCGCATTGGGAAGTGTCCGTTGCACCAGCGATGCAATCGAGGTTGCGGCAGGCACACTGACCTCGACACCATTGAGGGCGATGAGAATGGTTGGCTCGACGCTCATCATGGCGATGCTACGCGCAACGGTCGCGGCGTACACTCGAAGTCGATGCCTCAACTGATGCCAAAGTTTTCTGCTCGAGCCCGCATTCTCGCCGCGCTTTGCGTGAGCGCGCTCATGCTCGGCGGCTGCAGCGCAGAAGAGTACGACACGGCCACACCCACGGCGCTGCTCGATTCGATTCAGAAAGCGGTGCGCGATGGTCGCCCCGAAGATCTGCCGCAGTTCATCGAGATCGCCGCGCGCGATATTGAGTTTGATGATGGTGTGACCGAAGCGAGTGCGATCGGCAACGTCAAAGTCAAACTCTCCGACATGCTATTTCAACTCGGTCGAGTGAGCCGCAAACTCAAAGAACGATTCGCAAAGGACCTGACCAAGACGCAAACGGAAGCGGAGAGGATCTCGGATCGTTTTGGCTTTGGACCAATGGTGGAGAAGGCCGTGACCGATCCGTTTCGCGTGCTCGATGAGTCGCGCGACAAACTCACCGCCGAAGATCTTGGCGATGGCACCGCGGTGCTGCTCTACGAAGACCTGCCGTTTGCTGGCGGTTTCGTAGCGTTGACCGAAACGGGCGACGGTTGGCGCGTCACGGTCCCCATCGAGTTGGTGCAGTCCAATGAGTACTGGCCGCAAACCCGTCACGAGTGGGCAGTGCTCGCGAGTTTGCTGCTGGGCGTCGAGAATTCGCTGAGCATGTTCGAGAGCGAACTCGACGCAGAAAATTTTAAGACGCTCGATCAAGCGACGGAACGCGTGGGAAGGTTGCTCGGCGAAAGCGTGGTGGTGCAGAGCGTGATTTACGCGAGCATGAAGGGCAAGAGCGACGCGGCCGCGCCCGCAGCGAAGCCCTGAGCGCGCTCGCTTAGGGAAAGAAAAACTCCGCCACGATGAGCAGCGGAATCAGCACGCCGACAGACCACGCCATGTATCCGAAGAAGCTGGGCATGGCGACGCCGTCCGACTCTGCGATGGCCTTGACCATGAAGTTTGGTCCGTTGCCGATGTATGTGTTGGCGCCCATGAATACGGCGCCCAGCGAGATCGCGGTGAGCAAGTCTTCGCGAATCATTCCTGTGGTGAGCGTCACATACGCCTCGTCCACAACGTGGGGCAGCGTCCGCGCGATTTCGAAGAACACCACGTACGTCGGCGCGTTGTCGAGGAAACTCGAGAGCATGCCGGTCACCCAATAGAACGCGTTGGGCGATTCCATTCCGAGCGAACTTCCCTTGGCGGTGAGCACTTGCAGTGGGAGTTGCATCGCAATGAAGATGCCCACGAAGATCGCAGCGACTTCGATGATCGCGCCGAATTCGAAGCGATTCGCCTGACGAACCGCGCGCGCGGTGAGCAACCAACTGGCCAACGCAAGGGCCATGAGAATTCCTTCGCGCGCAAATGTTGGTGCGACAAAAGTCGTCCCCGCAACGGTCGCGCCCGGCACCACCATCGCTACCGCGGCGCAGGCCAATGCCAGCAACGGCAGATTGATGGCGCCTTCAAGACGAAATTGTCGTGAGCCGCTCTGGGTGACCGCCACGGTTTGTTCGCGGCGCATGAACCACGAGTCGATCGCGAAGTACAGCGCGAGCAATGCGCCGTTGACCAACAACCACTCCTTCCACAGCGACATCGTCCACAAGAATGGAACGCCGCGCAGGTAACCCATGAACAGCGGTGGGTCACCGATGGGCAGCAGCGCTCCGCCACAGTTGCACACGATGAAGATGAAAAACACAATCGAGTGCGCGCGATGCTTGCGCTGTCGAATCGAGTCAAGCAGCGGACGAATCAAAATCATCGCCGCGCCAGTGGTGCCCACGAAACTTGCACACAGCGCGCCCAGCGCCAAGATCGAGAGGTTCTCGCGCGGCTTTCCACAAAACGGCGTTTCGATGCGCATGCCGCCAGCGATCACGTAC
Source organism: Planctomycetota bacterium (assembly GCA_003671025.1). Classification (GTDB taxonomy): domain Bacteria; phylum Planctomycetota; class Phycisphaerae; order Phycisphaerales; family SM1A02; genus QWPT01. Next base: position 7,003 of record QWPW01000043.1, read on the forward strand.
AGCGCAAAGAGCAGCGACATGAAGGGCACGTACTCGTCGGGGATCGCGTGATGGAGTGCCGCGCCGACGCCGCTCATGCCGCTCGTGGTTCCGATGTAGATGAGCGCGCACGACGAGGCACACAGGGTCACGAGATATCGATTGAGATTGGAGTGCCACCAGTGCGCGAGGCGCGGAAGCAGGGGAAACACAGCAATTGCGCCGAGTAATGCGGCAAACGGCAATGTTCCGATCCACCACGAAGCGGGAAGTTCTGCCGCGCGCTCGCTGTTGTGCGGCGCGAAAAACAGGAGCAACACAATGATGATTGTGCCGAGTATCGCCAGTACTTGGGAGGCCGAGACACGCCGTGTGCTCTGCGCGCGTTGACCTTCGTGCGAGGGATCGTGCGTGGGATCATTCTGTGAGTGCATGAGCGCAACGTAACAGCAGCGAGCGAACGCCCGCATTGACGAGTCGCGTCGATACACTCGACTTCATGCCTGCACCGTGTGTGTGTGTCTGTTCCGCTGCGCTTCTTGCGACTGTTGTCGCGAGTGTTGCCAGTGAACCACTTGGTGTGACGCACACTCCCATCCATCACGGCAACGATTGTCCTAAGGGCGCCGACTATCGCGCCACTCTGTCCAATACGCGAGGCGTTCGCGCCGTCGCATGGGATGGTGATGCGCTGCTGTTGTGCGTGGCTGATGCGGGGAGTGATGGCGGTCTTTCCGCGCAAATACAGCGCACTTCGACATGGCCCATCGACGACAGCACGGCGCTGATGGCCGCTGATTCGTGGTGTTCTCCAACTGTGATCGGCTTCGCCAACGATGTTGCAGTCTCCGCGTCAGGCGAGATCGCGGTCGCGGATCGCGTCGGCATTATTCATGTGCGCGCGAAGAACGCGACCATGAGCACGATCATTGGAGAGGGCGTCTTCGAAGACCCGGTGAGTGTTGCGTGGCGCAATGACGCGTTGGTGGTCGCGGATGCGAAGTTGCGTGCGTTGCTCGTGCTCGACCACAACGGTGTTGAGTCCGCGCGCCTTGGAGTCGGTCAACTCATGGAGCCATCGGGTATCGCCGTGGCCAACGACGGGGACATTTATGTCGCCGATCGACTGGCCGATTGCCTCTGGCATTTCGCCACCATGCGCGACGGAACAGTGGCGACGACGGGCACGCGGATTGGCGAAAGTGGCTCGAATCCAGGGCAATTCAGCGCGCCGCGCGATGTCGCCATCGTGACGCGCGCAGGGACGAACTGCCTCTTGGTCGCGGATGAACTCAATCATCGCATCCAAGTTCTCGATGCTGCCGGAAGCTTCGTTGGGTTCTTTGGAATGCACGCGCTCTTGCCGCGGCAGGGCGAGGGACGCATTCACTATCCCGTGAGCCTCGCCGTTGCGCGCGATGGAGAAACCCTCGCGGTCGCCGAAGCGTTTGAAGATCGCGTGCAACTGCTGCAACTCAAACTCGACGCGGATCCCATCGATCCCTCCGCCACTTCGGCTGGTTTCATCTCGAGCCATTTCGGATCCGAGATTGGTTGTGGCGCAGACATTCTTGCAGTGGTTGATTGCGAGATCGAAGCGATTGCAATCTGTGATGCGCGCACGACGCCACCGATTCACATGTGCGTCATCGGTGGTGGTGGAGCGCTACCCATGCGCTTTGGCGAGATCTCCGCAGTCGCGGTGCTTGAACGTACGAGTTCGAGTGCAGCGAACTCCGCAACCTCGATCAGCCAAGGCGAAGGTGAAGTGTGGGTTGCCGATCGTTTTCATCAACGCATCGACGTGTTCCGCTTGGAGTGGGACAAGAGCAAGCCTCCGGTGTTTGATCAGTTTCTTCCGCGTCTCGTGCGCTCGATGGATCTCGAAGCGTTTGTGCAACGACTCAGTGTGACCCAAGGCCGTTCCCCATTGCGCGTGCCTGAAATTGTCGACATCGAATCAGCGCGTGACCCGTCGGGCAAGGCGCCCGTGTTGTTGCTTGATCGAAGCAATCGCGCGCTCATTCGCAGCGACGCACGCTTGAATAATGGAGTCATCGAGTTGCTTCCGGCAGAGGCGCGCGGCCCCGAAGAATGTGCGGTTGCTGCGGATGGCCGCATCGCCGTCGCGGATCCTGTTGCGCGTCGCGTGTTCATGCGCGCACCTGACGGGACGTGGAGCGCGTTGTCTGCGCTCGGCGAAATCGCCTTGATTCGCCCATCTGGCGTGGGATTTACCGCCGATGGCGCGCTGGTGATTTCCGACAGCGCGCGCGATGCGATCGTGGTGGGGTCAGTCGAATCGGCGCGCATCGTTGGAGAACGCGGCGTGCTCGACGAACAATTTTGGGATGCGCAAGGCATCGCGTCTTCGCCTGCAGGCGTGATTGTGATTGATCGAGGCAATCATCGCTATCAACGCTTTGGCACGCAGAGCGGCAACAATTTTCAGTGGAATCTCACGGGAACGCTCGGTCGTTTCTATGACCAGAAGCGTCGCGGTTCACCAGGAACTGCGTTGGAAGCTGCACCCGCGAGCACTGCACCGGCGAAGGATTCATCATCGTGATTCGCTTGCAACAAACGATGCTCCTCGGGTTGACTCTCACGGCACTCAGCTGTGATGAAACGACGACGCCGAGCGTAACACCGCCGCCTGCGCCGATCGATGTAGCACCCATCAACGCAGAGCCACGCGCACTGCGCGAAGGCGTGTCGTCCGACGGAACCTATCGCGTTGGGTGGGAGCCCATTGGCGGTGTGATTCCTGATGCAGATCCGTTTGCCGTGCGTTTCACGGTCACGCGCAGTGATGCGCAACCGCTCACCGATGACGTGCGCGCGAGCATCGATGCCGAGATGCCTCATCACGGTCACGGCATGAATCTCGTCCCCACGGTGAAGCGCGATGCCAATGGAAGTTTTGTCGCAAGCGGCATGCTGCTGCACATGTCCGGCCGATGGGTCGTGTCTATTGATGTGCAAGAACACGGAGTCACCGAACGTACGCAGTGGTATGTCGATATCGAATAACACTTTCGCTCGCGTGATTGCGCTGTTGTGTGCGCTGCTCTGCGCGCGCGCGAGTGCCGCGTTGACAGTGTGCGTTGCACCGCCGATCGATCGCGCGCGGCTGCCCGCGGAGTTGAGCACGCTCACCGACGAAGAAATCGCGCGCATCGCCAAGATGTCGCCGCGCGCGCCGCTCGCAGCAGACCCGACCAATCGCGTCGCCGATGATGTGCGAGCGGCGCATCTTGGGCATGCGCTCTTCTTCGATACCCGTCTCTCGCCGGCGGGCATCTCGTGTGCGACGTGCCATGACCCCGCGCACGCATTCACCGACCAGCGCGCACTCGCTCGCGGTGTGGCCGTCGCGCGCCGCAACGCGCCGAGTGTGATTGATGCGGCGCGGCGGCGATGGTTAGGCTGGGATGGAAAGTTTGATTCGCTCTGGTCGCAAGCGCTCTCGCCCCTAGAAAACCCCGTGGAAATGGGCGGCGATCGCACGACCTTAGTCCGCATCGTGCGCGATGACCCGTCGCTCTGCGCGTCGTACGAATCAATCTTCGGTGCGATGCCCGCGACGCTCGGCCGTTCGCTCGACGCTGTTGGGTCGCCGCGTGATCAGTCGCGTGATCAGTCGCATGATCAACTGCATGATCAACTGCATGATCAACTGCATGATCCGCTGCGCGAACCAGCGCGTCCATTACCTCGAGCAGGCAGCGCACTCGAACAGGAGAAAGCGCATGAGCGTCGATGGAACGAACTCGACACGCCGACACGCGACGCGATCAATCTCGTCGCGGTCAACATCCTCAAGTGCTTCGGCGCGTATCAACGACTGTTGATTTCGGAAGCTGCGCCGATTGATTCGTTTGTCGCGGCATTGAAAGGATCAACGATCGATGCGAGTGCCACTGATGCACGCGCGGCGAATCTCGACGCACTCAATCCATCGGCGCGCCGCGGCTTGGCACTGTTTGTGTCGCGCGCTGGATGCACACAATGTCATCGCGGCGCGAACTTCACCGACGATGAGTTTCACAACATCGGACTCGTCGGTGCGAACGGTCGTGTCCCCGATGATCGAGCGCGCCTCGACGCCATCGAGTTCGTCAAGAGCAATCCCTTCAATGCAGCAGGCGTGTTCAGCGATGCGCCCGACGCAGCGATGGGCGAGATGGTGCGCGCGTTGCGTCGAAGCCCTGAGTTGTTCGGGCAATTTCGCACGCCCTCACTGCGCGGAGTTGCGCAGACGCCGCCGTATATGCATGACGGGCGCTTCGCCACGCTTGCCGATGTCGTGCACTTCTACGACACGCTGCAAGGCTCGGCGCCACTGGGGCATCATGGCGAGAGCGTGTTGGTGCAATTGCAGTTGAGTGAAACCGAGCGCGCGGACTTGATTGCGTTTCTCAGTTCGTTGAGTACAACCCCGACGAGTTCACCGTGGTTTCGATCATCCATGGCACCTTTGCCAGCTTCGCCCAAGCATGAAGCCACCGACCAGACCACCGACAAAACCATCGAAAGGCTGCGGATTAAGTGACTTCTTTGTCCGCACACAGCGGAGCATCGATTGATGGACACGAGCGTGCCACGACGCGCGCGCTCGGCGCACACCTTGCGGTGGGGGATCGATGTCGGCCGAGAAATTCATATCAATGTCAGCGAACTCTGTATTGACAAGGGATCTTCATGACTCGTCGCGCGTAGCGCGGTCGGTAACGGCGTTCATGAACTTGCCAGAACCTGAAGAGTTTCTCCGCTCGTGTCTTGGAAACGCGAATAACCGAAGTATGTTTCTCGGCACGCTCAAGGTCTGACTCGCTTGGCCGACTCTCCTGTCCCACTGACTCATCCCCACATTTGCGCCTGATGTGCGCTTTCGATCGAGATTGATCCACATGATGAAATTTACTGCTGCACTTACTACTGCACTCACCGTCGCATTCACGGCGGCGCTCTGTCTCTCATCGAGCGTGTTTGCGCACGATGATGATGGCAAGATTCGCGATCGTCAGAAGGCAGTGCGCGGACCAGTCTGGCACGAAGGCGCCAAGTCAAACAAGAACGACGGAGGCGTCGCGGGAACCTTCGTCTCCAGCGGTATTCAACTCAAATCATGGTTGCCGCTGAACACGCTTTCCGCGGCAAGCACCAGCGGCAACTCGTGCTGGGGATACATCTCTCCCGCGGGCCGCGAGTACGCGATCATGGGAACGTCTGATGGAACCGCGTTCGTCGAAATCACCAATCCCTCCGCAGCCACACTCAAAGCGTTCATGACTGGACCAACGAGTCTGTGGCGCGACGTGCGCGTCTATCAGCAGTACTGCTACGCGGCGTCGGAAGCTGGTTCGGGCATTCAGGTGTTCAACATTTCGCAGCTCGACACTACGGGCGCGGTCACTTTGGTGAACACGATTCTTGCGCCAACGACAACAACGGCGGCGTCGCACACCCTCGCCATCGACACCGTGAGCGGTTACCTCTATCGCGCGGGTGGCGGCGCGAACGGGCTGCGCATCTACGACATCCACACCAATCCCGCGCTTCCCGCGTATGTCGGCGCGTGGAGCCCGATCTATATCCACGAAGCGCAAGTGGTCACCTACACCAGCGGTCCCAATGCCGGCAAGCAGATTGCGTTCTGCTGTGGCGGCTCCAATGGCGGCAACGTCAACACTGGCCTCTACGTGGTGGATGTCACCGACAAGGCGAACCCAATTCAACTGAGCTACACGACGTACCCCGGCGCGAGGTACTGCCATCAAGGCTGGCTCGATGAGAACTCGCAGTTCTTCTACATCAACGATGAACTTGATGAGGGCGACACCGTTTCGGTGTGCACCACCCTGGTCATGAATGTGCTGAATCTTTCCAACGTGATTTACGCGGGCAAGTTTGACAACGGCAACTCTGCGATCGGACACAACTGTTTCGTGCGCGGAACCAAGCTCTACGAAGCGAACTATCGCTCGGGTGTGCGCATCTTTGATCTTGCGGTGAGCACGACCAATCCGCCCGAAGTCGCGTACTTCGATACCTATCCCGGTTCGGACGCGGCGAACTTCAACGGTTTGTGGAATGTCTGGCCCTTCTTCCCCAGCGGCACGCTCATCGGCAGCGATCTCGAGCGCGGTCTCTTCGTGTGGAAAGTCGAGAGCGCGGTGGCGACATTCGCCGTGGCCAACCCACCACTCACAGTAAGCCCCGCAGGCGGAACTCCCGTGGATGTCACGATCACGCCGGGCGCTGGCGTGACTCTAAACCCTGCGTCGGCCAAGATGTATTTGACGGTCAACGGCAGCACTGTCCAGCGTCCACTGACGCTCGTCTCAGGCAACACGTGGCGCGCGACATTCTCGTCGTCGCCTTGCACGCAAGTGGTTTCCTATCAGTTTGAAATCGCCGGCACCGACGGCACGGTCACCACCGATACTGTCACGCGCACTGCGCTTTCCGCCATCAGCGAGAGCGTGATCAGCGACGCCAACTTTGAACTCGCGAGCGGTTGGGTCGGTTCCGTTGCGGGCGACACTGCGGTGTCGGGCCAGTGGGTCCGTGTCGATCCTGTCGGCACGACTGCGCAACCAGAAAACGATCACTCGGCCGTAGGAGCCCTGTGCTGGGTCACGGGCAACGGCGTGGTTGGTGGAGGTGCTGGTGCCGCCGACGTTGACGGGGGATACACCACGTTGCTCTCACCGAACTTCGATCTCTCGGGCTTGGACGAGCCGCTGCTCGAGTACTGGTACTGGTACTCCAACAGCCTCGGTGGCGCGCCCAACGCTGACTCGATGCCCGTGGCAATTTCAAACAACGGCGGCACAACTTGGGTCGCGGTCGAAAGCATCGCGAGCAACTTTGGAGTTTGGACCAAGCGATCGTGGCGCGTGCGCGACTTCATTACCCCAACAGCAACCGTGCGTCTGCGCTTCATCGCGCGTGATCTCGATACTGGCTCGCTCGTCGAGGCAGGAGTGGATGACGTGCGCTTCACCAACATCGATTGCACTGCGTCGATCGTCGGTGATCTCAACGGCGATGGCGATGTCAACGGCGCGGATCTGAGCATCCTGCTCAGCGCGTGGGGACAAACCGGTTCGATCGCGGATCTCGATGGCGACGGAATCGTTGGTGCGGCGGATCTCGCAGTGTTGATCAACGCCTGGACGAGTTGATCGTTCACGCACGGCTCGGCATACTGCTCGTTCCATGACAAGCATGACGAGTATGATGTTCACGAAGATGCGCACGATGACGAGCACGACTCAATCGATGCGCAACGACAAGCAGAGACTTTCACAGGGCGCGGCGTATCAACGCTGCGCCCTGTTTCTTTTCGGCACGTTGATCGCGCAGCATTGTGTGACGACGGCTCATGCGCAGGCAGCGCCATCCGTGGCGACTCCCGCAGCAACGGCTGACGTCGCGAAACCAGAGGCGGAGCCAGAAAAGACTCAGTTAGAGCCGGCAAAGTCGCAGTTAGAGCCGGCAAAGCCTTGGACGCAACTGGTGGACGGTGTCGCGTGCGAACTCACGCTGGTTCCGTTCATCGCGCCCAATGGCAGCACGCTCTATGTCAGCACGCATGAGATCCCGTGGGAACTCTTCGATCTCTTCGTCTACGGCGCGGACAAAGAGCAGGGCAAGAGCACCGAGAAATCCGATGCCGTCACCAAACCGACCAAGCCATACATCGGCATGGATCGCGAGTTCGGTCACGTCGGCTATCCCGTGATTTCGCCGTCGTTTCTCAGTGCGCAAAAGTTCTGCGAATGGCTCAGCGCCAAGAGTGGACGCACCTATCGCCTTCCCACAGGAGCAGAGTGGAAGGCGTTGTGCGAGCAGTCCGGCGTGGACCCGAAGAACTGCGAGGAGTTTGCGTGGACCAAGGAAAACGCAGGCGAAAAGACCCATCCCGCGGGCAGCAAGAAGGCGGACAAACTCGGATGCTTCGATCTCTTTGGCAACGCGTGTGAGTGGGTCGACACCGGCGAAATGCACAAGGGCAAAGCGTTAGGCTCGGTCGCGGGCGGTTCGTTTCTTGATGCACGCAATGACATCGAGTGCGGCAAGTTCGAACCATGTCGTCCCGTCGAGTGGAATGAAATTGATCCGCAATTCCCCAAGAGCAAGTGGTGGTATTCCAGCGGAGGCTTCGTCGGCTTTCGCGTGATCTGTGATGGCAAGTGACGAGTGCGCTCGAGCAATCGAGCCTCAGCCAACGATCGATCGATGCGTGATGCATCGCAACAACGCAACGCACTGAGCAAACACAACCAAGTGAGTAAACACAACGAAGTGAGTAAACCATGAATCAACACACCAACATCTCTCGTCGCACCTTCGTCGCTGCAACCGCCGCGAGTCCGCTCATCCTCGGCGCGAGCAGCGCGTTTGCCAGTGTGACTCGCGCGCCCACGCTCAAGATCGCGGTGATCGGTTGTGGTGGACGCGGCACTGGTGCGATGCTCAACGCGATCGCGGCATCGAAGTCGACGGGATGCACGATTGAAGTCGTCGCGTTGGCCGATCTCTTTCCTGAGCGCACGCTCAACGCCAACACTGCGTTGGTTGAGAATGGACGCAAAGAGGTTTCCGCCGATCGCGTGTTCTTGGGTTTCGATGCGTACAAGAAGGCGTGCGCGAGCGATTGCGACATCGTGATTTTGGGGACGCCGCCAGGATTTCGTTCCATCCATTTCAAGGAAGCCGTGGCCCAAGGCAAGCATGTCTTCACCGAAAAACCAGTAGCAGTGGACGCGCCTGGCGTGCGTCGATTTATCGAAGCAGCTGCAGTGAGCCGCACCAAGAACCTCAAGGTTGCCGCAGGAACTCAGCGCCGACATGAGAAGTCGTACATCGAAGCAATCGCACGCATTCACGCGGGTGACATCGGTTCGGTCATCGCCGGTCGCGTCTACTGGAACATGGGCAGCCTGTGGAATGTCGAGCCCACGCAAGATCGCAGCGCGGTGGAAAACCAAGTGCGCAACTGGCTCTATCACTCATGGCTCTCGGGCGACCACATCGTTGAGCAGCATGTGCATCAACTCGATGTGGTGCAGTGGGTGATGCAAGCGGATCCGATCATGGTGCGCGGAGTCGGCGGTCGCGCGCAACGCACCGATGGAAAGTTCGGCCACATCTTCGATCACTTCGGACTTGAGTACGTCTATCCCGGCGACCGCTTCGTCTTCTCGATGTGTCGTCAGCAAGATGGAACCGATGGCAAGGTCGAAGAGTTGTTCAGCGGCAGCGCGGGCAACGCGACGCTTCAAGGTGGCTTCGCGGAATTGACCGGCGCGAAGGCGTGGAAATTCAGCGGCAAACAAACCGACCCTTACACGCAAGAGCACATCGATTTGCAGAACGCGATTCTGCAAGGCACCGCGCTCAATGAAGCAGAACAAGTCGCGCGCAGCACGATGGTCGCGATCATGGGACGCATGGCCGCGTACTCAGGCAAAGATGTGACGTGGGAACAAGCGATGGCGTCGAACGAAGTGTTGATGCCCGAATCCGTCGAGTTTGGCCCGCGTGAGCAAGCTCCTGTTGCAGTTCCAGGCAAGACGCCGTTGTTATGACTGTGTGGAGAGCGCGCGCGTCGCGGACGGCGAAGCAGACGATCGTCACTACGGCGATGGTGGCCATGCGCCCAACGCACTCACGCCATTGGTGCGTTGCATGAACGCGCCAAACGCAGGGAAGTGCGCGAGGATTGTGCGCGCTTCATCGTCACTTTCGGTGAGCGCAAGCGCGGTGCTCAGCGCATCAACCGCGCAGTCGGGCGGACCAACCACCGTCACTTGCGCGAGGTTTGTCGCACCAAGACCAGTGCGCGGATCGACGATGTGTGCGTAGCGTTGTCCGCCGATCTCTACCCATTGCATCGAAGCGCCCGACGTACTGATCGCTTGATTGACCAGCATGAGTTCTGTGCATGATGTTGTCGCGGCCGTCGACGTCGTAATCGATGTCGTCGATGCGTCGAGCGACGAGTCGTGCGCGCGTTCGATGCTCACGCGCCAACCACACTCTCCGCGCGGCGCATCGCTGCATGCGATGTCTCCCGCGATGGCGACGCACCCGCGCGTGCAGCCGTGTTCGCGCAACACTTCGATTGCTCGTATCGCGGCGAATCCTTTGGCGATCCCGCCGAAATCAAGCGCGATGTCGCCTCGCGTGCGCGTGATCGACTCGCCGTCGACCGCGACCATCGCCCAGCCCGTGCGTTCGCGCGCGGCGTGCAACGCATCGATCTCAGGAAGCGCGCCCGACACACGACTGCTGCGCCACAGCAAAACCAACCCGCCCACGGTGGGATCAAATCGTCCCTCGCTTGCGCGCGCGATGTCGAGCGCGCGTGCGAGCACGGTGCGCAAGTCAATCGACGCAGAAGCGTGCAGCGCACCCGACGTGTTCCATCGACTGAGCTCAGAGGTGCGCTTCCAATCGGAGAGCATCGCATCGAGACGATCGAGTTCGAGCATCGCCGCGCGAGTTGCGTGGCGTGCTTTCGCATCGACATCTTCATCGACGGTGATCTCAACACGACAACCCATGGTGGTCGCGAAGTAGACGCGACGCGTTGCGGTTTCACCACGCGCGTGCACTCCGTTGTGTGCGCGGCATGAAATCGCGGAACACGCGAAGAGCGTGCTGAACAATGCGACGCTCACACATACAACGACTCGTGCGACTCGCATCTCAGCGCGCCGCAGGAGCAGTCGCCGCGCTCTTCGATTGCTTGACCATCCACCACGGCTTGCCCAAGTGACAACCGCGGGTGGGGTTCTTCTCGAGGTAATCCTGGTGATATTCCTCGGCGTCGTAAAACGTTTTCGCGCTTTCAATCTCGGTGACGATGGGACGCGCGCCGAAAATTTTCTGCATGCCAAGTTGCGCGACAAACGCGCGCGCACTTGCTTCTTGGGTTGCGCTCACGGTGTAAAGACCCGAGCGATACTGCGTGCCTTCGTCGGGACCTTGTCGATTGCTCGTGGTCGGATCATGCATCTCGAAGAAGCCTTCGAGGAGCTGCGTGTAGGTGATCACGTTGGGATCGAAGACGACTTTGACCGCCTCTGCGTGCGGCTTGTAATTGGCGGGCCGCTTGATCGCGTTCACGCCATCTTGCTCGCACACTTCGCGATAGTTCGGCGCAGTGCTCGAGCCTTGCATGTAACCGCTGGCAACGCTGATCACGCCCGGAGCGAGTTGGAAGTAATGCTCGACTCCCCAGAAACATCCGCCCGCGAAGTACGCGGTTTCCGTGGCCACTGGTTGCGACTGAAGAGGCAGAGGCGTGCCTTTCTCGGTGAAGGTCAACGAAACACCGTTGAGACAGAAGCGCAAACCTGTCGGCTTGGGGCCATCATCAAAGACGTGACCCAGATGCGATGCGCAGCGTGTGCAACGAATCTCGATGCGCTCCATGCCGTGGGTGTTGTCGCGAATCGACGCGACATGATCAGGGTCAATCGGCGAGAAAAAACTCGGCCAACCTGTTCCCGAATTGAACTTGCTCGAGCTGGAAAACAGCGGCAATCCGCACACAACGCAGCAGTACGTGCCCGTCTTGTGATTGTCGATCAGCGTGCCGCAGAACGCGGGCTCTGTCCCTGCGTGTTGCGTGACACGAATTGTTTCTGCGTCGAGTTTCTGCGCCAACTCCGCGACGCGCGCGCGTGGGTAAGGAGTGATGTCGTAGCCGAGACGCGAAAGTTTTTTCGTAGGAGCAGTCACAACAGTGTCCTCTGCCGCGTTGGCGGCGATGGCGGGAACAGACTTCGAATCAGCGGGAGGCGCAAGCAACGACGCGCTGCTGTCGTTGGCATCGATCATGCTCGGCGTCCACAACGACACCGCGACCAAAGGCAGCACGATCAACGCAGACAGAAGAAGAGCGAGCAGTGTTTTCATTGCGCATGGATTCCGAGATGGTCTTCAGAGCCTGCTTGCACTCAGTGAGAAGCGCAATGCACACGAACAAACGAACGAGAAGTGGGCCCGGCGGGACTTGAACCCGCATGCCTTGCGGCCGCGGATTTTAAGTCCGCTGCGTCTGCCGATTTCGCCACGGGCCCATCCTATGCATCGACTGTTGGTCGAGCACATTCATTCGAATAGTACTCGCCGCGGCATAACTTTCGTGCGCGTCTCATGCATGCGGGTCATGCTTTCCGTCGTGATGCGCAGCGCTATTCGCTGCAGCTGCGGCCGCCGCGGCACTGGCCGACGCGCCTTGAATGCCAACGATGCGCGCGACAATCGCCGCGAGATAAATCTGTCCCACCAGCGCTTCGGTGGCGGCAAACGCGCGGACTTCAGTGCCTCGGGGCACGATGTCGCCGTAGCCCACGGTCGTGAGCGTGACCATCGAGAAATAGCGCAGCTGAACCTCGGGTGATCCCAACGCGAGGTCCAGCGTGAACGCACTGGGCGTGCGCTCATAGAGCACCAGGTACACGAAGCCAAAGACCACGCCGATGAGGACGTATGCGTTGATCGCCGCGAGCACGGTGTTCAGCGTCACCATGGGCGCGCGAACGGCGTAGTTGAGTAGCAATCCGAGGACGAAGAGACTGAAGACCGCCGAGGTCACGGTCGCACTCATCCCCAGGGCGGTGAGAAACACGTTGTCGTGCAGCCCTTCGTCCCATTCGCGCAGTGAGCGCGACAGCAGCGTCATCAACAGCAATGCCCCGCAGATGAAGAACACTGCGCGCGAGCGAATCAATCGTCGCACCACCACGATCAGCGTCACGATGAGTCCGAGGTCCACGACAAGCGAAAGCGTCATCGACCCGACCAGCGGACGCACCATCAGCAACCCGAGTGATGTCCACAACGCAACGCGCAGTGGTTGGTCTGTGAGCAGCGCGAGGAGTCGCCGCGTCTCTTGCTTCATGGAAGAACTGGTGGCCATAGGTGGACTACCGAAGTTGCCTGGAAGTCGCGGGTTTCCGCCGAGCTCGATTTCATGCATCCGTGATTACGCAGCAGTGAAATCGCACACGCGGTGAATGCCTATGAATGCGTACATCCACTTGCACTCACCGCGTGTGCGCTGCAGAACCAGCAGTGGCCTGCGTCAGTCCTTCTTCTCAAGATGTCCGCCAAACGCAAAGCGCTGCGCCGACATCACCTTGTTCATGAACTCCGCGTTTCCGCGCGAAGAGAAGCGGCCAAACAGCGCCGCAGCAAGCACGGGCGCGGGCACGCCTTCATCGTTGGCTGCCGCGAGAGTCCAGCGTCCTTCGCCGGAATCGCTCACGCGTCCACCGAATTTATCCAGCGACGGATCAGTGGCCATCGCTTGCGCGGTGAGGTCAAGCAACCACGAACCCACCACGCTGCCGCGTCGCCACATTTCGGTGATCGCGGCGAGGTCGAACTCGTATTGGTAATGCTCAGGATTGCGCAGCGGTGTGGTCTCCGCGTCGTTGACTTGCTCGTGTTTGCCCGCGTCGGCGTGCTTGAGAATGTTGAGGCCTTCGGCGTACGCGGACATGAGTCCGTACTCGATGCCGTTGTGAACCATCTTCACGAAGTGGCCCGCACCGACAGGACCACAGTGGAGGTAGCCCATCTCGGCGGTACCGAGTTTCGCAGCGCCAGGATTGCGCGAGATGTCGCCGATCCCCGGCGCGAGCGTGGCGAAGATGCTGTCGAGTTGCTTCACCGCAGAGACATCGCCACCGATCATGTGGCAGTAGCCGCGCTCGAGTCCCCAGACTCCACCCGACACGCCGACATCGATGTAGTGCATGCCCTTGGCGGTGAGTTCTTTGCCGCGACGAATGTCATCGATGTAGCAACTGTTGCCGCCGTCGATGATGCAATCGTTGGCACTGAGATGCGGGAGCAACGCGTTGATGGTCGAGTCGACAAACGCAACAGGGAGCATCAACCAGATGTAGCGCACCGAGCCTGGTTGGCTCTTGAGTTTGGCGCACACGTCCGCGAGGCTGGTCGCGGCGATCGCGCCTTCGCTCGCGAGCTCAGCGACTGATTTTGAATTCACGTCGAACGCGACAATCGAATGTCCGCCCTTCATGAGTCGACGTGCCATGTTTGCGCCCATGCGCCCGAGTCCGATCATTGCGATTTGCATACGAGGGAATGTACGGGAACACGCACGCGCGCGGGTCGCGGTGATATTCGCTTCACGGGCTGTCGATCAGCGCGTGGTCGGTCAAGAGTTGATCGACGAGCCAGGTTGCAAATGCGACTTTGGAAACGCGAGTTCCCATCGTGCGCGTCGAACCATCGCGCATCATCAACATCGCGTCGACATCGGGGGAATCCATGGTTTCCAGCGGATTGGCCACGATGGCGAACAGGTCTTTGCGCGCCATTTTGGCTGCAGCACTTGACTCGAGTTGCCCATGCGGCTCGAGGGCAAATCCCACGATGCGCGCGCCGGGCTTGCGACAGTCGCGCGTTTCCTGCAAGAGGTCAGGAACTGGTTCAAGTTCGAGTGTGAGCGTTGCAGACGTGCGCGGCAACTTTCCCGCAACGCATGTGCGCGGGCGGAAATCGGCGACTGCGGCGGCCATGATCACCAACTCTGCGTGGGGAAGTTCGGCGCGCATCAACGCTTCAAGTTCACGCGCGCTCTCAAAGCGCAACACTTCAATCGAGCCGCCGAGTGGGTTGACTTGCGCGCCCGTAATCGAGGGTTCAAAGCGCACCGGTCCTAACCCAAGGCGGACTTCAACTCCGCGCGCGGCGAGTGCCTCGGCGATGGCCGTTCCCATGCGTCCCGAGCTGCGATTGGAGAGAAATCGCACCGCATCGATGTGTTCGTGGGTCGGTCCCGATGTGACGAGAGCACGCATGCGCGCACGGCCGATCAAGCGGACGCCATCGGCATTGGTCGTGGTCGACGATCGAGTGGGCTGCTGCGCCATTGGAAAAAATTATGCGAACTCATATCTGGGCAACTCCGCCTTCGCACATCAAAGTCGGTTGCGGTCAAGCGGCTCAGGCGCGATACTACGAGACTCGGCCCACAGCGGTCGGGAGCTTCAACTGGAGATGTGAACTTGGCACGACGAAGTAAGAAGAAGATCGGTGAGATTCTGATTGGCCTCGGCGTCATTGACGCGGGGAAACTCGCCGCGGCGCTTGACGACGCAAAGTCGAGCGGTAAACGCGTCGGCGAGTCGCTCGTCGAAATGGGTCTGTGCCAAGAAATCGATGTTGCGCGCGGACTCGCGGAGCAGTTCGGCGTCGACTTCATCAATCTCGACAAGCCTGAGGCGCTGCTCAAGATCGATCGCTCGCTGATCAAAGAAGATCAGCAACGGCGATTTTCCGTCATCGGAATGCGCAAAGAGAAGGGCACCTTGCTCCTCTGCGTGCATGACCCGCTGGCCATCGAGGCGATCGACACGATTGGCATGATGGCTTCCGCGCGCGCCGACATCGGCGCCATCGCGGCACGCTCGCAACTCGTCGCCTACATCGCCGGTGAGACTTCCGCGCCGACGTTGGAGAAGACGCGCCTCTTCAGCGAATCGATGGACAAGACCGTGGACAAGTCGACCGATCGGTCGACGGATAAGTCCACCGATAAATCGATCGACCGCGATTCGGGCGATTCGTCGGCGTTCAAGTTTGTTGAGCGCATGATCGTGCAAGCGGTGGTCAATCGAGCCAGCGATATTCACGTCGAGCCCACCAAAGACAAGGTGCGCATTCGCTATCGCGTCGACGGTGTGTGTCAAATCATCGACACCATTCCTAAGACGATGCAGAACCAAGTCTTGGCGCGCATCAAGCTCATGGCGGGTGTGAACATCGCTGAGCGGCGCATTCCACAAGACGGTCGTATCAAGCAGCGCATCGAAGACAAGGACATCGACTTCCGTGTGTCGTCGTGTCCCGCGGTGCACGGCGAAAGCATCGTGTTGCGTATTTTGCGTCCTGACAGCGCCCGCGTTGGTCTGGAACAACTCGGCTTTGCTGCGGACAATCTCGCGGTCTTCAACAAAATCATTCGTCGTCCTAACGGCATCTTTCTCGTCACGGGTCCTACCGGTTCGGGCAAGACGACGACGCTGTACTCCGCGCTCAACGATCTCAATACGCCCGACCGCAAGATCATCACCGCGGAAGATCCCGTCGAGTATGCGTTCAAAGGCATCAATCAAGTGCAGGTGCGCGAGGCCATCGGTCTCACCTTCTCTGCGATTCTCAAGTCGATGTTGCGTCAAGCGCCCAACATCATTCTCGTCGGCGAAATCCGCGATCGCGAAGTTGCCGACATCGCCATTCAGGCAGCGCTCACGGGCCACATGGTGTTCTCGACGTTGCACACCAACGATGCGCCGAGTGCGATCACCCGTTTGATCGACATGGGCGTGAAGCCCTTCTTGGTCGCGAGCTCGATTCAAGCGGTGATGGGTCAGCGTCTCGTGCGCATGTTGTGCGAGAAGTGCAAGGCTCCTGATGATGCGCCGGATCGCAAGGTTCTGCGCTTGGTGAATATCAGCGACGAAGAGCTGCAAAACGGCACGCTCATGAAGGCCGTCGGTTGCGCCGCGTGCAATGGCACTGGCTACCGCGGTCGTCGCGCGATCTTCGAACTCATGGTCATGAACAGCGAGATTCGCGACCTCGCGTTCAATCGCGCCACCGTGTCCAAGGTGCGCTCGGCGGCGATTCGCGGCGGCATGCGCAGTTTGCTCGGCGACGGCAAGATCAAGATTCTCAAGGGCATGACCACGCCGAGCGAAATCGCCAACTTCGCGCAGATCGAAGGATTCAATCCAACGGAGATTGCTTCGGTTTGAGATCACGTGAGAGCACGTGAGAGGACGTGAGGGCACGTGAGATCACGTGAGATCACGTGAGAGAAACCGAGAGCGCGTGAAGCGCAGGCATAGAACATCGAGGCTGCGCGAGGAATTCGCAGCGAGCGCAGCGAACAAGTTTTTTCGAACGAGAACACAATCATGTCAACAGTTCAGATCGACCGACTCCTCGACACTATCGTGAAGCAAGGCGCTTCCGACCTCCACATCTCTTGTGGACGCCCACCGACTATTCGTTTGAACGGCAAGTTGCGCAGCCTCGCGACTAAGGTCATCGAGCCTGATGACGCGACAGCGTTGATGAAGTCGATTACGCCGGAAAAAAATCAGCAAGAACTCGCAGAAGTGGGCGGCACCGACTTCGGTTTCAACTTCGGTGGTGCGGCACGCTTCCGCGCCTCGGTGTTTCGCCAGAAGGGCGACATCTCGATGGTGTTGCGCCTCATCCCCAACCAGTTGCTCACCTTCAAACAGATCGGTTTGCCGCTGATCATCGAAGAGTTGGCCCGTCGCCCCCGTGGTTTGTTCTTGGTGACCGGACCTACCGGTTCGGGTAAGACCACCACCATCGCCACCATGATCGACTGGATCAACACCGAGCACGACCGCCATATCGTGACCATCGAAGATCCGATTGAGTACTACCACGGCCACAAGAAATCAGTGGTCAACCAGCGTGAAGTTGGTCGCGACGTCGGCAGCTTCTCCGAGGCGCTGCGCCGAGTTCTCCGCTCTGACCCTGACGTGATTCTCGTCGGTGAAATGCGCGATCTCGAAACCATGGAATCGGCGATTCGCGCCGCAGAAACCGGCCACTTGGTGTTTGCAACGTTGCACACCACCGGCGCGTCAGGAACCATCAACCGCGTCATCGACGCCTTCCCCGTGAGCCAGCAGGCGCAGGTGCGCGTGCAGCTCTCGACGTCGCTCATCGCCGTCCTCTCGCAGCAACTTTGCGCGCGCAGCGACAAGCCCGGCCGCGTCGCTGCTTACGAGTTCCTGGTGGTCACGCCCGCGATCTCCAATCTCATCCGTGAGAACAAGACTTTCCGCATTGACTCGGCGATTCAGACCGGACGTAAGTTCGGTATGCAGTTGCTCGACGACCATCTGTGGAACCTCTACTCCGAAGGCAAGATCTCCGCGGAAGAGACGATCGATAAGTGCAAGAATCCTGGCGATCTGAAGGACAAGATCCATCGCTCGGGTGGCACGATCGGTCGCACCGATCTCGATGAGGATCATGAGGCGAACTGAGTGCGCACGAGCGCGCGGCGGGCCACAAACCCGTCTCTTGCGCACCGTGACGATGCACCCTGTCGAGGCTGCGCGTCGACGCGAGTTGAATGATGAAACTGCGTTTGCGGCTCGCTGCGCTCACGCATGAATCCAAGTGTCCTGAGGCAATCCCCCGCCAATGCCGCGCGGTGGGAGGGTCCGTGTGCCGTATAGCACACGGTTGGCGCACCGATGTGCACGGTCATGTGTGGCGCGGCGCTAACGGAAAAAACTCCCGATGTCAGAACTGCGAATCCCAGCTCAACTCGAAGAAGTCATCGCGCAGGTGAAGGGCGCTCGCATCGGTCGCGCGTTGCGCAAGATCGGCAAGGTCACCCGCGAGCAGGTGCACGAAGCGCTCACGCTGCAACAGGGCGAGAAGAAGGGGATGCGCACCGGCGAGATCCTCGTCGAGCTCGGTTACATCACCGAGAAGGATGTGCTCGAAGGTCTCGCGGCCCAGCGTGGATTTGGATTCATCGATCTTGCGGGGTTGGAGATTCCCGACGAAGTGTTGGGCGCGCTCACGCCGCAAACTGCCAAGGCCTACGGAATCATTCCGCTTGAGTACGACGCGGCCACGCGTTCGATCAAGGTCGCGCTGCGCAGTCCCGACAACTCGCTGGCCATCGACGACTTGCGTCAACTCTTTCGCTTCAGTCGCGTGAGTGCAGTGGTCGCGCTCGCGGATCAGATCGATGCGATTCTCAGCACGCGCTACCAGAGCGGCGGCGCGGACATTTCCAGTCAAGCTGCGGCGGCTGCGCAAAGTGCGGCGCTCGCGGGCTTGCAAGGACGCGGCGACTCGGTTGATCTCGCCGCGCTTTCCAGCGCAGCCAACGACAGTTCCATCGTCACGCTGGTGCAGAACATTCTGCTGCAAGCGGTGGCGGCCAAAGCGTCCGACGTGCACTTCGAGCCGTTTGAGACTGAGTTCCTGGTGCGCTACCGCATCGACGGCGTGCTCTACAACATGGCCGGCGTCGACAAGAGTTTGGCTACGGCGTTGGTCTCGCGCATCAAGGTCATGTCGAAGCTCGACATCGCCGAGCGCCGACTGCCGCAAGACGGCCGCATCGAATTCCATCTCACGCAAGACGCGCCCATCGATTTGCGTGTCGCCGTGTTGCCCACCATGTTCGGTGAGTCGGTGGTGTTGCGTATTCTCGATCGTTCCAACGTGCAGCTCTCGCTCGACAAAGTCGGCATGCGTCCCGACGACCTCGAGAAGATGCGTCAAGTCATCAACAAACCCAACGGCATCGTGGTGGTCACTGGCCCTACCGGCTCGGGTAAGACGACCACGCTGTACGCGGCGCTCAACGAACTCAACGAGCCCGGGGTCAAGATCTTGACTGCCGAAGATCCCGTTGAATACGACGTGGCGGGACTCATTCAGTGCCAGGTGAATCTCGATCAAGAGCTCACCTTCGCCAAGTTGTTGCGCAGCTTCTTGCGTCAAGATCCCGACATCATTCTCGTCGGTGAAATTCGCGATCTCGAAACCGCGCAGATCGCCATTCAAGCATCGCTCACGGGCCACTTGGTGCTCACCACGCTTCACACCAACGACGCGCCGAGCACCGTTCTGCGTCTGGTCGATCTTGGTGTCGAAACATTCTTGTTGACTGCAACTGTCGAAGCGATTGTCGCGCAACGACTGGTGCGCCGAATCTGCACCAAGTGCAAGCAGCCGTTTGTTCCTAACGAAGAGTTGCTCATGGAACTGCAACTGCGCCAAGCGGACATCAGCGAGGGACAGATGTTCTATCGCGGCAAGGGTTGCGATGCGTGCATGAAGTCGGGCTACAAAGGCCGTAAAGCGCTCTTTGAAATCATGAACCTCGACGACGAGATTCGCGATCTCATCATGCGCCAAGCGTCGACGCAAGTCCTGCGCGATGCAGCCAAGAAGCGCGGCATGCGCACGCTACGCGAGTGCGGATTGCTTTCGATCTTCGACGGCGAAACCACCATCGATGAAGTCATCCGCGAGACGATCGCCGAAGAATAAATCCATCGCATTCATTTCGTCTTGCCTAACTCTCTGCACGCCAATCACACCGAACACTCAGAGCACATGACACGCGCGCATCTTGAACGCGCGAAACTTCTGGAGCGACCCGATGCCTAATTACGCCTACGACGCAGTGAACAACGCCGGCAAGAAGACCTCCGGAACGATGGAGGCCGCGTCCGCCGATGAAGCGCTGAAGAAGATTCGCGCCCAAGGTTTGTTTCCGAGCGGCGTGAAGGAACAGAAGATCACCGGCAACGCCGCTGCGACCAAAGGGAAGGTGCGCGACGGAAAGAAGAAGAAGAAGGGCGGCTTCAACATTTCGTTTGGTGGAGTGAGCACCAAGAATCTCACGCTGTTCACGCGCCAACTGTCGACGCTGCAAGACGCAGGACTTCCGCTGTTGCGCTCGATGCAAATCTTGGAGAGTCAGCAACGTCCCGGCGCACTCAAGACCACGCTGCAAGGCGTGTGCGAAGAAGTCGAAGCCGGTACCAGCCTCTCCGATTCGATGGCCAAGTTTCCCAAGTGCTTCGATCGCCTCTACACCAAGATGGTGGCGGCAGGCGAAGTCGGCGGTGTTCTTGACGTCATCCTCCAGCGTCTCGCCGAATTCATGGAGAAGGGGCAACGACTCAAGCGCCGCATCATCGGTGCCATGATTTATCCCACGGTGGTCATCTTCATCGCCGTGGCCATCGTCACGGGCATCATGTACTTCGTGATCCCGAAGTTCCAAGAGATCTTCGAAGACTTCGACGTGAAGCTGCCCGACCTCACGATCTTCATGATCGCCGCATCGAAGTGGGTGGCAGGAACCAGTACCAAAGATCAAGTCGTGCCCGGCGCCATTTGGGTGCTGTGTTCGCCGGTGTTGATCTTCTTGTTCTTCAAGTTGGTGCGAAAAACTGGCACCGGCAAAGCGTGGACCGACATCATCGTGCTCAAGATTCCCGTGGTGGGAACGCTGATCAAGAAGACCGCCGTCGCGCGATTCACCCGCACCCTAGGAACGCTCATCAGCGCGGGCGTACCGATTCTCGAAGCGATTCTCATCACCCGCGACACCTCGGGCAACTATGTGTTCGAACGCGCGCTGGGCAAAGTGCACGATTCGATTCGCGAGGGCGAAACCTTTGCGGGACCTTTGCGTGAGTCGAAAGTGTGCGACGCCATCGTGGTCAACATGATCGACGTCGGCGAAGAGACCGGTGACCTCGACGTCATGCTCATGAAGATCGCCGACAACTACGACGAAGAAGTCGACGTTGCCGTGGCCAGCTTGTTGTCGCTGCTCGAACCCTTCATGGTCGTCATCCTCGGCGGCATCGTGTTGGTCATCGTGCTTGCGCTCTTCCTTCCGCTCGTCTCCATGATCGAGTCGGTGTCCAACACCAGCAAGAAGTGATTCGACGTATGCGCAACGATCTCCTTTCATCAACCTCTCCTCTGCGTTCGCCATGCGCGAACTCGTGGGCATCGGCACGCGCGCGCGGTGGCTTCACGCTCACCGAGTTGCTTGCGGTGGTGGCCATCATCGTGCTGCTGATCGGCAGTTTGTTTGTCGCGATCAACGCGGGCTCGCGTCGTGCGCAGCGGGCCAAGACTGAGTTCTTGATGACGGCGATCTCGACTGGGCTCACTCAGTTTCAGAACGATTTCGGCTATTTACCGCCGGTATTGGGTGTGCGCGACATGGGTTCAGGCGTGCAGGGATTTGGCCGTGATGTGGTGGCGCTCGGACAAGTGGCCGGCGCGAACGACGTCGAGCGGCAACAGTTGTGGATGTCGTACACCACGCTCGCGGAGTACCTCTTGGGCTTTGGTCATCGCGGCGAAGACGGCTACGGAATCTATATCGGTGGACCTGCTGGTGAACCACTTGGTGCGGGCAACAAGGAAGCGCCACCGTTTGGCATTCGTTCTCCGGGCACGGACGGTTGTTGGGGCGCGATTGATGCGCCGAACCTCACCTGG
>QWPW01000044.1 GCA_003671025.1 Planctomycetota bacterium
AGCAGGATGCACAAGGAACCTTCATGCAACAACTCACTGGACTGCTCGGCGTCGCCGCGATTCTACTGATCGGCTTCGCACTCTCCAAGCATCGTCGCCACATCAACTATCGCACGCTGGCCACTGGGGTCGTGCTGCAAATCGCGCTGGCGTATTTGTTTTTGAGTTGGACGCCGCTGGTCGTAGTCTTCACCGCGTGCGCGGCGCTGATCACCAAGATCATCTCCTTCGCCGATGACGGAACACGGTTCATCTTTGGCAACGCCTCCGATGCGTCGGGCGCGTGGGGATTCATCTTCGCGGTGCGCGTGCTGCCAATCATCATCTTTTTCGCGGCATTTATGGCAGTTCTCTATCACCTCGGCGCGATGCAGCGAGTGATCAGTGTGCTGGCGCGCGCGCTGCGCACTGCACTTGGCATCACGGGAATCGAAGCGATGTCCGCCTCGGCCAACATCTTCGTGGGGCAAACCGAAGCGCCACTCACCATCAAACCGTTCATCGCGCAGATGACGTCATCGCAAATCATGTGCGTGATGGTGTGCGGCTTCTCCACCATCGCGGGCAGCGTGATGGCGGCGTACATCGTGATCATCGGCGGCGACGATACTGATGCGCGCATCGCACTGGCCAAACACTTCATGACCGCGAGCGTGATCTCCACCGTCGCGGGCATCGTGATGGCGAAACTCATGTGGCCAGAAACAGAAACTCCCGCCGACGAATCTGCCGAGGCGATGCGCGCCATGCCTCGCACCACCATCAACGTCATGGACGCCGCCGCAGAGGGCGCAACCGACGGACTCAAACTCGCGCTCAATGTCGCGGCGATGTTGGTCGCGTTCGTCTCGCTGCTGGCCTTGCTCAATTGGCCGCTGAGCGCGCTGAGCGAAGTCAACAGTGAGTGGTTCCCCATGCAATCGTGGCGCGCAGAGTGGGGAGTTCCAGTCTTGAGCTTTCAAAACATCTTGGGAATGATCTTGGCGCCCTTGGCTTGGCTCATGGGTGCGGGCGTTGACGCACACAAAGTCGGTTCACTCATGGGCACGCAAGTGATTGCCACTGAGTTTGTCGCGTATCTCGATCTCGCGGCTGCAATCAGAGACCACACGATTTCCCCGCGTGGCGCAGTGATTGCGACCTACGCACTGTGTGGATTCGCCAATCTTCCGTCGATCGCGATTCAGATCGGCGGACTGAGTGCGTTGGCACCGGAGCGCCGCGGCGACTTCGCGCGCATCGGAATGCGCGCAATGATCGCGGGCGCGCTCGCCTGTTGGATGGCGGCGGCGATTGCGGGTTTGTTCGTCAGCGTTTGAACGAACAGATCATCACACCTCACGACTGCGACGTCTTCGCGTCAGGCCTTCACCAGTCGCGTCACGCGACCGATGGGAACCCACTCCACCACCACGATCGATCCGTCGGCGAGGAACGTCGCCGAGTGTGGATGCACGAACTTGCCGGGGATGAAATCTTTGCGCGCCGCGCCACGGAGGTTGGTGGGATTTCCGTCACACAACGTGGCCACTGCTTTATTGTCCTTGCCCAGCAGAGTCACTGTGCTCGCGAGATCAGGAACCAAGAGCAGATCACCGCGCGTCTTGAAGTGACATGGTTGACGCATCGACTCGGTGACGAACGAAACGTGTTTCCACGGCTGTCCCGTCGCGGCGGGCGCGAAGTACTGGATGCGATTGTTGCCGCGATCGGCGACGGCGAGCAGATCCTTGCGCGTGTCCCACCACAAACCATGCGGGCACGACACTTGACCTTCGCCACTGCCAGGACCGCAAATGGTTTCTTTGTACGCGCCGTCTTTGCTCAAGCAATGGACGAAGCTCTTGCCATAGCCGTCACCGACAAAGATGTCTCCTGACGGGCAAAACGCGATGTTTGTGGGGTTCCAATCATTCTCGTTCGCGTAGCACGCGACGCCGGCAAACTTCGCTTCCACTGGTGCGCCCTTGCTCCACACCACGGTGCCGTCAAGCGTGGTCTTGCTGATGCGACGATTATTCACATCGCAGTGATAGAGGTACTCCGTCTTATCTTCGGTGCGAATATCGAGTCCGTGTCCACCGCCCTTGAACTGCGGACACATTGAGCGAACGAACTTTCCTTCGCGAGTGAAGACATACACCGCGTCATCTTTTTTCGCGTCGGCGCCGACGGTGTGCGAGATGTAAACATTTCCCGCCGCGTCTTGAGTCACGCCATGGGTGTCGCCCCACGCGAGTCCTTCAGGCGGCGTGAGCCAATCGTGCTCGACGCGATAGGTGAAGTCACCGCTACCAGTGGTGACATCGCCCGCAAGCAGTGCGGCGGCGAATGCGTTGGAGAAGGGAGCAACTGCCGCGAGTCCAGCAGCGGTGCGAATGAAAGCGCGGCGCGTGTCGTTGTGATCCATGCGGCAAGCGTACTCGCAGGATGCGTCGTCACGCGCACAGAGTTGCAAACGAGCGCAACACGCGCGAGTAAAATCAATCTCGGTGCGAGCTCAGCACACGCTCAAGTCGTGGGCTTGGGATCGCTTTGCGCGGGTTCCGTGGTCGCTGGATCAGGCTGCGCAGGCTCCGGCTTTGCAGGCGCTGGGCTCGTCGCGTCGCTCGGTGGCGCGTCGATTTTTGCGTCGAGCGGCATCGGAGGCGTGGTCGGTTGCGCGAGGGGAAAGTCGCCTCCCACGGCCGTAATCTTGCCACTTTTCGCGATACCTGCGATGTCTTCTGCGTTGTCGAGCGCGGTCTGCCACACATAGACGCGCGTGAGCATTGGCTGCGCCTGCATCCACGCGATGCTCGCGGAAGTGACCTTGGACGCGACGAGGTTGATCGACTGCACCCGCGCAAGAGTCCCCAGCGAATTGAGTCCTTCGTCGGTCACTGCGGTGGAGTCGAGGCGCAATTTTTCCAGATGGGGCATCGCGCCGATCATGGCTAAGCCCGCGTCGGTGATCGCAGTCTTAGAGAGATTCAGATTCGCGACGATGGGCGCGATGTCCGCCAACAGTTGCGCGTCGCCGTCTCCAAGCGCAGGCTCGGCGCGACTCGCGTTGACATCGAGCAGCGGACTCTCCATCGCAACGGGCTGCACCAACACGCCGCGCGCGAGGAGTTGCTTGGTCGCGCTTTCGGCTTTCGATCGCACCGCAGGATCGATGTCCACGTTGGTCGCTTCACCCACGGCGATGGCGCCCGATGCAATCGCCGCGGCTGTCGCTGCGGCCGAAGGAATTCCGCGCGCGCCCGCGACACCAGGACGCATGTTGGGATAGGCCGCACCATTGTCGATCCACGCGCGAATGATTTCGCGGTCTTGCGCCGTGAGTGCGTCGCCCTCAGGCGGCATCGCGTCAGGGTCAGTGCGGTCGAGAGAGATGCGATGAAACAACTCGCTGTCTGCACTGTTGTTGGGAATGACCGCCCAATCCGCCTCATCTCCATTAAAGAGCCACGCATTGGAATCGAGTCGCAGTCCGCCCTTTTGCTTCTTCGCGCCGTGGCATTCGAAGCAGTTTGCTTGCAAGATTGGATAGACCTGTTCGATGAACGCGCGATCGTTGTCGGTCAACTCCACGGCAACGACTGCGGAGTCGTCGACGGAAGCGTCGTCAGATTTTGCCGCAGAAGTGCTAGGAAACAAGCATTCCAGAAGATAGCCCTCTCCGTGAACGAGGTCGCCTCCGAAGTGACCTGTCGCCGCGACTGCCGCCCCAACCACGATTGACGCGACGCGAAACGCGCCGATGGCCGCAATCGATTTGGCAACAGTCAGCTGCGTCCGTGCCGTGAGCACACGACACCACCATGCCAGAAGACAGAGCGCAATGGCGGTGGAAATTCCTAGCCATCGATGGAGCGCAAGTGTGCTCGAGTCTTCGCCGCTGTACTCGTGCGCCGCGTTGATCCAACCGGAGCTGGACACCATCACGCTCGACACTGCGGCAATGCACAGCAGTGGAAGCGTCAACGGCGAAAGTCCTTCGCGGCGACTCACGGTGCGCCAGCATTCGATTCCCGCGGCGACAAGCGCGAGCGCGATGGGGAAATGCACGCCGACTGGATGCATGCGCCCGATCGCGCGCATGAAGTCCGGCGCCGAATCGGCAAGGACGAGGAGTGGAGCTGTCGCTCCAGAAAACGAGTCGACTAAGAAGGTACTTGGAACCATCGTCGCGCAATGTACTTGAGCACTGGGATGCGCGGAACTGCGTCGCGATGCGAGCACAAGATCGCGTGTGCGCGTCAACATCGCGAGCGAAGCATGTTGAAAAAAGACAAATCGCCAGGATCGTTTCCGCACGAGCCCGGCGACTTGCCGTGGCGGCACCTGCCGCAGCCTTCCTCCATCCACTGTCATCTTCGCTCGAACCTCATCGAGTGAGATTCAAGACGGGGACCACGATGTCGGCGACATGAAGTGCTGCGGAGGGTGAACTCCTCAACATCCGTGACGCTTCCGAGAAAGCACCTCAAGCTGAGGGTTCCACGAAAATCAGAGGGCAGAACGCGTCAGCGAACCGCCAAAATGAACGAAGGGCGAGCACTTCAGCACTGCGATTTTTCGAGTCATGGATCGACCGTTGAAGGACGTCCATAAATCACGAATTCAATCGCCGTGTTGAGCACACGCCCTCATCTGAAGCGGTGGGTCAACCACCGCTCCTCGATGTGGCTCACACCGGTAAAGGTGACTTGCCCATCGAACTCCCGAAGATGACTCCGCCCGCGCGGGGACGAACCTCGCGCAGAGTCAATATGCCTCTGCTATTGCACGAGTCAAGCGCAGACTCTGCAATTCCTGCGCTTCTCATAGGTTATGCGTGCTTGATCGCCCTCGGGCCCATGCCGTGCCCATCAACTTGGCCTCACCGCACCCCCACCGCCTCCGCATCGCGATCCGAGAGCATGCCTCCGTCGGAACGCGCCTTCACGCTGCTGTCGCGCTTCCAACTGCGTTCGCACCGCGGCTCGGCGCGCAGATCGATCACCTCAAGCGCCAGCTGGTCCTGCGCGATGATCACCCGTGAAACGCCCAAAAGATCAGGCAAATCAGCGGCGAAATCGGCGAGATGTCCATGAGTGTCGGCCACTCGAATCCCTGCATCGAGGCGGTTTTCGATTCCGCGCTCCTTCGCTTTCTCCAACGCCGCATTGGCCAACTCGCGCAACGCCAGCACTTGGGACCAACGCGAATCACATGGTTGCATGATGGTGCGATGGTGCTCGAGATGCACGCACACATCGTCGCGGCCGGTGAGCGCGCGATAGGCCTCGTCGGCCGTGTGCGGAATGAAGGTTGCCAACATGTGACAGAGCGCGTCAGCGACGCGATACATCGCCGCTTGCGTAGCGCGTCGTCGCGACGAATGGCGCGCATCACAATAGAGACGATCCTTGGTAGCCGCGCAGTAGACGCTCGAAAGCGTCTCGTTGCACAGCGTGTAAATCGCCTGCTGCGCCTCGCGAAACGCACAGCGCGCGATGGCACTGCGCACGAGTTCTTGTACCGACGCGACCTGCGCCAGAATCCACGCATCAATGCTGGTGAGCGCGATGCCTTCGAGAATGGAATCGGTTTCAGCGGCGTCAAACCCCTCGAGATTCGACAACAGATATCGCAACGTGTTGCGCACCTTGCGATAGCTCTCGCCCGCGACTTGGAAAAAATCCTTGTCAGCGCGGATGTCGTTTTCGTAGTCGATTCCTGCGACCCACCAACGACAGACATCGGCACCGAATTCTTTGAGCAACTCTTCGACGTCGATGGTGTTGCCCAACGACTTGGACATCTTCTTGCCCTCTTTGTCCACAATGAACCCGTGCGTGACCAGTCGCTTGAATGGCGGCCGTCCCGTTGCCGCGAGCGCGGGCAACAGTGAGAGTTGGAACCAACCGCGATGTTGATCGCTGCCTTCGAGATAGATTTCGCTTGGGTATCCGACATTGCGTGCGCGCAGCACCGCGTTCCATGAACTTCCCGCTTCGAACCACACATCAAAGATGTCATGCAACTTGGTGAGCGAGGCGACATCGAAATCTTTCGGCGCGTGCGGATCGCTCGCCGCGTCGTAGTGAACCAACAACTGTGCCGGCGTCTCTTGGAACCACGCATCGCTGCCCTTGTGCGCGAAATGTTGCGCCACTGCGCGCACACTCGCCGCAGTCAAGAATGTGCTGCCGTCTTGCCTGCGAAACGCAGGAATGGGCAAACCCCATGAGCGCTGGCGCGAGATGCACCAGTCGGGGCGCGACTCGATCATGCCGCGCAGGCGATTGCGTCCCCACTCGGGAGTGAAGGCGATTTCGCTTTGAATTGCCTCAAGCGCGCGCGCGCGCAACGACTTGCCATCGCGATGCATGGGCACGTCGACTCCGACGAACCACTGCTCGGTCGCGCGAAAGATGACTGGCGTCTTCGAGCGCCAATCGTGGGGATACGAGTGAGTGAACTTGTGATCGAAGAACAGATGGCCCGACGCGCGCAGATGCTCGGCGACCTGCGCGTTCGCATCCCAAATCGATTTTCCGCGCAGCCACTGCGGCACGGAATCGTCGTAGGTTCCATCTTCGCGCACCGGGCAATACGCAGGAAATCCTTCGCGCAGACCAGTGCGATAGTCATCGGCGCCGTGGCCAGGCGCCGTGTGCACGAGACCGGTGCCATCTTCGAGCGTGACATAGTCGGCGGCGACAACACGACCCTGACGCGCGCAAAACGGATGGTTGTAGGTGAGCCCCACCAATGCCGCGCCTGTCGTCTGTGCGAGATGAACGACTTTCTCGGCGCCTGCTTTCTTGGCGACGCGATCGACGAGATCACTCGCAAGAATCGTCACGCAGCCGTCGATCTCCACCAACGCGTAGGTGCTGCGTTCGTTCACCGCGATGGCGAGATTCGCAGGCAACGTCCACGGCGTGGTGGTCCAAATCATGAAGC
Source organism: Planctomycetota bacterium (assembly GCA_003671025.1). GTDB lineage: Bacteria > Planctomycetota > Phycisphaerae > Phycisphaerales > SM1A02 > QWPT01. Next base: position 6,940 of record QWPW01000044.1, read on the forward strand.
TCGGCGTCATGTCGAGATACTTCACCTCTTCATCTGAATCGGCATCGTTCTCGCTGGTTTCACTCTCGACACGCTCAGTGATCATTCCAAATGCGCGCGCGACCGCAGCGCGATCACACGCTTCAAAGTCGACATACACCGAGAGGTCTTCACGATCTTCATACTCAAGCTCCGCTTCGGCGAGCGCGGTCTTGTTGGCGATCGACCAATGCACAGGCTTGAGCGCGCGCATGACCACGCCTTGATCAATGAGATCGGCGAAGACTTCGAGCGTCTTGCTTTCGTACCCCGGCATCAGCGTGTAATAGGGATCGGCGTAGTCAGCGACGGTGAGCAAGCGCTTCATCTGCTCCGCTTGCAGACCGATGAATTTTGTGGCTGCTGCGGCGCATTCGCGACGAATCGCCATGTGCCGTTGCTCAGGCGCGAGCGTGTCGAGCTTGGCCGTCTTGCCCTTCTCATGCAACTCGGTCATCACTTTGTGTTCGATGGGAAGCCCGTGCGTGTCCCATCCGGGGATGAAGCGCACACGACGACCTTCCATGAGCGCGCCACGCACCACGAAATCCTTGAGCACCTTGTTGAGCATGTGACCGATGTGAATCGGACCATTGGCGTAGGGCGGACCGTCATGAAAGACGAACGGTTCCGCGTGTTCACGCGACACCTGCATGCGCCCGAAGATGTGCGCGTCCTCCCAACGCTTGAGCGACTGCGGCTCGGCCTGAATGAGATTCGCCTTCATGGCAAATCCAGTCTTGGGCAGGTTGAGCGAATCTTTATACGAAGGCTTGGCGGTCGGGTTCTGTGCGTCAGTCATGGGACTCGTTCCAAAGCTGCAGCTGCAGCGAAAAGCAATGAGGTCGGAGGATACCCGTGCATGCGAAGTGCAGCATTTGCACGCGTTGCGCCGATTCACACTCCGATGCATGAATCCACCACGGCCGCCGATTCATTCTTCGTGCATGAGCGACTTTCTTCGGGCCGCGTGTTGGTGCGCGACCGATTTGTGGACTCGAACGAAGCGCGCGCACTTGCTCCCGCGCTCGAAGCCGCCTTCGATCGCCACGACCTGCTCGCACTCGCGGTCGCCCGTCGTGTGCGCGAAGACGGCGTCTCTGCCCACGGAACAAACGTGGTGCATCCCAAAGGCTTTCATCATGTTGCTCGTGGCTCGCCGCGCGACGCCGAGCGCTTTGATTGCGAAGTCGATGCCGCTGATCGCGGTGTCGCAGTGATCGCGAGTGACGCATTCACCAAGGCGCGCGGCGAAGCGATTCTCGATCGCCACACTGGTTACGGCGCATTGGCTCTGCTCGTGCTTTCACTGGAAATCCGCCGCATTCGTGCAGGTCGCGTCATCGCCGGCGCCAGCGCCACGCTCGAGCAAAGCAACGATGAAGCGCAACACGCGGATGACGCGTTGGAGTCCGAGGGATTTCGTTGTCCCCTCGCATCCGCGCACGCGCGCAGTCACTTTGGATTTGATCTTGAAGCGTGCGACCTCGATGTCGTCGCGTCCAAACCTGCGTTGAGCGCGTTGCGTTGGAACGCACCGATCTGGGGCGCGTCGATTGGATTCGACAAGTACGACGAACGCGGCGCGTATCACTGGAACCTCTACCAAACGCATGAAAACTACCGTCGTCGCGCCGACACGTTGGTAGCGTTCTTGCGCGCACATCTACCCACGAACACCGACGACACGCTTCCCGTGCTCGATGTCGGTGCAGGCGATGCGCTCTTCGCGGGATTGCTCGCGCGTCATGGCATGCGCGCCATTGCGCTCGATCCGCAAACGCAAGCTGTCGCCGATGCGACGAGCGTCATCGCCGCGCACGGACTCGAAGCGTTGGTCACGTGTGTCCACGGCGATGCGCAGTCACTGCCATTGGCCGAGGCATCGTGTCGCGCCGCGCTGCTGCTTGATGTCATCGAACACCTACGAAATCCTGTGCGCGCGCTGAGCGAGATTCATCGCGTGCTCGTTCCTTCGGGTGTGATCCTCGTCGCCACGCCCGCGTGGAAATTCGCCGCGCGCCACGATCCCGTCTACCACCTTGATGAATATCGCGAAGAAGAATTGGTGCGCCAACTCACTGCTTCCGGCTTCACGGTGACGCAACGCGCGCGCGTCAAAGGTGTGTACGACGATCTCGTACTGCTCGCGCGCAAGTGAATGCACGCGTCGCTTCGTCAGGGATGCGCGCCGTCTTTCACGACTTCATCGAGGTACTTCTGAAACTCGCCCATCTTGTAGGAGATGAAGCAGAGCGCATGATGCATCGCGAAGTACTCGGGATCAGTCATATCTTTGTCGAGATCCGCGCGTTGGCGATTGAGTTCGGCGATGACGACTTCGGCTTTGACTTTCATGTGATGAATCTCTCTCGTCAATGTGCGTGCGCGGGGTCGGAGTGATCGTGCGCGTCGTGATCATGGCCATCGTCAACTTCAACGCCGTGCTCATGCTCATGCGATTGCGCGAGGCTTGATTCAACGCGCGCGATCGCTCCTGCGACGGCGAGTCCGAGCAAGAGTGAGAGGGAGAGCGCGACGCGATCGTGACGATGGAACTGCAATTCAGGCAGCAAATCGCTGGTGGCGATGCACAGGAATGTTCCCGCGCTGAAGGCCAACGCGTAAGGGAGCAACTCGCCGCCGCCGCTGGAAACACCAAACCACAACAGCGCCGCGCCAACAGGAACCACCAGCGCAAACACGGCATTCACCGCGTGTGCGAAGCCCGCAGGTCGTCCCGCGGCGCGAACAAGCGTGGCCACAGTGAGTCCATCAAACGGCTTGTGCAACAGGATGACTAGAAAGGTCGAGAGTCCGCCGACTGCGGCTGCGTGATCATCGGCCGCGGCCGCGAGCACTGCCGCAGCCAACGCGACTCCTTCAAGCATGCTGTGCAGCGTGAGTCCAATCGCGGCGCCCATCCATCCTAGTTGTGTCACCTTCGGATGCGCGTGCTTGTGTTGGTGCGCGTGTTGTTGCGCAGCCGCATGCTCATGCGTGCTGCATCCGTCATCGCAACAGTCGTGATGGCCTGCTTCTTCGGGCGACTCATGTTGATGGAAGTGGAAAAACCGCTCCAACAAAAACATGGCCACGAAGCCGATGACCACTGCGAGCATCACGCCGTCGAGCGATGCATGCAACGCGCCATGTGAATTGCTGGTGGCGTTCGAATCTGATTCGATCGCGAGAATCACCGCGTGAGGCAAGAGATGAAGCAAGCCCACACCGAGCATGGTTCCCGCGACGAAACTCAGCGCCATCTGCAATCGTCGATGTCCGAGCTTGAATGAAGCCGCAATCGCCCCGCCGAAAAACGACGCGAGTCCGACGATGAGGCAATAGATCGAGAGTTGCACGGCCGGCGAAAACGCGCGCTCCGAATCCGTCACCTGCGCGAGTAGAAACAGGTTCGGCATAGGGGGCGGTGAGGATAACGCGATGGCGCGGCTTCGCTCGCTCGATCGTGCGATTCATTGGACAAACCTCGCGCGTGCCGAGCAAGATGTCAACGATGAGAGTCGCACACCGAGAACCGCGCGCGTCGATGACTTCAAGTCTGGCACGGTTTGCGGCACTCCTGTATACTTTCCGTCCTCTATGGGGTGGTAGCTCAATTGGGAGAGCGCCTCGGTCGCATCGAGGAGGTTGTGAGTTCGATCCTCATCCACTCCATTTCGCGGGGTCTCACGTTGGTGAGACCCCGCGTTGGCTTTTAGGGCCACCGTGAAGGTCCACGTTCGAGGTAAATCATGCGATTCACTCGCCATTTGTGCCTCCTGAGTTCCCTTCGCAACTCGAATGCATCACTCAGTTGCATGACGCGAGGCGAGGCACCAATCGCGCGCTTTCCCCTATTCTTGAACGCGTGCCCGACGCCCCGCCACTCTCTCCTCACGCCGATCCGCGTGATGTGAGTTGGGCCGATCCCGAGCGCAATCCCCATTTCGCCACGCCCGCGATGCGTCAATACGCGCGCTGCAAACAGCAGCACCCCGATTGCCTGCTCTTCTTTCGCATGGGCGATTTCTACGAGATGTTTGATCGCGATGCAGTGTTGGCGCATCGACTGCTCAACATCACACTCACCGAGCGCACCAAGGGTTTGCCTATGGCGGGCGTTCCCTATCACGCCGCCGAGGGATACATCCGCCGTCTCGTAGCGATGGGTCATCGCGTCGCCGTGTGTGAACAGACGCAAGATCCAAAAGAGGCGAAGGGCGTGGTCGAGCGCGCCGTCACGCGCGTGCTCACGCCGGGCACGCTTATCGATGAAACGCTGCTCGACAGCGCGCAGTCCAATCGCGTGGCCGCAGTGTCGATCGAAGGACAACGCGCGTTTGTCGCGGCGATTGAAATTTCCACTGGCTCGTTCAGCGTGCTTGATTGCGCGGTGAATGCGCTCGTCGATGAACTCGCGCGCATCGCGCCGAGCGAAGTGGTGCACGCCGAAGAACGCGACGGCGCGGTGCATCCCGAAATTGCGCGACTCGCTGCGCATCGAGTCTCGCTCACGGCACGACCAGGTTGGTACTTTCGTCACAGCGATGCGCTGGCCACGCTCACCGCGCAATTCGCGGTGAAGAACCTCGAGGGCTTCGGCTTCGCGCACGATGATCACGCGATTGCCGCGGCGGGCGCGATTCTGCGCTACGCGCTCGAGACGCAAGCGACGGAGCAATCAAGCCGCGGCGGCACTGGTCGCATTCCTCATCTCGCGCCGCCTAAACGCGTGCGAAAAGGCGCGCATTTGCATGTGGACGCGACCACGCTGCGCGCGTTGGAAATCGAACGCACCATGCGCACCGGCGCGAGCGACGGAAGTTTGCTTTCGATCTTTGACGGCGCGGTGACACCGATGGGTCGGCGATTGGTGCGCGATTGGTTGTGCACTCCGCTGGCAGAACGCGCGACGATTGACCAACGATTGAATCGCGTGAGCGCGTTTGTCGCGGACGAACGATTCGCCGATGCGGCGTTGCAACATCTGTCGTCGTTGCAAGATGTCGCGCGCATCGCGGGACGCGCCGCGCTGGGTCGAGCCACGCCGCGCGACGGCGTGGCGTTGGCGCGTTCGTTGACCACCATCGATGCACTGTGCGACACGCTGCGCGCGAGCGCCGCGTTTACTGCTGATTGCGACGAGCTCGCGCGTCTCGCGCCCCTGCTGCAACCACTCGCACACACGTTGGCGCGCGCGATCAAGAGCGATGCACCGACGCACGTGCGTGAAGGCGGTGTCTTCGCCGACGGCTTCGATTTCGAACTCGATGAGACGCGCTCGCTGCAACGCGACTCGAGTCAGTGGCTCGCGCAATATCAAGAGCAGCTCATCGCCTCAAGCCAAATCGCATCGCTCAAAGTTGGATTCAACTCGGTCTTCGGTTACTACATCGAGATCTCGCACGCCAACGCGGCCAAAGCACCGGCGACATTCACGCGCAAACAAACGCTGCGCAATGCCGAGCGTTACATCACGCCCGAACTCAAGGCATTCGAAGAGAAAGTCCTGCGCGCCGACGCGCGCGCCATCGATCGCGAGAAGGAACTGTGGAGCGCGCTCGTCGCGTCCATCACCGAGCGACTCGCGGAAATCGTGTCGTTTGGCGTACGCGCAGGCGAACTCGACGCGCTCTCGTGTCTCGCGGTGGTCGCGCGCCGACAACATTGGACGCGCCCAGAAATCAGCGATTCCGCGGGAGTTTTCATCGAAGGCGGTCGTCATCCCGTGCTTGATCGCACGCTGGCCTCGACATTTGTTCCCAACGACACTTCACTTGGACGCGGCGACAATTCAACCGAAGCGGCGCCAACGTTGGCGCTGATCACCGGCCCAAACATGGCGGGCAAGAGCACCTACATTCGCCAAGTTGCGCTCATCGCGTTGTTGGCCCATGTCGGTTCGTTTGTTCCCTGCACCAGCGCGCGCATCGGAGTGCTCGATGCGATTCTCACGCGCATCGGAAGTGCCGATGAGATTCACTCTGGTCAATCGACGTTCATGGTGGAGATGACGGAAACTGCGAGCATTCTCCATCACGCTTCTGCGCGCAGCTTGGTGATTCTCGATGAGATTGGACGCGGCACCAGCACGCTTGATGGACTCAGCCTCGCGTGGGCCATTGCGGAAACGCTGGCTGATCGCGGCGCATGCACGCTCTTCGCCACCCACTATCACGAACTCACCCAGCTCGCAGAGTCGCTCGCGGCAGTGACCAACCTCCACGTGAGTGTGCGCGAGTGGAACGACGACGTAGTCTTCCTTCATCGCATCGTGCCTGGTCGCACCGATCGCAGTTACGGAATTCATGTCGCGCGATTGGCAGGGTTACCGAGTGCGACGATTGCGCGCGCCAAGCAAGTGCTCGAACTCTTAGGCAATGTCGAAGTCGCCGAAGCGCTCGCGCTGCGCGTTGGTGAAGTCGTTGCGCAAGCGAGCGCGAACACGAGTGCGAGTTCGCGCAACACCAGTGCGATCTCGTCGCGCAAGGCCAACGCTTCGCCGCAGCTTTCGCTCTTCACCGAACACGTTGAGCATCCCGTAGTCGCGCAGTTACGCAGTGTTGATCTCAACACGCTCACGCCGCTCGCGGCCTTTGATCTCCTGCGCGCGCTCGCTGCACAGACGCATTGAGCGAGCGTCGCGAGCCGCACGAGGGGTACCCACCGCCTCCCCGCCGCCGCCGGCTCACCGCTGAAGCAATCGCAGAACCGGACGCAACCGTGACAGTAATTGACCCCTACCAAGCCCTCTCCAGTGGCGATTTTCGGGCAAAGTCCTAGAACAACAATCTTCTAGAATCTCTTTCAAGGTCATTGACATCATTTACTGTTACTGTAAGATAGCGGCATGTCTACCGCGCTCGCCGACATCTTGGCCTCGATTCCTGCAGTTGGCGTTGATCTCGCCGAACTCACGCATCTGGCCAACCAGATGTTTGAGGCGCAGGATCTCGTTGTGGATGACGGTCGCGCCAACAACCGCGTCGACGCGCGCACCATCCGTTTCTATCAAACGCTCGGCATCGTCCCCAAGCCGGAGTACGAAGGTCGTCGCGCGATTTATCAACGCGAGCATCTGCTGCGAGTGATCAGCGCAAAGCAGTTGCAGTCTGAAGGATTCACACTCGCGCAAATTCAAGAGTCGTTGCCGATGCGCAGCAGCGACGACCTCGCGCGCGCTCTCTTGACACTCGCGCGTGACGCGAACGACATCAAGCATGACATCGCGCGAGCCGAAGTCGTCTTCCATTCCAAAATCGTTGCGCAGCGCATCCCCCACCGCGCTGCGTCATCCCACGCAACATTGTCTGCGCTTGTCGCTTACGAACTCACCCCCGGAGTCACTGTCCTCATCGATCCCACGCGCATCACGAATCACGCGGAGCTCGTCAGCGCTCTCGCGTCGGCAATCACCGCCGAACACTCGACGCAACGTTCCAACGACCAGATCAACATCAATGGAGGAAAGCAATGACAACTCTCAACGCCAGCATCAATGCAACAACGCCCAGCACGCGACGATTGGGTGAGCTCTTGGGTATCAAGTCGATTCTCCTCGATAGGTCCAAAGGCACGCGAAAGGGAACGCGAAATCGACCATGGGATGACACGACGCAAGAGTGCGCGACGTTTCCCCTCACCAAAGTGGTGGTGCGCACCACCATCGTCGGCGACTGCGCCGTGACCGATCTCGCAGAGCACTACCAAAACACGCACGACGTTCCCATGGATGTGGTGCACACCATTCCGATCAGCGCGGACGGAGCGATCACGCAGTTCGAACTTGTTGCGGGCGAGCGCTCCGTCAAAGGTCTGTGCAAGCGCACGGCGGAGGCGCGACGCGACTTTGAAGATGCAAAGAATCGCGGCAAAACCGCCGCGATTGTCGAGAGCGTGCGTGACGATGTGCACACGATTTCCCTGGCCAATGTGCCCGCGAACACCGCGGTCATCGTGCGCATGCGCATTGTCGAGCGCTTGCGCGTGGACGATGGACGCTTCGAGTTTCGCTTTCCCACAACCATTTCAGAGAAGTGCATCTTGGGTGACGCGATTGGTCACGCCGGCACTGGAGTTAGTGCGGACACCGATCGCGCTCCAGACGCGTCACGCTTGACGCCGCCGATTCGACTGGAAGGCGGCACGGAGCTCGACCTCGAAATCTCGCTCGCAAAAGGTGCGACTGACATTTCCTCTTCGCTCACGCTCGCCGCTGAGTACGCCGCCGATGGCACAGTGGTGTTGCGTCCCGCAACTGATGTCACCTGTGACCGCGACATTGTGATTCGCGTGTGGAATCGCAGCAACGAACCCACGGTGCGCGCCTACACCGACGGCGAGCGCACGTTGGTCGTCGTCGATCCTCCCGCCAAGCGTCGCCCCGAACTTGAGTCGCCGCGCGAAGCAGTGTTTGTGCTTGATCGCTCGGGCTCGATGCAGGGCCTTCGTATCGACGCCGCCAAGCGCGCGCTCACTTGTGCGCTGCAAGCACTTGCTGAGCGCGACACGTTTGAGATCATTGCGTTTGACGCATCGCTGGAACACTTCAAGCGCGAACCAGTTTTCGCTACCCGCGCCAACATCACGAACGCACTGAAGTGGCTGAGCGGAATCAACGCGCGCGGTTCAACCGATGCATTGCCCGCGATCGAAGCGGCATGCACTCCGCGTGTCGCTCCGGGACGCGTGCGCACCGTGCTGTTTCTCACCGACGGAGATGTGGGCAACGATGAAGAACTCATCGCCGTCACTCGTCGCCTCGATCCCGCGACGCGACTGTTTGTCATCGGCATCGGCATGTCACCATCGGCGACCTTCATCTCGCGTCTCGCCCGTCTGGGTGGCGGAACGCATCTCTATGTGGAAGACAAAGACGATATCGAAGCCGAAATCAAGCGATTTGAAGCGGCAATGGCCGGACCGATGGCATGCGGACTCGGTGATGAAGGCGCGCGAAATCACTCGCAACGCGACCTCTTCGCCGGGCGCGCGGCGACGTTCTTCCTCGATGGCGCACGCGAGCGCGTGACCGTCGGCAGCAGCGATGGTCGATTCCGCGGCGAATGCGCCGTCGAGCACAGCAGCATTCCGTTGGGAGCATTGTGGGCGCGCGACCGCGTCATGGAGTTGGAGGATCGCATCTGTATGAACGAGCGTGTGCGCGGTTTGGTCGAACCAGAAATCGCGGCGCTCGGTGTCGCGCATCAGATCCAAACGCGGCTGACGAGTTTCGTGGCCATCGATGAGAAGAGCCAAGTCAACGGCGAACCGATCGTCATCACGCAACCGGTGGACGGATGTGAGTTCGAACTTCGTACCGCGCCCGTGTGCTCTTTCTATGAGAAAATACAGCCGGAGCGGTCTATGTTCGTCAACAGTTCCCCGCTCCGCCGCAGTTCGTTCAGTCGTATGGACAACCACAAAGTTGACGAGCGCGCAGAGTTGCTCGCAGCAGTGCGACAGATGTTTCCAGGGAAGAAACTGAACCGCGATGGCCTCGTGGATGATCTCTCGATGCAACGAGCGCTGTGTGTCGTGCTCATGTGCGCGGCGCGACGACTTGCTCCAAGCGTGCCGTTCATGGTGCGCGCCACCGCAGTGTTGCGCAGTTACGAGAGCGATCCGTGCTTTGGCGGGCAGCTGCCAGAGTTCCTCACGACGCTCTATCGCGACGCAGCAACCGATGACTCTGCGCTCTCGAGCATGATCCAGATCGCGTTGCGCGCGTGTCAGAAATCAGTGCTGGCAGAACTGTTGGCATAAGCAATGGCAGAGCGGATGGCCGCACCTCACGATGTCGGGTGAAAGAAGCGCAGCCCCTGCAATTTGCGGGGGCTGCGTGTTTTTTATCCCGTGGTCGATCGAGGTGCGCGCGCGACATCCATCGCTCAATCGCCATGTTTTTGGCGCAATTTTGGCGACAAGCGCAGCATCCACTGCACACGCTCAAACTCGTTGAGCCATTCTTGCAAGACCATCGCGCTTTCATCGGCAGGAATCTGCACCCAAGGAAGTTCGCACGACGCGCCGAGTTGTCGACGCGCCAAGCCGCGGTAGCGCGAGAGCGTGCGATCACCGTGAATCGAGCACGCTTCAAACTCTTCAGACGCAAAGACGACGACGGGCACGCGTCCTCCGCCACAGAGTTTGATTCGCGCAGAAAAATCTGCGGCCTCATCGCGATCAACCCAGCGCATGACAATCGCGGGATTCGCCGCCGCGATGCGCGCCAGCATCGGCCCCTGCTGCACGCAGTCGCCGCACCACATTCCACTCACCACCAACACATGCATCGTGCGCGAGAATGTCCCGAGCATCGCTTGCTGCGATTCATCGAGCGTGGTGCGATTCCACACATCAACCCATCCCGGCGCGCGCGCGGGATCGCTCGCGAGATACTGGTCGTAGCTCTTCGCCTGAGAAAACGCTGCTTCAATCACTGCTCGATCGATCATGGAAGTCCTTTGGAAGTGGTGTGCAGCGAGCGTACACTCGACCACGCCAATGCGCCTGTTCACCAACGCAATCCCCACGCTGCTGATGCGCTCTGCGCTTGCTCTGGTATTGCTTGTTTCATCGATGCCCGCGCGCGCTCACGCTGATGAGTTCATCGCGCAGCGAAGTGCGCTTGATGATCCGCCGCATGATCCGAGTGATGATCCAATTGATGATCCGATGGATGATCCGAGTGATGATCCGATGGATGATCCGATGGATGATCCCTTCACGGACACACCACCCGCGGATCCCGACGCAGTTCCTCCAACAACAACCGCACCCACGCCATCGATCGTCATCACGCGCACTGGGTTCACGCTGGCCGACGCGACACCCGAAGAATCCGAAGCGCTCAATCGTCTCGCCTCGTCGAAATCATGGACCTCGCGCGCGCTCGCGGCGATGCGACTCGAGCGATTCGATTGCGAAGCGAGTGCGGGTCGTCTGCGCGCACTGACCATCGACGCGTCATGGCGCGTGCGCGCGTACGCGTTCGCGTGCTCGGCGCGTCGCGGAATTGTGCTGCCTCCGGAGGCGTTGCTCGCCGAGCGTGACGTGATGGTGATGCGCACCATTCTGCGCTGCCGCTATCCGTTGCCCGCGGCCGACGTCGACACGCGCATTGCCGCGCACGAAAAATCGGGACAGCCGATTCCCGCGATGCTCGCGTTGGAAATCCTTGCCGCGCAAGAAATCCGCGATGACAAACCTCATCGCAAACGCATGGACGAGTTGCTCTCCAACATCGTGTTGCGCATGGATCGCACCGAAGGCGGAACACTTTCGCCGCGACTCGCGATCGTCACTGGCGGCGATGATTCAGGGCGCAATTACCGTTGGCGCGAGTGGTATCGCAAGAACAAGAAGAAGCTCGAGTATCGCAGCAGTGCGTTGGTTCCTTCGCCACCCTCGGGCGAAAGACTCACGCAACCCAACCGCATTGCGCAACTCGATGCGACGGCGTTCCTCTCGTTCGAGCAGTACCTCGCGTTGGTGGCGACTCGTCCCATGGATCTCGCGATCTTGCTCGACTGCACCGCGAGTATGTCGCGCGAAATTTCGCAGGCTCAAGGCGGCGTCGACGACCTCTTCGATTTCTTCGGCAGCGTGACCAAAGGTGTGCGCATCGCCATCGTGGGCTACCGCGATCGTGGCGATGAATGGGAAACCAAGGCGTGGGATTTTTCGCCCAACCTCGCCGACGCGCGCACGCGACTCTGGTCACTCGCGGCCGATGGCGGAGGCGACACGCCCGAAAGCGTGTTCGCGGCGATGAAGCTTGCACTCACGAAATTCACCTGGCTTCCCGATGCGACGCAACTCGCGAATCAACCCATTCGCGCGACGGTGATCATCGGCGACGCGCCGCCGCACGCAGGCGAAGCGAGTCTGTGCATCGATCTCGCGCGACGAGGATTCGCGCGCGGGGTGCGCTTCTACGGAATCATCGCGCGCGATCACGAATCGAATCTCAAAGATGAAGACGAAGAAGGCGCGGTGACCAAGCCCGCAGCGACGCCGCGCGATGAAGACGCGCGCAAAGACGATCCGCAAGACGGCGCGCAAGGAGACAGCGACAAGAGTGAGAAGATCGAAGACAAGAGCAAGAGCAAGAGCAACGGCAAGAACAGTGGCAAAGGCAACGGCAAAGTCGCACCGCCCAAAGCGCCGCCTCCATCGATGCAGAAAAAGCCTAGTTACACGCGGTTTCCCGAGATTGCAGAAGCCGGCGGCGGTCGCGCGGACATCTTGCGCGAACAAGATTCGCTGGTCGCGGAGATCGCCGAACTCACCATCGCCGATCGCTATCGCGCGGAGTTCTCTGAGTTTTTCGAAGCGTTTCGTTTGCTCTGCCGTTGAGACGTCGACGTGATGACCGTGTGACGACCGCGAGATGATCACGAGTTGACCGCGAGATGATCACGTGATGATCACGTGATGATCATGCACGACTTCACCCACACTCCACACATCTCAATCGTTTAGCGACGCCATTCTTCTGGCGGGCGCTCGCCCTTCACCATTGCGTAGGCGCGCTCGAGCAACTCGCGCATTCCTTCGCCCGTCGCGGCCGAGATGACCACTGGTGAATCGTCTTTGTTCAAACCGATTTCGGTCGCCAATCGCTTCACACGCTTGGCGCGCTCGCCTTCGGGGACAAGATCGATCTTCGAGAAGACGACCAGCTCGTGCTTCTCCGCCAATGCCGGCGAGAACGCATGCAGTTCCGCGCGAATGGTGCGGTAGTTGTCGATGGGCTTTGATCCATCGAGCGGCGCGATGTCCAACACATGCACAATCGCCTTTGTGCGTTCGATGTGACGCAGAAAGTCGTGACCGAGTCCCGCACCTTCGCTGGCGCCTTCGATGAGACCAGGGATATCCGCGAGCACGATGCGTCGATCACCTGAAAGCTCGGCGATTCCCAGCTGCGGCTTGCGCGTCGTGAATGGATACGCACCGATCTTGGCGTGCGCGCGACTGGTCGCGCAAAGCAACGTCGATTTGCCCGCGTTGGGCAGACCAACGAATCCAATGTCGGCGATGAGTTTGAGTTCGATACGCAGACTGCGTTCGATGCAGTCGCCGCCGGGAGTGCACTCCGTCGGCGCTTGATGGGTCGCGGTCTTGAATCGATCGTTACCCCAACCGCCCTTGCCGCCGGTCGCGACGATGACTTGCTGACCGTCTTCCACAACGTCCGCAACCAACTCATCGCTTTCAAGATCGCGCAGCACCGAGCCGAGCGGAACTTTGAGAAACAAGTCAGGCGCATCGGCGCCGTGCGAACGTTTGCGCGAGCCGTGTTCACCATCTTTGGCGAAGTGATGGGGACGGTGCTGGTATTCGATCAGCGTGTCGAGATGGGAGTCACCGATGAGGATGACATGGCCACCACGACCACCGTCGCCACCATCGGGTCCGCCCTTTTGGATCGACTTCTCGCGACGAAAAAGCGAAACGCCGTTTCCGCCTGCGCCGCTTCGAACATGGATGATGGCTTCGTCGACAAGCATGAGCGGGAGTTTCTCCGCGAGTGAGCGGAGAAGCAAACGCCGCACGCTTTCGCGTGCGGCGCAGAGTGAATTCAATTTGGATCATCTGTCGCGCTGAAGCTCGTCATAGGACGCGCCTCAGCAGAACTTCAGACGGCTTTTGCCAGCGACGGCGCTCGGCAAACTACGGTGTAGTGCGGAGTCGCTGGATCGGATGGAATGATGTCAACGCATCCAGAGCGGTATCGAACCGTGCCCGCAGCCTTAGCCATGAGCGAGTGATCCTTGCCGATGTAAACGAGGTAGCCCGGCTTCCATACGGTGCCGCACTGACGAACGATGATTGCGCCAGCTTTTGCGGTTTCGCCGCCGTAAAGCTTGATGCCACGGAACTGCGCATTTGAATCGCGTCCGTTCTTAGTTGAGCCTTGGCCCTTCTTGTGTGCCACTGTGATATCTCCAAAGTAGGTGCTGAATCGAGAGAAGATACCGAAGACTCAGCGGAAAATCCACTCGCGGGTCACGATTGGGTGAGTCACGGTCGCAGTCGCTGGCGGTTCGCCGGCGACAAGGTAATCAACGCGCGCGGTCTTGCGCAGCGTGACCGTCTCGTTGGTCTTCGGGTTTTGCGTCTTCTCGGTCTCGCGCGAGAGTCCTTGAACGAACATGGTCAACTCGGTGGGAGTCAGGTCGTCCGCGCGGAACACCACGAGGCCAGTCTTGGCGTGCTCTTTGCCTTGGAGCACTTCGCCGAGAACCTCAAACTGATCCTGCAACAGCGGATCCTTGAGCATCGCCTTGAGTTGACGGGTCACGGCGCTCGAGACTCCGTCGCCCTGGCGCACGATCTGACCGTCGTCGATGAGGAGCTCAATGCGCGGCGCAAAGCGCTCGTCGCGCCCCGTGTTATTCACGACCTCGTAGGTCAAGTACCAATAGTGCTTGCCCGTTTGCGGGTCCTTGAACAGGCGCAGTTCGCTGGGAGTGAAATCGAGTGGCGTGTCGACGGCGAGCATCGGCGCCGGAGCGCATGCGCTGGCTGGACTCACGAAAACGGGCGCAATCGGCAGAAAAATCGCCGTTGACAGCGCGAGCAAGCCAACAGCAGAGTGGACGGCGGAAGTGACTGAAGGGAAAGCTCGCATCGTGCGCATAGATTGGACTCCAATGAGTTCTCGCGGCGTAAATGCCGTGAATGGATGAGTGTAACCAAAGTCGCGCGGCCGTTATGGATCACCAACACCTCGCGTATGAATCACGAGTCTTCGACGCGATCTCACGCAACTGCTCACGCAAGTTTGGCGAGAAGATTTCGCGGCGCGCCACACTTGGTACGCGAGCAGCCACAGACTGATCACGATGAAACTCCAAACGCGCGGATGAGTCTGCCGGATATTTTTGCGGCCGACGATTGGCCTGCAAAGTTGGGCGCGACGCGGTGCACGCCGACCTCCCCGTGCGCAACGCAACGCGAATGCGCTCGCCTCCGCCGCCGATGCCCGTTCCTGAACCACCGCCCCCATCCGTGCCTGACGTGGGATTCACCGTCGTCCGCGCGACGGCGCAACGCCTCGATGAGGCAATGGCGGCGCTACTCGCGGCTGGCCCCGCCGCCGCCGCACGCTTTGTGCGCCAAGCGCATCTAGCGAAGGTTCGCCTCGACAATGTGTGGTGCCTCGCCGATGCGCAGGGGCGCTACCGACTTACGGCGATGGCCATCGTTTCTACGGGCAGGACCGCGATGGTCCTCAATACCCATCCGCGCACGAGTTCCGAGGCGCAGGCGCTCGGGCTCGCGATTGCCGCTGCGCTGAAAACCGCCAAGGCAGAGGCCGACCTCGCGCAGGCGCTCATTGAACCCGGTCGCCCGCTTGATCTCGATGCCGTGGAGGCCGGCGGTTTGACTCGTCTTGCCGTGCTCGACTATCTCGAGTGCACACTCACCGCGGCGCACCGCGCTCAGCCCGACGCGCTCGGGCTCGGATGGGAAATCGTTCCCCTCGCTCAGCGCGAACACCTCGACGCGAGCGACGCATCCGCGCTGACTCTCGCGGCGCGCGCGACGCTCATCCATGCACTCGAAGCGTCGTACCGCGACACACTTGACTGCCCCGGTCTGGCCGGTGTGCGCGACACCACGGATGTGGTCGATGGTCACTACGGACTCGGCGCGCGTCGACGTGTGTGGCTCACTGCGCGCGAACATGACGAGACGCATGGTGTGTGTCTGCTCAATGTTTCGCCCGAAAATCGCAGCGCGGAATTGGTGTACCTCGGTGTCGCCCCGTACGCGCGAGGAAGAGGAATTGCCCGTGTTTTGCTCGATACGGGATTGCGCGAGTGTGCCGCGCAAGGTTGCATCAGCGTCGCGCTCGCAGTGGATGAACGCAACACATTTGCGCATCGGCTCTATGCCGCGCGCGGATTTCGCAGCACCTCCACGCGCATCGCGTTGGTGCGTTCATTGCGCAACACGTCCGAGTGAATTCGCGGCAATGCGTGCACGCGTCACTGCGCTGAACTCCATGAGACATGCGCCGCATGAGCACCACGCGCTCGTCTTGTCAAGGTCAAGCGCGCGAGAGTGCTCAGAAAAATCATGCAAGTCGCGCCGCGAAAAAATCTCTTCCTCGATTTATCCACAGAGAACGCGCGCGAGACACGCGTGAATGATTGACTCGTCGCAAAGTGCTTGTTTGGAAGCATTTCCGCGCGCAATCGATCGTCCCATCACAAAACCCGTTTGCGATTGTTAAAACTGGAAGTACATTGAGTGTCGCTCGCAGGGACGCGGGCCTTCGCGCTGCAATTTTCGCGAAGCCGATAGAGAGTCCGCCACGCCAGTCATTTTTCGCGCCGTGTGAGCCGTGTGAATGGTCGTCAGGTCAGGTTAGGTCAGATCAGGTAAAGGTGAAAATCGCGTGTTGCGTTGCTCCCCCGAGCATGCGCAGCCAGTGAAAGAAGTTGAGCGACCAGCGCACGGTTTGCGAGTATGAATCACCGGTGAATGACCGGTGAATGACAGGCGAATGACAGGCGAATGACAGGCGAATGACAGATTGAGTGAGTGTGAGGTTGTCCGCACAAGCATCGCGGGGTTCGCAAGAATCTCACTGCGATGTTCCCGTCTCGGCTTGCGCCCATTCGTCTGGGCGCGCGATCGAAACCGTGCTGGAACAAGCTCACCCTCGCTCGGCGCGTCGGCCTCAATATCGGTGGAGGTCACCCATCAAAGTTCACGAAGTTCGAAAAACGCGCTTGGCTTCATGCGCGTCGGTGGTCGCTCGCAACATTTGCGCGGCTGTCGGTTTCCCTCTTCGCGCCACGCCGTCCCGCTCGACCACAACGATGCCATTGACCACGATCGACTCGCCCACCGGCGTCCCCGTGCCGCGCCCTCGCGCAGTGACGCGTGCCACCTCCAAAGGCAACGCCCCTACGGCGGAGTTGCCGTGCATGAGTTCGGGCATGAATGCGGGCACGAATGCGGGCACGAGTTCGCACGAATCGCACGAGGTTGCGTTGGGCGACTGGCTCACCGAGCCGTCCGCGCAACCACCGGCTGGCTCTTTCACCGCGTCGTTGAACCGCCGCTCTGCGTCACGCGGCACGACGGTGGGAAAGACGGTGGGAAAGACGGCAACAACCGCGCGCGAAACAGCGACAAACGATGATGCTTCGCCCGCGACTCGGTCCACCAAGGCTCCCTCGAGTAAGACGCTCGCGCTCGAAGAAACACGTATCGACTCGCTGCTTCGTGAGCGAGTCGCGTTGGCCATCGGATCGCATCGTTATGCGCTTTGGTTCGAAAATGGAACGACGTTGCGCGTGCGCGCGGCGTGCGTTGAGGTGACGGCTTCCAATTCGTATGTCTGCGACTGGATCACGCGCCACTTTCGGCAGACCTTGCTCGCGACAGCGTCGGCACTGTTGGGCGTTGAGGCGACGTGCGCGGTGACGATTGATGCGGGAGTCGTCGCAGACGGCGAGCCAAGCGGCGCGTCTTCATCGCGTGACGATGCGCTCGACGGAGTGCGCTCCAACGGGCGTTCGAGGGGTGCGCGCAACGACGATCAGAACGCGCAACACGCGTCGAGCGTTCCATCGACGGCGAACCAGTGCGGCAACGCAACGGGTGCGACGAACAACGTCGACATGCGTCGCCGGAACGCCGCTCCTGCGCGCACGAGTCGCGTGGCCTCACTTCGGCGGCTGGAAGATTTTGTGGTGGGCGAATCCAATCGTCTCGCGTATGCCGCGAGCCAGCAGATTGGCGACGGAGCGCCCGAATCGCCCGCGATTCTCTTTCTCCACGGCGAATGCGGCGTCGGTAAGACGCACCTCATTCAAGGGCTGTGCCGCCGTCGTAGCGAACGCGCGCCCAATCATGTCATCAAGTACGTCACCGCCGAGCAGTTCACCAACGAGTACATCGCCGCAGTGCGTGAAGGCTCGCTCGAAGCGTTTCGCAAGAACCTTCGCCGCGTCGACCTACTCGCCATCGATGACATTCACTTCTTCGCCAACAAGACCGCGACCCAAGCGGAATTCCTGCACACGATTGACGCGATCGATCTCTCCGGCGCGCGCGTCGCGTTGGTGTCCGATGAACATCCGCGACACATTCGGCGCTTCAATCAGTCGCTGGTGAGCCGCTTTCTCTCGGGCATGGTGGTCAAGGTTGAGCGCCCCGATCGCGCGACGCGCGTGGCCCTCGTGCAGCGACTCGCGCGCGAGCGCGGTTTGGACATGACCTCGGCTGCGGAAGATGCGGTCGCTGGTCGTTGCGCGGGATCGATCCGCGAAATCGAAGGCGCGATCACTCGCCTCGGTGCGATGGTTGAGCTCGATGGAGTGCGCGGCCAAATTGGTCCCGGCACGGTGGAACGATTGCTCGGGCAAGAAGCGGCGGCGGCCAACGGTTCCGCGCCGATTCGCTTGGGTGCGATTCTCGAAGCAGTGTGCGACCGACTTCGTGTGAGTCGCGAAGATCTGCTCGGCAGCGGACGCCACGCGCGCACGGTGGTTGCACGCGGAGTGGTCGCGCATCTCGCACGTGAACTCACGACCCACAGCTATCCCGAGATCGCACGCGCATTGGGCCGCGACACCCACTCCGCGGTGCACACCGCAGCGAAGCGCCTCAAAGGAATGATCGAGGCTGATGTGCGCATCGGTCATGGAGCCGAACCGGTCCGCGAAGTGGTGGACCAGCTGCGACACGATCTCGCGCGGCGCAAGAATGCGGTGAATTCACGCGAATGAATCGGGACGGACTCGCTGCTCTTTGCCTCACTTTGCCTCGCACGGGCAGCGATTGATGCGATGCCGCAGTGAGTCCGCGCGAACTCGATCGGCCAAACGCGTGCGACGCTTCGTGTGAGTGCGTGAAGATTGCACAACCAAAAACGGAACGTTGCGATTCGTTTCTGCGCGAGTGCATTGGCTACACTCGGCGTCATGGTGAGTGCTCGTCGGCTTCATGTTTCGCGCCTGTCGCTTCGATGCGCACTCGTCCGTTCGTTCGCCGCCCTACTCACTCCCACGCTCTGCCTGCCGCTGCTCTACGACACCGTCGCGAGCGGACAGTACGGTCCTGTTGATCCTGCGGAATCGACTCTGCACATGTTGCGCGAGGGAATCAACTCCTCGAGCGATGGTGTGCAGCACGCGGCGATGGTCGCGCTGCGCGAGTTGCGCGATCCCGCGTTAGAGCCGCTCTTCGAACGTCTGCTCAAGAGTGATGACTGGTCGTTGCGCGTTGACAGTCTCCTTGGACTTGCCGAACTCGATCCGTCTCGCAAAGCAAACATCAAATTGATTCAAGCGCTTCCGGGCGAAGCCGATCGCGAAAGTGCGATCAGTGCCACGATCGGTCTTGAGTTGCTCGATCTCGCGAGCGCCAACGCGATGCTCGCGTGGGACGAGGTTCCCACGAGTGCGCGCGTGCTTCTTGCAGGTGAAAGTCGTCGACTCGGCGGAACACCTGACGCCGCGATGTTGATCAAACTTTCGCAATCGAACTCGCCTGAAATCGCGGGAATTGCCGCAGCAATTTTGCTTGACATTGGCGCGCCTGAGGCCGCAGCTGCCGCGCAACGCGTGCGCGACGCGATTGCTGCGCTGCCACCGCGCGCGCGTGGAGCCGCCGTGGCGCAGATCGCGCAAGCCTGTTCGATCAACGGGCTCAAGGGCGCCGCCGACATGGTGGTGACGCTGCTCGAGTTGCCTGAAATCACCAGCGATTCACAGATGCGCGCGCTGGGCAGCCTGCTCGTTCTCGCGCCCCAATCCGCCTATCCCAACTTCACCAAAGCGGTGGAGCGCGATCGTTCGCAGCTCGGGTTGCTGAGGTACGCGGCAGTGCTGTTGGCATCGGGAGCTCGAGCGCCTGACGCAGTGTGGGCATCGCTGCGCAACGGCGAAGAATTGCTCGAGACGATTTGCGACGCGGGCGTGTTGCTCGCGGCGAGCAATGATGAAGCCGCGATGGCGAAGTTGGTTGGACTGCGTCACCGCATCACCATGGTTGCGGCGCTCGAAGGCGCGCGTCGACTCGGTGCGAGCGCGGATCGCGCGCTGGGTATCGAATGTCTCCGATTGTTGATCACTGATCGCAAAAATCTCGGCCCCATCACTGAGCCCGTGCTTCGCGCGATCGCTCGGCTCGCGATCGTGGCGCCTGACGAGTTGCGCAGCGCGCTCAACAGCGAGGCCGCTGATCAGCCCATTGATATCGAATCAAGTCAAGCACTCTTACTGGCACTGCTCACCGCAGGCACCCGCGACGCCTCGACGGTGGCGCGAGAGTCTCGTGGGCGCGCGTCACGCTTTGGCGAAGCGATCATCTGCGTCGCCAATGCGCGCACGGCGACGACGCTTGACGACGCCGATGTGCAGATGTTGGCGATGATCGCGGGCGGCGGCGCTGGCGTTGGTCCAGACATTCGCACGCAAGCCGCGTGGCTGTGGACGCGATATGCAGGCAAGGCCGCGGAAGTGACGGATGCACTCACGATGAGAGCCGCCGAAATCAAAGCTCCCGCTTCAACCATCAACGAATCCAAGTCAACGCCGTCAACGACTGACTCTACGAAGCCCGCGCCATCGGCGCCGACCACCTCGATGATGACGCCTTCTCTGAATTTGTCTTCTCGCGACTCGCGCTCATCGGCGATGCGCTCCGCTGTGGCGAGCGCACCTCAATTGTCGGAGTGTGCATCATGAGTGAACCTCTCGTACTCGGCCCGAGTTTGCCTTCTCGTGGTGAGTGGATCGAAATGCAGCAGGTGTTCCGTGATGCACACGGCGACGCGCACGAACTTGAGCGACGCGTCGAAGCGCGCGTTGCCGAACTCGTGGCCCGACCATTCGCCATTGCATTTGGATCCACCGGCGCGGCAATCGGCGCGACACTCACCGCGCTCGGTGCGGGGTTTGGTGGCGAAATCGTGCTCCCCGCACTCGCCCCTGCCGTGCTCGGTGCTGCGGCGCATTGGGCGGGAAGTCGCTGCGCGTTTGCGGACATCGATCCGACTTCGCTCACGATGCGTGAAGCCGCTGCAGCGCCGCGCATCACCGAGGCGACGCGCGCGATCGTCGGCGTTGCCACCCACGGACAACCCGCAGGACTCGAAGAGCTCGCAGCACTCGCATCACGCAACGAACTTCCGCTGCTCGAAATTGTGTGCGGCGGACTCGGTGGACGCATCGGTCGTGATCCCGTGGGCCGTTTCGGTCGCGTCGCGGTGATTGGCCTCGGCGCCGATGACTCCACCATCGGTTCGGGCGGCGCGGTGTGCGTCACCAACGATGACACACTGGCCGCGAATCTTCGTCTGCTGCGCAACCTCGGACGCGCGGAACCCACCTCGTCGTGGGAACGCGCTGGCGGGATCCATCCCATCGAACGCGTCGGCTTTGACTCACGCATGCATCCATTGCAAGCGGCGATGGCCGATGTTCGCCTGGCGCGATTTGAGGAAACATGCAACGCGCTCGAAGGCGTGTTTCACTCGTATTTGCGCCGATTAGCGATGCATCCTGATCTCGTGCTTCCCGCGCCCTGCGCCGAGGGAACCGTGCGGTGGTCGCACTTCGCATTGCGTCTAGGCGAACGATTCGGCAGCGACGATCGCGACAGTGTTGTGCAAGGACTGCTCCGTCACGACATCGCGGCAACGCGCACCGTGAGTGTCCTTCCGCACGAACCCGCGTATCGCAAAGATGAGTCGCATCACGGCTATCCGATGGCCGAGCGTTCCGCCGATCGACTCATCGCCCTGCCATTCTCCACCGCACTCACCGATCGCGACATCGATCTCATCTGCCAGACGTTGCAGGTGATGATTGAGCGGCAGTCGATACTTCGTTGAGCGGTCGCAGCTGCGGCTGATTACGTGTTTGAGCGGTCGCAGCTGCGGCTGCTTACGTGTTTGAGCGGTCGCAGCTGCGGCTGCTTCCTCTGGACCTGATTAGTCTGTTCGTGATTGCGTTGCTGTGCGGTGCGGTGCGGTGCGGTGCCGGGCGGCTTATTCCCATTCGAAGGTGGCGGGTGGCTTTGAGGAGATGTCGTAGACCACGC
>QWPW01000045.1 GCA_003671025.1 Planctomycetota bacterium
GGAACTCGATCAGTCCATCGCGGCCAGGCACAATCGGAACTCGATCAGTCGATCGCGGCCAGGCACAATTAGAACTCGATCAGTCGATCGCGGCCAGGCACAATTGGTGCTGAGAACACGCACAAAACGTTTGGCGACGGGCGTTAGAGGCGGACGCGTGTTGTTTTGCGCGATGCATGCAATCACGCATCGTGAGTCGATCGCGGCCAGGCACAAATTCCGCGCAGGGAGCGTGTAGTGAATCTCAGATCAGCCCAAGACCACATGTAACTTCATCACATGGCTCAACGGCGATCGGACATCGTGGATGCATTGCGCTCAGGCGTCTATCACTGCACCTCGCGTTGCGTGCGCAAGGAATTGCTTCTCAGCGATCCCAGGCGCCGCGCGTGGATTGTTGCGCGCCTCTACTTTCTCGCGCACTACGCCGCGATTGACGTCATCGCGTTTTGCGCGATGGCGAACCATCTTCACCTCCTGCTCGCCATTCATCCCGAACTCGTGGTGACGTGGTCAGACTACGAAGTCGCGCGGCGCAAAGTCATGCTCCTTGCAAGTCAACGCGCGCGTTCGAAGTACAAAGATTGCGACGACGAGACTGCGCTCGAGCGTGAAATTGCCATGATTCTCAGCAGCCCCGAGCGCATGCGGGCCGCGCGGCGCGATCTCTCGAGTCTGAGCTTCTTTCATAAGCTCCTCAAGGAGCCATGCGCGAAGATGTGGAATCGTGAGGACAACGTCACCGGCCATTTGTGGGAGGGTCGATTTCAGTCTCGCAGGGTTCTTGATCGACCTTCACTTGAAAGGGTCATCGCGTATATCGAACTGAACGAAGTGCACGCGCGCGTTGCGATCTCGATTCCGTCGAGCTTTTGGAGCTCAGGACAAATCCAATGGGAGCGATTATGCGATGCACTGCCGGGCGTATGCGAGGACAGCGCCGCGGCGAATGTCGATCCTTGCCAGTGTCTGCTTGATCTTGGCTGGGAGCCGGTGTTTCCTTGTCAGCCCGCGGAGGGCGAAGGATCGGTTGCGTGCGCGCAGCCGCCCATGTTTCCCGATGAATGTGCCGACCACGCGCCGAGTTTGCTTCGCCACATTCATCGGGTGGATCAGGTTGGTCGCCGTCCTCGACCAGACAAGGCTGGTTGGATTTCGAGTTCACAGCCCGACGCAGTGAGCGAAGCGATCGCGCGCGTGCTCCCACGGCTGTTACGCGGGAGACGCGCGGTCAAACGTGCGGCGCGATCGATTGAGAATTGGTGGAGTGAGATGCGCAGCGCGATCGAATCGCCACTCGATCCGATTCCGTTTGACCAATGCATGTTGAGCATGCTGAGTGCCGCACGCGGGAGTTGCTACGGGAGCAAAGAAGCCGTCGCGCGTGAAGCACTTCGACGCGGGCAACACCGAATGGTGCCGGTCTGGAGCAGCGAGTAGCAGCGCGAAGCTCATGAAACATCTGAAAACGGTTAACGAGAACGCGGAGCTTGTGCTCACGCGTGTTTTCAATTGGTGAGATGTTGGAATTGGGCGCGTGATGTGGCCTCGTGTTGCGTGGACGAGGTGCTGAAAGCGGTGCTGCTTGTCGAAGCGTGCTGGTGCAGATGAGATTTGTGGATGAACGGTGCGCGAGCTGCGCGGGTGCGGCGCGTTTTCGGTGGGTTTCAAACAATGTGCCTGGCCCCGATTTTCTTGAACAATGTGCCTGGCCACGATTTTCTCAAACAATGTGCCTGGCCATGATTTTCGCCACGATTTTCCCGGAAAACCATTCGCGAGGATCTGCGCGCTTCACTGCTCACTCACTCCGCTCGACGCAATCCGTTGACCATCGCGTCGAATCTCGCGCGCGAGGCTTCGACGGTTGCCGTTTGTCCGATGACGCGGATGTAGAGCGTTCGGCCTGCATGTTGCACGATCGCGCCGAGAAGCATGATGTCTGGTCGGGGCGCGGCTTGTCCCACGCCCTGATAGAAACCAGCGAGTTCGACGAGTTTGATGGGGATTCCGTCGATGGTTCGATCAGCACTCGTTGCCGGCGCGGGTGAGCCATCGTCGCTCATGAATTGGCTGTTCCACCTTTGCACATTGAGATCGATCGAACCGCCGTCACCTTCATTGAAGACGCTGATGGTGAGTTCCGCGTCGCCTGCACTGGTCCCTCGCGTTGGCACCGAATACTGCAGCGTGCGAAACTGTCCGATCGGCACTTGCCATTGCCACGATGACGGTTTGGGCATGCGCAGTCCCGCGACCTCGATAAGTTTCGGATCGGAGTCCGCTGTTGAGAGCGTCTGTGTTGGGGAACTCCATGACTGCACCACGCCTGTGCTCGCGGCTGTGCTCGCGGCTGTATTGCTCGCAGGAACCGGCGCCGTTGGCGCTCTCGGTGCGCTCGCCGAATCGTCACAAGCACTCGCAAATACAACCATCATCAGCGCGATGCACCAACGCGCATCGCGGCGCCATTCATCCCTCTGCATGGAACTCACTTCGTCCAACTTCCAAGCATGAGTGCGAGATCCACGCCGTTGACGATGCCATCAAGATTGATGTCACCAATGCCGCGACCGCCCCAGTTTTCCAGGAGGATTGCAAGGTCAGCATTGTTGACCAATCCATCGCCGTTGAGGTCGGCGGGGTTGCCCACGACAAAGTCGAGTTCCGCCGCGTCCATTGCAACAGGCGCGCTCTTGCCATGGAGAACCCACAAGTCATACGCGTCTTGTCCTTGCGGAGTGAGCGTCGCGTCGCGCAGGAACTCCATGAACTCGCGGCTTGAAGTTTGAAAGTAGAACGTCACTGCAGTGCTCGCAGCGCCTTCGGGAATTTCGTACTCGGTGATATCCCAGTACTGCCCGTCTTCGTACATGTAACCAACAGGCGCAGCGCCGGCAGCTGCGAACGCGGCGTTGGTGAATCCGCGTGGAGGGATACGATTGTCGAGAAGGATGACATTATTCAACGCCACATGAAAGTGCGCACCATTGGGCAGCCCAGTCGCCGCCGCGACATCGGGCCCGATCACCTGCTCTGCTTCATAGACCTTAGTATCGCCCTGCGTGAGGGTCGCGCTCTTAAGGTTGTAGTTTCCCCGCTCTGCGAGCAGATCGCCGTTGTCATCAAAGAATTTGACGTTGATCCACGCGCGGCGGCCCTCGGGGAATCCCGTGGGTAGTTTGTGTCCCGACTGGTTGATGATTTTGACACTCAGCTGCGATCCCACCTGCGTGAGTTCCATGTCCGAGGCATCGCGCAGCATTTGCACGTTGCGTGCAATCGCGGCGTCCACGATCTCTG
Organism: Planctomycetota bacterium; assembly: GCA_003671025.1. Classification (GTDB taxonomy): domain Bacteria; phylum Planctomycetota; class Phycisphaerae; order Phycisphaerales; family SM1A02; genus QWPT01. The sequence goes on from QWPW01000045.1 coordinate 3,304, forward strand.
GGGTCAGTCCGATGGCCGCAGCTCCGACAGGCCCGAGCGTTGTCGCAACAGCGCGAACCACCCATGTGTTTGCACCAGCAAACGAGTGCTGTGGGACGTTGGGGCGCTGGTTGACTCCCGCGTTGCTGTAAGGCTTACAACCGGCGCCGATCTGATCGGGCATGTGGCAGTCTTGGCAGGTCTTCATGACGCCCGTCGGATGATTGCCACCGAAGCGTCGGTCTTCAAAGTAGACGCCTTCGCTTGCGAAGGTGCTATTGAGCCACTCCGAAAACGTGCGCTGCTCGTTAAACATGTCGCCCTTGTTCATCGTTGGATGTGGTTCATCGAGCCGATTGAGCGCGAAAGTTCCATCGGGCTCGGCGCTGAACGCGGGGTTGCTCACATCGTGGCAGGTGCCGCAAAACGCGCCGTCAGAGTGATAGGGCGAGAAAATCAATTTCGAAGAGTTGGGCACATTGGTCGAGTTGTGGTACGGCCCGACTGGAAGGCCATCCGCGCCGTAGAGCGGCACGGATGGAACGTCGTCAAACGGACCGCGACGAACATCGTTGGGATCCACCACATAGCTTGCGTTCCCTAAAAATGCGCTCGGAAGATTTCCTTCTGCGGCGAGGCGACTCAGAATCGGAACATCGGGTGTTGGATTAGGAGTGGTGTTTTCTGGGTAGCCCTGGCCGCTCATCGCTCCTTCAGTTGGATTTACCATGCGATGACAGAAGTGACAATTCACCCCTTCGCGGTCGATTGCGTTGGGCGGAAGGACAGGATCATGTCCGCTTCCCATCAACCACGCGCCGGGCGCATGACAGCGAGTACAAAACTCACCCGACGTGTCCGCGTCTTGCAGAGCGACGCGCCGAGAGGCGATCCAGATCGGATCGCGCGCAGCGTTGGCCATCATGCTTCCAATCCAAGTGTCGTAGGGCGCGACTGTGGCTGAGTAGCCCGCGTGGCAGTTGGCGCAAGTCGTCGCGCTCAAGATGGGGGAGAAGGTCGGATCGGTATCGCTGACCTGCGTTCCTGGCAGGAAGAAGTCGCGCCTAGTCGTGGGAATCTGCGTCTGATCACTCGGCGCACAGAGTGCAGTCGTGGTGCTTAACGCAATACTCAGAAGCGCGGCGTGCACGACCGTGTCGCGGCGAATGAATCTGATCAATGAAGTCATCCAATTTCTTTCAAGAAAAACAGGCGTAAAACTTCAACAAACATATTGCGAATGCGAACTTATGCAAACTAGATTCCGCGGAATCAACAACATCACGCCTCGGGGAAGGCCGCGGAGCGAGATCGCTTCGTTGTGGAACTCACGGCGCTGCGGCACGCGGTGGTTATGACGCACACAGAAGATCAATTGAAACCCGACGGCGATCGGGGACGTCAGGCATTGACTTCATCGGCGCAAGGTTCAGCGAATCACGGGCGAAACGAAGCGAAACGCGCGCGCGTCGAACAGCCCGCGGTCGCTGAGTTTGAGCGCGGGGATCACTAACAGCGCCATAAACGAAAGCGTCATGAACGGCGCGCGCAACGGTGAACCAAGTTCACGCGCCATCGTGGTCAGCCGTTCGTAGGCGAGCGCGACTTCTTCGGCGGGCTGATCACTCATAAGTCCCGCGATTGGCAGCGGAAGTGTTTCGATCGCTTCGATCCCATCGCCATCGACGACCGCCAATCCGCCGCGCGCGGCAAACACTGCATTGACTGCGGCGCACAACGCATCGCGTGTCGCGCCGACCGCGATGACTTGATGCGAGTCGTGCGCGACGCTTGTCGCGATGGCGCCGTGCGTCAAACCAAATCCGCGAACGAACGCGAGCGCGGGTGGCGTGTCGTGGTAGCGATTGCACACTGCGAGCAAGAGCGTGTCGCTGGCTGCGTCGGGATCGAGTCTGCCTTCGCGCGCGATGAGCGTGGTGATCACTTCGTCGGTGATCAGTTGTCCGTCGTGCGCTTGAATCGCGCGCACTGACACAGGACCATCTTGGCGCGGCGCGGCGAGTGCGAAGTCATTCATCGCAAACTGACGCGCACGAAAGTGATTTGGCGCCGCTGACTTCACCGAGGAAACAAGTGATTTTCCATCGCACGCAACCATCGTGCCCACGATCCATGTTTGCTGCACGCGAAACGAAACCAGATCTTCCACCACGATAAAGTCGGCGCGGTCACCGTCGCGGAGCAAGCCCGTCGCGAGGCGATAGTGCTCAACGGGATGCACGCACGCGGCGCGCAGCACATCGAAGAGATCAAGTCCATTCGCAATGCACCGCGCCACAATCATGTTGATGTGCCCACGCAAGAGATCATCCGGATGCGCGTCATCGGTGGAGAACATCACCAGTTGCGGATACTCGCGGATGATTGGCCACAGCGCATCGAGGTTGCGCGCCGCACTTCCCTCGCGCACCAAGATGTGCATCCCCCGCTGCGCTTTCTCGCGCGCTTCGTCTAGGGTGACGCATTCGTGATCGGTGGAAATTCCTGCGGCGATGTAGCGCGCGGCTTCGTCACCGCGAAGTCCTGGCGCGTGTCCATCGACAGGCTTTCCTGCGCGTTTCGCCGCGGAGATCTTGGCCAAGACTTCGCTGTCGCCGCTGAGAACGCCGGGCCAATTCATCATCTCCGCGAGATAGGTGAGTCGTTCATCGGCGAGCAATCTCGTCACCGCAGCGGCGTCGAGCGACGCGCCCGCCGTTTCAAACGAGGTCGCGGGAACGCAGCTGGGAACGCCAAACGTAATGGGCATGCATGCGTGAGCGGCTTCGCTAAGCATGAACTCGACCCCCGCGGCACCGAGCACATTGGCGATCTCATGCGGATCACTCACCGTGGCCACAGTGCCGTGACGCACCGCAATGCGCGCAAATTCGCGCGGCGGCAACATGCTGCTCTCGACATGAACATGCGCATCGATGAACCCGGGCATGATGAAACCCGAGTCAATCACCGCATCGGCAGCTAGCTCTTCGATCGACGCGATGCGCGTTCCCTCCACGCGGATCTGCGCGGGATAGATGCGGCGTGCGTGCAAGTCAACGTATCGGTGGCGCAGAGTGATCAAGGTCACGGACGATATCGGCAACGCGAGTTGCGCTGCGCCAATGTGCGCGCATCGCGTCAACAACTGCGCGTGACTACAAGTCTTGTCGCTCACCCTCGCGCGCGACGTTCATGCCTGCGTCATGAATGACGCGAGTTGCATCCGACGATTCGTCCAGTGCAGGATTGGTGTGATTGAAATGGATGAAGCGAATCTTGGCGCGTTCGCTCGCACTCAGCGCGGCGAAGCGATTCAAACTGTGACGCACGAATGGATGAGGAAACCCCGTCATATCGCGGCCGGGAATCTCACCGTTGTCGAAAAACGTTCCATCTAAGTAGGCGACATCAACCGACGCGATGAGATCCTCGATGCGTGTGCCCAGCGCGTCCCATTGCTCCCATGAATCAATGTCTGGAATAAAGAGCACGGAACGCGACGGGCCTTTGATGCGAAAGCCAACCACTTCGGAATATTCCTGACGATGCGGCACCGCGATGGGCTCGATGGAGAGGTCGTCCGCCAGTTGAATCAGTTGTCCCGACGCCATCGGCCGCAACTCGATGTTGCCGTAGCGCACCAGTTGTTCCCACGGACCGTTGTGTTGCAGGAACTCGCTCATCTTGGGCATCGCGTAGACGGGCACACCTTGCGCGCCCATCGATTCGTGGCCGAGAAACATCAATCCCGTGTAGTGGCCCATGTGCGCGTGAGTCAAGAAGATCCCGTCGAGCACGGGGCGCGGCGCCGCGTGCGACGCTCGATACAGCTGCAGCAATTGGCGCTTGAAATCAGGCGTCGCCTCGATCATCCAACGCTTACCTGCGCGCGCGTCGATGATGCCTAGGCACACGACTTGCCGCATGCGTGATGGATCATCCCAACGTTCATCGGCGAAACTCCCCGCTTGCGGCACGCCGCCATCTTGCGCGATGCCTAAGACGACCACTGAGGTTTCGTGAGTGTCGCCGCGCATAGATGCGCAGCCACCGAGAAGGACGAGTGCCGCGCACATGCAGAGCGTTCGCATCATGCGCGCAAGCATACTGTTGATGCGCGAGTGTTCATCGCTCGGTCATCATGCAAACGTCGACGCGAATCTCGCCACGCGCGAGGTACGCTTTACCGATGACGATGAATCCTTTGCACGTGAACGACGTTCATTCGGGGCTCAATCTCACCACTGTTTCGCGCGTTGAGCAACCTACGTCAATCGAAGATCTCGTCGCCATCGTGCGCGCGGTGAGTGAAGCAGGACGAAGTCTCGCGGTGTGCGGCTCGCGCCACGCTATGGGCGCGCAACAATTCCTCTCCGATGAAACGCTGCTCGACATGCGCCGCCTCAACGCGGTCTTGAGTATGGACATGGAACGCGGATGGGTCACTGCTCAAGCGGGGATCGAATGGCCCGCGCTCATCAATGGTTACCTCGCGCTGCAACGCGAACTCGAACCAAAATGCGAGCCGCGCTGGGGAATCGCACAAAAACAAACGGGCGCCGACGCGCTCACGCTTGGCGGCGCGCTCAGTGCTAACGCGCATGGGCGCGGGCTCGCGATGCCGCCGATCGTGCACGACGTTGAGTCGTTCACGCTGGTGTCGGCGCAAGGTGAACTGCTCACGTGCAGTCGTCATGAGAACGCGCAACTCTTCGCGCTGGTCATCGGCGGCTACGGTTTGTTTGGCGTGATTGCGACAGTCACGCTGCGACTTTGCCCTCGCGTTGCGCTTCGACGCGTCGTGCGAGTGATTGACATTGATGATGCCGCCAACGCCGCGCGCCGGCGCATCGACGCGGGCTTCACTTACGGCGATTTTCAATTCGACATCGATCCCAACTCGCCCGAGTTTCTCACCAAGGGCGTCTTCAGTTGCTACCAGCCTGCCATCGGCGCAATCGTTCCCGCTGACGTGCACGAACTCAAACCGGAAGATTGGGAACTCCTTCTCGAGCTCGCGCACACCGACAAATCCCGCGCGTTCACGCTCTACGCGCAGCACTACCTCGCGACCGACGGACAGCTCTACTGGTCGGACACGCATCAACTCGGCGTCTATCTCGACGGCTATCACGAGCGACTCGACGCGCGACTGAATTCGCCGCATCGCTGCAGCGAGATGATCACCGAGCTTTACGTTCCGCATGATCGTCTCATCGATTTGTTGCATGCTTCAGCCGCGATGCTCTCAACACGCGCAGCGGAAGTCATCTACGGAACCATTCGCTTGATGCTGCGCGACGACGAAACATTCTTGCCCGCGGCACGTGACGATCGCGCGTGCGTCATCTTCAACTTGCATGTGCATCACACCGACGAAGGTCTCGCGCACGCCGCAGAAAGCTTTCGCTTGCTCATTGATCTCGCACTCGAGCGCTCAGGCAGTTTCTTTCTCACCTATCACCGCTGGGCCACGCGCGAGCAACTGCTGCAAGCCTATCCCTCGCTGCCCGCGTTCCTCGCGTGCAAAGACGCTCGGGATCCCCATCATGTGTTCTCGAGCAACTGGCATCGGTGGCTGCGCGACACGTTGGCGCTGTAACTCGCTTCTTCTCTCCATCTTGCGCAATCACGATCGAAGTGACTGCGGTCAATGTTGCGATCACCGCCGCGGTCACGCCCATAGGCGAATGTGCGCAAACACGGCTTTTTGCTCGGCTCATCACTTGGACCAAACGGGACACGCGCCTACCTCAACGAATCTGTGGCAGTGCCGCGCGCGAGTACGCGCATCAACCGGCGTACACGAACTCAATCGGAGCCTCAATGTCGGGATGCAAACTCTTGTGTACAGGGCACGAATGCGCGGCATTCTCCAGCGCCTTGCATTCTGCATGACTCGCGGGAAGCGGCACATGGATGATCGTCTTCAAGCTCGCAATGCGCCGCGGAGGTTGGGTGGTCATCGACTTCTGCGTCGTCGCAGTCATCCCCGTGAGATCAATCCCGTGACGACCGGCATAGATGCCCATGATGGTCATCATGCATGTGGGCAGCGCCGCGGCCACAAGATCTGTGGGCGAAAACGCCTCGCCTTTGCCGTGATTGTCCACCGGAGCATCGGTGAGGATGGTTGCGTGCGATGGACCGTGCTGCGCTTCGCAGCGGAGTTGCCCTTGGTAACGAGCGGTGATTTCAATCATGCGTGACTCCTGTTTAGTCACGAAGCGTAATCAAAAATCATTCGCTCACGGCAGACACGTTCCCCATGAACCGAGCAAGAGCAACAGATCACTCGCATCGACCACCCCGTTGTGACTAAGGTCTGCAACGGCACTGTTCGAACCCCAGGCATTGAGCACGACCACCAAATCTTGTCCATCTACCTTGCCATCGTGATTGATGTCGGCGGGACAGTTTGTGCCAGAAACGCCTAAATACAGCGTCTGCGTGTCACTTCCCGTGCCGTTGTTTGCGCGCACATTGATGATGTACTGAAACGTGGAAGCAACGGTATTGGGCCACGAAATGATTCCCGTGCTGCTGTTGATGGTCATGCCCGCGGGCACATTTCCTGCGAGCGTCCATTGCAACGGAGCCATGTTGAGTGGACGCGTCACTTGCGGCGCGGGACTCTGCCACGACTGCCCTGCCGTTGCGAAAAATTGTCCCAGTGGTGTGACGATCTGCGGCGCGTACTGCGCAATTTGCACTGGCACGCAATAGACCGCGTCGTTGTTGTCTTCGTATTGCTCGACCACGGTGTTGTACGCGTCAAGCATCGTGATCGCATAGCGCGGGCCAGTGGGCATATCGAAGGGCAGCGTCACCGTGAGATCGAAGTCGTACAGATTTCCGCCTTCGATATCCCACACCACACTTTCCAAGAGCATGTCGTTTGCATCGAGCGACTCATCGGTCGAGAGCCAGAACTTCTGCGTCGCACCGAATGCATCAGCCGCGCCGAGATTTTCGATGGCGCTGCGAATGGTGAGATCTTCTCCCGGACGAATAGAACTCGGCGACATGAACACGGTGAACGGCACGCCGACATACGCGGGAGTCCACGAGAAATTGAGTGTGGCCAGATCAACTAACGTCGCGGTCGCTGCAGGATAGAGCGCGCGTGCGCCGGCACGATCGTCGGCGTGCAACTCGTAAATGCGCAGGCTTCCGTTCGATCCGCCGTGGACATAGAACGGATTCATCGTGCACACAATCCAGGCATTTCCCGCAGGTTCTGTGCCAGTTGGCTCGTGGGCCAATCCGATGGAGTGACCGCACTCGTGCATCGCAACCAGCGCGAAACTAAATCCGTTCAGCCCAGGATTCGCTTCCTCCATGCATGTTGGATTGAGAATGAAATTCCATCCCACGCCCAGAGGCTCGTCGTTGAACTCGATGTCCATGTCGTACCACTGCGCGCCCGAGTTCACCGTGTACGTCACCGCGAGCACGCCAGGGTCGAGTTCTTCGGGCGCCACCGCGAGTGTGTCGCTGTAGCCATCGAAGTGATCGACGTCGTAATCCTGCGGCAAGATCTGGTAGAAGAAATCAAAGGCGCATCCATCGATGGACGACCAATCAGACATCGCGCCAATGAACTGCTGCGTGTGTGCAGCGCCCGCGGGAAACGAACTGGGCATGAGGTAGCGCACGCAGCGTGCGTTGGGCCACACGACAATCGAGCCGCCATACGTCCACGCGTTCCATCCGCCGCATACGAGCACGCTGGCCATCAGAAGCAAGAACGCTGCACTGGAACGAAGTGTTGCGCGCAGATTCTCGCGCGAGATTGTGCGTGAGGTGGACGACGAGTTCATCGCGTCGCTCCCTTGTTGCTCGTGCTGTTCGAACTCGAGCGCGGCGCAGGAGATTTGCGCGCATCGCTTGTTTTCGTGCTGTTTGCGTCGATCGCGGCATCATAATCGCGCGGACTAATCGTGTCTTCGCGCGAGTGAGTCGCCTTGCTGGGCAACTGAGTGGGACGCTTCGCTCCATGGGGCGCTCGTCGCGCGGGAGCCGACTGCGCAGCGCCTGTCGTGTCATGCAAGGGCGTGGCTCGTTCGCGCGCGACGAGATGAACTCCGATGTGTGCGCCCTTGGCGAGGGCGATGCGCGGACTGCGTTCGAGAATCAGCGCGAGTTGCGCGCGCCACTGTGCCAATGAAATCGGCGGCAGTGATGGTGTAGTCGCGGAGACACTCGCGTTGCTTTGAGTGATCACACTTTTCGTGTGAGCATGCATCGCACAGCAACGCGGCGCCGAGTCTCGCGCACCTGGTGTGTTGGCCAATTGCACGAACCCATCGCTGTTGATGCCCGCGACGAGACCTGCGTGTCCTCGCAGCACGGGACCATTGACGCTCTCTTCGATACGAAACGCGCCCTGCCAAATCCCTGCGCAAGGATGAGTCTTCCACTGCGGCAACAAGAAGAGCATCCAGCGCTCACCGGCCACAAACTGCGGCGCACCGCACAATTCCATGGTGAATCCATCGAGCGATCCGCCAGGGACAACGAGGTCGAGCGTTCGCGGCATCACTTCGTTGGGGAGCGACGACGCGTTCTTGAGGAACTCGATCTCACTGAGACGCACGACCGATTCGATCTGTCGCTTGCTCAATGCGCGAGCACCCGCTTCATCAACTCCAGCGGACGCGGGCTGCGACCAACGCGAAGTCACCGAGTCGATGCGCACCAAACACACCTGCGCCGAATGATCGGCGAGTTCCTGCATCGGCATCGGCTTCACGCTGCTGGCCGACGCGCTCGCGCACACACCGCACAGCGTCAACATTGAAGCGAGGACGATTGGTAATCGTGTCATGTGCCAAATGTAGCGCGGCTTTGTGCGATGCCAAATCGCAATCCGTGCTTTGCGAGTTTGCGATGACTCATGCGCGCTCACACGCGTGCGAGAGAGACGATCAATCGCTACAGACCGCACAGAGCGCAGGCGTTATGGCGAAGTCACTCGCGTGCGAGGCATCGCGCGATTTGCACGGAATCAGCATGAATTGCTAGGAGCGCGAACGTGTTCGTTCAACTGCGATTCGCGCGCGCCGTGGCCACTTCGGCCTCGGCGTGACGCACGTGATGGGCAAACTCGGCGCGACGCACGAAGCTCATGTAGATGCCCAGCGCCCACGCGAACAGCGCGAGCACGCACGCACCCACGCCAATCCAACCATGAACGAACACCGCGACGATGATGCCAACAGGCACGCCCACGCGCGGAATCCAGATCATGTTCTTGCGCTCACGCTCGACGGATGCGGCCTCTTCACGCCAGTGATCAAGGTTTGCTTGCGCGCGCTCGAGACGCGTTGGTCGGTGCGGCGATGATGCAGGTGACGGCTCATTCGCGTCGGGTGCGTCACTCATGGTCAGACTCTGCAGCGGCGTGCGTGTCGGTGGCGTTCCCGTCCGCGACCGATTGAATCCCCGGATTGAGAAACACAATCTTCCGCGCGCGAAACAGCGCTCCCAGTGCTTGTTTGAAAGCCTTTTTGCTGGCACCGAAGCGACTGCGAATCGCCTCGGGATCGCTGCTGTCATCGAAGTTGAGTCGACCACCCGCGCGCAGGAGCTGCGCCATGATCGCGTCGGTGAGCGGCGCCACGCGCGCGTAGCCCGAAGCGTCGAGACTCAAATCGATCTTGCCATCTTCGCGCACCGACTTCACGAAGCCCTTCACGCGCGTGCCTAGTTCAAGCGGCGCGCCGAGGTTCGCGCGATAGAGCAATCCGCGAAACGCATTGTCGACAATCGCGGTGTAACCAAGCGGCGTCTCTTCGATGAGCAGCAAGTCGACGGGGTGCCCTTCGAGATAGCTTGGATGCTCTTTGCTGAGATGTCGATTGATCAGAGTGGTCGCAATGATGCGATTGGTTTCTTCGTCGAGCATCACAAACACAATCGGATGCTGATCAACGCGCACCTGCGGATTTTGCTCGCGAAACGGAAGCAGCAAATCTTTGGGCAAACCCCAATCAAGGAACGCGCCCGCGCGCTCATGGATCGCTTTCACGCGCATGCACGCGAACTCGCCGACACAGGCCAACGGCTTGTCGGTGGTGGCGACGAGTCGATCTTCGGAGTCGCAGTAGATGAACGCGTCAACCTTGTCCCCCATCTTGAATCCGCGCGGGATGTAGCGTCCTGGCAGCAGGATTTCGCCATGTTCATCGCCGTCGAGATAGATCCCCGATGGGGTTTCTTTGACCGAGGTGAGGAGATTGCGCTGACCGATGAGTGCCATGTTTGCAGAGTACGCGAATCACGCACGACGCTTGCGCAGGAACGACAACGCCTCGACGCGAAGTCGAGGCGTTGTCCATAGTGGTTGTTTATGGCCGCTGCGAAGGCGGTCGTTGATGATGCGTTTGACTCACGCCTCGAAGATGACCGAGACAATCTTGTCGCCTGCCTTGATCGCGTCGATGACTTCGAGTCCAGTCACAACTTTGCCAAAGCACGTGTGCTTGCGATCAAGATGCGCGGTGTTGGTGCGCGAATGGCACACAAAAAACTGCGAGCCACCAGTGTCGAGACCAGCGTGCGCCATCGAGAGCACTCCGCGATCGTGACGCTGATTGCCGCCCTTCACTTCGCAATCGATCTTCCATCCTGGCCCGCCGGTGCCGCTGCCGTTGGGGCAGCCGCCTTGAATGACGAAGTCAGGAATCACGCGGTGAAACGTGAGCCCGTTATAAAAACCCTTCTCGGCGAGTTTGCGGAAATTGGCAACGGTGTTTGGCGCATCGGCATCGAAGAACTCGACGACCATGTCACCTTTAGCGGTCTTGATAGTGGCTTTCGACATAGGGCGAGAAGGATACGCGATGCGATGGACAATGGAATTTGCGAAGTGATCATTCGCTTGTCCCGATCCTTCGAGTCGAGGGAATACCACGGCTCGCCGTTCGTTCGCTTCGCGTCAATGATCGAACGATTGGCATTCCCTTGCACGAGTCACGCTCACACTGAGTTCCCATGATGAAGCCCGTACTGCTCGCCACCGTCACCGCGTTTTGTCTTGTTTTCCCTGTGAATGCGGCGTTTTCGCAGGGCGAGCCACCAGCGCGCCGTCCGCGTCCTGCGGAGTTCGATCAACCGCGCCCCGAGCGACCAGCGGATGGCCAGATGCCTCCCGAGTTTGATGGACCGCCGGAGTTTGGTGGTCCGCCAGAGTTTGGCGGGCCTCCTGAGTTTGACGGACCTCCGGGAATGGGTGGGCCTCCAGGTATGGGCGGAGAGCCGGGCGGGCCGATGGGCGCGCCCGATCGCAAGCTCCTCAAACAATTCGATAGCGACAAAGATGGCGCCCTCAATTCGCAAGAGCGCGATGCGGCGCGCGCGTTTCTCAAGCAGGAAGTGGCGACGCGAGGCAATGCGGGCGGACGAGGTCGAGGGATGCGCGGGCCCGGTGGTCCGGGCGGGCCAGGTGGTCCGGGCGGGCCAGGTGAGCGAGGCGGACAAGAACCAACAAGCGCGGGGCCGAAGGTCTCACCTGCGGATGTCACAAACTTTACGCAGTCGTCGCTCTACGACGCAACCGTCTTGCGCACGATCTTTCTCGACTTCGATCGCGCCGATTGGGAGGACGATCTCGAACTCTTCCACGGCACCGACATCGAAACTCCCGCGACGATGACGGTGGATGGCGTGAAGTATCAAGGCGTGGGCGTCGACTTTCGCGGCGCCTCGAGTTACATGGCGATGCGCAAAGGACAGAAGCGTTCGTTCAACATTTCTGTAAATGCGTTGAATTCAAAACAGCAGCTTTACAGCCACTCCACGCTCAATCTTCTCAACTGTCACGGCGATCCCTCGCTCATGTCCACGGTGCTGTACGCGCAGATAGCGCAAGCGCATCTCCCTACGCCCAAAGCGAATTTCGTGCAAGTGGTGGTCAACGGCGAATCGTGGGGCGTGTATGCGAGCGTGGAGCAATTCAATCGCGAGTTCGTCACCGTGCACTGGCCAATGTTCAAGGGAGGTGGTGCTCGATGGAAAGTAAAGGGCTCGCCACAAGCCACCGCAGGACTGGACTACGGCGGCGACGATCTCGAGTACTACAAGCAGCGCTACCAAATCAACACCAAAGACCGCGACTCTGACTGGAACGACCTCGTCCATCTCTGTCGCGTACTCACCGAGACGCCCACCGAAGAACTCGAAGCGGCGCTGCGTCCGATTCTTGACATCGATTCTGTGCTGTGGTTTCTCGCGCTTGACATCGCACTCGCCAACAGTGATGGCTACTGGGTGCGCAGCAGCGACTACACGATCTACAAAGATCCCAATGGCGTGTTCCACATCATTCCCCACGACATGAATGAAGCGTTTAAAGGCGAATTCGGCGGGCCTGGTGGCCCGGGCGGTGGACGCGGTCGTGGTGGCCGTGGCGGCGCTGGTGGTGCTGGTGGAGTTGATGGTCCGCGACCAGCGCAAGGCATTGAAGCGCGACCAGCACAACCTCCGCAAGGTGGAGGCGGTCATGCGAGTGGCTCTGGTTACGAGCTCGATCCGTTGACGGGAATGACTGATGTGCGCAAGCCGCTGCGCAGCCGCTTGCTTGCCGTCCCGTCGCTGCGCGCGAAGTATCTCGAGCATGTGCGCGAGATCGCGAAGGACTCGTTGTCGTGGGAAAAACTAGGCCCAATCGTCGCGGCTTGGCGCGCGCAAATCTCTGCCGCGGTTGCCGCGGATACGCGCAAAGCAATGTCGTTTGCAGCGTTTGAAACTGCCGTTGCAGACAGCGCGATCGAAAGTGCGGACGCGCGGGCGATGGCGAGCAGCCTGCGCACTTTCGCAGACCGACGCTCAACGTATTTGCTTCAGTACAAGCCTGCGGATGCGAAGAGTGTCGACGACGCCTCGAAGTCACCGACCACAAAACCAAACGCGCCGGATGCAAATCGATGAGTAGCCGAGGGGCGCGCGGCGTCGAAGGCTCAGATCAGTCAACCGATGATGGCGAACGATCGCGCGCGTTTGAACTCAAGTTTCTGCTCGATGCAAGTACCGCGCAACGTCTGCGCGCGTGGGCCATCGCTCACCTCACGGCAAGCCCCCATGTTGCATCGATGCCAGACCACGCAAGTGTGGCGAGCACGATGTATCTCGACTGCGCGCAGCTCACACCGACGCAACAAGCCTCGCGCAAGAGCAAGAGCAAGAGCAAGTACCGCATCCGTCGCAACGGCGATTCGACGCTCCTGCAAGTGGAACGCAGCCGTTCGCGCGGCGAGATGGTCGCGACGCGCGCGTGCACGATTGAACTCGCTGAACTCGCGTGCATGCGCGACGCGGGCAATCCGACGCCGTGGAGTGGACAGTGGTTTCACCGCCGCGTGCAGCGCCTTGGACTCGCGCCTGCCGCGGTCGTTCGCTATCGCCGCGCGAGCTACTTCGCCGATGGAGTCTCGGGCTCGTGCACACTCACGCTCGATGATGAGATTTATGCGCAGCCGCATAGCATGTGGACTTGGCCCAACACAGACGGCTCGCGGCGCATCCTTGAGTCATCGACCATTCTCGAGCTGAGTTTCGCTGCGGCGCTGCCTCCGCTGTTCAAAAAATTCCTTGCTGAGTTTCCACAACAACCGACCCCGCTCTCCAAGTACCGCGCCGCGCGTGACTCCTTTCGACGCGCGACATTGAACGACAGCAACGAATGACGCGCCAACATCGCGCGTCCAACCCTTCTTGAACTGAGGTCAACTGTGCTTGATTGGTTGTCGAACGCGTTCACTGGCGAAGCTGATCTCTCGCTCGGAGTCGCCACGATTCGACTGGTGAGCGCGTTCGCATTTGGATGCGCAGTCGCGTTCATTTATCGCAGCACGCGTGGACGCGATCCGTCACAAGGCGCGTTCGTGGCAACGCTGGTGCTGCTCACCATTCTGTTGTGCATGACCACGATTGTGATCGGCAATAACGTTGCGCGCGCCTTCAGCATTGTGGGCGCGCTCTCGATCGTGCGCTTTCGCACCGTGGTGGAAGACACGCGCGACACCGCGTTCGTCATCTTTGCCGTGGGCGTGGGAATGGCTGTAGGTGCCGGATACTTCATGGTTCCGTTGATCGTACTTCCCATCGTGACCATCGCCGCGAGCCTCTATCCGCACGCGCGCGACAAGAAGGGCGCGATGGGCACGAGTCTGTTTACGCTCACGATTCGCGTGGGCATCGGCGCCACCAATCAACCGAAACTGGAGAGCGCGTTGCAAAAATTCGCCTCGGGCGTGTCGCTGCTTACGCTCGAGACTGCGCGCGGAGGCGCGGCGCTTGAGCGCTCGTATGCGCTCCATCTCCTCAGCGACGGTGCGGCCGAAATCTTGGTGGCAGAACTGAATGCAATCGAAGGCGTGCAGTCGGTGGAGTTACAACGCAAGGTCTGAACAGGCTGATTTAGGGCGCTTGCGCTTGATCTCTTCATGCATCACGGGACGTCGACTTCACGCAATTCACAATTCCCGATTGTGTTGCAATGCCCGCTCAAAGTAGCGCGTTGGTTTCGCGAATAGCATGCGTCCCTCGGATGCAACGGACAGATTCGAGCGACAGCCGCATCACCATTCTCATCAGGTTCATCGCACGAAATTTCATTCAACTCGGAGGTTTCATATGAGCACTCAGCGTTATGTTCTTGTCTCAAGCGTCTTCCTCGCAATGGGTCTCACCGCGAGTGTGCTCGCCGCCCATGAGCCACCTGCTCCGCCCACGCCAGCACCGGGCGACGCGCCTCGTCCAGCGGGCGGTCGACAGAATTTCGAGAAGATGTTGGAGAAGTACGACACCAACAAAGACGGCGTGCTTGAAGAGAGCGAAGTTCCCGCAGACACGTGGAAACGCCTGAAAAACTCCGACAAAGATGGCAATGGCAAGATCACTGCCGAAGAATTCAAAGCCACGCGTGGCGGACCGAAACCACCGCGCCCAGGTGGGCCTGGTAGTCCAGGCGGACCGGGTAGTCCAGGCGGACCGGGCACTCCAGGCGGACCGGGTAGTCCAGGCGGACCGGGTAGTCCAGGCGGACCGGGCACTCCAGGCGGACCGGGTAGTCCAGGCGGACCGGGCACTCCAGGCGGACCGGGTAGTCCAGGCGGACCGGGTAGTCCAGGCGGACCGGGTGGTCCAGGCGGACCGGGTGGTCCAGGCGGACCGAGTACTCCAAGACCGGGCACTCCTCCACCCGCCGCACCGAAGTGATTCGATGACGCGTCCGTGTGATGACGGCGTGAACCGATTCGTTCCTCGCATTCTGCAACAGCGCCGCACACTCTGCGGCGCTGTTGTTGTTTGCGCGATGGTCACGCGAGCCGTCTCACCGCCTCAACGTTGAGCGCATCTTGCACGCAAGTAACCTACGAACGCATTCACGCGCGCCGCCTCTTCACGCCACTCTGTGCACTCGCTCATGAACACGACTCACGCCGAATCTTTCGATGACCATGCGCCGCGTGTGCTTGCGGCCTCGCATGCGCGACGCGTTGCGTGGAAGAACGGGCTCGGCACCACGCTCGAGATCGCCACTGATGCGACGCACGTTGATGCGCCGTGGTTGTGGCGCCTTGCAATCGCTGATGTCCCTAAAACTGCCGCGTTTTCGCAGTATTTGCGCATCGACCGCGCGATTCTTCTGCTCGACGGTGCCGGCCTCGCATTGATTCGCGACGGCGTCTCGATGCGTGTTCCTGATCGCGGACGTGCACTTGAGTTCGCTGGCGAAGAGGAATGCATCGGAGTGCCGACAGGCGTTGGTGTGCGCGATATCAATCTCATGATGCAACGTGATCATTGGAGAGGCTCGCTTGAACTCATCGCTGCGACACATGAGACGCGCGGCGATTGCGTCGTGGTGCACGCCATTGACAAAGCGGCGTCGATCACGATGCACGGACGCACTGCGATCACGCTTGCGCGAGGCGAGACTTTCATCGGCGCAGGAGTCGTGCGTATCGAATGCCAAGTGCATGGACGCGCGGCAATCGCTTCACTCATTCGTAAATGATTGCGCAGTCGATCGAGCAGCTCGTGTCGTGTCGCGCGTCGATTCACCGTACGCTGTGCGCATGAAGACCAAGGACGAAATCGTCCGCGACTGGCTCCCCCGCTACACCGGGCTTCGACTCGATGAGTTTGGTCAGTACATCTTGCTCGCCAACTTCTCCAACTACGTCGAGATGTTTGCGCAGCGCTTCGGTGTGGAAGTGCGCGGTCGCGACAAACCCATGGTCTCGGCCACCGCGGAAAACATCACCATCTTGTCCTTTGGCATGGGCAGCGCGATGGCCGCGACCACCATGGATTTGCTCTCGGCAGTTGCGCCGAAAGCCGTGCTTTTCCTCGGTAAATGCGGCGGACTCAAGAAGACCAAACTCGGCGACTTCGTGTTGCCTATCGCTGCGATTCGCGGCGAAGGAACCAGCAACGAGTACATGCCGGCCGAGGTTCCGGCGCTGCCGAGCTTTCGTCTGCAACGCGCCGTGAGTGAAGCGATCATTCGCCACGACTGCGATTACTACACCGGCACGGTCTACACCACCAATCGACGCGTGTGGGAGCATGATGAACGCGTGCGCGAGTACTTGCTGCAGATTCGCGCGTGCGCCATCGACATGGAGACGGCGACCATCTTTCTGGTGGGCTTCGCCAACGGGATCCCTAAGGGCGCGCTGCTCTTGGTTTCGGACAACCCGATGACTCCAGAAGGCGTGAAGAGCGCGGAGAGCGATCGCACCGTCACCGCCACTTTCGTCGACAAACATCTCGCCATCGGAATCGATGCGATCAAGGAGTTGCGCGACTCTGGCGAGAGCGTGAAGCACCTGCGCTTCGAGTGACAGGCGCGGCTTCGCGGCGGACGGCCGTGGGCGCGAGTGATGGATTCGCTGCCAAATCCAACTTGCGCTGCGCAGTGAACGACCACCAATCACGCGCTTCTCCAGTGCGTGCTTGATGCACCGCAGCAAGAAACACATCGATGCAACAAGGATCATGGCGCGCGTGCGTGAGTCGACATAGCGACTCGTAGAGTTGCCACGGATTACGCCGCGCCAGTTGCGCGACGCTGCGCACACCGAGCACTTTGAAATCGCCCAGCGTTGCGGGTCCAACATTGGCGAGTTCGTGCAACGCGAGAGAAGCCGGTGCGCGCTCCGTTGCCAGTGAAGCGACGATTTTCTTGGAGCGAGTCATCAGAAGAGTTTGCCTTTCGCGTGTGACGAGGCGCGATGAAGATCAATCACTGCGCGCCCCGCATCTTCACCCGTGCGCACCGCGCCATCGAAAAAACCTGCCCAGCGCGGCGCGATTTCTGTTCCCGCCCAATGCACGCGGCCGTGAGGAACGCGCAGTGCGTCACCGCACTCGGTCCACGCGCGCGGCGGCATAAACCCTGCGAATGCGCCGCCAATCCATGGTTCTTGCGGCCAATCGACTTCGTGATAGCTCGTGGGATGGCGCGCCGAGGCGCCGAAGTATTGCGCGAGATCATCGAGCACCGCGTCACGCCGCGCGGGTGCCGCGAGTGCGATCCAGCGCGCGTAGCGGTCCCCCACCACAAACGCGGCGAGCACACCGGTGCTCATCGATGGATCAGAACTGTCGGCCACGAGTTCGATGCAAGGACGATTTCCCATCGCGAGTCCGGACAAGCCATGCTCGCGCCACCACGGCGTTGAGTAACTCAGCAAGACTTTCGCGCATCGACCCATGCGCATCTGCGCGCCAAGAAGTTGACGTGCACTCGAGAGCGGCGGATCAAACACGATGCGCGCAGCATTGCACGGCGGCATCGCGATGATTGCGTGCGCGCTGCGATAGGTCGCACGCGTGGAAGTGATTTGCAATGCATCGCCGCGCTCACGGATTGACACGACTGGTTCGTCCACGCGAATCACCTCATCAAGTTCGGCCGCGATGAGTGCGGGCACTTGTCCCGCACCTCCATGCATGAGTTGCGCTTCGGGATGCTCTGCTTGCGGCGCGCTCTTCTGTCCCCACAACGCGTGCAGCAACGAGACCTCGTGGGGCTCGGCGGGTCCAAGGAATCCGACGGCACGCGACATGTATTCGAAGTACCAACGTGCGAAGGGAGTCGATGTGTTCGCGTCAATCCACTGCGCGAGCGAACAGGCATCGAGCTTAAGCGCGTGTGCGTTCTGATGCGGATACTCACCGTGCAACGACTGCGCCAACGCATCAAACCGTTGCCACGCGTTCATCGCGTCTTGCCAGTGAGCCGCGTCGATCGCGGGCGCGTCTCCCTCGGGAAACCCCTGGAAAAAGCCTGAAAACTCGTATCGCTGCGCATCGAAGTGAAGCACGGTGCGTCCCACATGAGGCGAGGCGAAGCGCGTGATGGCGCATGCATCGAGCAATGCCTGCATGCGGTCTTGTGTCGCGCCAACCCACTGACCGCCGAGATCGATCCATGCATCGCATTCGAGTCGAGTGCGCTGCATGCGACCGCCGATGCGCGGCGAGGCCTCGAGGACGAGCACGCGCAAACCCGCACGACGAAGATCCCGCGCAGCGACTAACCCTGAGAGTCCCGCGCCGATGACGACACAGTCGCATGCATCATCACTCGACATGATTCACGCCTTCATCTCTTCGCGCAACGCGTTGAGTTCATCGACATTAAACGCGCCGTCGCGTCGACACGATGCGTGAAGATGCGGCGTGATCGCGAGCCACTCACGCGCGTTGCTCGCGCGCACGCCGCCCGCGGGAACAACTTCGATACACGCGCGGCCGAGTCGAGTCGCCTCACGCTGCGCGACTTCTTGATCGCGACGAAGCACGTCAATGCGCGCGCTCAGCGGCGCGACGGCGGCATCCCATCCCAACACGCCCGCGGAAATAAATCGTGTGAATCCGAGCGCCACAATGTCGCGCACTCCGCGATCGCGATCGGCGAGCAAATCAAACGTACGCAAGAAGGCGACCACCAGACCGTGATCGCGCGCGAGTTGTCCCAAGCGCGCGCAGGCGTCCATGTCGACGAATCCATCGGGCGTGAGCATGCCAATTGCGACCGAATGTGCGCCCGCGAGCGCACTCGCTTCGATCTCGCGCAACGACGCGTCGAGCGAGCGTGGCGTGGTCGCGAATGCCGCGACATCAAGCGCGCGTGAAGCGCCAGCGAGTCGTGGACGAATCATCGAAACCAGCGTCGTTTGCGTTCCCTCGACGAGTTCGCGACAACCGCGGATGAGCTCCATCGTGGGCGTCCACCCTTCCGAAGAGAGGTCGTCACAGAGTTCGAGTCGAGTGGCCAGCGGCGCGGCGATGCGCGCGCTCTCGATGGAGTCCAGTGGAATTTCAAGCGTGCGTATTGGGGAAAGCATGATGCGAAGGCTAACGCAGCACGCGCAGCAACACACCTAGTCACCGCGAGAATTGCACCCCGCCGACAATCGCGCGTTGCATCACCACTTGTACATTGCGTCGATGGCGCGCGACTTCACCACCATTGTGTCGGGACTTCCTCGCTCGGGCACGAGCATGGCGATGCAGATGATTGTCGCGGGCGGCATCGCGCCGCTCACCGATGCCGCGCGCACTGCCGACGATGACAACCCGCGCGGTTACTACGAACTCGATCGCGTCAAGCAACTCGCCAGCGACAAGTCATGGCTCGACGAGGCGCGCGGCAAAGTGGTGAAGGTCATCCACATGCTCGTCGCGCAGTTGCCTGATGACCGCGCTTATCGCGTGGTGTTTCTTGATCGCGATTTGCGCGAAGTCGTGCAGAGTCAATCAACGATGCTCGCGCGCAACGCCAAGATCGGCGCGACGATTCCTGCAGATCGACTCATGTCGATCTACGACGCGCAACTCAAGCAAGTCCACACATGGCTCAGCGCGCGCAGCAATTTCGGCGTGTTGGTGGTGAAGCACGCGGATCTCATGAGCGACGGCGCGACGCAGGCAAGGCGCATGAACGCGTTTCTCGGTGGCGATCTCAATGAAGCCGCGATGGCCAACGCGATTGATCCGTCGCTGCACCGCAATAAGGTGTGAGAGTTGCGCTCGCGGCGCACATCGCGCGAACCCTCGATCGCGCCAGCCCTAGATCGCAGCAAGCCCATGTTTTGCGGCAAATTCAACAGGTCCAAACGCAGCGTCGCGTGGACGCTCGACCACGCTTGCGAGCAACGCGTGCACACGCTCGCGTGAATGCGCGGCCAGTGGCGCATCGCCGCCAAGCTGCGCGACCAGCGCCATCCAACGATGCGCTTCGACTTGCCCATCGCCAAAGTGCAACGCAAACTCAAGGCTGCTGCGCGCATTGGCGTAGTCGCCACACCACGCGAGTGCGGCGCCCAAGAGCAAGTGCGCGTCGGGCAACGACTGCGAAATGTCCAGCGCATCAAGCGCGTGTTCCGCCGCGGGCTCGAAGACTCCGCGTGCGAGCTCGACGCGCGCGAGACTGATGTGTCCCTGTGGATCGCGAGGATCGCGCTGCTTGGCCGCAGCAAAGTGGGCACGCGCATCGTCGTAGCGACGGCAGAGCATGAGCATGGAGCCCAACGCGAGTGACCACTCGGGTTTGTCACGCGCACTGCGTTCGATCGTGGCCAATTGCGCGGACGCCGCGCTCTCATCGCCTGCGAGTGCGAGCGCTGTTGCGCGCATCATCTGCGCCTCGATGTTGTTTGCGTCGTGATTCAAGAGTGCTTGCGCGCTCGCCGCCGCATCACGAAAACGCGCCGCGCTAAGCAAACAATTTCCCAGGCACAACGCGTAGCGCACTTCGGCGGGACGCTCGGCGACGAGTCGTTCGAACTGTGGAATCGCTTCATGCACTTTGCGACGCGACATCAACGCGACGCCGAGATTGAACGCACTTTCACGACGCACCAAATCAAGCTGCCCCTGCACATCCGCGGGCAGCGCGGCCATGTAGCCGAGATCGACGAGTTGTTGCAATGCGTCGGCCGCTTCGAAGGGATCTTGACGCATTTCCTCGGGATGCAAACCCGCGTCGCCTTCGACCGCATCCCACGATGCAATGCGCGTCGGCGCGGCACTGGTGAGAACTTCGGCGAGCACGCGACCATCGAAATCTTCGCCAGCGGCGAGACCCAATAGCGCAAGCGCGGTCGGCGCAACATCGAGAATGTTGGGCGACGCGATCTCTCCCGCGCGTTTCACGCCAGGGCCCGACATCACCAACACGCCATGCGGACGATGCCAACTCGACTCGAGTTCCATGCGTCGTTCTGGTGGCAGATCACTCAGATTGGGGCGCAGGTGATCGCTGTGAAATCCGTGATCAGAGAGCAAGATCACCGTCGTGTCGCTTCCGGCCGCATTGAGCAGTCGGCCCAGCGCCGCATCGTGCCACTCATACACGCGATCCATCACGCCGCCAAACATGCGCTGTTCGCGCGGCGAAACATGCGCCATCTTGGGCGCGACGAACTGCATGAAGTGGTGACCAACGGTGTCGATGGCGTCGAAGAAAATCATCGTCGCATCCCACGGAGCGCTGCTCGACAGGGCGACCAACGCCGCGCGTTCGATGCTGCGCGCGTACGACATCAACTTGATGAGCGTCTGCACGCGCGCGTCGTTGATTCCAATCTCATCGACGTTGGGCAGCAGCTCGCGCAACGACTCACGATCAAACGCACGCGCGCGTTGACGCGCTTGAGCAATGGCATCCACGCGTTCGACCGGATGCACGGTGCCCGTGATCAGCGGCCACGGCGAGTTCGCTTGCGCGGGCTCGCCCTCTTGCAACATGTTGCTCACAACGCTTCCGCGAATGGGCTCGGCAGGATGCGACGCGTACCAACCGACGACGTTGGTGCTCAGGCCGTTTTGCGAGAGGATGTTCCACAGCGCTTTGGTCTTGCGCGTCGTGCTCGACGAAATGCGCAGGCCGCCGCCCTCGGGGCGAGGCTCGACAAAGTTGAGCACGCCGTGCTTGTCCGCAGTCTTGCCCGTGGTGATCGAAGTCCACAGCAGCGGCGACAATTTCGGTTCGAGCGTGTTGAGATCCGCGCGCGCGCCGGCCTCGACCAGTCGGCGCAGATTCGCCAGTTTTCCCGCAGAAAACAGGCGATCGATGAGAACCCAATCGGCCGCGTCCCAGCCGATGATGAGCACGCGTTTCGCAGCACGAGCAGTCATAGAGGCGCGATGCTAGCAGAGGCGAATGTGTGGCTGCGCGAGTCCTCAGCGTCGACGACGGCCGAGCAATCCCGCGAGACCAATCAACGCAAGGGCGCCAGGAGCGGGCACTGCTCCCACCGCAATCGATGCGCCGGCGACATCTTCATACGCGAGTTCCGCGAGCACACGATTGGTCGACGCGGCACCGATGTCCATGCGTCCCCAACCGTAATGAAGGAGACCATCGCTCGCTTCGAAGGAGAAGCCGAAGTAGTTCGACGCGTCAAAGTTCCAGTTGTATGGCTGCGCGCCGAACTCGGTGACCGACTCTTCGTCGAAGAGTCCACCCGCGCCGACGAGCGCACCCAACGCGAGATTGCTCGGTCCCGCGGTGTCCTCGATACGAAGCACGCCGCCGCCAACGGGCTGATACCACAGCAAACCGTTCGCGCCGTACGGATTCATGTCCCAGCCTGCGAGCTCTTCGCCCGAACCGGTCGTGCGCTCCTCGATGTTGATGTACAAACCCTCGTAGGTCGCGGGGATCACGAGGTTCGCATCGCTCCAGTGGATGACGGCGGCCTGCGTGGAAGCGACGGCCGTTGCGGAGAGTGCGGCCGCGAAGTGGCGTACGAGACGAAGTTTGTTCATTTGGGATTCCGATGTACAGCGCGGGGACAGCGCAGGTGGACGAAGCAAAACTGAGCGCGAGAAACGACGAGCAGCGAAACCTGCGCTCGAGTGCGGTCAAAAATACACCAGGATTGCGCCGAGGCAAATCGTGTGATCGCTGATTGCGAATTCCCACACGTGCTCGAGTTGCTGGGCACGCGATCCAAACCCCACAGCACCACCCCTAAAACCGTCACACAAAAACCACAGGCACGAAAAAACCACGGGTACGAAAAAACCACGGGTGACCGTGAGGTCACCCGTGGCATATTCATCGTCTCGTGATTGTCGCGCCTGAGTTCGCAGCAAACCGAGTCAGATTTGATTGACCTGCGCTCAGCGACGACGACGGCCGCAGAGGCCGGCGAGTCCGAGCAGCGCGATCGCGCCCGGTGCTGGGATGACGTTGATCCCTGTGGCTGCGGTCGTCTGGAAGCTGACGAAATTGAGAGTGCGAACACCCATCGTTGCGCCGATTGTCATTTGTCCGAAGCCGTAGTGGGTCAGTGCGTCTGCACCAAGGAAACGGAAGCCGAAGTAGTTGGCCGAATTCAACACCCAGCCACCAGCGGTGACGCTAGATGCCGTGTTGCCGAAGGTCGAAGCGGCGCTGACCAAGGTTCCAGCGGACAGGCTTGCAACCGCAGAGGTCGTTCCACCCTGACCGAGGCCCATGACGCAACCGCTCGGCGCTGCTGCGGCGAACCAGCTCATGGCAGTGGTCGATGTTCCATAGGGGTTGAGATCCCAACCAGCCGCGAGGCCTGCCGCGCTGGCGGCGACTTGGGTTTCAACGTTGATGTACTGACCATCGATGTTGTTTGGAATGACGAGGTTGCAGTTCCAGGTCACGACGGCTGCATTGGCTGCGCCAACGAGGGTTGCTGCGGCTGCGGCTGCACCAAAGTGCTTGACAAGACGATTCGAAAGCATGTTTGCTTCGATCCTTTCAATGAGTAGGTTCGGCGGACATCCAACAAGAAGAGGGACTGACACTCAGGGGGAGTGCTCGGGCTCGACAGAAGCCCGATGATGGAATTCCGAAACCTTGACATGCGAAACATGCCGCACAAATTGCCCGAGGCAAATCTTTCTTGTCCGATCGCAAAAGAATCATGAATCCGTTCTTAGCACTTCAACGAGCGACCCCGCAATCGCGTCGGGAAAGAGCCTTGGCTCCGAATAACTCGATGGATGAACGGCGATCGGGCCGTACGCACGGTCCGAATTCTCTGTCCGCGGCTCAGCGCCGTGAGGCGAGTCGAGGGGCAGCGCTAGAAGCCGATGGCAACCGTCCCTACGAGCGCGCCGCGACGGCGACCCACCGCTGTCTTTGCGACCAACGTCATCCGCAGTCGCTCACATCGCAGCTGCGCAATTGAAAGCCCGCCAGTTGGAACACGCGTGGCTCCGGGGCGACCGAGCTCAGCGACGACGACGGCCGCAGAGGCCGGCGAGTCCAAGCAGCGCGATTGCGCCTGGTGCTGGGACGATGATCCCTGTGGCTGCCACCGACTCGTAGCTGACGAAATTGAGAGTGCGAACACCC
>QWPW01000046.1 GCA_003671025.1 Planctomycetota bacterium
GGTGGGCAACCTTCTGGGTCAACTCGCCGATGTCAACGGTCGTCCCATCGGTGACGCCAATCCCTATGGAAACCCTGGTTTCGGCGATTCGCGTTGGCTGCGCTCCACCGAGCCTGAGCGAGTTGAAGTGTTTGATGCGAGTGGTGATCGCTTCTTCACCTTCTCGCACTGGACCCATCTCTCGTGGCTGCCCACGGCCAACAACGCGTGGCGCGTGGTCGCGGACATTCAGAACATCGATCTCAACACCGTCGATCATCTCGATGAGAACGTCATTCCGCTGTTCGCCCCAGCAACGCGTTTCAACGGATCGTTCGCCACCGCCGTTCCTTACGAGCAGTGGTTGCCCGGCGTGCAGCCGAACTTCAATGTCAACCCATCGCCTGCGCAGCCGTTCATCCTTGCCTTCGAAACGCGGCGCAACAACTGGTTTAATCCGTTCAACGCTTCGCCTAATTACGCGGGTTCGTATCGCGATCCCAATCTCGTCCTGCCTAACTTCTTCCAGTTGAAGGCACTGGGCATTCCCAGCGACGAGTTCCGCGCGGGCACGTCACGTAATGTCGTGAGTCGCACCTTCGCCGACACCGATGGCGACGGCTTTACCGATAGTTTTTGGTTTGCTGGTCCGACGAATTTGGATCGCGGCATCAAGACCATCGTTGGTGTTTCGATCGTCGACAACTCTGCGTTGATCAACGCCAACGTCGCGACCAAATTTAGTTTCGATACCACTGCAGGACACACGCCCGCAGACTTGGCCTTGGTCTCGAGCCTTGATGAGTGGCAGCCCAACATTCGCGGAACCCATGTGGGATTCCTCGACGGCCCGCTGAGCAACGACGATCCCAACACACCCGTTCCACCGAGTGGAACGCAGACGCAGTTCGCGCCAACCTTCCGTTGGCTGCCGCGCAACGCTTCCGCGCCAGCAACGATTTTTTACGATCGCGGCGCGTTCGGCGATGAGGGCAATCGCACGCTCTCGTTCTTGCAAGCGATTGGTTTGCGCACACCCAACAACCTGTGGGAGACCGGCACTCCTGCGTATCCCTTGGTTGATGGTTCGATGCCCGCGAATCGCCAAGGCATCTTCGAGAGCAGCATGGAGCGCTTGTCCTACTTCAAACTCGTCGGACTCAATCCGCAGCAGCCGATGTTTGGCATGACGCCGTTTGATGCGTCGGATGAGTTCGAACTGCGCGCGTATCACGGCAACAATCTTCCCTTCGTGGTCTCGCGCTTTGAACAAGCGATCAATCCCTACACCACGCTCTATCCCACCGACGAGCGCTACGCCTACCAATTCTTGCGCTCGGCACCGAGCCGCGAAGAGACCACCGAGAGCCTCGATCAACTCGACGCTGCGGAACTGCTCATCGACAACCGTCGCAAGATGACGCTGTTCAACGGCGCGCGCAACGACATCGCGCCGCCGTACCTCTGGCCTTCGCCGTTCTACGACGCGAACACCAACTACCGCGATTTCTTCGGTGAAATCACTGCTGCGGACGAGGCGGACGAGATCGCCAGACCATCGCTGTACGCCGAGCGCAACTATCTCGCGTATGAACTGGGCAAGCGCAAGATCGACTTGCGTCAGCCGATGTATGTCAACGCCGCCGGCGTGCTCGACATCACGCTCAATCGCGTTGACCTGCTCAACTGGCGCGCGCGCATGAATCGTTTGCTTGATCGCACCATGGTGCGTTCGTATCTCGATGGCGCAACCAATCAGTACATCTTCGAGTCGTACTGGGGACTTGGCACCGATGCCAAAGAGCGCACGCAGGCGATGATCGCGAGCTATGTCGCGAATCTCGAAGCGGCGATGGATGAGCCACAAATCAACATGGTGTTGGGCAACGTCATCGGCGCAGAGACGCCTGATTCGATCCTCAACAACGCAACCAATCCCGGCATCGTCGCCTATCCGCCGCGCGCGGATGCGACGGGTGCGCAGATCCTCAACCTCGGTATGGAGAAGCAGCCGTTCATCTCGGAAGTTTTCTTCGGATTGGTTTATCCCAAGACCTACCTCAAGGGCTCCGATCTCATTCTGCTCAACGCCGCGTACGTCAACGACATTCGCGAGGATCAGCGCGAAGACTATCCCGTCGTTGGTGACTCGCTGCCTGTGACTGGTGGATTCCCGCCGCAGATCAACAATGCGATTTCCATCGGTCAGCAAGAAGGATTCGTGAGCGATCTGAGTAAGCCGGTGCCGATCATCGCGATACAGATTGCCAATCCTTACGACACGCCGCTTTCGCTCAGCGAGTTTCGCGTCGGCTTCTACGGTCAGTACTACCAGCCGCTCTCGGTGAGCTACGGCCCATCAGTGGAGTTGCCTCCTGCGACGCTCGGTCGTCCTTCAACTGCGACGCTGTACTACGTCGGCACTCCGTTTGAAACGCCGCCATCACCGCTGCCAGGCAACTGGAATCAGAATCTGTTTCCCATTTCCGGCGCAGGTGCGGCCTCGGCGATCACCACCCAAAACAACGAGTTTCGCGCGGCAATTTTGGACTTTCTCGATCTCGAAGCAGACATCGTCGACGAAGACAACGACGGCATCCTCGAGTACACGACGCTCTACGACTCCAACGGCAACGACACCAATTTCGATCCGCTCGACCGCAGTCTCGTGTTTCGCGTGCCTGCAGGCAACAGCAGTTGGATGCCAGCAAGCGGCGCGAGTGTGACGACTCGTTTGGCCAGCATCAAAGCGTCCAACGGTCCGTCAGTGGAGATTCAACGACGCTTCGGTCCAGGCAGCAATGCGACATGGGTCACCGTCGATCGCTTGGAAAATCCTGACGCTCCCAACAGCAATCAGCTCTACACGAACAACACCTTCCACGAGGTCGTCGAACAAGAGTTGCTCACGCGCAACGTTCCGCCAAAGCACGAGGTGGTGGTCGACATCAATCGCGCGCAAATTTCGGTGAACGGCATCGAGCTCGGCGTGGACGAAGACTTCTTCTTCACCTGGGTTCGCGTCGCGCGTCCATGGGCCATCGATGTTGATACGTGGCAAACGAGTGCTCCCAACTTGGAGCACATCATCGACGGCGACGTCAACGTCAAGCCTGAAGTTGCGCAAGGATTGCGTCGCATTAGTTCCGATGAACTCTCGCCGCGCTTTGTGTTTTCTGCGACCACCGCTCCGCAGTTCCCAACCCAAGAGCAGAAGGTGTGGATCGACGGCAGCAAAGTGGGCAACGACATCAACGGCTCCACCATTAAGTGGGAACGCTCGGCCAACATGGAGTTTGGTGACACGCCTACAGGCGCGTCGCCGCCTCCAGGATTCTCGATTCCTGCGACTTACGCCACCACCACCGACAACACGCCGGGCGACCGCACCGATCCCGACGGCGCGTATGGCAGCGACAACTTCTGGGCCACCATGGTGGCGCACGATCCGTTTGGTCGCATTTACAAGGGAAAACCAAGCACTTTCGCCAACGTGCTCTTCTTCAATCCCGATGCGACTGACACGACGCGCACCGCGCTCTACTCAGACCTCACTGGTCAGTCGATGCCGTTCCTTCCCAAGCTCGGCCTCAGCAACGGTGACGCGGGCAGCGAGGTCTATCGCCAACCTTGGCACCGCGATGTTGTTTACAACGGCGAGACGATTGAGTTCATCATCGGCGGCAAGGGCTACACCCCGCGCGCGCAACCAGGCATTCCCGGCGGCGCGCAGTTGCCCGACCTCGTGCGCTTCCAAGCGATCGATGCGCTCAACATTCCGTTCCAGATGACGCAGCGTGACAGCGACTTCGAGCAGATCGGTGAAGTGCTCGATGTCTTCTTGTGGGGTCACATCATTGATCCAATGGCGAGCTACACCACGACCCGCACCTTCTCCGAGACGCTGGTCGAGACGCGCACTGACGCGCTCTACTACCCAGGACCAGCGGGGCCATTCCTCAATCGACTCGACTTCAGCACCACTCGCGTGTTGGCGAAGAACTACGAGCTCGATGACGCGGGCCAATTGGCTCCGGGCGCGTGGTCGAGTCAATGGACGCCTGCGCTTCCTGCGGGTCTTGCGTTCCTCGATGGCTTGACCATCGATAACTTTGGTCGCCGCAATCCTGATCGCGATGCGCCCAACGCCTCGGTTGGGTTCGGCACGATTGAGCAAGACGAATTAGACGCACTCGAGCGCGAGCGCTATCGACTCGCGCACGGATTGCTCGGTCGTTCGACTCCGGGGTTGATCAACATCAACACCGCGCTGCTTGAGACCATGCAGACGTTGCCGCTCGCGTACAGCGTGCCCGCGACTGATCCGTTTGTCTTTCCGCTGCCCAACGGACCTGCGCCGCATCTTCACTTCCCGCAGGCAGCGTTGGCCTATCGCAACGGTCAGTTCGTGGGCTTCAACGGCGGCTTCCCTTCGGTGTTGCAGCCGACGATCCCTGCGTACTCAGCGCCTGCATACGGCGATCGTGGGCTCTTCCAAAAGCAACTCTCAAACAGCGCGTTGGCAGGGATGTTCCCCGACCCAACACTTGTTCCCAACTCATGGGGCCGCTACTTCGAGGGCATGCGCGCCGAGCGTGGATTTGCCACCAGCGCCGAACTCAACTTGTTGTTGCGCACTCGTCGCACTGGACCAGTCGCAGGGCTCACCGAAGAAGGCACGTGGAACTCCTACAGCATCCGCGGCTTTGGACTTGATCTCTACGACCGTAATCCGCTGGTCGCTTCGGCCACAGGATTGACGGACGACGATTACGCCGCTGCGGTTGATCCGGGTGACTTCCTCGACATCTACGCCGTTGCGGATGATGCGGTTGATCCGGATGACTTCCTCGACATCAACACGCATTACGAATTCGGTACCGATCGCACGCGCGCACGTGCATCGCAATTGCCTACTGAGATCGCTGCGGAGCTCGCGCTGTTGCAAGGCGTACCTGTGGCGGACTTCTTAGCGCGCCGCACCAAGAACGAAGAGCCCGCGCGCGACGCGACCAGTTTGAACATGCTCTACAAGGGCATCTCCAATCTGGTGACGACGCGCAGCGATGTCTTCACCGTGTACCTGCGCGTGCGCCAAGTCAAACAGAATCCCACCACCGGCGTGTGGGATGGTTCGAACAGCGAGAGCATCGTGGATGACTCGCGCTACGTGATGTGCGTTGATCGCAGCGAATGCAACAACCCCAGCGATGAGCCGAAGATTCTGTACTTCCAGAAGTGTCCGTGGTAATGGCCTACGTGTGATGATCGCGTGATGCTCACGTGATCATCACGCGGTGAGTTCACTGCGATCAAACACTGCGATCAAACACTGCGTGATTTCGCTACAGGCGAATCATGGCGGTCGAACTACCGCGCGTAAATCACAGAGGTCGAACCGCGCGCATGTCGTGTTTCGTTTCGAGCACGCTGCGTAGGTTGCACAGATACCAACGCCAACTCTCGGCGCTGTCGGCCATGGTGAGCAGACTTTCGACGTCATCGCGAAAGGGCCCATGGCGCAAGAGCACGCGCGAGCCACCGCTCTCCGCGCCATGCTCAGGCAGTGGCGTCACGGTGATCTCGACGGGCACCGAGGTCTCATCGAGCGGCGAGGGAAACCACTCCCAACGCACGTGTGCGTAGCCATCAAGGGAACGGTTGCAGTCGAAGCTGAGCACGCGCACACGCGACTCGTGCAACCAATCGCGATCCCACGAAATCGCCAGGTTTCCGCCCGCTTCGCTGTCGTATTCGGCGAGCACCGCGAGCCATCGGCACAGCCCGCTCGCCGTCGCCACGCACGAGGTGACTTCGCTCGGTGCCGCATGCACGATCTCTTTCAGCGTCACCCAGATTCCGTCGTCTTCGCGTCCAACCATGTCAGCGGCTCTCCGTCGCTGCGGGTGCGTTCGGCGGAAGAATGCTGCTCAATCGCGCGTTCAGTGATCCGCGTGAATGCACTTCATGTCCGCTCGCACCACTCGCGGCAATCTTTGCGGTTGCGCGTTTCAATGCTTCGGTTTGCAAGTGACCTGCAAAGACGAACACGCGCAGAGGTGGATGTCCCAGCGCCGCGTCGAGGAGGTCGTCGGCGCTCTCGCCGAGCGCGAGTTCTGCTTCGAGATCGAGGAAGTAATGCGTCGCGGCGTCGGCATGTTGCGCGAGGGAAGCGCGACCGCGCACGCCTTGGCCACGCACGCCCGCGTACTTCGCTGCACCGAGAATCTTGCTGCCAAACAGCAAATCGCTGGTGAACAGAATCATCGCGCGGTCCTCGTCAGTTCGGGCGCATTCTTGAGAGGCGCAATCACATTGAGCGCGCTCGTCTGCAACTCATGTTCGATGAGGTCTTGGAAATTCTCGCGGCTACGCACGATGTGTGCAGACGAACCGCTGACCAACACTTCGCTCGGAAGCGGTGAAGAGTTGTAGCGATTGGCCATGCTCATTCCGTACGCGCCCGCGGTGAACACTGCGAGCAGATCTCCACGCGAGAGTGAAGCGGGCAGCGCGCGATCGAGTGCGAGGAAATCTCCTGTTTCGCACAGCGGGCCCACCACATCTTGCACCGCGGTGCCAGGCAACTTCGGGTCAAGCGTTCGCCGTGCGGGTGTCATGTCGAGTCCCGGTACCACTGGCCACATGAAGTGAAAGCTTCCGTAATGCGAAGGGCGCAGCAGCGCGTTCATTCCCGCGTTGCAAATGGCAAATCGTTTTTCGCCTGAGGTCTTGGTGTAAAGCACCTCGACCACGAGGATGCCCGCGTTGGCCACAATGGTGCGTCCTGGTTCCAAAATGAAGCGGATTCCGCGGTCAAACAGGGGTTTTGCCAGAGGAATGATCGCTTGTGCATACTCCTTGAGCGGCGGCGTCTGCGAACTTTCATAGTCCGCGCCGAAACCACCACCAAGATCAATGGAGCGAATGGTGAAGCCCGCACGCGCGAGATCATCGACCAACGAGGCGGTCTTGGTCAGCGCTTCGCGATAAGGATCGACCGTGTACACCGGCGAACCGATGTGCAGATGAAGTCCTTCGAGCAGCGCGAATTCGTCGCGACCGTACTTCTCGAAGAAACGACGAGCGCGTTCGAGATCGACTCCGAACTTGCTCTCCTTCTTCCCCGTGGTGGTGTAGCGATGGGTCTTGGGATCAACGTCAGGATTGATGCGCAACGCAACACGCGCGACGATTCCGTTTTCACGCGCGATGCGCGCGATGTTCTCGAACTCTTCTTCGCTCTCGCAATTGAAGAGGCCGATGCCTTCCTTCAACGCATAGGTAATCTCGCGATCAGTCTTGCCCACGCCGGCATAGACGCATTTCTTGGCATCAACACCAGCAGCGCGCGCGCGAAACAATTCGCCGCCGGAAACAACATCCATGCCCGCGCCGCGCTCATGCAGCACCTTGAGCACGCTGAGATTGGGGCAGCTCTTCACCGAGTAGCACACCAGCGGCGCGATGGGCGCAAACGCTTCGACGAGGCGGTCGTAATGCGACTCAAGCGTGCCGCGCGAATAGATGTAACAGGGGGTTCCCGCCGCCTCGGCAATGGCACGAACTGGCAGGTTTTCGGCGAAGAGTTCGCCGTTTCGGTATTCGAACAGATCCATCTCTTGATGCTATCAGGTCGGTGGTGGCGTCGGCCGTGAAGCGCTCGATGAGGTCTTTGCTGACGACGACTTCACAACGCGCGATGGAGACAATTCGCGTGGCGTCGACGCGTCGATCGAGTCGTCCTTGCGTCGCGATGTTTGCAACAACCATCCCGCCAACGCGAGCGCGGCCCACAGCAGTAACCACGCAACCGGAGCAACGGGTTCTGCTGCGCGATCAAACATGCGCGCGAGAAATGGCATCGCGCCGACCAACGTAAACAGCGCGCCCATCAGACTAGTCAGCATCGCCGCCGAAGATTCGATGAGCCACGTTCCGAGCACGAAGCCAATGAACGCGCCGCACGCCGCCGCTGCGGTGAGCAACGTGCGCACTTGTGGTGGTTCGACTTGCCAACGCGCATCGGCCCACATCACCAGCGGCGCAATGATGGTGGGCACGCGTTGCAACAGCTCATCGTGTGCGGCGACTTCATCGAGTCGCACTTGCGTGACTGGTGTGTCTTGCGTGCTGCGCGCATCGACGAATCCTGCATCCACGCCCATCATCGCGATCAGTCCACAGGCGAATGCGGTGATGATTCCCGTGGCCGCGCCCACCATCACGCGCCACGCAACAGCGACGATGAGCAGTCCAAGCGCGCCGCCGAGAATGGTGAGGACTACACCGCCGACACGCGGCATGAATGGTCCCAGCAGTGGTACGCCCAGCAGCGCGCCTAATCCAATCGTGGCCATGACCAGCACGGGACGCAAGAAGTGGCGTCCTGC
This sequence comes from Planctomycetota bacterium, assembly GCA_003671025.1. GTDB lineage: Bacteria > Planctomycetota > Phycisphaerae > Phycisphaerales > SM1A02 > QWPT01. The sequence continues at coordinate 8,373 of QWPW01000046.1, forward strand.
GACTAGCAGCAACAATCCACTCAAGAGCAGGACCAACGCGGGCGCGAGACTCGCGATGGGAAGTTGTTGCAATTCACGCGCGAGTGCGTCGAGCGTTGCCGCGGCGGAGGATGAATGTTTGGCGGCGTTCATGAGCGAGAAGAGTACGAATTGCCCACAAAACGCGCGGTCGCGGCCAAACAGTCTTGGACGCGATTGCGTCTTGGCTGAGCATTGCCTCGTGCGAGCAACTCTGCCATCGGCAAGATCTCGCGTCTCGCACGCAAAACGCGTTGATGCGCGGCGACACGCGTGCCGATAGCAGCCTACCTGTTGTCTGTGGCCAATCGGCGCGGCAATAGGCGCTCGCGTAAAGGTGATCCTGAACAACGCGAGACGCAAGCAGTTTGCCTGATTTCATCTGGAGATCCTGTGTCTGAAGAGACTCATCCACGACCGCTGTCCGAACTGCGCACGCACATCGATTCGGTGGACGAGCAGTTGGTCATGCTCCTTGCCGCGCGCGCTGCGTTGGTGGTTGAAGTTGGTCAAGCCAAACGTCACGAACATGTGCCGGTGTATGCGCCGAGTCGTGAACGAGCGGTGATCGAACGCGCCGTCGCGCGCAATCCTGGTCCGCTCGGCGCACGCACGATTGAAGCGATCTTTCGCGAGATCATGTCGGGTTCGTTTGCGCTTGAGCGTCCGCTGCGCGTGGGATGTCTTGGTCCTGAAGGAAGCTTCAGTCATCTCGCGACCATTCGTCATTTCGGTTCGAGCGTGGAGTTGGCCTTGGTGAGTTCCATCGAAGACGTCGCGATCGAAGTTGCCGCGGGGCGATGTGATCACGGCCTAGTGCCCTACGAAAATTCCAGCGCGGGTTCCATCGATGAGACACTCGATGTGTTGATGCGCACGTCCGTGTCCATTCGTGCAGAGGCTCTGGTCGCGGTGCGCTTGGCACTCATTTCCAACGGTGCGCCGGACAAGATTCGTCGCATTTACTCCAAGCAGCAAGCGTTTGCGCAGTGCCGACAGTGGTGCGCGCGAGTGATGCCCGGCGCGGAATTGATCGCGGACTCCAGCACGAGTGCGGCGGTCATTCGCGCGCGCGATGAACCTGAAAGTGCTGCAATTGCCTCGGAATTCGCAGGAAAACTCCACGGCGTGCGCACGCTGTTTGATGGCATCGAAGATCGCGCGGGCAACGTCACGCGGTTTTTAGTCATCGGTCGCGAGCCAGTTCCGCCCACGGGCAGCGACAAGACCACCATGTGGTTCGCACTCAAAGACCGTGCGGGCGCGCTGGTCGATGTCCTCGATAGTTTCCGCGGCGAGGGCATCAATCTCTCGCACATCGAGAAGCGACCTAGCGGCAATGCGCACTGGGACTATGTGTTTTTCATCGACGCACTCGGACACGCTCAAGACGATTCGATGCAACGCGCACTCGCTGGAGCGCGCACACACTGCGCGCGCTTCTCGGTGCTGGGCAGCTATCCCCGCGCCGAACGTGTGCTCTGATCTGTACCGCGCGTCGTTGCTTGGCGCTCGGTTACGCTTCACCGCATGAGCAATCGTCTCGCACGCGAGAGCAGTCCCTACCTGCGCCAACACGCGCACAATCCCGTGGACTGGTTTCCTTGGGGTGATGAAGCGATCGAAAAGGCGCGCAGTGAACGCAAGCCAATCTTCGTTTCCGTGGGTTACTCGACGTGCTACTGGTGTCACGTCATGGAACGCGAGTGCTTCGAAGACCAAGCAATCGCCGCGCAGTTGTCGCGTGATTTCGTCAGCGTAAAGGTCGATCGCGAAGAGCGCCCCGATGTCGACGACGCGATGATGTCCGCGTGTCAGATCTACACCGCGTGGACCGAGGGACGCGCGAGCGGTGGTTGGCCGCTCACGGTCTTTCTTGATCCCGATTCACTGCGTCCATTCTTCGCGGGGACATACTTTCCGCCCGTGCCTGCGTTTGGTCGGCTTTCGTTTCCTGATCTGCTCACCCAAGTTGCGGCCGCATGGCGCGACACGCCAGACGCAGTGCGCGCGCAAGCCAGCAAGATTTTTCAGGCGATGCGCGAATCGATCGATGGCAGCGGCGAGGACGAATTTCTCAGCGAAAGCACGCCGCGGCCGCGAGTCTCTTCCATCGCGTTGCCCGACCTCGCGACACGCGCCGCGCGCGGACTGCTGTCGTATGAAGACAAACACAACGGCGGCTTTGGCGGCGCGCCGAAGTTTCCGCAGCCTTCGTGGCTCGAACTGATGGCGCAGTGCGCGGCAGAGATTCCCGAGTGTGCGCAAGTCTCGACGCGAGCGTTACGCGCGTTGACTCTCGGCGGAATTCACGATCATCTCGGCGGCGGCTTTCATCGCTATTCCGTGGACGCGATGTGGCGCGTGCCGCACTTCGAAAAGATGCTCTACGACTCGGCGCAGTTAGTTCCGCTCTTGTGTTCCACCAATGACGAGTGGTTGGTACGCGCGGCGACGCGCGCGTTGCAGTGGATGACACGCGAGATGCTGCGCGACGATGGGTTGTTTCACACCGCGCAAGATGCCGAAGTGGACGGACGCGAGGGACTCAACTTCTTGTGGACGATGGAGGAGATTCACGCGGCGCTCACGCCTGATGACGCACGCGTTGCTTGCACGATGTTGGGCCTCGATGCGGGCACGAACTTCACGGATCCTCATCACCGCGAATCGCCCGCGAGCAACGTGTTGTTTCTCAGCGAAGTCCCCGCGCCGGAAATGTGGGATCGCTTGGATCGCATCAGCGAGTCCTTGCGTCTCGTGCGCGCTCTGCGCAAGCAACCCAACACCGACGACAAGGCGTTGCTCAGTTGGAACGCGCTGGCCATTCGTGCCTTCGCAGAGGCTGGTCGCCTTGTGCGCGATGACACGCTCGCGGTCGAGTATGTCGCACAAGCCACGCGCAGTTTCGATGCGGCGTGGAGCGCGTTTGTCGAAGTCGTGCACGACGACGATGTTGGCCAACGCATCGAAACGATGTGGCGCGTTCGTCGCGGCGATCTCGCGCCCGTTGGCGCGGCGCTCGAAGATGTCGCGTGTTTCGCTCATGCGGCGACGGCGTTGTGGGATGCCACGAATGACCCGCGCTTTCACCTCGCGGCGTCGGCGCTGCTGGACTACGCGACGCGTGTGCATCTCGACAGCGAGGCCCGTTGGTGTGAACGCGCGGGCATCGATCAGTGGGGTTTGCGCGGCAAGAGTGTGCACGATGGCGCGATGCCCAGCGGCGCGGGAACGATGGCACTGGTCCTCGCGCGGCTTGCTCGAGGAACACGCGAGCACTGCGCGCAGGCACGAACGCTCGCCGCACGCACGCTGTTGACGCGAACACTCCGCGCCGCTGAGGAGCCGTGTCTCGCGGAACCGACGCAAGCCGCGCGCACGCTCGCCGCAGCGCATGCGTCGAAGACGCTCGTGCTTCCCGAGTGTCTCGATGCAGTGCTGCTCACAGGAAAAGGGTCTCACCGCACGCTCACTGTTTCCTTCGCGACGGGTTGGCATGTCATGGCCGCGAACACATCGACGACGGGAACAACCGCGTCGAATGCGATTGAACTTGTCGGTGATGGCGTCACCAGCGTCGTCACTCAATCGCGCGGCGCCATCGACGACGTGCCCGCGTATGAGGGCGAGGTTCCCATCACCATTCGTCTCGCACCCGAAGCGACGCGAGCGGTGCTGCGCTTTCAACCATGCACGCACACGCATTGTCTTGCCCACATTGAGATGACCATCGAGTTCTAGAAACGGCGATATCTTGCGGTGCTATGACCGCTGCGCCTGTTTCCGTGATTCCGTTTCGCATCGCCCTCATCTCGACGGGAGGCACGATTGAAAAAACCTACGACGAACTCGGCGGCGTGCTCTCCAACAAAGTGAGCGTGCTCGACATGTTGCTGGCCACCCTGGAATTGCGCGGCGTTTCCATCGATCGCGTGCCGCTGCTCAACAAAGATTCGCTGGAGATGGTCGATGCCGATCACGATCTCATCGCTGATACCGCAGAGATCATGTCGCGCAATCACGATGGCGTGGTGATTGTGCATGGCACCGATCGACTCGCCGCGACGGGGGACCGCATCCATGAGCGACTCACGACCAAAGGCGGCGCGAAGAAAGCGATCGTGCTCACGGGCGCGATGCGTCCCTACGAAATGCGCCGCACCGATGCCACACAAAACGTGACCGAAGCGCTGTTGGCGGTGCAGATTTGCGCGCCGGGCGTGTACGTGGCCATGCACAATCGCGTGCTGCAGTTTCCCGGCGTGATCAAAGATCCACGACAGGGGACGTTCGTCAAAGCGTGAGCGGCCGCAGCGCTGGGTGTTGCTGGCGATGTTTCATCACCCAAGAAAAGCGGCGCTGCGAGTGTTCTCGCAGCGCCGCTTGTTTGTCATCACATTTCAATCAGGCGTCATGCGCAGGTGATTAGTGTCCAGCCGCTTGCGCATCATCAAGATGCATCATCGACTTGAGCCACGGCGACAATGCGAGCACGACGAGTCCCGAAGCGATCGCGGCCAACGCGATGAAGCCGAAGACTCCGCCGTACACCGTGACAGTTTCTAGCGGTGGTGGAATGACGTTGCCCGCTGCGCCTTCACTGACATTAGTCATCTTGGCGATGCCTGCTGCGAGAAGATGCGAGAACGCAGTCGCGAGGAACCACGCGCCCATGATGGTGCTCACAACGCGCACCGGCGAAAGTTTGGTGACCAGCGAAAGTCCCACAGGCGACAAACAGAGTTCGCCAGTGGTCTGCAACAAGTAGCCCGCAAGCAACCAACTCATCGCGACCATGCCGTTGCTATCTGCGTGCATTGCGCCGTACCAGAAGCAGCCGAAACCGAGACCGAGTTGAATCAGTCCCAGCGAAAACTTCACGCCCGCGCTCGGATCGCGACGACCAAGTGCGCCCCAAATCCAGGCAAACAAAGGTCCAAACAGCAAGATGAACGTCGGGTTCGCTGCTTGATAGACCGAGGCCTTGATCTCGTTTCCGCCGATCTCAAGGCCCGATTCGACATCTCCGCCGTCCGCAGTAAAGGTGACCAGTCCACTCGCAGCTCTCTGCTCAGGAGAGATGTCGGGCCATGCTTCAGGTGGAGAAGTTCGTGCCAACGGCTTGGGAGTGTTGGCCGCGAATTCGCTCCACGGGATGAAATACTTGTACGACTCGTCGACGACTACGGCGTTGTTGTCCACCGTGATGCCATCGGCGACATCCTGTGCAGTGGCCTTGAACTCCAGGACCGCCACGCCGTTTTGATTCGTCGCACTCTTCTGCGCAACTTCCACATCGGTCAGCGTCCACACGCGTCCTGCGACATCCACGCCGAGAAATTCTTGAGTGACGGAAACGTCGCTGTAGGTTTCACCATCGCGCACTGCGACGCCGTCGACCACGCGATCAACGTTGCGATCGGTGAAGAGATTCACGCTCGAGCCCGCTTGCTCGAAGAACGCCCAGAACAACATGGAGAAGAAACACAAGATCAGAATCACCGTGAGTCGTCCGCGCTCCACACGATTCGATCGCGTCGCCGCGAGAATGATCGAGCCAAATGCAAGCACTCCCATGACATTGAGCGCCCATCCCGCGTAACCGTGATTCTTCACGAGATATGCCAACGGCAACACTGCGGCGACGGTGGCAATCACAATCGGAAGCACCATCTTGGGCTTCATGATGTTGCCCGCTTCGTCGCGGGGAAGCCCCATGTCCGCGGGCGCGGAGCCTTGTCCGAGTTTGATGACACTCACTGCGCCTGCGCCCAAGAGCGCCAACGCGATAGGGAGATTGAGCAAGAGCTGCGTCGTGTCACCGAGGGTGGTGGTGAACATCGTGATCACGATGCCGATGCTCGTCAGCGCGATGAGCGCACGCGCAATCGCGCTCGGTGCGACAAAGGTCGCGATGCCAAGGAGCATGCCCACGGTGGCGAGGCCGAAGCCGTAATGCCATCCGTAGGTTTCACCGACATAGCCGCACACCAGCGGTGCCAACGCAGCGCCGAGATTGATGCCCATGTAAAAGATGGTGAAGCCAGCGTCGCGTTTGCTGCTCTTTTGCGGATAGAGCGTGCCCACCATAGTGGAGATGTTCGGCTTGAAAAAGCCGTTGCCCACGATGAGCAATCCCAACGCGGTGAACAGCGCCCACTCTGCTTCGACGGACATGAGCAGATGGCCCGCGGCCATGAGCGTGCCGCCCCAGATGACGGCCAAGCGCGCGCCGAGGTAACGATCGGCGAGCATTCCGCCGAGGTACGGAGTTGCGTAGACCAACGCGCCATATGCGCCGTAGATCGCGTACGCCTCATCATCACTCGCTTTGAGAAATCCTTTGATGAGATAAAACGTGAGCAGCGCACGCATTCCGTAGAACGAGAATCGCTCCCACATCTCCACGAAAAACAGCAGGAAAAGGCCTGGTGGATGCCCATCTTGGTCAGGGCGATAGGCGTTGCCGAAGGGTTCGTCGAGCGGGGGGTTGATCGCAGACAAGAGCGTGCTCCGAGTGACCAGTGGGCGCTCGACGCATCGTCGAACTTACGCGCCAAGATAACTCCTATGCGTTGCGCGCTGCGCACTCGAGGCGCTTGATCGGGCACAATCGCAGCATGCTTGCGCCGCGACTCATGCGACTTCGTCGACCTCCCGTGCTCGTGAACGTGCCCGGTCGCTTCGTGCCTGAGTGTGTTTCGTTGGACGAAGTCGATGCGCGTTGGCAGGCACTTTGCGCCGAAAATGAGCGATTTTTCGATGGGCCGATGGTGCACGTCTTAGGCGTGAGTCGCAACGGTCACGGTGGTGTGCAGATTCATGTGCAGGAGTGTTCGTATCGTTTCTATGCCGTACAAAAAACTGGACTCGACTGCGGCGTGCGTCCACTTGGGGTGAAGGGAATCACCTTCGCGCGCGATGAAGCCGGGGTTGTGCGCGTGTTGGTTGGTCAACGCAGCGCGCGAGTCGCGTTCTATCCTCGCGCGTGGGAGTTCGTGCCCGGAGGAGGACTCGAGCCGCTCGCGGCGCCCGCCGAATTCGTGCAGCGTGAGTTGCGTGAAGAGGCGGGACTCAGCGCGCTGCACACTCCTATCGCCATCGCGTTGCTTTACGACCCGTGTGCAACTACCTGGGAAATCGTGCATCGCCTCGAGGTGGACGCGCGCGACATTCCCCAGTTGGGATGGGAGTACGAGCAATTCGCGTTCGTCGAACCTGAGCAAATGCCTCATCCGCGCGCAAGCGTTGCCGATCAGATGATGCCATTGGCGTGCGCTGTCACTCGCGTTTGTTCATCGCCGCAAGCAGAGTGAGTTCGCCGTCGAGCACATCGAGCGCGATCGGTTTCATCGCCGTGCGCGTGCGCGCGTCAGGCTTGAGATGAATCTCGCCGCCGCTGGCGAGCAGCACGGGGATGTCGATGCCTCGGCCACGCAATCGGCTGAGCGCTTCGAGTCCACCACCGCCCGCATCGAGAATCACCACATCGAACTCATGCAAGTCAGTGCGTCGATCGAGGGCGCTTGGATCATCCATCGTTTCGACATCATCGTTGACCGCGTCAAGCACCGCCGCGAGCACGGCACGCACGGTGACATCGTCGTCAACGACCAACACGCGCCGTGGGACAGGCACATATGCGTCCGGATGATCACAGTTGGCGGCCGTGTTGTTCAACACGGTGAATTCGCGTGCGATGTCGACGGATGCGTCAACCGATCCGCCGTCGGCATCGCCTGATTCTGCCGGAGACAACAACGTGGGCTCGCGATGGATCTCGAACGAGATCGTGCTGCACAGCCCACGCGCGACGCTTCTGTTGCGCTCTGGCGCATCCGTGCCAGGCACATTGTGGACAGGCACATTGGTCTGCTCGCCGTTGGTGCCAGGCACATTGTGGACAGGCACATTCTTGCCCAGCACCTCGTTGTCGCGCGCGATGCTCGCGCGACCGCCGAAATCACGAATCGCTCGGTTAGCGGTGGCGATGGCGAGCGCCGCGAGATCAAACGAATCGCCCAAGAGCGACGGTGCGACCAACGCGTGCTGGGCCGGCCCCGCGTCATCGGTGATGGTGATGGACAGACGCGGTTCGTCGTGCGTTCCTTCGACGCGCGCGGCCAGCACGATCGATCGCGGTGCGCGCTGGCGGTGCAGCGAAAGCATTTGCACGAGCGCAGTGGTGAGTTGTGCGCCATCGCCCTCGAAAAACGCATCGTGCGGAATCGCTTGAAAGAACGCGTTTTCCGCTGAGAACGGAGGATCGATGTGAATCGACGGCGGAAGCGTGGCCAAGACTTCGCGCAGTGTTTCGCGCAGTGCTGCACGGGCATTGCAGTTGTGATCGTGTTGCGCTTGACGCGCTTGGTCAACGCGGCAAGCCTTATGCAAGATCGACAACTGTCGCTCGAGTGAACGCACGGTGTTAAGCAACTCATCCGCAGACTTGCCCACCACAGGATCATTGATGCTGCGACGCAGCAACTGTGCTCGTCCCACCAAGGCAAACAACGCGTTATTGAGGTCGTGCACTACCAGGGCGCCCAGTTGGCGCAAACGCGCGGACTCTTCAGCGTCGCGCTGCGCGTGGGTGGCGGCGACTGCGTCGAAACGGCTGCTGTCGTGAGAAGACATAGTTGGCGCTCTCGAGGGAGTTAATAGGCAGTCGTGCCCGCGCGGCGCGACGAACGTCTGAGGGCGCTGCGCACTGTAAGGCCGCGCGCACGAAGCATAAAACGACAGAAGGCGAAGCTGATGCTTCGCCTTCTGTCGTTTGGTTCTCTCGAACTGTCGGCTGACGCGCATCAATTGCGACTGAGCCGAGCGGCTCAAACTAAGTGCCTCGTGTAGGAGTTGAACCTACGACCCGCTGATTAAGAGTCAGCTGCTCTACCAACTGAGCTAACGAGGCTTGAGGGGACGAATCCTAGCGAGTTTCAATGCGCGGTCAAGTCAGTGAGCGCGTCGAGTGTTTGGTGAGCGACAACCAAACGTGCGCGGCCTCGCACATCTGCGAGGCCGCGCGTTGATCATGCGAGTTCAAACACACTCACGCTTCTGCTTGCGGCTTCTTTCCGTGGCACTGGCGATACTTCACGCCGCTCCCGCAAGGACATGGCTCGTTGCGACCAACCACAGGAATAGTCGCGGGATCCACAGGGCTTTCCGCAGCCAATGCACGCGCCGCAGCGGCCGGTGGTGTCGCGGCGCGTGCGGGCTCTTGCACGGCGATGCTGCCGTCCTCGAGCTCGCTCGTTGCTGAACCCGCAAGCGTTCCCTCAATCGCCGTTGGCCGCGGCGCTTGCCGCGGAGCTTGCGGCGCGAGTCGTCCTCGGAACGCAACATCAGTCACGCGATCGCGAATGGTCTCTTGCATCTCGTTGAACACGCGCGCGCTTTCGCGTTTGAATTCGATGCGTGGATCCTTCTGGCTAAACGCGCGGAATCCGATGGAGTCGCGAATCTGATCCATGCCGTGGAGGTTGTCTTTCCACGCGTTGTCGAGTGTGGAGAGCAGAATCCAACGCTCAAACTGCGTGAGTTCGAGACGAGTGACATCGGAAAGTTTCTCGTGGACAAATTCTTCGGGCGCTTCTGCCGCATCCTCGCGCTCGGACTCGCTCAGTCGCAGCAAACACTCGTGTCCAAACCACGTCGCGATGGAATCGGCATCGCGACCCTGCGCGAGACACGCTTGCGCACGCGCGTTGATGTCGCTGGCAGTGATGCTGCGCGCACGCTCAACGAGTAAGCGACGCAACTCTTTCGGATCGTTGGACGGAAGCGATTGCGCCGTCCAATCGAGTCCGTAGCGAGCCTTGGCAAACGCGCAGAACTGCGCAATCGCGCCCTCAGGGCTCTGTTGCATCTGCGCGTTGGTGTTCTCGATCGCGAAGTCAACCGGATAGTTGATCTCACGTTCGCGATAGGCCTCGAGTGCCTTCTCGGTCAACTTCGCCGCGGCTTCGGCAGGAGTGGTGATGCCACCGAAGATCGAATCATCAAACGAGGTTCCGAACTTGCGGTTGGCCCACTGCGCCAACTGCTTGGCGCCAAACTGTGGCACCAAGAATTCATGAATCGGAGTCAAGTCCACTTGAGCGAACTTCTTGAGTGCGACTGCTTGCACCGATTGAATCGCATCATGACGGCTCATCGCACGCAGTTGCTCGGCAGTCACTGTCGCGCCGTAGTTGCTGTTGGCCCACTGCGCGAAACTCTCGGTGTCCCATTCTTCTGGTTCGAGCTCGGCAGGAAGACACTCGCCCGCGGTGGCGCGAATCGCTTCTTGTGCTTCTTCGGAAGCGTCGACGCGAATCGCCTTCTCGATCTCTTCGCGGTCCTTCTTGAGGAAACGCTCGGGCTCGATGCGCACTCCGCAATGCTCTTGCACCCACGTCGCGATGGTGTTGGGAACATGCAGTTTGCCCAGGAAATCGTCGGCCGCCTGTTTGATGGAGCCTTCGACATAACGCAACACAGTCGTGCGCACACCCTTGCCTTCGACGATGGGCTGGCGCATGCCGTAGTAGGCGCGGCGTTGATGCTCCATGGGCTCGTCGTACTCAAGAATGTTCTTGCGCATCTGGAAGTTGCGCTCTTCGACTTTGCGCTGCGCCTTCTCAATCGCGCGCGAGAGCATCGAGTCTTCGAGGTCGTCGCCTTCCTTCATGCCCAACTTGGATAACGCCGTGAGCATGATCTTGCCCGCGAAGAGTTTCATCAGTTCGTCATCCATCGAGATGAAGAACCGACTCGAGCCGTCATCGCCTTGACGACCCGCGCGTCCGCGCAACTGGTTGTCGATGCGCCGACTCTCGTGGCGCTCGGTGCCCACGATGTGTAGTCCGCCCATCTCTTCGACGTTGTTCCACATGCGCAACCGATGCAGCGGAGGCACGCCCGCAATATCAAGTTCATCGCACAGCGCGTCGAGTTTCATCGCGTCAAGTTTCTTCTCCGCGATCTTGGTGTGCTTCACAGCAAGGTGGCGCACCACGAGTTCATGCACCATCGCCGCGTCTTTGCCCGCTGCGGCATCTTTGCCTAGGAATCGCTCGGCCAGGTGGCGATAGCACAGGCCGATGATTTCCTCATCGGACATCTCCGCTTTCGCTTCCTTGGGGCAGATGTTGCGCCGCTTCCAATGCTCAACCAACTCTGCGCGGGTAAACGTGCGCAACTTGATGTCGGTACCACGACCAGCCATGTTGGTGGCGATCATCACGCCGCCGAGATTGCCTGCGCCGAGCACGATGTCTGCTTCGCGCTCATGCTGTTTGGCGTTGAGCACCTCGTGACGAATCTGATATTTGGCCGAGAGTTCGCGCGCGACCTTCTCACTCTTCTCGACGCTGGTGGTTCCCACCAACACCGGTCGACCCACGTCGTGATAGAGCTTGATCTCTTCGACAATCGCGTTCCACTTGTCCTTCTGCGAGAGATAGACCTTATCTTGACGATCGGTGCGCGCAATCGAAAGATTGGTGGGAATCGACACGACATCGAGTTTGTAGATCTCGTGAAACTCGGTGGCTTCGGTGTCCGCAGTTCCGGTCATGCCCGAAAGCCGCTTGTACAGCTTGAAGTAATTCTGAATGGTGATCGTGGCCATGGTCTGCGTCTCTTCTTTGATGCGGACCTTTTCTTTGGCTTCGACGGCCTGATGCAAACCATCCGACCACTGACGACCAACCATCTTGCGACCAGTGTTCTGATCGACGATCACCACGCCCTCGACGCCGTTCTCGTCAGGCGCCACCACGTAGTCGCGGTCACGCATGTACACGGTGTGCGCGCGCACGGCTTGTTCCACCAAGTGAGGAAGATCGATGTTGTCGCCGACGTAGAAACTTCCCACGCTGGGATCGAGCTTCTTCGCGTGACGCTGCGCTTCTTCGACGCCATCGTGGGTGAGCGCCGACGACTTCTTGTCGAGCTCGACTTCGTAGTACTGTTGGAATCGATCGCGTCGTGCTTCTGCGATGGCCAACTCTTTGCGCGAGGATTCCATGTCACGCCTGAGCACAGGCACTGCCGACTTCTCACGCGCGTTGCGAATGTCGCCTTCGTATCCCGCGAGTCGCTCCTCGATCTTGCGACACTCGTCGTTCTCGTTGTCCCATTCGGTTTGACGCGACACCAAGTGACGCGCGATGGCATCCGACAAGTCGTAACGCGGCTGCGAAGAATGCGCCGCACCAGAGATGATCAACGGAGTGCGCGCTTCATCGATGAGAATCGAGTCGACCTCGTCAACGATGGCGAAGCCGCGATGCTTCTGCAACTGCTCTTCGGTGCGCGTCTTCATGTTGTCGCGCAGATAATCGAAACCGAACTCGCTGGTGGTTCCGTACACCACATCGCAGGCGTACGCGGATTTTTTATCCTCGTGTCCTTGCATGTGCTGCGGATGAATCGCGCCGACGGTGAGTCCGAGCGCGCGGAAAAACGGAGCGGTCCAATCGCGATCGCGCTGCACCAAGTAGTCGTTCACAGTCACGACATGCACTTGCTTCTGTTCGCACGCGGCGAGATAGCACGCGAGTGGACCGACGATGGTCTTGCCTTCGCCGGTCTTCATCTCGGCGATCTTGCCTTCGGCCAACACGATGCCGCCGATGAGCTGCACATTGAAGGGACGCGCGCGGAACGGCGGACGCGACTGCGGATAGATCGTGCGCACGGCGTCGTAGATTTGCGTGGGAATATCGAGGTACTGCCAGCCCTCAAGCGCGCCGCTGTTGCCGCGCAAATCGCCTTCGGGCGCACGCGCGGGAGCGGCGCGCATCGCCAGCAGCGTGTCGTCAAAGAGCACGCGCACATCTGCCGGCAGAAGCGAAGGATCAAAGCGATCCTGCTTCTCCATCGGCGTGGCGGCTTCGTTGGTGAGATCGAGCAAGCGATCGGGATTGAAGATGTTGCGGATTCCCACGCCGCGATCCATCGCTTCGCGCGCGGCGGCGAAGATCTCGGGAATCATCGAGTACGGTTTTTCGCCCTCAGTGACGCGCGCGCGAAAGGTGACCGTGAGTTGACGCAGTTGCGCATCGCTGAGCGCGCGCATCTGTGGCTCGAGCGCGTTGGCCGCTTCAACGATGCGCGCATAGCGCTTGACGTCGCGCTGATTCTTAGTGCCCATGGTGAGGCGGACGAACCAATCGAGAACCGGAATGCCTTTGAGAAGTTGACTCATGATGAAACTCGCGTGCTCAAGTGTGAGCAGATGCGTGAGCGCAAAGCGCGTTCACAGCGGGTGAATCGTCGATTCGATCGTTGTAGTCACCGATCGAAAAACGAGAGAGAGCGATGGAATGTGAAGTGGGAAAAAGGCGGACGACTCATGCGCGCGCGCCATTGCAACTAAGCGCGCGCCATTGCAGCTACGCGCGCGCGCATGGCGGCGGGAGAGCCGAGGTCTTCAGCAACGCCGCGCGACAAGCACGCGACGCATCCACTTGAATGCGTCGCTGTGCGCGAGCGAGGGCCGTGTTGGACACGACATTGGCCGTTGTCGAACTCACTGCGATGTGATGCACGGTTGTGTGCAGTGCGCCGATTTGCGGAACGCGCGCACCGCCGAGTTCTGGAAGTGCGACGAGACGACGCACCAAGTTTGATCCGCCGCGCCACGACGCGTTGCTCGCGCGCAGATCAGTGCGGCGGGCTCGTTCGTTCCAATTGCTGTCGTACCCGCCGGCCATGCTCGTCGAAAGCACCGCAAGCATCGCCACGAGAATCGCGGCAGTCAGATGCAAGTGGGGAAGAGGACGGCGGCTCTGTGGCATCGGTCAGGAAAGGTAGCACAGGGTTGCGGTTGCGGTCGGAGTGAAGCACGAATTTGAGCTGTGAGCAGTTCGGTTTATGAGGGCTGTTTGCATCAGTTGTTTTAGGTTGTGGATCGAGAGGCAGCCGCGCTCATCGCGCCCTTCGAGTCGGTTAGGCTTCTCCCCGCATGTACGCCCTCGTCAACGTTTCACTGACCACGATGCACTGGGGTCATCGATGAACGGCGCGCGCTTAACGGTGCGCGACATATCGGTGCAATATCCCGGCGTGCTTGCGCTTGACGGCGTCTCGCTCGAGTTTGTGCCAGGCGAGATTCACGCGATCGTCGGCGAAAACGGCGCCGGCAAGAGCACGCTGATGAAGGTGCTCTCGGGGTCGATAAGGCCCACGCGTGGCACGGTATTGCTTGACGGTGTGGCGCATGTTTTTGCCAAGCCATCACACGCGTTGGCCGCAGGCATCGCGATGGTGCATCAAGAACTCAATCTTGTGGCGACGCTCAGCGTTGCCGAAAACGTTTTGCTCGGCCGTGAGTGCACGCGATGGTTCGGTGTGGCGATTGATCGCGCGGCGCAAGCGACACGCGCGCGCGAACTGCTCGCGATGCTCGGAGCAGATCTTGATCTTGACTGCGCCGCCGGTGAACTCACCATCGCACAAGCGCAATTCGTTGAGATCGCCAAGTGCCTCGCCAGCGATGCGCGTGTGTTGATTCTTGATGAACCCACCGCAGTGCTGGGAGAACGCGAAGCGGCGCGACTGCTCGCGCGTCTGCGTTTGTTGCGCGATGAAGGGCGCACGGTGATCTTCATCTCGCATCACCTCGATGAAGTCGTCGCGGTGGCCGATCGCGTGAGTGTGCTGCGCGATGGACGATTGGTGCAGTCGTTTGCGCGCGTTGGTGATGGAACACTGCGTAGAGTCGACGCGCCCGCCGAAGCGCCCGCCGACGCGCCCGCCGACGAAGGCGCGCTCGCCGGCGCGATGGTGGGACGCACACTCGGTTCGATTTACCCAGAGAAAACAGCAGCCGCGAGCGAATCAGAGCTCGTGCTGGAGTTGATCAAGTTCGGCGCAGTGGGCCGCTCACATGACATTTCGCTGTCAGTGCGCGCGGGCGAAATCGTTGGGCTTGCCGGACTCGTGGGCAGCGGCCGCACCGAAACTGCGGAGGCGATGCTGGGACTTCGCAAACGCGCGGGCGAGTTGCGTCTGTGCGGCAAGGCGCGCGTGTTTTCCAATCCGCGCACAGCGATGGATGAAGGCGTCGCGTACGTGAGTGAAGATCGCAAGGGACGCGGATTGCATGTCACGCTCTCGTCGATTGTGAACATGACGTTGCCCTCGCTTGCGGCCTTCACGCGATGGGGCGGAGTGCGCATCGATGGCGATCAAGAACGCGCCGTGACTGACGTGTGGATTAATGAATTCGCCATTCGTTGCGCGCGGCCTGATCTGCCCATCTCTTCGCTTTCCGGCGGAAATCAGCAGAAATTCGCACTCGCGCGTTGGATGCAAACGCGTCCGAAGGTGCTGATCATGGATGAGCCAACGCGCGGAGTTGATGTCGGCGCGAAGGGCGAGATCTATCGCATCATCGCGCAACTCGCGCGCGAGGGCGTCGCGTGCATCATCATCAGTTCTGAACTTCCTGAGTTGATCGGCGTCGCGCATCGCGTGCTGGTGATTCACGAAGGCTCACTCGCAGGTGAAGTGTCGGCCGCGCAATTGCGCGAAGCGAAATGCGAGGAGCGCATCGTGCGTCTCGCGTCAGGGTTGAGCGCGCAAGCGTCCCTTGATTTGAAGGCGAATGATTCGAAAGAACATGTTTTGAAGGAGAACCGAGCGTGACACCATCGAGTGCGACAGAATCGAATCGCGGTGCGAATCGCGCCTCACATCACGAGACGCTGGTGCAGCGCGGCGCACGTTTTCTCGAGCGTTGGGGCGTGATCGTCGCGTTCGTGCTGCTGTTTGCGGTGAGTGCGTTCAAACAAGGCGGCGACTTTCTCAACGTCGAAAACTTTCGCAATCTGCTTAACTCCAATGCAGCGGTGGGAATTCTCGCCGTCGGCATGACGCTGGTGATTATCTCGGCGGGCATCGATCTCTCGGTGGGCAGCATCGTCGTGCTTGCGGCGGCGCTGGGCACGACCGCGATGAACGCGTTGCTCGCGGCAGAGTGGAGTGAAGGCAGCGCGGTGATGCTCGGTGGCGCGACCACGATTGTCGCAGGCATGCTTGCGGGTTCGCTCAACGGCGGACTCATCGTGTTCGGACGCATCGCGCCATTCATCGCCACCCTCGGCGGACTCGCCGCGTTTCGCTCGATGGCACTGGCGATTGCTGCTGCGGGCGAGATTCGTTCGCAGAGCGACACGCTCTTCGCCACCATCGGGCGCGGCGGAATTCCACTCTTTGGACTGGTGAACAACGCGGACAAACCGCTCACACTTTCGTACAGCACGGTGGTGTTCTTTTGCGTCGCAGTGATTGCGCAGTGGTTTCTTTCGCGCAGTCGATTTGGACGACAGCTCGTCGCCGTGGGCGCCAACGAAACCGCGGCGCGATACGCAGGCGTTCCCATTCAGTGGGTGCGCTTTCGCGTCTACGCGATCATGGGCGCGCTCGCGGGAGTTGCGGGATTGGTGCAGAGTTCGCGCATGAATTCCGTGTCCACGGCGCAACTGGGTCTGGGCAGCGAGCTCGACGCGATTGCTGCAGTGGTCATTGGCGGCACCAGTCTGCGCGGAGGATTCGGTCGCGTGTGGGGCACGGTTGTTGGCGTGCTCATCTTGGGCATGATCACGAATATTTTGACCATTTCCGGCGTGAGTCCTTACTGGCAAGGCGCAGTGAAGGGCGGTGTGATCGTGCTCGCGGTGTTGGTGCAGCGCGGTTCGCGCGAGTGAATTCCTCATTCGTCGCGCGCGCTCATGCGGCGATGCGTGCGACGAGCACGTTCGCAGCGCCAAGTGTCGCGACGTAAACCTACAGCTGGCTCGACTACGGCGCGCAACTGATCGAGGTACTCTCCCGCGCCCGACGCACGGCGTCGGCAAACTAAAACTCGGAGCTCTGCCCATGATTCGTACCACCGTCGCGCTTTCCTCTGTCGTTGCATTGTCCGCCGTTGCGCTCTTCGGCTTTACCGCGACGAATTCGGTTGTCGCTCCCGCGCCCGTTGTTGCACAGGCCGCCAAGATTCGCATCGGCGTTTCCATTCCTTCGGCGGATCACGGATGGACTGCGGGCGTCGTCTATTGGGCCAAGCAATGCGCGTC
>QWPW01000047.1 GCA_003671025.1 Planctomycetota bacterium
AACTTTAGTACGAGAGGATTGGGTTGGACGCACCCCTGGTGTGCCAGTTGGACCGCTCGGTCCATAGCTGGGTAGCTACGTGCGGCAGGGATAATCGCTGAAAGCATCTAAGCGAGAAGCCCACCCGGAGATAAGTGTTGCTTTGAGACCCCTTGAAGACTACAAGGTTGATAGGCCACATGTGTAAGCGGAGAAATCCGTTCAGCTAAGTGGTACTAACGGTCAAAGACTTTGTCGCGTCTACCGGTTTCCGTGTCAGACACCTTACGGTGTGTCACACGGTCCGGAGTCGCCAATGCAACTTGCATATGCTGCGATGAAACAAATGTACGCTTTAGCCTGGCGCACCCGACAGGGTGCTCTAGGATTTGTCGGTGACTATAGACAAGGGGTCACACCTGTTCCCATCCCGAACACAGAAGTTAAGCTCTTGTCGCTGATGATACTGCTCAGCGGGAAAGTAAGTTATCGCCGACTTTATGGGTTTCGCCGGGGGACACTCCGGCGAAACCCTTTTTTTTGCTCATAGGTTTGCAGAACGATTAACTTGGCCTGTGATGGATTGTGATGGATTGTGATGGTTTGTAATGGTTTGGCCGCGAGGCCATACATCACAGGCAACCAAGGTATACTCTGCATTCTGGCGGATCGGCACCACCAGTCTCATTGCACAGCCCATTCGTTTGGGCCGCGCTTGGCCGTGTGGTAGGTCGTTTCTCTTCCAGATGGGGCTGGGAGTTTTCTAATGCCGATGTTCAAAATTTATGTTGGAAACCTCGATCCGCGGGTGACGATAGATCACATCCGCGAGCTTTTTTCGGCGTTCGTGACGATTGAAGACGCGGTCCTCGTGAACGACCCCAAGAGTGGCAAGCCCAAGGGCTTTGCGATTCTCATGGTGCGCGACGCCGAGATCGGCCGAGGCGCTGTGAAGGCGACCCAAGGCAAGCGATTGCTCGGCAAGACGCTCACCATCAACGAAGTTATGAAAAAAGGCGTAGCCGCTGCGAAGGCTGCAAAGGAAGTCCGCCAAGGACCCTTTGGACCGCATTTCAATCGGCAAGGCGGGACCCGCACGGGTGGCGCAGTCGGCGCCCGCGGTGGTTTCGGTAGACGTAGCCTTAACCGAGGACCTCGAGGTCCTGGCGCCGCGAGCGCGCCTCGACCACCGTCGTCTGATCCGAGTTCCACGAGTGGGCAATCAGGCTCAAGCGAAGGCCCGCGTTCTGACGCGATCGATCCGACCCCAAGCCCTCGGATCAGTCCTCCGCGCTCGTCCATATCCCCTCGGCCCTCGGCTCCTCCGAACGATTCGCCCGGCGCCTGATGGTTTGCCATGTGGTGGACGGACACGCATGCGCGGTGCGCCAGGCGATCACGACGACAGCTTTCATTTAATCGGCTTGAACGAACCCGATCTCTGCGCAGGGCAGGTCTTCCGCTCTTTGCGAACAGGTTCGCACCGAAGTGACCGATTTTTTCGTTTCATTCGGTGTGAGGACAATGCGCCCACGCTGGGGGCCCTCATGGCCGTAGGACTGTTGGGTCGGTCCCGCGCGGAAGTCGCTGGGTCGAAGTTGATCGCCCCTCGCGCAAGCGATCGAATCGCAACGACAATCGCAATGAGCCCCACGCATGCAGGTGGATTGGCACTATGTGCGCCGGGCCACGATTGGACTGTGTAGTGCCGCGCTTCGAAGCGAAATATTAACACCTATACTTCTGCAATATGTTGACATTATTCAGCGCGGGGACATCGTGAACGGCGCAGCAGATCTACGGGTCATTTTTCGCCAGAGTTCAGTTGGAAGTGCTCAACGCACACAGGGTGCAACAAACGACTCCCAGGTGAGCTCGGAGAACGAACTCGACGAGGGGACTCGGGTTTCCCATCGGTTGCGGCTCCAGAGTCGCTATGCCCGCCGTGGATGATGGAGATCACATGGCGCGCCATCGATTGTTGACCGCTGTTGATAATGTTTACAACTGACGAGGAGGCGAGATCTTGCGCAGCCATGCTTGTCGCTGTGGAGTCAACAGTGCTCCACATTTCGCGGACGCCGAGTTGCGCGCGCTCGGCGTTGCTCGTCCACGCCGGCGCGAACTCCGACTAAATGACTTCAGATGGTGTCACGCGGCATCGTCGACTGATCGAAAACGCATCGCGTAAAACGAACCACGCGCACCCCAAAGGGTGCGCGTGGTTTTGTTGTTTTTAAGCGAGATAAGGCGCGCTTTTGAGCTGGTTGGGATCACCAACCGCCATCAGCGCGCAAATCGCGCTGGACCGATTCAGTCGTTGTCGCGTCCGCCGCGACCGCCACCGAAGTCGCCGCCGCGACCGCCGCCGCCGCCGCCGAAGCCGCCACGGCTACCGCCGCCGCCGCCACCGCCGCCGCCACCACCACCGCCACCACCGAAGCCACCACCTGGGCGCGGAGCCCGTGGTTGTGCTTCGTTGACAACGAGAGCGCGACCCTCAAAGTCCTTGCCATTGAGTCCTTCGATTGCTGCTGCGCCGGCTTCCTTGGAGCCCATGGTCACAAAGCCAAAGCCGCGCGAGCGACCCGTCTCGCGGTCAGTTCCGATGAACACATCCAGCACCTCACCGTGCGCCGAGAAGATTTCACGCAGGCCATCCGGAGTCGTACGATAATTGAGATTTCCGACAAAGATCTTGAACATGTCTGGCCTCCCAGGCCAGTTTGCGCCATGACATTCAAACCGACATGCATGGCCAAAGTAAACTCGCGACTCGCAGGGGACTGACGCTCAGTGGTGCGGTCAAGCGAGAAGCATACATAGTTTTGGATGAAGCCGTAGACGCTGCATGAAGAAAGCGCGGCGTGTAGACTTTCCTGTATGGCATTTCTCGAGGTCAAGAGCCCGCGTTGGACCCGCCGCATCGAACTGGTCGCTGAGCCGATTCAGGTCGGAAGGCATCCCGATAACACAATTCAATTCAACGATGATGGCCTGAGCCGTCAGCATTGCGTATTTGAGCGAGCCAACGGGCGGTGGCAGATTCGTGATCTCGACTCTCGAAACGGCACTCGGCTCAACGGGGAGAAGGTTTCCGTGTCCCCGCTCACCTCAGGCGATGAGGTTCGAATTGGCACGATTGAGGTTCGCTTCGTCAATCCCGATGAGGCTGTAGCGGCCGTAGTGACTGCGCCAGTGATGCCAGCGCGCGGCAGCGCCAAGGGCGGTGCGACCATTGATGTCACCGCGACCATTCAATCTCCGTATGAGCTCCAACTTCGGAACGTGTGCGACAGCGCGCTGTCGAAGAGTTTTACTGAGTCAGACATTGCTCTCGTTGATGCGCGCGGCGCTGTCATGCACGCGGCTGTTGGTGCGGGCGGTGATGGCGACGATGAGGCGCCGGCCGAGAGCGTGCACATCTTTCGATTGCTGCTGTTGGCGTGCTTCCGATCGCGGGCAAGTGATTTGCACATCGAACCACGCACGGACAAGGCGGTGGTGCGCATTCGTATCGATGGCACGATGGTCACGATCGTCGAGGATCTTCCGATCCAAGTATTCCGCCGCGTGATCGGCGTTGTCCGAGTGCTCTGCCACTTCGACCAAAGTGTGAAAAGTGAGGTGCTAGATGGGCATTTCAATGTGACGGTGAAGTCGCGTCGCGTTGACTATCGCGTCAGCCTCACACCCGCCGTTCATGGCAACAAACTCGTCATTCGTGTGCTTGATCCCGCGAACGCTCCGAGTCGGCTGCACGAACTCGGCATGTTGCCGTGGATGTACGAGAAACTCCGAACGGTTGTTAATCGCGACGCCGGCCTGATTCTCGCGTGTGGACCTACAGGGTCGGGTAAGACGACCACCTTGTACTCCTGCCTGCGAGAGATTGACCTCGAGCAGCGGAACGCGATCACCATCGAGGATCCCGTCGAGTATCAGATCGAGGGCGCAACGCAGATTCCGATTGATGCAAAGCAAGGGCACAGCTTCGGCGGGTTGCTCCGTTCCATTTTGCGTCAAGATCCTGACGTAATTCTGGTTGGCGAGATTCGCGACGTTGAAACGGCGAACGTCGCGATGCAAGCGGCGATGACTGGTCACTTGGTGTTTTCGACGGTGCACGCGCGTGACACCATTGGATCCATTTTTCGGTTGCTTGATCTTGGCGTCGAGAGCTATCTCGTGGCCAACGCGTTGGACATCATCATCGCGCAGCGATTGGTTCGCGTTCTCTGCGGCACATGCCGCCGGCCCGTCCGTCCCACGCAAGCACAGCAAATGAAGATGGGAAAGTCGCTCGGCGGAATGGCGGAAATCTACGCTCCCACTGGTTGCGGCTACTGCATTGAAACGGGGTTTTACGGCCGACGCGCCATCTTCGAAGTGCTCGAGTTCAATGATGCTTTGCGCGACATCGTGCTCAAGAAGCCGACGATGCATCAGATTCGCGAAGTGCTCGCGACGGGCCTCTTTACCTCGCTGCAGTCGTACGGCTTTCAGTTCGTCGCAAATGGTCTGACGAGCTATGAAGAGATCGAACGCGTGGCGAGTTCTGACGCATGAGTTCGCTCGATCCGTTTTCGCTCCTCGGCGTGGAGGCGGTCTTCGAGCTTGATTCGCGTCGCTTGCGCGCAGCGTGGATACAGCGCGCGGCGGAGGCGCATCCGGACGCGCATCGCGAGCACAGCGTCGAGTCGCATCCTGATGCACTGCATGCTGTCGATGCCAGCGCGCGGATCAACGACGCCTATCGCTTGCTTGCTGATCCGCTGAGTCGCGCGGCGGCGCTCCTTGTCGCTCGTGGCGCGCCCTTGGGTGACGATCGTTCTATGCCGAATGAGTTGCTTGTCGAGATCATGGAACTACGAGAGTGCGCAGATGACGTGGCCATCGATCGAACGCGTCGCGCGTTGCTTTCGACGCACGCTCGCGCGCGGCGCGATGAAGAATTGCAGCATCTTGCGCAAGCGTTTTCGAGCGGTGGAAGCACGCAGCTTCCAATGGAGGCGGGGGTTGCGCAACGGGTGCGAACGTGCATGAATGTGATTCGTGCGTTTGACCGCGTGCTCGAACAACTTGAGCGCGAGGAGCACATGCCGACTCTTCCGGGTGATTTGTGAACGCAACTCTCCGCGACTCGACGGGCGGCGGGCGCGCAACATTCGCGGCGCTAACTTCAGGCGGTCAGTTTGCTGGGAGTAGAGCGTTCGCGTTGGACGAGGCAGCGACGGTGCCCGCTTCTTGCGTCGCATTCTGCGCGGAAGTGGTCCTGCTGTGATGCGCGCGATGACCGCTTGGATGCACGACTTCACGATGCCGATGTTCACCGGCGTCGATGTTGCGCTTCTGCTCAGCCTCGTGCCGCTCTTACTCACGATGGCGTTTTTCTCGTTCATCGAGACGACGTTTTTCGCGATGACACCAGCCGAGCGCCTTGGACTTCGGCGCACGCACCCTCGTTCTGCGGCGATGGTCGACTCGCTATTAGCGCGACCGCGTGGCTTGTTGGTGAGTGCGATGATTGGTTCGCTTGTAGCGAGCACAACCTACGTCGTCGTGAGTTCCGTGTTGGTCACGCGCTTCGAGCAGAATCTCTTCGTATCAATCGCGCTCGCGGCGATTTCATTGTTTGGAATGGTGCTGGCCGCTGAAGTGTTGCCCAAACTCGTCGGTAACGCGGATCGCGTGCGATCCGCTCGCGTCGCTGTAGTGCCCACACTGTTTGTGGCGACGCTGATGAATCCGATTTCAAACAGCATCGATCGTTTCGTGCTTGCGCCCATTGGTCGGCTAGGCGCGGTGGCGCACCCTGGTGTCGTTGATGCAGCCGAACTCGCGGCGTTGCTGGCGCAATCGGCGCATGATGGTGAGATTGATCCGCGTGAACGCGAGACGATCGAGGGAGTACTCCGTCTGCGCCGCTTACGCGTGCGTGATGTGATGACGCCCCGCGTTGACATGGCCTATGTCGAACTCGACGCGACAGACGAGGAGATCTGCGCCGCAGCAGCGGAGTCGCGGCTCACGCACATACCTGTCATGCACGACGGCGTCGATGACGTTCGAGGGATTCTCCAACTGCGCAAGTATCTGCTGCCGACTACGCGACCAGTGCGCTCAACTTGTATCGAGCAGCCGCGCTTCATTCCCGAGCTCGCCTCGCTCGAGCAACTACTCGATCACTTTCGGCGCACTGGCACGAAGCTCGCAATCGCGGTCGATGAGTACGGAGGAACTGCAGGCGTCGTTGCGCTCGAAGATTGTGTCGAAGAAATCGTCGGCGACATTGCTGGCGACGGCGAGCATCCTGTGGATGCGCCAGTTGAGGTGGGTAGTGGCGTGTGGCGCGTGAGCGGCGAAATGGGAATCGCGCGGTGGAGCGACATCTTCGGTGCGCGCATCGTCTCGCGACGCGCGAGCACGGTGGCGGGGTTAGTACTGCAACATCTCTCGCGCCTCGCGCGCCCTGGCGACCGAATCGAGATCGCGAACATTCGTCTTGAGGTGGAGACTTGTGAAGGCGCGCGCATTCGCAGCGTGTTGGTCTCACTCGCGCCCGACGCCAAGAGTGCCACACAATGAAATTCCCCGCATTCGCCCGCAAAATTGCACCGTTCACCGTCGCGCTCGCGGCGATGAGTGCTTGCGCCACTGCATCCGCACGCGAGATCGGTGCGCTCACGGATGCGCAGACTCCGACGCCAATCGACATGTGGTCAATCGTCGGTTTCACGCTTCTCGCAGCGGGCGGCATCGCGAGTGCGGGTCTGCTCTCCGGACTCGAGACCGGCGTCTACTCACTCTCGCGTTTGCGTTTATCCATTCGCGCCGCGCGAGGCGATGCGCGCGCGGCATTGCTTGCACGCGAGTACGCACGACCAGGGCGACTGCTGTCAACATTGTTGGTGAGTTGCGCGTGCGCCGGCTGGCTCGCAAGCTTTGGAACTTCGCAAGTACTTGACGCGCTTGGCTTCGGCCCAGTTGAAGCGGTGCTGCTTGATCTGGCGATCTTGCTTCCCACCGTGTTTCTCTTTGGTGAAGTGCTCCCCAAAGATTTGTTCCGTGTGCATGCTGATCGTTGGATGCCGCAGTTTGCGGGCGTGCTGCGCGTGCTTCGCGTAGTGCTGTGTGTGACCGGAATCGTGCCGCTTGTTGCAGGAATCGCCGCACTAGCGACGCGCATGATTGGCGGCCGCGCGGCGAGCGAAAGTGTTTCGGCGCGCGCACGCATCGCGGCGCTCTTGGCTGAAGGCGCGGGTGTCGAAGGGTTGAGTGAGACGCAGTTGGGTTTCGCGGATCGAGTCTTCACCATGCGCGACATCACTGTCTTGCAAGAGATGCGTCCGTGGAAATCAGTAGCGATGATCAGTGAAGGCTGCCTGCCCGCGGAACGTGCGCGCGTGTTTCTGGCATCGGGTGTGAGTCGACTGCCGGTCGTGAATTCGGAAGGAATCGCGGTTGGCGTCGTCGGCGCTGCAGACCACATCGCACAACCGAACGCCTCGACGATGACGCTCTGTCGAAAGCCACTCTTGGTACGCGGCGAGGACAGTGCGCTCGAAGCGATTCAATCGATGCGCCGCGGTCGGGTGCAGATTGCCGTCGTGGCCGATCGCGCGGGTCGGCCGATTGGAATCGTCTCGATGAAGGACCTCGTCGAGCCGCTCATCGGTGATCTTTCGGGGTGGTAACGCACCGGCGTGATGAGTGGGTGTCATGAATCATCCGCGGTCGTTGCGGCGTGGCGCATGCCTCGTTACACTCCGCGACCCGTGCGAGCGGGAATGAGTTGGGCTAGTAGCTCAGTTGGCTAGAGCACACCCCTGATAAGGGTGAGGTCGAAGGTTCGAGCCCTTTCTGGCCCATTTCAAGTGATGAGCGCAGCCGTCGGATTTCCGGCGGCTGCGCGTTTTTTTGCCTCCATCTTGTGAGCAGAGGGACGCGCGCGAAACCTTCACATCGCTGCGCAGCCCGAATGCGTTGGTGTGCAGTTGGGCGATGTAACAACCGCATTCATCTTCGTTCCGTGAGAGATCGTTTGGTTATGATCGCTGCCCCTCGCATCGGACGCGTGCGCCAGCGCGGCGCCCGTCGGTGTGCGGGGTCACAACGATTCGGAGCTAGAAGTTACATGCGTCGTGCAAAAATTTCGATCATCGGGGCCGGCAATACCGGTGCAGCGTGTGCAGTGTGGGCCGCTTCCAAAGAACTCGGCGACATCGTGCTCATTGATATTGCAGACGGCGTGGCCAAGGGCAAGGCGCTTGATCTCTATCAATCCGCGCCCATCGAGCGATTCGATTGCAACATCCAAGGTGGAAGCGACTACTCGCTCATCGAAGGAAGTGAAATCGTTGTGATCACCGCGGGCATTCCGCGCAAGCCCGGCATGAGCCGTGATGATCTCATCAAGACCAACATGGGCATCGTCTCGAGCGTCGCGGAAAAGGTCGCGCAGTTCGCGCCTGAGGCTGTGATCATCGTTCTTTCCAATCCACTCGACGCGATGGTCTACACCGCGTGGAAGGCTTCTGGATTCCCAGCCCATCGCGTGCTCGGCCAAGCGGGTTGCCTCGATGTCGCGCGATTCCGCGCGTTCCTCTCGATGGAACTCGGTTGCTCGGTGGAAGACATTCAAGCGCTGTTGCTCGGCGGTCATGGTGATGACATGGTTCCGTTGCCGCGCTTTACCAGCGTGCATGGAATCCCGATCGATCAACTGCTGTCGAAAGAAAAGATCGACGCGTGCGTGCAGCGCGCCAAAGTTGGCGGCGGCGAGATCGTGCAATTGATGGGCACGTCGGCGTACTACGCGCCTGCGTCTGGCGTGATTCAAATGGCCGAAGCCATCATCAAAGACAAGAAGCGCATCCTTCCTTGCGCGGCGTATTGCGAGCAGGAATACAACGTTGCGCCCGGCGCGAAGGGCGATGGCTACTTCGTCGGCGTGCCTTGTGTTCTTGGCAAGGGCGGCATGGAAAAGATTGTCGAAGCCAAACTTGATGCGAGCGAATCTGCGTTGCTCGCCGAGTCCGTTCAGCATGTGAAGGACTTGGTCGCCGTGGTGAAGAAACTCGCTGCGGAGAAGAACGAGCAGGGTGCTGTGATGTTCCCCAAGCTGGTCTAACCACCCACGATTCATCTCAACAAACGTATCGGGCGCGTGCTGCGAATTCGCAGTACGCGCCCGCCTTCATTGATCAGTTGATGCGTTGATGCGAGTGCACGCTACGCCGCTTGCGCGACGAGTGATCCCGCCGTGAAATCACTGATCAGTTTGGCGATGCGATCAAGTGGCGCGATCGTTTGTGCCGCGCCGCACAACGCCGCTTCGCGCGGCATCCCGTAGACCACACAACTCTGTTCATCTTGCGCGACCGTGACTGCGCCGGCTTTGCGCATCGAGAGAAGTCCCGCAGCGCCATCGTTGCCCATGCCCGTCATGATCACGCCCATCGCCTTTTTTCCTGCGTATTGCGCGCAACTCTCGAACAAGACCTCCACGGAAGGTTTGTGTCGCAGCACGCGCGGTCCATCGGTCACGCGCACAATCCACTTGTTGCTCGCGGGTCCACCTTCGCGCACAAGACGCATATGAAAGCTACCCGGAGCAAGCAGCGCGCGGCCAGCGATCACCGCGTCTCCGTCTTCCGCTTCTTTCACCGCGATGCGGCAAAGACTGTTGAGTCGATCGGCAAATGCCTTGGTGAAACCCTCAGGCATGTGCTGCACCATGAGGATCGGCGGCGTGTCCACCGAGAGCTCGGTGAGCACCTTGCGCAGTGCCTCGGTGCCGCCGGTCGAGGTGCCGATGGCGATGAGTTTGTCGGAGAGACCCGGACGAAACAGCGGCGAAATCAGCTTCTGTTCAGCGGGTTTCGCAACGACGCGAGTCGCAACACGCGGCATGAGAGGTTCATTGACTTTGGCACTGTCGCCATCGTCTGTGAGTGGCAGGGTTGCAACGCCCGAGTTGTTTGTGGTGCGTGCAATGCGTGAGTTCACAGCGGCGCGAACGAGTTCGCCCAATCGACGCGCGACCTCACCGACAGAAAAATTTCCGCCCGGTTTCGAGACTACTTCGAACGCTCCTGCTTCGAGACACTCGAGCGCGAGAGCGCAACCACGCGGCGTGACCGAGCTGCAAATGATGGTGGGAACAGGATGAAACTTCATCAACTTGCGCAGGAATGTGAGTCCATCCATGCGCGGCATTTCGATGTCAAGCACGACGCAATCAGGCTTCAGTGCGAGAATCTTTTCGCGGGCAGCGAAGGGATCCGCGGCAGTGCCGACGACCTCGACTCCTGGTTCACGCGCGAGTTGTGCCTGAAGCACTTGGCGCACAATGGCGCTGTCATCAACGATCAACACGCGCGCGAGGCGAGTGCGAGTCGATGTGCCGTTGTTGTCCTGAGGTCGAGCGTCGAGCATGGTGATGAAGTCCTTCAGGGCGGCGCGTTTGCATACGAGGTGAACGCGCATTCACGCAGCGTGTCGATGGCATGCGATTTCGAGACGCTCGCCCTCCGCGTCGAGCACGCAGGTCGTCGTCGTTCCTGACATGTCAGGTTTGCCAATGTGGGGCAGTCCCAGCGAAAACGCGCAGTTTTCCCCACCGAGAGCCCTGATCACCGAACCGCCAACGATGTTCGCGAGTTCACGCAAGGCTTCGTCGGTCTGCGCATCACTTACCGCACTCGGCTCAACTCCGAGGAGACTCGCCGCGAGATTGCGTGCGAACGCGCGGGTTGATCCGAGTCCAACGCCGCCAAGTTCTGGACCGCGGAACTCGATGCACGCATGGATCTCTGCGGGCGCGAGTGTCGCGGGATCCTCGCAAGGATCGGCGAGCACAAACGCGGTTCGTTCGAGCGCGTCAATGACGAGACGCTCAAGCGTGTGCGTGTTGAAGGAGTCTGGAGAGACAGAGTCGTTGTTCATAGGAGCCTCGTGTGCAAAGCGGTGCGTGTGTGAGCGCGGTTAGGTGGAAGCGCTGTTGCTTGACTTGATTCCAAGCACATCAGCGATGAGGCGACAAAGGTCCTCTGGCTCGAACGGTTTACGCAGGGTTCGTTCCACACCGAGTGCGCGCATGCGTTCGAGTCGCTCGCGATTGGCTTCGGTGGAAACCACGACCACTACGACATCTTGCACATCGCTGCGTTGCCGCAATTGAATGGCAAATTGTTCGCCGTCCATGATGGGCATGTTGAGATCGAGCAGCACGAGGTCGATCCACACGGTCTCAAGCACTTCGAGTGCTTCGACACCGTTGCCCGCTTCGAAGATTCGATCTTCGCTCACGCCGGCGAGTTTCACGACCTTCTTGATCGCCGCGCGCAGGATGGGTGAGTCGTCCACGATAAGCACATGGCAGTTCAGTCGAGGGTTCATGCTGTGTTCCGTTGTTCGAGTGGAAGTGACGATTGCTTGGGGGCGCTGGCGGCGACGACATCGGCCACCAGTGCTTCAAGCTCGCCCCGCGTCGTGCCCAATCGCGTGCGGGTTCCTGCGTCGTAGGGGTAATAGAGTCCGTCGCATCCGACACCAAGGCCTGCCCAGCGAGCCACGCAATCAGCGGTGTGCACGACATCACAGGTGAGGTCCGGTGCGTCGGTCGGTGGTTCGTGATGATGGCGAACGGCGCGCACGATTTCCGGTGGCAAGCGCCAACGCTCGCACAGATGCGCGCCGAGTTGCGCGTGATCCATTCCAAACGCCTCGCGTTCGTAGGCGAGAAATGGTTGCGCTTCAGCGCGAAGTGCAATCACTTCGAGCGCGTTTGGTCCAGCGATTTTGTCGATGGCCAACTTGCCGATATCGCGCAGAAGCGCCGCGATGAAACACAGTTCTGGCTGTGCGTGATAGCGATGTGCCAAGATGTCCGCCGCGATCGCGCCACCCATTGCCGATTGCGAAAGTGATCCGCGGCGCAATCCGTAGGCGCATCCAGCGTCGACAAGAAATCCTGTCGCTTGTGTTTCGAGAGCGATGCGACACAGCGTTCGCGCGCCGAGACGGCGCACGGCATCGCTCAATCCAAAGGTGTTTCCCGCGCTCGAATACGCGACAGAATTGGCCACGCGCAGAACTGCAGCAGCGACGGCTTCATCGTGACGCACGATGCGTTCGACTTCGCGCAGGTCCGCGGCAGCTCCGCCTCCCGCGAGTAGTGTGACAAGGCGCATACTTGTCGCAGGGAGTGCGGGCAACGTGTCGAGCGTTGCGAGGGCGTCGTTCAGTGTGGCCATAGCGTCGATTCCTTTCCTTGCGTACGGATCGCAACCACACCGTCAGACAGGCGCACCGTAAGCGTGCGACTGTGTTGTCCGCCGGTGTCATCGGCGGCGAGGAGGAGGTTCAATTTCCAGAAGATCTTGCGGAGAATCGTGCGGTTTCGGTTGCCGATGCGGAAATGCCCTTCGTCTGCGAGCACTTCGGCTCCGCCTGCCGCGCACACGATGAGCCGTTCACGACGCGCGCCGAGCTCCGTGACTTTTTGAAACAACAAGGGGATCCCGACATCGCCAAACATCGCTGGATTGATCAGCGCCTTCTCGGGACTCACACTCGATTCAGGGAGCATGAAGTGCAACATGCCGCCCACCTTCGCGACCGGGTCGTAGACCGTCACTCCGATGCAGGATCCCAGCGCGTAGGTGATGATCGATTTCGAAGCATCGCGCGCGCATGCGAGGTCCGCGACTCCGACGATCACTTTGTCGCCCGGCGCGTGTGCCGTGGGTTGGAGCGGAGAGCCCGCTCGCGGCGGGTCGCTTCGAAAGGGGAGAGAAGGGCTTCGCGACATTGTGCTTGGATCCTGTACTGCGCTGAATCAGCGAAGGTAAATACTGGCAGCAGAGTTCTTGAATGGGACATCCAGACCGGAGAGTGTTTCTGCGCTGCCAACGGCGAAGATTCCGCCCGGCCTCATCACCGCGTGCATGCGCGTGACAACTTCGCGTCGCGTTTCGCGATCGAAGTAGATCATCACGTTGCGCAAGAACACGACATCAAATGGCCCGAGCCCGTGATACGGATCGACCAGGTTTTGCCGGCGAATCTCGACGAGTTTGCGCACCTCGTTCTTCACGCGCCACATTGGTTCAGCACGCGCGGATGCCGCAGCGCCCGATGGCGGTGTGACTTTGTCCATGAATCGCGCGCGCCGTTCGGGGGAGAGTCCAGTCAGTTGCGCGTCGGTGTAGGTCGCGGCGCGGCACGCATCGAGCGCTGAATTAGATAGATCCGTCGCTAAAACTTTGACATCAAACCCCATCGCGCTCGGGAGTAGTTCGATCGCCTGCATGGCCATCGAGTACGGCTCCGCGCCCGTCGAACACGCACCCGACCACAAACGCAGCCGCCGTCCTGGCACGGCGATAGTGCTGCGCGCGAGCGGCGTGTACAGCTCGCGTTCGAGAAAGGCAAAGTGCGCGGCATCCCTGAAAAAACTAGTGACATTCGTCGACAGGAGGTCGAATAGCACCAGCATGTCTTCCTCGGTCGGGTTGCGCTCGAGCCGTTGCACGTAGTCCTCGATCTCGCCGCCGCCGTGCTTGCGCAGGTGGGCGGAAAGTCGATTGGCAACCAAGGGAAGTTTCCGTTCGCTCAGCGAAAGGCCCCAGCGTCGCCGCGACAGTTCGGCAATGCGTTTGAAAGTTGATTCGGTCAATGTGGACATAAGCGAACCCGTGCGAAACTTGCGGATTGTGAAAGCGTGATGGATCTCTGGTCAGGCGGCGCGGCGCTCAACGTCTTTGAGCGCGCCCGCGATCTGCGCGCGTTCGCGCATGCCGACAACTTCGGCGATGTCGAGCAGCACCACGACCTTGTCCTTGACCTTGCCCATCCCCAGGATGTAGCGCAGTGGAATCTCGCACCCAAACTCAGGCGCAGCTTCGATGGCCGATCGCGGAATGTCTTGCACTTCGCGCACGCTGTCGACAACCGCGCCCATCACCGTTTGCGCACCGTCTTCGCCGGTGGCTTCGAGCACGATGATGCAGGTTTCCTTGGTGGCATCGGTGGCAGCGAGATCAAAGCGCAGCCGCAAGTCGATCACCGGAATGATTCGTCCGCGCAGGTTCATCACGCCCTTCACATACGCCGGCGTCTGGGGCAGCGGAGTCACGGCGAGAATTCCGATGATCTCGCGCACGCGGAGAATCTCCACGCCAAACTGTTCGGCTCCGAGGCAGAACGAGAGAAATTTGTTTTCGTTTGAATCACGTGATTCGCGGATGGAATCGGTTCGTTCGATGACGGCCATGACGAGCTCCTGAAAAAGGTGTGAGTGTTTCGGTGAGTTAGACTGCGACCGTCGAGGTATTCGCGGCAACAGCGCTGTCGAGAAGTCCGCCAACATCAACGATGAGCGCCACGCACCCATCGCCGAGAATGGCGCCGCCGGAAACGCCGCGGATCTGAGGCCGCGGTTCGCCCAGCGCTTTGATGACGACCTGCTGCTGTCCCAGGATTTCGTCGACGAATACACATGCGCGCCGCTTGCCGTTTTCGAGGACGAGCAAGAGCCCGTTGCTGAACTCGGTCGCGCCTTCAGACAGATTGAACATGCGTTGCAGGCGATAGATCGGAAGCAAGCGACCACGCTCGTTCACGACTTCACCTTTGCCCAGCACGACGGTGAGTTGCTCTTCGGTGGGACGGAACGAGCGTTCGATGTTGAGCGTGGGAATGACATACCGCTGCGTGCCCACGCGCACCACCATGCCGTCGATGATGGCCATCGTCAGCGGAAGTCGCATCGAAAACACCGAGCCTTTGCCTGGCGTCGAATGGATCTCCACCGACCCGCGCAGCGCTTCGATGTTTCGTCGCACCACATCCATTCCGACGCCACGTCCCGAGATGTCGGTGACCTTCTCGGCGGTGGAGAATCCAGGCAGGAAGACGTAGTTGTAGACCTCGGAGTCGGGGATGTCGGCGATGTTGCGCGTGCCTTCAATCAAGCCTTTTTCAAGGCATTTCTTGATAATGCGCTCGCGTTGTAGTCCGCGGCCATCGTCTTCAACTTCGATGACGATCGATCCGCCGGAGTGATACGCGCGAAGCTTGAGTGTTCCGTGATCGCTCTTGCCTGCGCGCACACGATCCTCGGAGTTTTCGATTCCGTGATCGCACGCGTTGCGAATCATGTGCACCAGTGGATCGCCGATTTCTTCGACGACGTTGCGATCGAGCTCGACATCGTCGCCTTCGACCTCAAGCACGATGCGCTTGCCCGCCTTCGCGGCGACGTCACGCACGAGGCGCGCCATCTTCTGAAAGGTCGCCTTGAGCGTGACCATGCGCAAGCTCATCGAAGTCTCTTGCAAGTCGCGGACGATCTTGCCCAGATGCGCGAGATTGCGTTGCAAGCGCTGGTCGTGCAGCGTTTCGATTTCTGGATCTTGCACCACCATGAGTTGTGCGATGACGAGTTCGCCTACCAGATTGCACAGACTGTCCATGCGCAATGTGGAGACCTTGACGCTCTGATCGACCTTGACCATCGCGTGCGGTTTGCGGCCTTCTGCTGCGTCGGTTTCGGTCTGCATCGCTGTCGCGTTGCCACTGGGTTTGGTTTCCGCAGTGGAGGCGGCGCGGGTTGGCTGCGCGATCGCACTCGGCGCACTCACCACAGCGCGTGGTGTTGCTGCAGCGGACGAAACTTGTCCTGGTGCCGCGAGCACACGACCGGCGCATGCGGCTTCGAGTCGTCGCACAAGAATCTTGAGTTCGCGTTCGCGCGGTGGTTCGCCTCCGAGCAACGTGCCAATCAACTGTCCCAGCAAGTCACTCGATGCAAGCACAAGTTCGAGCACATGAGCTGAGAAGGGCAACTTGTTGGATCGCACGCGGTCGAGCAAGAACTCTGCGGCGTGCGCGACCTCAACCACTCGCGGAAGGTTGAGAAACCCTGCGACCCCTTTGATGGTGTGAAAGGCGCGGAAGACGACGTTCACTTGCTCGCTGTCTTGCGGATTTGTTTCGAGCGAAAGCACGGCGGCTTCAGCGTTGCACAAGTGCTCGCGCGCTTCGATGGCGAAATCACCGAGGTTTTCGTCGGCGCTCTCGACGACCATCATCACGCGCAAGTCGTACGAGATGCTCAACAGATCGGCGAATGGATCCTCAGATGGTGACGGTGGCGCGATTGCGAGTTCTTCGCGAACGCTCGATGTCGAAGCGCTGAGAGTTGTGCATGGCGCTTCGCTCTCGCATGCATCGGTGCATGGAGTCACGCTCGCATCCGTGCAGTCATGCGCGATCGACGTTGAGGCCGGCATCGTGTCGAGTACTGGAGTCGGATCCGGCTCCGCGGCGCATGGATCCTGCGCGAGCGCGGCCGTGAGCGTTCGCATCCAATCGCACAGGGCAAGCACGGTGTCGATGGGGAAAGGGCGATCGGTCGATTCAACGGCGCTCTCGACTTCATGGCACAGGGTCTGTGCGACGGAGAGCGAGAGCACGCCGCACTCGCCTTTGAGCGTGTGAATTCGGCGACGGATATCAGCGGCAGTTTCGCCCTCGAATCCATCCTTTTCGGCCTTGACCGCGAGGTGCTCAATCTCAGGAATTGAGGCTTCGCACGCGGAAACCCAGGCCATCAACAACTCGGGATCAGTGGGCTCGCGGCGCGGCGCGTCCGCCCGTTCACTCGCGTCTTCGCAGCATTCCACTGCGGCGACGAGTTGGCGAAACGCGCGCTCGACATCAGCGACTTGCCGCAGAACGATCTGATCGGCGAGTTCCGCCGCATCATTGGAATGCGTCGCAACTTCGACTGCACCTTCGTTCGTGGCCTCGGTGTGGAGTTGCCGCAGGAGTTCGCCGAGTGCGACAAGTCCTTGGAGATCGGCGCAGTCGGTGAGGACAGTCGCCTTTGTTGCTGCTTCGATTGAAGCTTTGAGCCCCATTGGGACACCTCGCGTTGGAACCTCGAAACTCATCGCAGTGTGCGGCACCCCGCGTGGGATGCGTACTCAGAATCGACGGCCTGCGCGCGTCAATGCAGCTGTGGCTCGACATCGACTCGTGATCGATTTGATTGGGGCAATCGCCCGACTGTTAAGGGTTACTCGCGCGCATCGACGAGTAAGTGTTTTTGAGTCGACACGAAAGTGCAGCGAGGCCTTACATTGAGTCGATAACGGACTATGGACAGCTCCATTCGCGACATGCATTCCGCAAGCGATTCCTCGCGCGAGGCGAACGAACAACAGCGCGCTCAGCCGCTGTTTCGCTTCGACCCGGGCTGGCCCTTTGTGGTCGCGGGGTTGGGGTTGCTTGTCTGCGGCGTGCTCATTCCCGCGCAGCGAGATCTCCAAGGCCTGCAAAACACGCTGAAAATCCACCGCGCGCTTGAGGATCAGTCGTTGCGGCAACGCACGGCCTACGACCGATTTCTGGTTGACCTCGATCAAGGTGATGAGCAACTCATTCGCCGACTCGCCGCGAGCCAACTGAACCTGATGCCAGAAGACGAGCGCTCGCTGCTGCTCACCTCATCGATGAACGCGACGGTGACGGATTGGATCGAAGCGTCGGAGCCGGTGGATCTTCCCAATCCCGCGCCCTATCCCGACTCGCTGTTGGCGCGTTTGGCCACGGGGCCGCGACGATTGTGGGTTCTCGCTTGCGGCGCGTTCTTGGTGTTTGTCGGCCTGATGTTGGCGCCGTCGACTCGAGCCACGGCAACGCAAGATGAGCCAACCGAGAGCGACAACGACGCAACCGATTCCGATTCGCGCGTCGCGCTCGTGAGTGTCGCGGAGTTGAATCGCGCGACAGTTCATGAAGACGTGGACGATCGCGTGCATGATCGCGCGAACTCGCTCACAACCGAGACATCGGATGCGTTTGATGCTGACGCCTCGAGTGACGAGGCGTTGCAAGCCTCCTCGGAATCGACGCAAGAAGTTTGTTTCGATGCCGAGACCATGCGCGATGTGACCGCTTCGTATGAGACCACTCTCGATGCCACGGTCGATTCCGAGCCCACGCTCGAGGTGACTGTCGATGTCGAGCCCACGCTTGATGCGACTGTCGTTGTCGAGCCCACGCTTGACACTGGGTTCGACACCACCGTCGAGTCCATCGATGACGCACGTGTGGATGACGCGCAAGCGACCGATGAACCCGACTCAGACAATCGTGAGCAGTGGAGCGGATCCGTCACAGCGTTTACGCAAGCGCTTGAGTACGAGCAAGAAGTCGAGCCGCACGCGGCACTTCCTGATGCCAGCAATCGCGCGCTCGACACATTGAGTTTGTTCCATGGCGTTGATGACGCTCGTTGGATCGACACGCGCGATCTTCGACGCGGGCACTAACGTGCGCTCATTCATGCGCCACCGATGGGCGCGTGTTCAGTTTTGAATTGAGCCGGTTCGCGACGCATAGGCTGCGCGCGTGACCAACCTCTCTTCTACCAATCGTTCACTCGCGCAACCGTTGTGCGTGACCACGTTGCCCGACCCCAACGCGAAGATTCCCGCTTGTTTTGCGGCAAAATCGAGCGCTCACAACGCAGATGAAGTGGACGCCGCGCTGCGATTGTTACTCGTGCCCGGGGTCGGCTCCGCACGACTGCGCCGGCTGCGCGAAGCGTTCGGCTCGGCGCGAGCATCGTTCAACGCGCCGCTCGAGTCATTCGCCCAAGCACTTCGATGTTCGATCGAAGAGGCGGCGGATGTGTTGGCACAAGCTTCGCGCGCGGATGTGCCGCGTGAACTTGCGGCCTGCGCATCCGCGAACGCCCGCATCATCGCGCTGCAAGATGATGACTATCCCCAACTCTTGGCGGCAACTGGCGATCCACCAGAGTTGCTCATCGTGCGGGGCGCGCTCGACGCAACGCCAGAGTTGGCGGTCGCGATTGTGGGTTCGCGCCGCGCGTCTCTGTACGGCTGCCTGCAAGCGACTCGACTTGCGACAGATCTCGCGCAACGCGGAGTCACGATTGTTTCTGGCGGCGCGCGCGGCATCGACGCGCAAGCGCATCGAGGCGCGATGCGTGCGGGAGGGCGCACCATCGCGGTGCTTGCGACGGGACTCAATCATCCTTATCCGCGTGAGCACGACGAATTGTTCGACGCGATTGTGCAAGCAGGTGGAGCCACTATCACCGAGCAGCCTTCGTTCGTCACGCCGCGCGCGGACCTCTTTCCTCGGCGAAATCGCATTGTGGCGGCGCTTTCACTGGCTGTTGTCGTGGTCGAAGCGGCGACGCGTTCGGGTGCGTTGCTCACTGCGCGCATTGCCGTGGATGATCTTTCGCGTGACGCCGGATGTCTGCCTGGTCCGGTCGACAGTCCAAGTTCGGCGGGTTGTCATCGCGCCATTCGTGAAGGTTGGGCGCGATTGATCACCAACGCAGACGACGTGTGCGAGATGCTCGCCGACGCGCGCATGCTGATTCACGGCGCTGCGGAGCGTGCCGAGCAACGCGCGCAAGAAGGCAGCACGGTCTCGGCGAGTGCGGGGAGGTCATCGTCGAGGCGAGCACCGAGGCCAACATCGAGAGCGAACGAATCGGCGCAATCAACACTCGCCGAACCAGTCATCGCGTCTTCGCCCGACGCGTTGGAAGTTCTCGCCATGATTCGCCGACTGCAAGGCGCGGGACTCGATGAGCTCGAACGCGAATTGGAGTGGAGCGTTTCGCGATTGGCCAGCGCGACGATGGAGCTTGAAGTGCAAGGTCGCATCGGGCGTAGGCGTGACGGGGCGTTTCTCGCGCGCGGCGCATGAGCCAACGCGGCAAGCGTGTGAGCCATGCGAACTATTCCGCGGACATCGACTTGGTGAGAAATGAGCAAATTTGCCGCGCAGCGGTGGTATTTCGGGCGCGTCGTGGTTGAGAGGGGGATCTACCTCAATCTCTCAATGCCTGATCAAAGATGCAATCAGGTTGAAACCAAATCGGTTGAACTCCCATTCTCGCCACGCTCCGCGTCGAAGGCCAATCCAAGTCGACTCAAGTCGTTCAGTTGGTGCGAGGTCGAGGATCGAGGCGTGTTTGGCGCAGAGGTCTTAGGCGGAGTCTGCTCTAGGTTCTGAGTTTGAGAATGAGTCTTCGTTTCAGCGGATCCAACCATGTTCGTCGATACAGTGACGTCAATTGGCCCGGCACACGCCGCTGCTATTTCGAGGAAGCCTATGGCGCGACTCGCAGTCATCTCCGACATCCACGGCAACTTGGTTGCCTTTGAGGAAGTACTGCGCGACATTGATAGCGCCCGTGTCGATGCGGTGCTGTGCTTAGGGGACACGGTCGGATATGGCCCCGAGTCGAAGGAGTGCTTGGCGCTCATGCGCCGCGCGTGTCGCTTGGCGATTCGCGGCAATCACGAAGATGCACTCATTGATGATGCGCAGATGCCGCTGTGGAACTCGGTGGCGCGCACGGGCATCGCGTATGCGCGGCGCACCATGACGCACGACGAACTCGAGTTCGTGGCCGAACTCCCCGGAAGTTTTTCCATCGCGCATGTCGCCTTCGCGGTGCATGATTCGCCCGTGCCGAGCGATGCTGCGCACGGATACTTGCGCACTGCCGAAGACGCGGCCTTCGCGTTTCGCGGCGTGTCAGAACCGATTTGTTTGGTGGGACACACGCACATTCCTGGCTGTTTCAGCACGACTTCGCGCACCGATTGCCAAGTGGTTGCGCCCGAAGAAGTGACACTCTTCACACCGCAAGATCCTGAAGTTGGCGGAGTGATGATGTACGACCTCTCTCGCTTTGGTCGCACGATCATGAATCCAGGTTCGGTGGGACAACCGCGTGACGGAGATCCGCGCGCGAGTTATGCCATCGTTGACCTTGAGCATTCACTCGTGGAGTTTCGTCGCGTCGCGTACGACATCGAACTCGCGGCGCGGCGCTTTCGCGCAGCGGGATTGCCAGAAGCAACCTTTGAGCGGCTCGCTCTAGGTGCATGATCGCCGCGTCGCAGACGTGACCCATGATGGGCTTTCGACGATGCAGGAGAACTGACTCATCCGTGCGCGTCGCGCGCGCGACCGCTCGAATCATCGGCGTATCCCGCACAGTCCCCACGCTGGTACGAATGAAAGTGGTGGTCGCGAGATGTTTGGTCAAAGGGCCAATGGCGCCTCGCCGAAATCGAGCAAGACAAATCACGAGCACGGGAGCGATGCTCGGCCGCCTGCGCGTCTGCATGCGTTCGCCATCGATCGTCCACGCGTTCACAAGTCTCGCCGATGTCCCAGCCGCAGTTTCATCCGCTCGTTCACTCCACACCAGTGGCGCAAGGCACGCTTCGCGCGCTCGGGACGAAGCACTCCGACCTCGAAGGACTCGCACGCGGAGTATCGCGCACAATCTCGGCGGCGAGTGCGTTGTGGTGTCTGGCTCTGACCGCACGCGTTGGGCAGATTGCCTGTGACCTCGCGGGCGGACGTGAAGCGTCGGCACAGCACGTCGGCGATCAGAGTGCGTCAACCAACGCGGGATTGCCCGCAATTGCCAGCGTTTCGTCGTGGTGCGCCATGGTCGCCGACACATTGGCGGCGCCCGCGTTTCTCGCGACTGGCGCGCTCGCGGCGTTGGCTCTCGCATCCTTCATGGTGATCATTCGAGGTCGCAGTGTGCGCGCGGGTGCGACGACCGTCGCGTTGGCGCTCTACGCAACGCTGCTGGTTTCGCGCGATGAAGCTCGCGGATTGTTGGCAACGACAGATCCTTCGATGTTTGCACTGCTCGTGCGCGCCGCTATTGCGGTGGGCTGCGTTTGTCTCGCATGGCGTTGGGTCGAAGACGTTGCCCTCGCGGCGGCCTTGGCTCCGAAGGAAGATCCGCTGAGCATTGATGAAGCAACCGAACGCGAAGCCACGCTCGCGGGCGCGCGGGGAATGGATAGTTCGGACGCGGCATCGCGCCGACTCGATCGCGTCTTACATCGCCCATCCGCGCAGCAGCAGGGGATTGACTCGATTCAAGCGGAACCCGGCCTTCATGGCAAAGGCTCGCCGATCCCGCGCATGATGCCGTCAGACGATTTCCCTCTGGCGCATACGGCGTAGCGCACGATGCCGTGCATGATCAAGGTCATGATCAAGGTCATGATCAAGGGCGTGAACCAGCGCACCATCTGCACATTCAGCGCTGACGATCCCACGCAACTTCAACTGGTGATCACATCGACTTCGGTAAAGCGCAGTGGGTGCTACATTCCGACCCTTCACCATGGTCGACCTTCCTCCTCCCGGCACCGAAACTGTTCTCATCCTCGACTTTGGCAGCCAAACGGCCCAACTGATTGCGCGCCGCGTGCGCGAGTCGGGCGTGTTCAGCCTGCTGGTCTCGCCGCGGATTACCGTGGAAGAGATTCGCGCGATCAAGCCCCGGGGCATCATTCTTTCGGGCGGCCCTGCGAGCGTCTTCGAAGTTGGCGCGCCCACCTGTGACCCCGCGATCTTCGCGCTTGGCATTCCCGTGCTGGGAATTTGCTACGGCATGCAGTTGATGAGTCATCTGCTCGGCGGCAGCGTGCAAGCAGGCAACCACCGCGAGTTTGGCCGCGCACGCATGGAGGTCAGCGATCACAGCAACCTCTTCGCTGGTGTCGATGCGCATGCGACAACGTGGATGAGTCACGGCGATCAGGTGACGCGTCTCGCTGAAGGCTTCACGGTCTTGGCCTCGACACAGACGTGCGCGTTCGCGGCGGTCGCCGACCGTGCGCGGCGACTCTTCGGTGTGCAGTTTCATCCCGAGGTCACGCACACGCCGCAAGGTGGCGACATGTTGGCCAACTTTTTGATTTCCGTTTGTGGCTGCACTGGTGCGTGGAGCATGTCGGACTTTGTCGAAAACGAGTGCGCGCGAATTCGCGCTCGCGTGGGAGATTCCCGCGTGTTGTGTGGACTTTCGGGCGGCGTGGATAGTTCGGTTGTCGCGGCGCTGCTTGCGCGCGCCATTGGCAAGCAACTCGTGTGCATCTTTGTCGACAACGGATTGCTGCGTAAGAACGAGCGCGCGTTAGTAGAGACAACGTTCCGCGGCCACTTCGACGCGGAGCTGCGAGTCGTCGATGCCAGTGTTCCGTTTCTCGAGGATCTCGCAGGGATCAGTGATCCGCAAGAGAAGCGTCGTCGCATCGGTCACCGATTCATTGAAGTGTTTAAGGATGCGGCCAAGTCCATCTCTGGCGACGTGAAATTTCTCGCGCAAGGCACGCTCTATCCCGACGTCATCGAATCGGGTCATGGTCACGCGGGCACAAGCGCGAACATCAAGTTGCATCACAACGTGGGTGGACTCCCTGAGCAATTGGGATTCGATCTCATCGAGCCGATGCGCCTGCTCTTCAAAGATGAAGTGCGCGCGTTGGGCGAAGTGCTCGGACTTCCGCCGCACATCGTGTGGCGTCATCCGTTTCCGGGCCCTGGTCTCGCCGTGCGCATCATCGGTGACATCACTCCCGAAAAACTCGAAGTGCTGCGCGAATGTGATCGCATCTTGCTCGAAGAAATTGTGGCGGCGAATCTGTATCGCTCCACCAGCCAAGTGTTCGCAGTGCTCCTCCCCGTGAAGAGCGTCGGCGTCATGGGCGACGGTCGCACCTACGACGCAACG
>QWPW01000048.1 GCA_003671025.1 Planctomycetota bacterium
TCTTGTCGAGACTCTTGTCGAGTCTCTTGTCGAGTCTCTTGTGGAGTCTTTTGGATTCACTGAAGGCTGTCCTAAGACGCGATCATGCAAACCGACTCGAAACCTAGGCGCGACCGGCTACCTCGAAACAGTGAACACTTGAAAGTGGACGCCTTGATGACGCACTTCCAAGCGCAGTTCCCTGCGACGAGCCCTTTGCCAGTCCTCCGCTGACATCTTGCCACCAGTTTTTCGAGGTGCAAATGATCGCGGACATTTTTTGCGATTCTCTCGCGGACAACCCTGAGCCATGCGAGGCGTCGGCCGATACTTGCCGACCCCATGGCTGCCCCTCTGCCTCCGCAATCCGAAGAACGCGCGATCGAAGCGCTCTTGACGCATCAGCGCTTTGGCGAAGCACTTGCGCGCGCACAGCAGTGGGCGAATAGGACGCCGCGCCAAGCCGCTCCCTATTCCGCAATCGCCCGTGCGTCGATCCCGTTGGGGCGCCTCGATACCGCCTTGGGCGCCATTCAACGGGGACTGAATATCGCGCCAACGGACCCGCCGCTCCAACTCATGATGGGCGTCGTTGAGAATCGTTTGGGGCGAAGCGACGCCGCGATTGTGCGGTTGTCGGCGCTGTTGGCGCGCCATCCCGCCAACGAGGTGGATGTTGGAATTGCCTTGGCGGAGGCGCTGCACCGGGCGGGGCGCAAAGCGGAAGTCGCGGCGCTCATCGCCAAAGGCGGGGCGTGGATTGCCGATGAGCGCGCGCGGGTCTTCACCGGTCGCATGCTTGCGTTGACTGACCCCGCTGCCGCGATCGTCGAGTTGGAGGACGCCGCCCGCACGACCCGCATCACGCATCTCAAGCGCATCGCGGGCATGGAGGCGGTGCGATTGCTCGATGCGCAACAGCGTTACCGCGAGGCGTTTGATCTGGCGTGCTACCTCCACCGCGAAACCACGCCGATGTTTGATGTGGGCGCTCTCGAGGACGCCGCGCGTATCCAAGGCGTCGAGCTCGAGAAGTCACGCGCGGGGGTGCGCGCGCCGGGGATTCACGCGGAGGCCACCGCGTTCGTGGTGGGAATGCCCCGCAGCGGCACGACGCTGCTCGAACAGATGCTCGATCGACATCCGCAGATCAGCGGTATTGGCGAATACGAAGGCGTGTCGAATCTCGGCGAAGGATTGATCGCGCTGGGCGTGTGGCCGCAGGGCGTACGCAACTTGCAGAAGGCAGACGCGCAACGATTGGCCGCCGACTATCTCGCGGGCTCCGTTGCGCGCAAACGCGAGGGCGCTGACTTGACCTTCGACAAGACATTGCATGCATGGCGGCTCTTGCCCGCCCTCGCCGCAGTGCTTCCCGGCGCGGCGTTTGTGCATATTCAACGCGATGCGCGCGACACCGCGATCAGCATGTTCCTTTCCAACTTTCATCCGCTTTCGTGGGGCTTTACCCGCGATCTCTCGATGATTCGTCGCGTGATCGCGCTCGAGCGCAAACTCGTTCCTCGTGCGCTTGAGGTGTTGGCGCTCCGAGGCGTTTCCATCGTCTACGAAGATCTCGTTGATCATCCGCAACGCGAGATCACTCGCGCACTCGAGTGCATCGGCGTCGCTTTTGACGAGACCGTGCTGTCGCCGCAATCAAACACGCGCACCGTGCTCACGCTCAGTTCAGAGCAGGTGCGCAAGCCGATCAATCGTTCGAGCATCGGTCGATGGAAGAACTACGCGTTCGCGTTTGATGCGTCGTGGGATGAATTGAAGTGAGCGGTTGCGCCGCGTTCATGAACTCGCGCGCAGGAGTGGCAAGAGTTCGCGATGCAG
Source organism: Planctomycetota bacterium (assembly GCA_003671025.1). GTDB lineage: Bacteria > Planctomycetota > Phycisphaerae > Phycisphaerales > SM1A02 > QWPT01. Next base: position 1,822 of record QWPW01000048.1, read on the forward strand.
CGCCGCGCCCGCGGCAACCGCGCTGCCGCCGTGAATGTCGCAGCGGCCGTTCCAGTCGGTGAACACGCCGTTGGCTTCCTCGAATATCACGGGAAACGGCCCAGAATCCCACGGATGCATCACGGGATCGATCCACGCGTCCGCGCGTCCCGTCGCCACCAACATGCCTGCGTAACAGTCGCTCCAGCCGCGGATGCGTCCGGCGCGTTGGGCGACGCGCACCAATATGGCGACGGTGTTGGAGCGTTCAAAGTACTCGAGCCCAGTGGTGCACAGCAGCGCGTTGGCCAGTGTTGCGCCGTTGCGCACGCGTGCCGCGCTGCGTTGCGCGACGCCGTGAACGTCGATGCGTTCCCACCACGCGCCTTGTCCGCGCGCGGCCCACACACGTTCGCGCAGCGCGGGCATGGCGCAGACTCCCGCTTCGATGAGGTGGTTGCGTTCGAGAGCGATGAGCGTTCCAAAGAGGGGAACTCCCGCGGCGAAGGATACGGTTCCGTCAATGGGATCGAGAATCCAGCGCCAATGAGAGGTGCTGGTGTCGGCGCCTGATGTCTCGCCGTGCTCCTCGCCAAGGATGGCATCGTCAGGGAAATGCGCGTGAATCCGCTGCCGCAGCAGTGTTTCGATCGCGGTGTCCGCTTGGGTCACGGGCGACTGATCCGATTTTATGGAAACCGTGAGCGCGTCTGATTGAAAGTAGCGCAGCGCGAGTTCGCCCGCACTGTCCGCCAGCTCCAGCATGAGCGCGACTCGCGCGTCGCGTTCGTCTTGTGCAGCGGTTTCGGATGCGCAGCGAATCGTCGAGCTCATGCGTTCAATCGTAGGTTGACCAACGCATCGCGGAGGGAGGTGCGCGGCCTCGTCCCGCACTCAACCCCAGTTGTTGAGGATGATGGTGAGGTCCGCGGCGTCGACCGTGCCACTGCCATCGACATCGGCGATGCCGCCCGCTTGACCCCACGCGTTGAGCAAGATGGAGAGGTCGCCTCCGCCTACGGTGCCATCGCCGTCGAGGTCGTAGGGGTTCGACTGCGGCTCACACACATCAGGCACGCCGTTACCGTTTTTGTCTGCAGGTGCTGGATTTTGCACGATTTTGCGCACCGTGCCCGGCGTGTGGTTGGTGAGGTAGAGCTCGCCATCGGCACCGGCGCAGATCGAAGTGATGGTGCTGGTGCCGCCGCTGAACTGCGATGTGCGCTCGACCACGTTGGTGAGTTTGTTCTCGACAGTCACCACTCCGCTGAAGATCTTGTTGTTCTGATAGTCGGCGAAGAAGTAGTGCGACTCAAACGCGGGCATGGCACAGCCGCGATAGACCGTGCCGCCGGTGATGCTCAAGCCCAGCGTGTGCGCATAGTCGTACGCGGGCGCACGCAGCGCTGCGCCACATGTGCAGTTGGAGTTGGTGGTGCACAGAAAACCTTCTGCGCAGTTCCAACCGTAGTTCACGCCGGCATCGGTGGAGGGATCGAGGACGTCAATTTCCTCGCGTTGCGTGCCGCCGACATCGCCCATCCACAACACGCCCGTCGCGGAATCAAAACTCGCGCGAAAGGGATTGCGCATTCCGCGCACGAAGATCTCGTCTTCGCCCGTCACGCCGATGTAGGGATTTCCTGCAGGAATGTGATAGTTTTTGTTGGCGTCGGCAGGGAAGTCATCGCCGTTGACATCGAGGCGAAGCACCTTGCCGAAGTTCGCCGTCGCGCCCGTGATCGCTTGCGCACGCTGCGGTCCCGCGGTCTCGCCGGTGAAGCCGCCGTCGCCGAGAGGGATGTAGAGCAGGCCATCGGCGCCAAAGCACAGCGAGCCGCCGAGATGAAACGCTTGCGTGCTCGGACTGGTAATGCTGAAGATGACTTTGCGCGTGGCGGTGTCGATGACATCGGGATTCGCGCCGCGGGTGTACTCGGCAATCCACACGGTGATCGCGCTGGTCGCACCCGTGGTGTGATGCACATAGAACTTGCCGTTCTTCGCGTAGTTGGGATGAAAGGCCATGCCAAACATTCCGCCGTAGGTCTGATTGGGAACGAGCGTGTCGATGTTGAGAAACGGCGTGGTCAACAACACGCCGTCTTTGATGAGCTTGATCGTTCCGCGTTGCTCAACCACCATCAGGCGCGTGACGTCACCGGGAACGGACGCGGTCTGCATCGGACTGACGAGGCCTGTGGCGACCAGTTGATGGGTGATGGTTTGCGCGTGCGCGCTCGGCGCGACAGCCACCGAAAGCGCGAGTGCCGCCGAGAGAGTCAGTGGCGCGAGAAGATCGGTGGACCGCGTGGTCGAGGCAGCAAGAGGCATACAGCCAAGGTAGCGCGAGACTGTGCCCCCGCAAGCGGCAACCAAAAAGTAGGGTTACTTCGCGGGTTTTGTGGCGGTGTGCGCAGAGTTGTCGGCGTCGTGCGCTGTGGAATCGGACTTGACCGAACCCGCCCAAATCGCGCGCACATCCTTTGACGCTTGTTGGCGAATGCCGTTGGCGTCCATCACGCGCTCAGTCGCGGCCTCGATCTCGCTGGCGCGAAACACGATGCGTTCGATGCCGCGCTCGTTGAATTCGAACACGACCCACTCCTCATCGAGCCCACGCAGAATGGCGACAAACTCTGCGAAATTGGCGAAGGTCTTCCCGTTGACACTCTTCACCGTTTGCCCAGGAACTCCGTCGTACCCACGTGCAATCGGATGCGACAGCAGCGGACAGAGCACCGCGACAAACTCTTTGCCCTTCGCGGGCGATTCGTCGCTCATCGCGGGCAGCACGGGACTGTTGCCGTAGTAATAAATCGCGATCGAGCCTTCGTCGGCCATCGCGCCGAGGAGATCGGTGTGCACTGGCCCGAAGACCATCGGTCCAAACACGAGATAGGGATACGCGCCGTTCACGCGCGTGCGCACGATGCCTTCGCGTTCGCCTTGCGCGGGAATCATCACCTCAACACTCTTGCCTTCACGAAGCACTTCGACCTTGATCGATGGGCCATCTTTCGCAGGATCAAATCGTCCCGCGGCGCACTCCATCGCAACCTTGCGCGACTCTTCGATGGAGATCTGTCCTTTGTTGTCTACGAGGTAGCCGTTGATGGACGTGATGATGTCCCATGGCTTGAGCAATTCGTTCTGTGCGCTGATCACCACCACGCCCGCGACACTCGAATTCACGCCGAGTTTCGCGCGCAGTGCGGGGTTCTCCAGCGTTTGAGTTTGCACCGCGATCACGCAGTTGCCATCAATCGTGCCTGCGTCGACTTCGCCGAGAAATCGGCCGATTTCCTCGGTGGAAATGAGATACGAGATGTTGTCGGCCACGGCGTTGTCGAGTCCGGAGAAGACCAGTCCTGCGAGTTTTCCGTCGACGAACGCGGGTCCGCCGCTGTTGCCGAAGTTGACCGCGGCATCGACTTGCACGCGCATTCCGTTTTCGCCACCCTCGCCGATGTCGGCCCATTCACTGCGCGAAATGACGCCCGACGTTGTCGAGAGCGCTTCTCCGCCCATCGGGAAACCCATCACGGTCACGCGCGCGCCATCGCGCGGAAGACCTGCAAACAAAGCCACTGGCGGATGATTGGCGATGAACTCTGCGTCGGTTGTTTCCACCAACGCGAGATCGCGTCCCACATCAATCGCGATCAGCGTGGCCGGAATCGCCAGCGAAGTTTGTTCGCTCTCGAGCAAGATTTCGGTTGATTGATGAACCACATGCGCGTTGGTGAGAATGCGTCCCGGCGCGATGACCACGCCCGAGCCGCCAACTTCTTGCACGGGGTCGAGCTTCCACGGCCGCATGGCGCTGCGCGGTTCCAACTTGCAGGAGAAGTTCACCACGGAGCTGCGCAAGGCGGCGGTGATCGCGCTGTCGCTCGCGTCTGTGCTCGCGTTTGGCGCCGTCGGTGGAGTTGCTTGCGTCGCAGTCTGCGGGGTGGATTCTGCAGTAACGAAGTAGCTCAATGCGCCTGCGCCGATGAACGCAACGGTGATGGCCACAAAGCGCGAGACACGATCGAGAGACATAGTGGGTTCCTAAGGAGGTGAGTGAATCATTGACCATACTGCAATCCGTCCCACGAGGGACAGCGCGCGCGCAATTGAAGCCAACACAGCGATCAGCGCAGTGGAGCATTGCGCCGCGTCACACTCGCGGGCTTCGATGAATCCGCGGCGTTCGTCGCTGCATCCACCGGCGCGTCGAGGATCTGCACCTCGTGAATGCCGGGACCATCCTTCTCGACGAAGGTCCACACCAGTTGTTTTTCGCGTGTGACTTCGAGCAACTTGGTGCCTGCGTCACCGATGGCATAACTGCAGATCACGGTGTTTCCGTTGTCGAGTCTTTGCGCGCCGCAAGGGTCATGCAGCAGAGGTCGATCAAAATCTGCGTTGGACAATTTCCACACGATCGCGCCTTTCGCGTCGACTTCCAGCACCATGTCGGCGTGGGTGCAGGTGATGAGCGTGTTGCCGTTTTCAAGGCGAATCGCGGTGAATGGCCATGAGTCTTTGGGCGCGCCAGTCTTCGCATCAGCAGGTTCATCGGGCGTCTTGAACTCCCACACCACCTCGCCCTTCGCTGTGTATTCGCGAACGACGCGATCGAGTAACTGCGGCACGAGATAGTTACCGTTGGCGAGTTTGCGCGTCATGCGCGATTCCATGTGGTGGTTGTCAGTCTGGCCGCGGATCGCGACTTCGACCACGATCGCACCACTTGCGTCCACTTCAAGAATGCGTGGATGCGCGCCCGCCTCAGTGAGCATGGTGTTGCCGTTGTCGAGGCGTTGCGCGGTGTTCACTTCGCTTTGCGTGCCCTTGAAGATGAGCTTGGTTTCGGCGGGCTTCGCTGCTGCTGCGTCGCCTTGTACGGGCGCGTTTGGTTTCACTTCGATGACGGCGCCGCCGGGGTATTGCTCGCAGCGAGAGAGTGTGAGCAAGATGCTGCCGTCGGCGAGCATCGCGCCATCGCGCGTTGCCGCGGGATAGGTCCACGAGACGCTTCCGTCCGCTTCTACGATGCGCGTCACACTGCCAAAGGCGAGAAAGCGATGCTGAATGGAGTCATCCGCGCAGCAAGAAAGTGCTTGGTTTTGCAGCGAAAACGGCGTCACAAGCGAAGCGATGAGCAGGAACGATCCCCAAGTATGGCGCTTCATCGAATCACCTCTCCCGTGAGATCCATGCACCAACCCGTGCACAGATCATTGCCAAACGCGTTCCAATCATTGAGTTCCCACACCACGCGTTTGTCGCGCGTGACTTCGAACATCTGCGGCTGATCAGGTCCCGCGTGGGTGTTGCCCACGATGATGTTGCCGTTGGCCAGCACTTGCAGCGAGGTGACCCAACAGAGATGAATCGGTCGTCCGTCGGCGCGCTTGAGTTCGTCGCGTTCGATGCTCCACACGATCTTCTTGTCCGCACTCACTTCCATGACGCGATTGTTGTTGCCGCCCGCGATGAGCGTGTTGCCGTTCTTCAGTCGCAACGCGTTGAACACGCAGGTCCCATGTCCATCATGTCCGCCAGTCGCCGGCGCGTTGTTGAGATCAAGCGCGTACTCCCACACGATCTTGCCCGTTGCGTCGTACTCACGTACGAGTCCGAGTCCTTCGTGACAGACGAGATAGGTGTTGTCCGCAGTCTTGCGCACACGTCGTGTGTCGCGATGCGCGTCGGGATGATCAACAGTGATGGGCACTGATCGCGTGATGGTTCCAGCCGCATCGACTTCGATGATGCGCAGGTTTCCCGTCTCGGCAATCATGGTGGAACCGTCGCCAAGACGCTGAAAACCGTGGATTTCCACAGATCCCGTGTAGGGCGCGACCGCGGTGCTCTTCCACTGCCACACGATTTTTTTCTCCGGCGTCATCTCCACGATTTCATTGGCCGCGCGGTGAAGCAGGACGTTGCCGTTGCCTAGCACTGCGAGGTCGTGCGAGTTGTGATTGCACGGGACTTCCCATTCGATGTTGCCTTGCGCAGAGAGAATGATCACGCGACCTTTGTCCTGTCCGATCACGCGATGTGTTGGCGCGAGGGCGTACTTGCCGCGCGATGTTGCCAGCGTTCCATCGGACTCCATCGCCGCAATCTCCGCAGAGATGCGCGCGGCGATGTCCGAGTCATGGGAACGAAGCGCACACACGATCGGAGTTGCTTGCAGCAGCAGCGCGCGAAATGATTTGTCGCGTTGCGCGCGCGCGCTTGCGGAAGCGAAGTCAGTGATGACTGCATCGAGCTCACCGTTTTCGATCATCGTCGCGGCCGCACCTGCTGGTCCGTTGAGTGCGATCACGGTTGCACCGGGCGCGAACTGCGCTTGCCACGCGGCGGCAACTTCATCGTTGGAGAGTCCAAGTTTTTTCCCGTCGAGTGTGACGCTGGTCAACTCAGAGTCGCGTTTCACCAGCGCGCCAATTCCATCGCTGGTCAGGTAGGGGGCGGTGAGTGCGAATTCGGCGCCGCGCTTGGGTGTTGCGAAGAAACCATTGACGATGACATCGACTTCGCCTTGCTCCAAGGCACGCACTTCATCGCCCACGGCCACTGATTTTTCTTCGAGCTTCCAGCCGAGGCGTTTGCCAAGTTCTGTGCAGAAATCCCCATCAAAACCGCGATCTTTCGAGCGTCGCTTGGGCGCAATCCAAAACGGCGCGAACTCCCGCGTGCGTCCGACACGCAATGTGCGCGCTTGAGTTTCCAGCGCGTCGACCTTGAGTGGCGTCGTGTCAAAACGCGGTGACATCTCCGCCGCAAACGCGGGCACAGCGAGTGCGACTAACGCTGCAGTCTTCGCGGCCAACACGCTGTCGGTCTTATCCGCGTGATCACTCACCTTGTGGTAGTCGACGTGGTCCTCACAACTAAAGAGCACTGCAGGAATTCCCGCGGACAGAAACGCGCCTTGATCGCTGCGCTGCAACCAATCGAGATGGGTGTCGACTTTCATGTCGAGCATGACTTGCGGCGCGAGGCGCACCAACAGATCGACGAGCACTTTTCCTTGCGGACCACCATCGAGGCGAATCGCCGCATCATCGGTGCGCGAAATCATGTCCATGTTGAAGTCGGCGCGAATGCGTGCGATGGGTAGCGTCTCTTCTTCGATGAAGGCGCGACTGCCGATCATGCCCGCTTCTTCGCCAGTGAAGCCGACGAAGACCACGCCGACATTGAGTTCGATGTCGCGCAACGTCTCTGCCACCGCGATCATGCCGCAGGTTCCGCTGGCGTTGTCGTCGGCGCCGTTGTAGATGCGATCGTCACCCGAACGCGCGTTGGGCAAGTGGTCGTAATGCGCGGTGACCAAGATGTATTCGCCGGTGGGCGCTTTGCCGCGCGGCGCAATCCACGCGACCACATTGGGCGACGCCTTAGGATCGCGTGCGATTGGCACCAGCATCGAATCGCGTCCGTCGAGCGGTTTTGCCCCTGTTTGCGCGAGTTTCGCCGCGACCCACTCCGCGGCACGCACGCCATCAGCCGAGTGAAACGCGCGTCCGTTCATCGCGTCAGACGAAAGCTCGGCGATGTCGCTGGCGATGCGCGCGGCATCGGGCGGAGCGGCGAGCGTGACAACGGAAGTGAGTATCGCGAGCGCAGACGTCATGGCGAGTGGCAGCATTGACGCAGCGTACTCGTCGTGTTCATTGCTCGCGTTGATCAGCCGCGGCGCGCATGCACTTCATCATGAGCGGCAGCAAATAAGTCGCTGCGATCATGCGTCGAGTCGAGTGCGTTGCTACGCCGCTGCGTCGCGTGACTCACTTAGGGAATCACTGGCTTTGGCGCAGTCAACTCGCTGACCAACTCTTTCGCGTCGTACACGGTGCGCAGAGCCTCGAGCATTCCACGCGTATCAACCGCGACGGTTCGATTGCGCGTGATGTCATACACCACATCGCCCGCGAGACTCTCGAGGTTGCCGTCGAACACCAAGCCAACCACTTCGCCCTTGACGTTGACCATCGGCGAGCCAGAGTTTCCGCCGATGATGTCGTTGGTGGAGACGAGATTGAACGGCGTCGCCAGCGGCAATTTCGCGCGCGCATCGATCCAACTCTGCGGCAACTCAAATGACGGATCTCCCGCACGCAACGCGGCGCGCTCGTAGGTTCCGCCGAGCGTCGTGAACGGCGCGATCGTCTCGCCAGTCTCAGTCTTCCATCCTGCAATGGTGCCGTACGACATGCGCAGGGTGAAGGTCGCATCGGGATACACCTTGTCGCCAAACGCAGCAAAGCGCGCGGCGGCAATCTCGGCATAGCCCTTGGTTTGCAGGCTTTCGACCGAGTCTTCCCATGCGTGGCGTACGGCACGACTCTCTTCATCAAACGACGCGACGAAGTCCAACATCGGGTCGTGCGCCGCGGCGATTGCAGCCGCACCGCCCGCCACTAACGCGCGTCGCACTGCGGGATCCGTGAGTTTTGTGCCGAGCACGAGTTCACTCGCGCGCGCGCGCGGACTCTTGCCTGCAAGCATGTGCTGCACCATGGCATTGTCGAGGCCGCGCGTTTCGGCGAGGTCGCTGAAGTACCACGCGAGTTGCTCGATCTCGAGCGCGTTGTAAATCGGCGCGGGCGAATAGAGCTCCGCGTAGAGCGACTCCAAACTTGCGTCGCTGTATTCGGGCAAGCGCGTGTCGCTGCTCTTAGGCAACTCGACAGAAAGACGCAGCACGTTCCGCGCAATGCTCGCGAGAGTCCCTGCGCGAAAGCGTCCTTCAAGCGGCATGTAATCGTCGACCAAGTCCATGCTGCGTCGCAGCGACTCTTCGACTTGCATTCGTCCTTGGGTGAATTGTGCTTGGGCAGGAGTTCCCTCGACCGCGGCAAGCAGCGCCACTTCTTGCGCCCGCATCGACGCAACCAGTGCCGGATCTTGCAACGCATCGAGCAATCCTTGCACCGCCTTGCGACTGTTTTGCACACCGAAGAAATCTTCGCGGGCGATGCGTGCGCTCTCAGCGCTGCGACTCATGAAGGTCGTGAGTTTTACTTCGCTGCGCCACAGACGACGCAAGCGGCGTGGCTCTTCAACATCGCGCAGATGAGCTACGTGATCGGCGGTGTACAGACGCTGCGTGTGACCGGGATGTCCCCACACGAACACCAGTTCGCCCGCTTGAGCGCCAGCTTGACTCCAGGTGAGATGCGTGTTTGACGCGAGCGGCTTGCCGTTCTCGTAGATGCGAAAGAAGCAGCAATCGAGGTCAAAACGCGGGAATTCGAAGTTGTCTGCGTCGCCACCGAAAAACGCGATGGCGGTTTCGGGCGCGAACACCAAGCGCACATCGCTGTAACGGCGGTAGCGATACAAGTGATACTTGCCGCCTTGATAGAGCGTGACCACTTCGCTCTTGAGTCCACTCTCACGATCACTGGTTGACTCGATGGAACTGATCGCCTGTCGTCGCGCGGCTCCGGCTTCTGCGACCGAGCCACCCGCAGCGGTCGCGGCGGCGTTCACGGCGTCGGTGACATCAACCACTTCCCACAGCACGTTGAGTTCAAGATCAGGACACGCGAGTTCTTGCGCGCGCGTGTGCGCGATGAAACCAGTCTTGAGCAAATCGCTCTCTGGCGTGCTCAACTTCGCCAACATGTCGCTGCCCACATGATGGTTGGTCATCACCAATCCATCGGCGGAAACAATCGAGCCCGAGCCGCCCGTCGAAATCCGCACCGCAGATTTCTGCATGTGTTCCACCCACGCAGGCGTCGCGACAAAACCATATTTCGCCTTCATTTCGGCTGCGGGAAGCGCTCCGGGCAACCACATGCCTTCTTCGGCGCGAGCGCTCGTGATGAAAGCAAGCGTGACGAGCGCGAAGAAAATCTGAGTTGTGTTTACAAGAGCATGTGTGCTGCGAACCATGCGCGAAGAGTAGCGTGGGGCAGCGACGCGATGTCTGCGCTTTGCCTGCGCGACTTCGCGCTCATTGGCACACACCCCATGCCGAGAGCAACGCCGTCACATCGGCGGCGTCCGTGAGGCCATCGCCGTCGATGTCTCCGCGAGGACTCGTCCACGCCGAGAGCAGGTTGGTGAAATCAGCGGCGTCGACGAGGCCATCGCCCGTGAGATCGGCGGGACAGCGTCGATAGGGCAAGAGAGACTTGAGTACCCGTACCGACAACGTGTCGTAGCCCATGATTGAGAGATGCGCGTGATCTTCGGTCGTTCGATACCACTGTTGGTCGGCCATCTCCTGCGCGTTGGTGAGCATTCCCAGGTCGACAAAGGTCAGCCCGTGACGCGCGCGGGTGTTGCTCGCAGCATCGAGTCGAATGGAAAGCAAGTGGTCTTCCGCATTGGTGGGGTGTGACACCATTGCGACAAACGCTAGGTTTTTTGGCTGGAATTGCAGGCCATTCCAGACTTGCACGATGCGGTCTTCGATTGCGGCGCAGGCGGCGCTCCAAGACTCTGGCAAGCCCGTGTCGGTGTTGATGCCGCCTTGCATGAGCACGAGGACGCGGCCAGCGCCACCCGCACTCCGTTGCCGCGCGACGATCTCGCCGAGGATCGTCGAGATGGCGGCGCGCGTTGCCGTCGTGACATCGCTCGCGATTCCAGTCATGGTTGCGCCGCCGTGATAATCGAGCGGCTGCACCGCGTGACCCTTGCGATGCACCATAATGCTTTGCATCGCCACGGCAACCGGACCGACCACGCCTGCGCCCGTGCCCGCTCCTGCGAACGAGGCGAAGACCTCGTGCGCGGCGCTGGTGTTGACTGCGGTGGGGCAAGCAACCTCGTTGGCCACCCACGACCAACCACTCGGCGGACCACTCTTTGAAGGTGCGATGTTGGTGAAGATCGCGCTGGTCGCGGCGCGCGTCTGTTGGACCCATGAAACCGTGAAGTGAGCCGAAGCTGGTGCGGTAGTCGAGATGCCGCGCACGACGCGATACGTCAGCGGTGGAGTCACATTTTGACCACTAGTGAGCCCGAGCAAACTGCCCACTTCGAGCCGCACCGCCGCACCGAAGTTGGCATACGGCTCGAGGACGCTGCTGGGAATCCACGCGAAATCAAGCGCGTAGGTCTCGGTCCCCGTGGGGCGGAGTCCAACCGCGTTGTACACGGCGGGCGGTGTGTCGAGGCCGCAGGAGAACAGCGCGCGCAATTGCGGCGGTTGTCCTTGCACGGCCGAGAACGTCCCGCTAAAGCAGGGATTTCCGCCGGGAATATACGAGGGCGCGCCCGATGCCAGCGTGCTCGCGCTCAGCACTGCCGAACTTTGTCGGCTGCGATAGCCGATGCTCGGTGCGTCCACTGCCGCAGGAAGCAGCGGTGTCGCGTACTGCACAGCACCGAGCGCGCTGAGTCCGGCCGAAAGACCATCGGTCCAACCATGACCTTGGAAGGCCGTGTTGGAATCGCCAACCAGAATAATGTCGAGTGATTCAGTACCGTTGAGCAAATCGCGCAGCATCTCGCTCGCGCGTTGATCGCCGCAGACAGCTGTGCGCAGTGGGGGTGGATCCGCGGCGGCGCGACTCATGCACGCCTCATTGAGCGCCCCGAGCAGCACGATGCTTAGCAACAACGCGTTTCTAACGACGCACGAACCGACTAAGGCACTCCTACCTACTTCGCAATGGCTCACCGTTTCCCCCTTGCAATTGAGTTGACTCGCGTTGCCGCACAAGAATACGGCCACGAGCGCCAATGTCAACCAAGCCAGCTCACATTTCAATCAATCACCGAAATACTGCTTGTACAACTTGGCGGCATCACCAGTCTCTTGTAGCTCGATCAAAGACACGTTGACTTGGTGAAGATGCGACGAGTGCGGTGGAAAGGCGAAGGCGTACTTGCGCAGCTCAAAGAGTGGCCCAATCTCCGTCACGCGCAAGTTGGGATGAGCGAGGTCGAAGGCTTGAATGATCGGACCGTCATCAACCACCGCATCGACCTCGTGCGCCACCAGCGCAGCGGCCGCGCCATCAAGCCCATCGAAGCGACGCGTGTCGAACCCTCGACTCGCGCAGTACTCGTCTGCCACCGTGCCGCGCGTGACTCCGATCACTTTGCCGTGCAGACTGTCGACGCCGGTAATGCTGTGCCGCATCTTGCTCAGCGTCATCACGCTGGTAAAGCTCGAGGTCACATACGCGACGATGCCTACGCCGCACATCATCCAGATCGCGCCGAGAATCTTGCTGTACCACACTGCCTTTGCGGTGAGCCACGTCTTGCCACTGAAGGTGAGGGTCACACTGCGCAACAGTGCCTCGGCAAAGGCGTCGTGATTTTTCGCAGGGAATTCGCTGTCGATTTTGCGCCAGAGGAACAACAGCGGAATGGAAACGACGATCAAGGCCAGCGCGCAGATGCCCAGAGTTTCGATGTGTCCATCGTCGATCAAGCCTCGCCACAACGCCGCGAGTGATCCGTTCGCATCGCGATTGACCATGATGCGAAGTCCGCCATCGGCGATGGGATGACTGAAGTCCATGACCCGTGCGCGTTCGCTGGTGACAAAAATGTCCGCGACGGCGACGTCGATCTCGCCCTTGGTTACTGCTGCGAGCATCTGATCGAACTGGGCGAACTCTTGGAACTTGCACAGCTGACCCATTCGAAGTGCGACCCCACGCCAGAGGTCGACGGAGTAGCCGTAATAGGTGCCCGCGCTCGAGCGCTGTGCGAACGGCGCTTGCAGATAGACGCCAATGCGCAGCGGTGTTGGCGTGGCTTGCGTTGTTGGCGCGACGGCCTGCATCGGCGCGTTTGCGGCGTTGGTCGGCGAAGTGGTCTGCACCACGGCGGGAGCGGACGTACTCGTGATGAGCAGCGACAGCAGCGCGATGAGAATGAAACGAACGGTGCGACTCACGTGATGGATTCCTGCGGGGTTTGCCATTGCTGTTGCAGACTACCTGAGCGACGCGATTCGCTTGCGTGCTGACTCGGCGAGGGACGCGGTCACGCTTACGATGAACTCATGCATCGCTTTCTTCGCTTTGTGGTTGTCGCAGTCCTGCTCACGCTCTCTGCGCTTCCGTGGCTCGCGGTTGATCGCGCTTGTGCGCAACTCTCGCGTCCTTCCATCGGTGCCATCAAACCTGCTGATTTCGGCGCCAAGCGGCTGTTGGTGGTGCATTACCGCCGACAGGATGCCGCACTGACGGGCACGCTTGACGATTGGAATCTCTGGGCGTGGCCCGAGCATAAAGATGGTGTCGCCTATGCGTTTGAGAAGTCGGACGCATACGGGCGCATCGCGATTGTTCCGCTGCAAGACGATTGCGCGCGCGTCGGTTTCATCGTCCGTCAAGGGAATTGGGCGCAGAAAGATGGCGATGGTGATCGCTTCATCGATGTGCCCGCACGCGCCGTCACCGAGGTGTGGTTGCTCGGCGGAGACCGCGCGATCTATGACCGCGACGCGCCGATTGATCTCGCGATCAAAGTTTTCGGCGCGTACTTGGATGAACGCGACACGATTCATGTTGCGAGCAGCGCGCCGCTGGACAAGGCCGCGCTTGAAGCACTGGGGGTGACTTTGGTGGGCGAAGGCAAACCCGTTCGCGTGCGTCTGGCAACTGCGATCACGCTCGCAGGCGCAGAGCGAGCGATGACCGCAGTGCGCTTGTCGCGACGCCTCAACGATGATGAGATTGCGCGACTGACGATGTCGATTGAACACGGCAAACCGATTCCCGTGTTTGCGCGCGGAGTGCTCGAATCAGCGGATTTTCAGCCACTTGATGCGAATCTTGGCGCGCACTGCTCTGCGCAGGAAACCACGTTTACCACATGGAGTCCCGTGGCAGAGAAGGTCGAGTTGCTGCTGTTCTCATCGCTCACGAGTGTGCAACCCGAGCGAGTCATCGCCCTCACCCGTCTCGCGCGAGGAGTGTGGAGCACGCAAGTGAATGGCGATCTTCACGGCCTTGCGTATCAGTATCGCTTCAATCATTACGGGCGCGAACGTGTGGTCGCCGACATTCACGGCTTCGCCGCCACTGGTGATTCATCGCGCTCTGTTGCCGCAGATTTTTCGCGACTGGAACCACAGCATTGGAACATCACTGCGTTGCCGCGCAGCGCGCGTGCCACCGATGAAGTGTTGTACGAAGTGCATGTGCGCGACTTCTCAGTTTCCGATGACTCCTGTCCGCCGGCATTGCGCGGCACATACTTAGGACTCGTTCATCAAGGGCGACAATCTGCGGGCGCGACCACTGGTCTTGCGCATCTTCAAGAATTGGGCATCACCGCGGTGCATCTCATGCCGGTGCATGATTTTTCGGCGGCACGCGACGCATACAACTGGGGCTACTGGACGGCGCTGTTCAATGTTCCCGAGTCCAACTACTCCAGCGAGGCGACAGATCCGCTGCGCGCCATTGTCGAATTGCGCACTGCGATCGAGCGTCTGCACGCGTCATCCATTCGAGTCATGCTCGATGTCGTCTACAACCACACATCGAGCAGCGGCGATGCGTCACCGTTTGAGGGCACCGTGCCGTGCTTCTACTTTCGCACCACACCCGACGGCCGTCTACGCAACGACGCGGGTTGCGGCAACAGCATCGCGGATGAGCGATTGATGGTGCGCAAGTACATCACGGACTCGCTCCTTCATTGGACGCGCCAGTACAAGGTCGACGGATTTCGCTTTGATTTGCTGGGAACGCACACACCAGACACGGTGCGCGCGATCTGCGACCAGGTGCGCCGCGAGCGCGCCGACGCGATGCTCTACGGCGAACCGTGGACTGGCGGAGGTCCAACACAGTTTGGCAAAGGCGCGCAGCGGGGACTCGGGATCGCGGTGTTCAACGACTCGCTGCGCAATGCGATTCGCGGTGATCTCGACAGCGACAAGAAGGGATTCGTCATGGGCGCGCCGGGGTTCGCGCCGAGCATTCGCGCGGGTGTGATCGGTTCGATCGATGAGTTCGCGCAGGAGCCGAGCGAGAGCATCAACTACGTTTCCGCGCACGACAATCTCTCGCTCATCGACAAGATTGACAAAGCGGTTCCGATGGCGACGCCTCCGCTCAAACGAGCGATGCACAAGCTCGCGCTCGCGGTGGTGCTGGTCGGCCAAGGCGTTCCGTTTCTTGAAGGCGGCAGCGAAATCTGTCGCAGCAAAGGCGGAGATCACAACTCATATGTCGCGGGCGACGCGGTCAATCGCTTCGATTGGGAGTCGAAGGACGAATGTGCCGAAGTGTTCGACTACACACGTGGATTGATCGCGATGCGTCGTGCGCATGCGGCGTTTCGTATGGACGATGACGTCACGGTGCGCAAATGCCTGCACATGCTTGATGCGGGCGAACTCGTGGCGTGGACCATCGATGGAAATGCCAGCGGCGACAGCGCGCAAGAAATTGTGGTCGCGCTCAACGGCACCTTGGCGCCGCAAAACCTGCAGCTTCCTGCGGGAAACTGGCAAGTTCTCGCCAACGAGCGCGAGGCGGGCGTGCGCACCATCTCGACACAACGCGGAAGTATCGAGATCGCTCCGCTTTCACTCTTTGTGGCGATTCGCTGAGAGCTCGATGCGTGCGGGCACCGCCCAACGCGGCGCGAGGCGATGCAACGCAATGCCCACGGTGAGGGCGCACGCCAACGGCATCGTGAGTCCGGCGATGACCATCCACAATGGATGCGGCAGTATGTAGAGCGTGACCGCTACGAAGATCGTGGCCAGGATGCCTACAGCGATCGCCAAGGGAAGTTCATGTCGTCGCGCGATCATGCCCGCGCCAAACGCGCCGACACCAGCGCTCACGGTCCAAGCGAACACCATCATCGCGAGTGAGAGCAACGGTTGCTCAGCTAACGCGGTGGCCATCTCGGCCTGTGCGTTGGGCTTGCCTTCGAGCCAATTGTGTGTCGCTTCCGCCATCGCTGGAGTCGGCGGAAGCAGTTGGTGCGAGATCGATTCGATCGCGCCTCCGATGGCAAGCATCATGAGCAGTCCTGCGGGCAGCGCGAGAAAGAAGCGGATGCGCATCATCATGGCGCAGAGAGTACATGTGAACGCGTGCAGCAGTCGTCTCGCTGCGTGGGGCCGCACGAGCATGATCGTGCGCCGCATGAAACGTGCGTGTTTACGCAGGAATCAGCGAGTTCGCATCATGCAACGTATTGCTGATGGCATCGCCGTGCACGCGACCGATCGCGTAGTTGAAACCAGTCTGCACCGCATACGCGCCCGTCGTTCCGTCGTGCTTCAACGTGAGCATTCCTACTTGATAGGTCTTGGGGTCGACGCCATTCTTCTTCACGATGCGGTCGATTGCTTCGACACACGCCTCTTGCGCCGTGGCGCCGCGACGCATCGCATCCGTGGCGACAAACGCGCCCAATGTGCGAATCACCATCTCGCCAAGACCAGTGCACACCGCGCCGCCGACGCCGGGCTCGACATAGATTCCCGCGCCGATGATGGGTGAATCGGCGATGCGTCCATGCATTTTGAATGCGAGTCCGCTGGTGGTCGATGCCGCAGCGAGATGTCCTTGCGCATCGAGTGCGAGAATGGAAATCGTGTCGTGGTTCTCCACCGAGATCTGCGGCTCATATTTCTTCTCGAGCAACCACGCGCGCCACGCCGCATCGGCTTGCGGTGATCGCGCGTCACGCAGAATCTCTACGCCTTGCGCGCGAGCAAACTGCACTGCGCCGTCACCAGCGAGCATCACATGCGGCGTGCGCTCCATCACCATGCGCGCCAGCGAAATCGGATGGGCAACTCCGCGCACAAAGACGACGCTTCCCGCGCGATTGTCATCCGTCATGATCGCGGCATCGAGCGTGACGATGCCATCGCGGTCAGGCATTCCACCGAGTCCAACCGAGCGATCGGGGCACTCGCTCTCGACGACACGCGCGGCAGCTTCGACGGCGTCGAGCGCGCTTGCTCCACGCAACAGCAGCGGAAGTGCCGCAGCGTTGGCGGGCATTCCGTGGGCCCATGTGGAAATGATGGTGCAGTCCGTCGCGCGCGTGGAGTTCGTGCTGTTGGCCATAAGTGCCTTGTTTTGTGCGGAGTTTGTCGATGTCGTGGTGATCGAGCTGCGCGTGGCTGAGGGGCTGCATCCGAGCGCGGCGAGTCCTGCAGCGCTGGCAATGAGTCCATGCTGCGCGAGTGCGTGGCATGCAGCGCGGCGATTCATCGGTGTCGAATCCATCGGTGTTGAATCCATCGGTGTCGACTCAGGCATGGGTCGCAGTGTACGCAGGGCTTGTGTGTGGACTGCACGCCCTCGCGGTTACGCATCGTGCAACGGGCGGCGATAGACACGCAGTTCATGTCCGTACCAAAGGCGCGTGTGTGATTGCGCGCATTCGATGTGGAAGCCTGCCTCGGTCGCCCATTGATCGGCCGCTTCAATCGGAACGTAATGAATCCACTGCTGCGCGAGTGCGAGGTCGTGCATGCGGTTGAGCCCCGCGCGCCACCACGGTGCGTCACACATGTCTTTGTAGAGAAACATCCCGCCGCGACGAACGCGGGTCATTGCCTGCAAAAACGCCTGCTTTTGCGCAGTCGGCGGAACATGATGCAAGACGTCAATGAGTGCAACCACATCGAACTCACCATCGGGAAGTCCAGCCTCGACGTCGCGACACTCGAACAACAACTCGGCATCGGGCACCATCGACGCAAGACGTTTCGCGGCCGCTTGCGCGTTGGCGATCGCGGCACTCGACGAGTCCACTCCGTGCGCGCGGCGTACTCGTCCACAGATGGTGAGGCACGCGACGAGCAGTCCGCCACCGCAACCAACATCGAGAATGTCGCAGCGGGGGGGCACAAGAGCGATGAGTCGTTCGATCGGCGCAATGCGATGACGATGATGCTGCAAGAACCGCGTGAATGCGGGGCCATCGCGAAACACCTGCCGAGCCATCGCGCCGATGTCAGCCGCAGTGACGCTGGTTGAAGCAGAGCGATCAACGACTTGTTGCATGGCGCGAATGCTAGCGAGCGTTGTCACGCGCACACGCGCGCTGATCCTTCGCGACGCTTTCGCGTGTCGTTCGTGCGATGCACGTTCGGTAGCAATCACCGAACTCGACGATTGCGCGCGCCACCATGCTGCGTCGCGCGTGTCTTTGCTGCGTAGGCGCGATTGCGGTGAGTAGTCTTGTTACGCTATGACCGACCGTCTCTGCGCACTCTGATTCCGCTGATCATATGAATACTCGGCAAGCACATGATTTGCAGACGCATCGCAACCTAAGCCTTGCCCGTGCTTGGATGCTGATCGCGATTCCCTCGCTGGTGGGTCTTGCGCTCGCCGCAGCAGTGAGCGTGTGGATCTTGTTTCCAAAGCTTGGAACTGGATCGACTGATCAAGATCGCAAGATCGCGATCGGCGCGTTACTTGACGCGGGCTTTGTGCCCGACGCGCAGGATCGGCGAACACTGGTCTGCTTAGGTGACTCCGTGAGCGTGGCGGGCCTTGATGCAGCTGCGATCGAACTCGCAGCGAACGACGCATCAAGTCCACGCTGGCGCGTGCTGCATCTGGGCATCAACGGATGCAATCGCACGGGACTCGATGTCATCGTGCCGTTGGTCGCGCGCGCGAAGCCGGATGCCGCGTGCGTGTTGCTGATTCCCGAAAGCGTTGTCGAACCGTTTCCACTTCCTGTTGATAGCGCCTACGCCTACAACCTCGGTGGATTCGTTGCTGCGTGGCCTGATGGATGGATGGATTCGCCGCGCCCAGGCATCAGCGCTGACGCGATGGCTGGGCTTCGCGCGTCTGCGTTTTCCGCCACGCTGCACTTCCGAAATGCGCCGCAAACAGCGGTGAACCTGGGGTTGCGCGCGCGGTTTCGCTCGGGAATTCGACCGCCGCGATTCGATGACTGGGTCGCGCCGTTCGAACTCGTGCAATCGATTTCTGGTGCGACACTTGAGGGGCATCTGCGTCAGATCGCGACCGAAACCGTCGCGAAAGCGAGTGGCGGCACAGAACTACACGAACAGGATCTTGAACGAGATCTCATGGAACTGAGGCGTGCGGGTGTGTATCTCGTGTTAGTTGCAGGGCCGATTCATCCTGAGTTGCGTGCAGCACTCTCGCCCTACGCCGAGCGTGTTCGTGTTGTGTGCGAGCGTGTACTCAACGCGACTATCGAGAAGCCCTCAGCGGACGCAGGCGCATTGTCATCAGTTGGAATCTTTCTCGATGCATCGAACGCGCTGACCGCCGAAGACTTTGCCGATGCGCTGCATCCGAACGCATCAGGTCGCGCGAAGCTTTCGCAACTGATTGGCGCGGGCCTGGCTCAAGTCGATCAGGACACTGCTCAACCATCTTCCTCTACGCGTGACTAACGCACTCTCAACGCACTCTCCACACTCGTGCTCTTTCAAACTCCCGAATTCCTCATCCTCTTCATCGTCGCGATTGCGATGATCGCGATCAGTCGTCGCAACACGCGGCAGCACGCACTCATCACGGTGCTGTCGTATGTGTTCTATGCGTGGCTCGATGTGCGCTTCCTCATCTTGTTGCTCATCACCTCGCTCGTCGATTTCGTTGCGGCGCTCGGGATGGATAAGGAAGAACTCTCTTGGAAGCGGCGGTGGAAGTTGTCGGGCTTCACCATGGTGATGGCGTTGCTGACGCTCGGCTTGAATTGGCAACTGGTGCAAGGCGTTGGTCGTGAAGGAATCGCGTGGACAATCGATTCAGTGCTGCAGCCGCTGCTAGTCGGCGATTGGACGCTTCGCGCGACCGACAGCATCGCAACGCCACGAACTTACGCCGCATGGATATCGCTCGGCGCGTGTCTGATCTTTTCGATCGCGTGGCCGTTCGTATACGAGTGGCTTTGGCGCGCTTATCGAGGCGAAGCACGACGCAAAGCATTTCTTGTTGCAAGCGTCATCTCAAACCTCGGCGTCCTCGGCTTCTTCAAGTACTTCAACTTCTTTATCGCAGGGATCAGCGCGGCAAGTGTGGCATTCGGCGCAGACTTCACGCGGCCGCACCTCGATGTGTTGCTGCCGATGGGCATCAGCTTCTACACCTTCGTATCGATGTCCTACACCATCGATGCCTACCGCAAACAACTCACGCCCGAGCGGTCGTTCATGCGTTTCTCGCTGTTCGTCTGCTACTTCCCCCATCTTGTCGCGGGCCCCATCATTCGTCCCGACAATTTCTTTCCAACGCTTGGTGACCCGTGGCGCTTCTCCTCAGCGCGCGTCATCTCGGGCTTCAATCTCTGCTTGAACGGGCTCGTGAAGAAGGTGCTTATCGCAGACAGCATCTCGCCTCTCGTTGATCAGTTGTTGGCGAATCCTGCTTCGAGCGGCGCATCAAGCCTCGTCGTCATGCTCGGCGCGTTTCTCTTCGCGGTTCAAATCTACTGTGACTTCTCAGGCTACTCCGACATCGCGCGCGGCGTGAGTCGCATGTTCGGCCCTGAATTGCCGATCAATTTCAACTTTCCGTACTTCTCAACATCGATCATCGACTTCTGGCGCACATGGCACATCTCGCTTTCGACATGGCTGCGTGACTATCTTTACATCCCGCTCGGCGGCGGTCGCGGCAGTGTCCCGCGCGTGTACTCCAACCTGCTGGCCACGATGGTGCTTGGTGGTTTGTGGCACGGCGCGAGCGCCAACTTTGTCTTGTGGGGTTTCTACCAGGGGATCCTGTTGTGCCTCAATCGATACCTGCGTTGGATCTTGGCTGGATTCCCGCTGCTCGAGAAACTGCTTCACACACGCATCGGCACCGCGATGCGTTGGATCGCGACCATGTATTTAGTCGTGCTCGGATGGTTGCTCTTTCGCATCAACAATCCGATCGATCCGTTTGACTTTGCTGATCTGACGTACTGCATCAAAAAGTTTGTGCTCATCGATGGCAATCTCAATCTGCAGGCGCTTGGTCTGGGCCCCAAAGCGCCGTTTCTGGTTGCGATGTTGGTGTGCGCCTTTCTCTTGCTGCACGCGCTCAGTTACTTCACGGGACGCTTGCACGAGCGAATGGACGGGATGCGCGTGGGCGTGCTTGCGGGTG
>QWPW01000049.1 GCA_003671025.1 Planctomycetota bacterium
GATTGAATCTCGGTAGGGTCATGGCTGACTGAGTGATTGTCTCGCCGCGATTACACGAGGTGACAGGGAGAATGGCGGAGACTCGTCCGATGTGCACAGCGCTGCGTTTCGAATGCAAGCGAACGTGTACGCGGCAATCGCGCCGTCATATTGTCGCGGGCCCACTCATGGGAAACGGCCAGGTGCGATCAAACGCGAGTTCATGCACGGCACGCGCGTGCGCGTTGGCTTGCACGCTGAGCCGCATCGCGGTCAGTTGCATCGCGTGCTGCGCGCGTGACTGCTCGAGTGCGCGTTGCATCGCGAGATAAGCGGTGCGTTTCTGCGCGCGGGTTCCGCAGATATTCGCGAGCAACGCACGCTTGCTCGCGCCGTTGTCACCGAAGGGATCATGCTCGAGCGCGCGCAACGCTTGCGGAGTTGCGCTCATCTCGCGCGCGGGAACAAACTGCGACAGCGCTGCGAAGTGCGTCGCAGTCGCGGCGATGCGTGGTGCGAGCACGCGCTGTGCAGGCACACGCAACACGTCGCTCATCCACGACTCCATCGCGAGGTCGTACTTGCTGCCGCCGGTGCCGTGGATGAAGAGGTCACACGCGGCGATGCGCGCGAGTGCTGTGAGCGTGAGCGCGCGTGGCGCGATCGTTGTGCACGCCGCTTGCGCGCGATCAAGCGCGAGATCGCTGCTCATGAACGGGCGACGCGACGCGCTCGCGCGGTCGAGTACCCAAAAGGGAAACGCGTCACTCGCGAGCGGCGCGATGCGTTGGCCTGCGATTGCTTCGTTGTACGAGTTGCGCAGCGAAGCGAACTGCTCACGCATCGCGCGTGCAATCGATGTGGACGCGAGTGTCGATGCGCAGATGGTGAAGTCAACACTTCCGCGAGGCGCGAGTAATCGATTGGCCGCGTGCGCCATTTGCAATGCGAGAGTTGGTTGCGTGTACTCGGCGCGCACTGCGGCTTCGATGCGCGTCAATGCGGCGTCGATATCCGCAGGAATTTCATGCGCGCGATCACTGCGCATCAAACGCACTGGTTTGCGCAGCGCGTTGGGCGCGTTGCTGCGCGGCGAACGATCGAGTGCGAATCGCGTCAGCGTTCGCCCCTGCGCCGTCTCCACCAACGCGGGATACGAGATGAGCGACGCGTCGTTGCAGTCGTGATCGACCACGATGTGCACGACGGCGCCTCCGATGCGATCAGCAATGGCGCGTGCGACGACAAACTTTTCGGCGATGCCTGCGTGCCAGATTCCCGCTTGATGACCAGTCATGATCAGCGGCAAATCGGTGGGAAGATTGAGCGCGCGCCGTGTCTGTGCGCGCCATGAATCCACCGTTTCGCCGAGGAATTGCTGCGAAAATGCACTCTCGAAGTATTGTCGCGCCAACGAAGCCGCTGCAAGTGTGTCCTCAATCAACGCTTGACTCGACGTGCTCACGCGTGCGCTCCGAGCATCTCGTTGAGTCCATCCATCGCGCGCACTGGAAGTCGTCGCGCGCAACGACGGATCTCGCGATGCATCGTCTCGCGATAGGCGGCGAGACGTCGACTGGGTTCATCGAGACCACCACCAAATGTGCGCGTCATGTCCACATAGATGCGTCGCACGGGAAGCTCACGCACGCGCAGTCCTGCGGCGCGCGCTTGCACCCAGAACTGCATGGGGAACTCGTAACCGTTGGCGTCGAGTGACAGCGCGGCACACGGCGCGGCGCGATACGCCTTGTAGCCGCAGAACGCATCGGTGATCCCCAGCGACAGTCGTTGATTGAGTTCTTGGGTGAGCAGTGCGTTGATGTGGCGACGATCTTCTGGCGCAGGATCTCCTGGCAATGATTCGTCGATGTAGCGCGAGCCCGAGACGATGTCCGCATCGCATTGCGCCGCCGCTGCGGCGAAGGTGGGCAAGCTCGCGGGCTCGTGCTGCTCGTCGCAGTCCATCGAAATGACCCAGTCGTAGCCGCGGAAATCAGCCCACTCGAGCATGTCACGCATCGCGCGACCGTAGCCGCGATTGTTTCCGTGACGAATGACTTCGACGGGATGTTTGGCCAACAACGACGGCGTGCTGTCGGTGGATCCATCGTCGATGACCATGACGTCGCCGTTGAATTGCGCGGCGTATCGCGCCACTTGCAGCAGCACGCGCTCGACGGATTTCTCTTCGTTGAACACGGGGATCGCGATGAGGATGCGTGGAGTCGTGGCGGGCATAGTGCGAGTTTGACCGTAAAAATCAGCGCGTTGGCACCGTTGCAACGCGCACGATGATCTCATCGCTCTCGCGAGGAACGAGTCCCAACATCATGACGCGCTCGTGCCAGCGCTCCGCCATGATGCCTTGTCCGTCAACGAGAAACAACTCGGTGGTGCGTCGTGCAGTCGCAAGGGTGAGCGTTGCCTCAAACACAATCTCGACCACGCTTGCATGCAGTGGTTGGCCGCAGACTTTGATCTCCGCTTCACCAACGAGACGAATCGTTCGCGTCGCATTTCCGCGCGCGCGTGGCGAGGCGTCAGAGAGACGCTTCACGCGCATCGCACTTGCGCTAGTTGCGTTCGCGTCACTGCTGAGTTCGGGCGGCAACCACAGCAATCCGGGGATGAATGTACTGGACGAATCTTCGCGCGCGGTTTCGACCACGCGCATGAGCCAGCCTTCATCGGTCGGCGCGAGTGTGGTGCGGTCGGTTCCGTGCTCGTCAACTTCTTCGATCACCATCGTGCCGTCGTCGAGTGTGCGCGTGCGTCGGGTGATGATCTCGCCATCGCGCGAACCGGAGAGCACGGCGAAGGTCGCCATGTTCGCATCGGTTGACTCGAACGCGCGCGCGGGAAGCGTGTGTATTTCGCTTTGTGCGTAGGGCTTTGCGCTGATCACCGCAAACGACGCGGTCGCTGCTTGATGCGGTCTCGGCGCGGCCGTGTGACAACCAGTGCACAGCAAGATCATGAGCGCGACGCGCCTCACTCGACGGGAAGACCCTTCGATTTCCACAGCGTGCGCAATGCGGCGAGTTCGATGAACTCAGTCACGGTGCCGTCAACATCGATGCGACGCACGCGCCGACCTTTGCTATCGAAGTCCTGCAGCAGAGGCGCGGGAGAACTGCCCGCGAGCGTTTCCAAACGCCAGCCTTCCGTAGTTGGTGTCCATGTCTCGCGTCGTTGCGGAAGTTTTTCTTCGCGTTGATCAAACGCGTAATCAGCAAACTCAATGCGCTCCGCGTCAGGCACGCGCGGGAGCAACTCGCCGAGCACGATGAGTTCGACTTGCGAGAGATACACCGGCGGCAACGACCACTCTTGCGGTTCGCGGGTCATGCCATCGCGCGTGGCGGTGATGACGCGAATCTTCGGTCGCGGCGCGCCAACACTCGGTGCGGCGCGAAAACCAGTCTGCGCGGATGAACGCTCTGCGCGTTTCTGTCGCTCGGTTGAACGCATCGACCAAGACTCGGACGCGCGATCGAAGGTCATGAAGTAACGACTCTGCACATCGAGCGTGTGCGTCGCGTCACCGTTGACCACCACGCGCGCATCGACTGTCGCGAGCAATCCCACATCTGCGTCTTCGCCCTTGAAAGCGCGCGCATCTTTCGACGCATCAACTTCGCCGCGCTTGCCTTCACGCACGCGCACCGCCATGTAACCGAAGTCTTTCTTCTCACTGCCATCACCTGGTTTCCACATGCGATAGAAACGCGGCTCAGGATGAATCGTCGCGCGCAACGCTTGCTCGGTGAACAGCGAGGTCATGACCGAGCCAATTCCTAACAACGAAGCGCGCGCGCCGGCGAGCTTCTCTACGTCTTTGAGTTCGATGGTGGCAAACGCGCGATCAAGCAACGCGCGCGATTGCGCGAATCGATCCTCGAGCGCGAGAATCGAGAACACCAGATAGTTGTCGCGAGCTTCTCTACGTCTTTGAGTTCGATGGTGGCAAACGCGCGATCAAGCAACGCGCGCGATTGCGCGAATCGATCCTCGAGCGCGAGAATCGAGAACACCAGATAGTTGTCGACTCCGTGAGGAATGATCAGCGTGCCAGAGATTCCCACTCCGCCCGCAGGCAATGCGACGGAGATGTAGAAGAGGTGCGCGTTGGTGCCCGCGATACTGCGCGGTTCGTTGACCAGCACGTCGAACTTTTGCTCGCGCGCGGTGAGGTCTGCGAGATACTCGTCGCATTGCGTCTTCGCCGAAGTCTCCGCGCGCGAGGCTCGCAGCGACGTCGCGCGCAATCTCCACAACGGAACCTCGGACGAATCGGAGACGAGGTAACTCGCAGCAGGAAGCTTTTCGACGCGCACCGTGCTGCCCGAAGGCACGCGCACGGTGAAGCCTAAGAGGTCAGCGTCGAGCGGAACCTCGGCGAGTTCGGCGCTGCTCCTCGGCGGAGTTTGCGCCTGAGCGGAGCTCTGCGCTGAACTCGCTGACGCCAGAAATGATGGCGCGCAAGGGCTCGCAAACAAGCTCTGGGCTGATAATGCCAAGAAGCAGGGCAGAAGAGCGATCGCGCTTGGTCGGCCCAGTTGCGCGGCGTTCAACAGTTGAGTGAGCGTGCTCATAGCGAGGAGATCGTAAGGTGTCGCCTCATCGCGCGAGCGATGCGCGAGTGAAAGCAATGATGGTTCGTCGCGCGCAAAGAAAAAGCTCGAGCGAGTGACGAACTCAAGCGCACACATGGTGAAGCGTGATGCCATCGAGATGCGCGGCTCATCGAGGCATCTGATTCGCATGAGCGCGATCGATACACGACTCATAACGCAACTGAACATGCGCGCTTCGATTCGCAACGACGCTCGCGCATTGACAGCGGCGCGGAAATCGCTATCTTCGTCGATTCGCTCCGCAGCGGCCTCGTGCCGTCGCGGCGTGTTTGTCTCTGCGCACGCGCGTGTGACAAGTTGGCAAGTGAAGTTCACGCACTGCTTCAAGCAGTTGTGTGAATGACAGAGACAGCAGAAAATCAACGATTTCCTGCGGATTCAGCGTGATTCTTCGATGCAAGCACTGCGCGCATCAACGACAAACGCTGAAGCCCAAATGAAATCGCGACAGCATCGCGAGAGTGACGAGGCGCGCACAAGTGCAGCAGTCAAACTGCAAGCAGTGCGCGCATCGACAAAAACCTGACACCAGTTTCCGCAAGTAAGAACTCCTAAAGCATGTACCCCCAAGCAACAACGAGGCACGCGCAATGACCGGTGGTAAGTTCCGCATCCGCATGGAAGCCTATGACCATCAAGCCCTCGACGCTTCGGCGCGCGAGATCGTTGACCAAGCGAAGCGCACTGGCGCTCGCGTAGCTGGTCCGATTCCGCTGCCAACCCGCCGCGAGATCTACACCGTTAACCGTTCGCCCTTCATCGATAAGAAGTCGCGCGAGCAGTTCGAAATCCGCACGCACAAGCGCGTCATCGACATCACCGAATGGAACCACCGCACGACCGACGCGCTTCAGCGCCTCGTCGTCCCCGCCGGTGTGTTTCTCAGAATCAAGGCCTAAACAGGCCTAAAAAAGGCCTAAAAAACCTTGAAAAGACTTCGCGCGCAACTTCTGGTTGTTGCGACGAAGCCAAAAGATAGAGGGCAGCAACTGCCCGCCACCGTATGAGGATGTTCCTCGCACGGTTCACAGCAAACGTCATGTACGTCACCACTCACGGTGACGAACCCCTGACGGAAACAAGACTCCGCCGCGCCGTGATTCACTCCACGTGCGCGACAGCTGAAAGCAAGTAGTAGAACAATGAGCAATAAGCCATGCGAAGTCGCCATCCTCGGTAAGAAAGTCGGCATGACCCGATTCTTCCTGCCCGATGGAAAAAACATTCCTGTGACTGTGATCGAAGCTGGTCCTTGCGTCGTGACGCAAGTGAAGACCGCTGATCGCCACGGATACTCCGCGGTTCAAATCGCGTTTGAGGACATCAAGGCACGCAACTCGTCTATGCCGATGATCGGTCACGATCAGAAGGCCAGCACTTCGCCTAAGCGCATGCACCGCGAAATGCGCGTCACTGATGACGCTGCCGCGAATGCGTTTCAGCTCGGCCAAGTCATCGATGCCAGCTGCTTCGTCGGCACCGCCTTTGTTGACGTCATCGGCGTGAGCAAAGGTAAGGGTTTCGCCGGTGTGATGAAGCGCCACAACTTTAAAGGTATGAGCGCGACTCACGGTACGGAGCGCAAGCACCGCACTTCGGGTTCCATCGGATCGCACGGTACTGACCGTGGTCACGGTGCGAAGATCAAGAAGGGCAAGCGCATGGCCGGACAGATGGGTAACGAGCGGGTCACCGTTCGCAGCCTTGATGTCGTCAAGATCGATGCGGAGCGCAATCTGCTCTTGGTCAAGGGTCCGATCCCTGGCGCCAACGACGGATACGTCTTCATTCGCGCGGCAACGCGTGTGTTCAAGCGCAAGAGCAAGCGAGTCGCTGCAGTGAAAGCTGCCGCCGGCAAGTAAGCAATTTCCTGAGTATTCCGACTGCGCGCGTCTTTGCTCGCGCAGTCTCGACAGATCGCAATCACGATGCATTCATCCCGCGACGGCGTGTAAACCGTCGGGGTCAAGTCAGGTGACAAGTCCTAACTGTCTGAGGCTGCTTGCAGTGCTCAGAAGCCAACAAGGCCGCTTGCGGAACCAGTTGGCACCACAAAGTATTCCTGCGCAGACGAATCAATCGTCTGCAACGGATGGATTCACCAAGTTGATTCCTACTCCGTGCCACCAATAACAGGCACGCAGAGGATGACGCGAAGAAGCGGGCTCAACCCCGCAAGAGGCGAAATATGATCGAACTCCCGATCTACGATTCCAACGGCAAGAAAATCGACACCCTGCAAATCGATGCAGCGACGCTCGGCGGCGAAGTCCGCTACGCGCTGCTCAAGCAGGCGTATGTCATCACCCACGGCAACCAGCGCCAAGGCTCGGCTCGCACCAAGAGTCGCGGCGATGTGCACGGTTCCACCCGAAAACTTTATAAGCAGAAGGGCACCGGCAACGCACGCGCCGGTGCTTCGCGTACCCCCATCCGTAAGGGTGGCGGCGTGACCTTCAAGAAGACTCGCACTCGCGAAGACTTCCGCACCGAACTCCCGAAGAAGATGCGTCGCCTCGCCAACCGCAATGCGCTGTTGGCCAAGCTCATCGACAACGAAGTCAAGTGCTTCGCTGCGCTTGATTTCAAGGCTCCGAAGACTTCGGACTTCGCCAAGCTCATGGCCTCGGTCGGCATCGATCGCACCTGCCTCGTTGCAACCGACAAGGGCAATCGCAACGCGATGCTCTCCGCGCGCAACGTCGCTGGCGTTGATGTGTGCCGCATCGATCAGCTCAATGCTTTCGAGTTGCTCAACCACCGTTACTTGGTGGTTGACAAGGCGGCGCTTGTTTCGTTCCTCGAAGGAACATGCTTCGACAACACGCCCGAGACTGACGAAGCCGAGACCGTAGTGGCAGCCGCCGCTGCGCCGAAGGCTGCAAAGGCTCCGAAAGCTGCGAAGGCAACTTCCGCTGCAACGTCCGCTGCAACGATCGACGCGCCAAAGGCCGCCGCGACTAAGACTGCGGCTCCTAAGGCCAAGAAGGAGAACGCCTAATGCATCACATCCACGTCATCATGCGCCCCATCGTCACCGAGAAGGCAACTTGGGCATCTGGTCACTTCAATCGCTTCGCGTTTGAGGTCTCCAAGATCGCGTCCAAGACGCAGATCAAGAACGCCGTCGAGGCGATGTACAAGGTGCGCGTCCTCGGTGTCAACACCCAGACGCGTCGCATTCGCAATCGTTCGTATGCCTACGGACTGGTGATCGGCAAGACTTGGAAGCGCGCGATCGTCAAGATTCATCCTGACGACAAGATCGAACTCTTCTGATCCGCACGCGCCGACACTCACTGACTGCTTCAAGAAACGACACGCTCTAACGAGCTCACTCTCAGAGCAATAGAGGCCACAAAAATGACGATTCGAGTTTACAAGAGAACCACCAACGGACGCCGCAACGCGTCGGTGAATCTCCATACCGAAGTAACCAAGAAGTTCCCTGAAAAGTCGCTCCTCGCGCCACTCGTGCGCGGTTCCGGACGCAACGTTCAGGGCAAGATCACCATCGCTGGTCGCGGTGGAGGCCACAAGCGTCGCTACCGCAAGATCGACTTCAAGCGCAACAAGGATGCCGTGATCGGAAACGTGGTGGGTATCGAATACGATCCCAACCGTTCGTCGCACATCGCGCTGATTGAGTATCCCTGCGGCGATCGTCGCTACATCATCTCGCCTAAGGGCCTCACCGCGGGTGACACCGTGATGAGCTCGGCCGAGCAAATCGACCCCAAGGTCGGCAACTGCATGCCGATCAAGCACATCCCTACGGGTATGGCGCTGCACAACGTCGAGATGGAACCCGGAGCCGGCGGCCGCATGTGCCGTGGCGCTGGTATGTACGCCCGCTTGACCAACAAAGAAGGCCGTTGGGCCACGATCGTGCTGCCTTCGGGCGAAGTGCGTCAGGTCTCGATGGAATGCCGCGCCACCATCGGTGAAGTCGGCAATTCGGATCACGGCAAGGTTGTGCTCGGTAAGGCCGGTCGCAATCGTTGGCTCGGTCGCCGTCCCACGACTCGTGGTATCGCGATGAGCCATCACGCCCATCCTCACGGCGGAGGTTCGGTGTCCAAGGGTGGTCGCGAACCATGTAACTATTCGGGAACGTTCGCCAAGGGCGGTCGCACCCGTCGCTACGGCAAGTCCAGCGACGAGCGCATCATTCGTCGTCGTCGTAGCAAGCGCTACGGTCAGCTCAAACTTTGATAAGGCTCTAAGCACCCGACCACACGTCGAGTGTTGAGCAACCGCCCGACACTCTGCGAAGTCTGCTGCGCAATCACGTTTCGAAAAAATCAGACTGTAAATGTAGTTCCAAGCACAGTCTGAAAGTTAGTTTCGCTAGGTCATCTAGCCAGTCACGAATCCAGCGCCACGTAAGTGGTGCGAACACCTCGAGAATCAATCATGTCGCGTTCGCTTAAGAAGGGTCCATACGTCGTCGAAGCGCTCTACCGCAAGGTCGAGAAGCAGGCGGCGAACACCAAGCGCGTTCCGATCAAGACCTGGTCCCGTGCTTGCACGATCGTCCCGGAGTTTGTCGGCTTCACGTTCTCTGTGCACAACGGTCGTCAATTCATTGACGTCTACTGCACCGAAGACATGGTCGGTCACAAGCTCGGTGAGTTCTCGCACACCTGCACCTTCCGCGGCCACACCAACAAGAAGGAGAACCTCAAGACCTGATGAACGTGTCGGACTTCGGTCCGGCTTGCGCGCAAAGTTTGCGCGCAAGGCGCAGTTCGTCAGCGAGGTAAATCACCTATGGCTACTCAGCCCAAAGCTGCCTACCAAGCGAGTCACCGATTCGCACGTATCGCGCCCCGTAAGGCACGTCTTGTTGCGGATCTCATCCGTGGCAAGCGCGTCGAAGAGGCGCTCACCGAGCTCGACTTCTCCAAGAAGCGTGGCGCGGCGTTCATTGCTGTGGTGCTCAAGAGCGCCATCGCCAATGCGGAAGAGAAGAATGCCGACCCAGCCAAGCTCATCGTGAGCGTGTCGCGCATTGACGAGGGACCAGTCCTCGATCGTTTCCAACCCAAGGACCGTGGCCGCGCGCATCCGATCATCAAGCGCATGAGTCACATTCACATCGCCGTCGAGGAGCGCTGAGCGTTACAGCTCAGGAGAAACACTATGGGACAGAAGGTCCACCCGTTCGGATTCCGTGTTGGCATCACCGAGGCTCATCGCTCTCGATGGTTCGCCCCGAAGGCACTCTTCGGTGGCTTGCTCATCGAGGACTACAAGATCCGCAAGTATGTTGACAAGCAGCTCAACCGCCTGATGTCGGCAGCCGTCAGCGATGTGCTCATTGAGCGCACGCGCGATGAGCTCACCGTCATCATCAAGACGGCGCGCCCTGGTGCGGTCGTTGGCCAACGCGGCGCTGGTATCGAGTCGCTCACGAAAGACATCCAGACTCTGACCGGCCGTAAGGTCGTCATCCGAGTTGTGGAGATCAAGAATGCCGACCTCGATGCCAAGCTGATTGCCGAGAGCATCGCCGAGCAGTTGAAGAAGCGCGCGAACTTCCGCCGCATCCTCAAGATGCGCGCCGAGAGCTCGATGCAGAACGGTGCCAAGGGCATCCGCATTCTGCTCGCCGGTCGCCTTGGTGGCGCCGAGATGAGCCGAACGCTCGACACCCGACTCGGCTCCATTCCGCTGTCAACCATTCAGGCCAACGTCGATTACGCGTTGGCGCAGAGCTTCACTTCGACAGGTTCCATCGGCGTCAAGGTGTGGGTCTTCAAGGGCCTCTACACCGAGCACGATGAAGACCAGACCCATTCGAGCGCCGCCGGTGGCCGTGCTCGCGCCCGCGGTCGTCGTTGATGTAAGTATGAGTATTGCTTCGTTTCAAACGCAGCGCGCGTCTTCAACCGCACGCGCTGAGAACTCCCGACTGAGATTGACTGAGGACTGACTATGTCCAACCTGATGCCAAAGCGAGTCAAGTTCCGTAAAGAGCAGCGCGGCAAGCTGAAAGGCAATGCCTCGCGTGGCAACTATGTTGCCTTCGGCGATTACGGACTTCAAACCCTTGAGTCTCACTGGCTCACCGGACGACAGATCGAAGCGGGCCGCATTGCGGCTCAGCACTTCCTTCGTCGCCAGGGCAAGATCTTCATTCGCGTCTTCCCGCACAAGCCGATTTCGAAGAAGCCACTCGAAACCCGAATGGGTAAAGGTAAGGCTGAAGTCGACTACTGGGCTGCCTGCATTCTGCCTGGCACCATCCTCTTCGAGATCGCGGGTGTTCCCGAGGATCTTGCGAAGCAGGCCATGGCGCGCATCGCTTACAAGATGCCGGTGAAGTGCCGATTCGTTGGCCGCCGAATCGCAGTCTGATCATGCGGTTCACTGAGTAAACACTGGCTAAACATCGAGTGCTGAACTGGCTGATCACAACCTGATCTGCACTCCAGCGCGGCACTCAAGAACGAAAAATACGGCTCCCTTCAAACGGAGCCACTTCCAACGGGCGCGACAGCAGCACCCATTAGCAAAGTACGAGAGGCACTCACATGACGCCTGCCGAAGTTAAGAAACTTTCGATCGAAGACCTTCGCGCCGAGGCCACGCGCCTTCGTCGCGACATCTTTGAACTCCGTTGCCGGACGACCTCTGACAAGATCCCGGACAACTCCCGCATTGGTAAGTCCCGCAAGGACCTCGCCCGTGTGCTCACCGAACAAACCGCGCGCAGGGCGGCAACCAAGACCGCGGCCACAGCCGCGAAGAACTGAGACGAACTATGCCGACGAAGAACGAACTCGTCATTCCAGAAAACTCGCCGCGCCGCATTGGCATCGTCGAGAGCGACAAGGCTTCCAAGACCCGCAAGGTGGTCATTGCCTATTCGGGTAAGCACCCGAAGTACGGCAAGTACCTCCGCAAGCGCACCGTGCTCCATGTGCACGACGAAGCCAATGATTCCAAGCTCGGCGATCGCGTCGAGGTGGCCGAGTGCCGCCCGATTTCGAAGACCAAGTCGTGGGTGCTCATTCGCGTCATCGAGCGTGCGCCGCAAGCGGTGTGATTCGGGAAGACAGAGTGAGACAGTGTTCAAGAAGCGGCAAAGTTAGCGAAGCAGCAACATTAGCGAAGCAGCAAACCACACGAAGCATCGCGGTCCTCAGTGCCAGTCATCGAACTGCACCCTAAGCCCGCGACGCTTCGAGCGAAATGAAAGTGAATTGACGCTGACCTCGGTTGGCGTCGGAGCAAAGCAATGATCCAAAAAGAATCACGACTCGACGTGACTGACAACAGCGGTGCCAAGGAAGCCATGGTCATTGGCGTCCTCGGAGCATCGACTGCGACTGGTCGCTTCACCCGCCTCACCATGGGCATCGGCGACACCGTTGTATGCAGCGTCAAGAAGGCGCTTCCAAACGGTGAAGTCAAAGCCGGTGACAAGGTGCAAGCCGTCATCGTCCGCGTCAAGTTTCCAACCCGCCGCGATGACGGTTCGTATGTGCGCTTCGATTCGAACGCATGCGTGCTCGTCGACAAGGACGGAAATCCCAAGGGCACGCGCATCTTCGGTGCCGTCGCTCGTGAGCTCCGCGAGAAGAACTTCATGAAGATTGTGTCGCTCGCGACGGAGGTAATCTGAACTATGCCACGCCACATTCGCAAAGGTGACAACGTCATCGTTACTAAGGGTGCTTCGAAGGGAATCGTGGGAGAAATCCTGCGTGTGATCGACGAGGGTGAGCGCGTCGTCGTGCGTGGAGCCAACATCCGCACGATGCACATCAAGCCAACCCAGGCTCGTCCGCAAGGCCAGATCCTCAAGGAGGAAGGCCCAATGCATAAGTCGAACGTCAGCCCAATCGTTGACGGAAAGCCGAGCCGCGTGCGGTTCGTCTCCAAGCCCGACGGTTCGAAGTCCCGCATCGCTGTTCGCGGTGGTGGCGAACTACACCAGCTGCGCGGTCCTAAGGCTGCTTCAACTGGTGCCAAAGGCGCATCGGCGGCGTCCACCAAGAGTGCGTCGAGCCCGGTTGCCAAGGTTGCTGGCAAGAAGACCAACAAGCCCGCGAGCAAGACTGGAAGCAAGAAGCTCTAAACCGATTGCGATCGCTGCCTAAGCCCTCATTCGTGAGCTAAGCACATCACACACGAAAGTCAAGCGCCGCAGCAATGCACGCGCAACTCAGAACGCCAAGGTCGCGCTTCCCGCGACACAGCAGAAAACGAAACTCACCATGGCACACGTCACTCGTACCAACCCCCGCCTGCAACAGGCCTACATCGACCAAGTCGGTCCGAAGGCCATGGAAGCATTCGGGCTGAAGAATTCGCATGAGCTTCCGAAGCTCACGAAGATCGTGATCAACGCCGGTATCGGTAAGTTTCTGGACAACCAGAAACTGAAGCCTGAAATCCGCGATCAGATCATCGCCAACTTCCGCACGATCTCCGGCCAGAAGCCGATCATGCTCAAGGCCAAGAAGGCCGTCGCGCAGTTCCGCGTTCGTGAAGGCATGCCTTCCGCGTTCATGGTGACTCTCCGCCGCGATCGCATGTGGCACTTCATGGATCGACTGATCAACCTCGCGATTCCTCGTATCAAGGACTTCCGCGGAGTCAAGGACAAGTCGTTCGATCAGGGTGGCTCGTACTCGTTCGGTCTGACCGAACAAGCGGTGTTCCCCGAAATCAACATGGCCAACGCCACCATCACTCACGGAATGCACGTGACCTTTGTGTTCGAGAAATCGAATCCGAAGATCAGTCGTTTCGTTCTCTCCGAACTCGGAATGCCGTTCGTCAAGCCTGACGAAACCAAGAAGAAGCTGAGCTGACCCGCAACGCATGACTGCGCTTCGTGCGCGGTAGACACGGATTCACACTATGGCAAGCAAGCGAACGTTCAACAAGATGGCGCGCAAGCCGAAGTTCAGCTCACGAGCTGAGGTTCGATGCGAAATCACCGGCCGCAAACGCGGCGTTTACCGCAAGTTCCGCATCTGCCGTCACCAACTCCGCGAGTTGGCACTGCAGGGAATGATTCCCGGCATGCGCAAAGCGAGCTGGTAAGCACGCGCTCGCAAGAGTGCAAGAACGAACTATTCACGAAGTACATCGACCCGCCCTGCGCAACACGGCAGGGGACAGGAGCCTAAGACAATGTCCATTCAAGACCTCACCGCTGACATGCTGACCCGGATTCGCAATGCTGTGCGCAACCGCGAGAAGTCTGTCGTCATCATCAGCAACAAACTCAACCGCGGTGTCGCCGTCGTCCTCAAGGACGAGGGTTACATCACCGACTTCGAGTGCATCGCCGACGGCCGTCAAGGCCTGATTCGTGTGAGCCTTAAGTACGGAGTGCGCGGCGAGAACATCATCAACGAAATCCGTAGGGTTTCGACTTCCGGCTGCCGAACTTATTCGGCGGCGGGCGAATTGCCACGACCGCTTCAAGGTCTGGGCATCTCGATCGTCTCGACCAGCAGTGGAATTATGTCCGACCGCAAGGCGCGCGAGTTGCGCGTGGGCGGCGAAGTTGTGGCCACAGTCTGCTGACGACGTTTGGTGTTCGCTCGCCTGTGCTTCAACGAACGAAGTTCGTGCAGCATGAATCGAGTGCGACCCACAAACGCGACAGTTCGAGCATGTGAAAACGTAGGCAGTCAAGAAACCGCAACACGCGCCCCGCACTCATCGCCGTACTCAGACTTCTAAAGCAGAGTCCGACAGGAGCCAGTCATGTCCCGCATCGGTAAGAAACCCATCCTCGTCCCCGCCACTTGCAAGGTTGCTGTCAACGCCGCAACTCGCGAGGTCGCTATCACGGGCCCTAAGGGCGAAACTCTTAAGGTGATTCATCGCCCTGAGGTTTCTGTCGCATGGAACGAAGCTGATCGCATGATCGTCTGCACGACGGACATGACTCGCCTCGACCAGGGCAATCGCAAGGCGTTCTGGGGTACCACCCGCGCCAACATCGCCAACATGGTGAAGGGCGTCACTGACGGCTACACCGAGAAGCTCGAGATCGTCGGCGTCGGTTACTCGGCCAAGATGGTCGGAACGCGCTTGGACCTCAAGCTCGGATACGCAAACATCATTTCGCTGGCGATTCCAACGGGCGTGAAGCTCGTGATCGCCACCGAGAACGGCATCTTCCTCACCATCACCGGTGCGGATCGCCAGCGCGTGGGCGAGTTCGCTTCGGCGATTCGTTCCAAGCGCAAGCCTGAGCCATACAACGGCAAGGGTGTCAAGTACGTCGGCGAAGTCATCATTCGCAAGCAGGGCAAGGCGAGCGGCGGCTAAGAGCGCGTCGTTCTGGACAACGGCTGGCGCTGCGCGCTTGGACCGTCTCTTCAAGTTCATTCTGCGGCATGTGTGCCGCATCTCACGAGAAGGCAGATCCCCATGAATCGCATGTCACTCAAGGTCGTCCGCAGGAATCGCCGCAAGGCGGGAATTCGCAAGGCCATCCTCGGCTGCCCCGACCGACCACGTCTGTCGGTGTTCCGCTCGCTCAATCACGTCTACGCGCAAGTGATCGACGACTTGACGGGCACCACGCTCGCGTCGGCGAGCACGCGCGACAAGGGATTTCCCGACGCTGGCGCCAAGATGTCCGAGGCAACCGCTGTGGGCAAGCTCGTCGCCGAGCGCGCGATGGCCAAGGGCGTGTCGAAGGTTGCCTTCGATCGCAACGGCTATCTCTTTCACGGCCGCGTGAAGGCTCTCGCTGAGGGCGCCCGCGCCGCAGGTTTGTCGTTCTAAGAGCAATTTTGTGCGCGAACGCGTGTGACCCACGCGTTCAAGCGCATTCTGAGAAGTAAGTGTGAGCGAAGGTTCGAAGCATCAACCGCCTCAAACGCCTGCAACGGCGCGACAGGCCTGAAAACTGGTTCTACCCATGGCAGAGATCATCGACGAAAGTTCATCCATCGAGTCGACCACGGTCGGCGTCTACCGCACCTCGTCGACCGTCGCAGGCGGTCGCCGCTTTAGCTTCGCCGCCATGGTGGTCGTCGGTGACCGTCACGGTCGCGCGGGCGTCGGCTACGCGAAGTCGAATCAGGTGCCGCAGAGCATCGAGAAGGCTCAGAAGGAAGGCCGCCGCAAGATGGGCGCGTTCCAACTTCAGGGCAAGACGATTCCTCACTTGGTCGTCGGCCGCTTTGGCGCCACGACTGTCAAGTTGATGCCTGCTGCTCCTGGTACTGGCGTCATCGCCGGCGCCGCAGTGCGCGCAGTGCTCGAGATGATCGGCGTCGCCGACTGTCTCACCAAGGTCTACGGCTCGAGCAATCCGAAGAACGTCGTCAAGGCGACGATCGGCGCACTCGAGACTCTTCGCTCTCGCCAGCAGGTCGAGTCGCTCCGCGGCGTGAGCTTGCCTGAGACGGGCGTGGAAGAAGCGATCAAGCGCGGTCTGGCATTCATGCCACAGACCAAGGGCGGCGAGAAAATGGCTGCTCCCAAGAACACCGTCGGCGAAGAGAATCGTCGCGGTGGTCGTGGCGGTGGTGGTGGTCGCGGCGGAAGCCGTGGTGGCGGTGGCGGCGGCGGCGGTGGAAACCGTGGCGGCGGTGGTGGCGGTGGTGGTGGCATGCATCAGAATCGATCCTTCGATTCCGGCAGCAGCGCGCCAGCTCCTGCTTCGGCCCCTGCGCCAAGCGGCGACGCACCTTCCGCTCCATCGGCATGATGCGTCGTCAAGCCTGTTTGCTTGACTGAATGATTCAAACTTTGCGCTCCGCCAACGGGAGCTTGTGTGTGAGACCAGCGGCGCGAGACGCGATTCGTAACGCGATCCGCGAGCGATCTGAGCCTGATCAAAAACTGAACTGACAGACGACTCCCAATGCGGAGTCGAACTTGGAGAGCCCTAGCCATGATGATCCATGACATCACTGCCAAAGTCGGACCGCACAAGAAGCGCAAGCGCGTAGGTCGCGGCGAAGGTAGAAGGTAGCGGCCTCGGCGGCACGTCGACTCGCGGACACAAGGGTGCCAAGAGCCGCGCTGGTTGGGTGAGCCGTCCCTCGTACGCCGGCGGCGCCACGCCGTTCTCGCGTCGCTTCCCTAAGCGCGGTTTCTCGAACGCAGGTTTCCGCGTTGAGT
Source organism: Planctomycetota bacterium (assembly GCA_003671025.1). Classification (GTDB taxonomy): domain Bacteria; phylum Planctomycetota; class Phycisphaerae; order Phycisphaerales; family SM1A02; genus QWPT01. The sequence goes on from QWPW01000049.1 coordinate 16,734, forward strand.
ACTACGTCGCCAACGTGCGCGACCTCGAGAAGCACTTCGCTAACGGCGCCACCGTTGACATCGCCACTTTGGTCAAGCTCGGTCTCGTTCCCAACGCGAAGATCGGTCTCAAGATCCTCGGCACGGGCGACCTCACCAAGAAGCTCAACGTCATTGCCGCAGCGTTCAGCGCGACGGCGAAGGCGAAGATCGAGGCTGTTGGCGGAACCTGCAACATTCCCGCCAAGCACACCTCGGCCAAGCCTTCCGCGGCGAGCTGAGGATTCATCTGATTCGATTAAAGCGTGAGAAGCGCAACACGCGCCTCCTCGCCTCGAGCAACTTCGTCCCGTCAAGCTTGGTTTTCGCGCGCCTGATTCAAGACACGACTGGTCACAAGACTCGTCAAACGACTCGTCAAACGACTCAGACGCGCGATCCGAAACTCATGAGCTGATCCTTCATCGATGCTGCAAGCCTTCGCGAACATCTTCAAGATCCCTGAGCTGCGCAAGCGCGTGTTTTTCACGCTGGGCATGTTGGCGATTTATCGCATCGGTTTCTGGATTCCGCTCGTCGGCGTCGATCAATCGGCGTTGGTCGAAGCGGCTGAAAAGGCGTCGAAAAATTCGACGGGCTTCGGACGCGTGCTGGAGTACGCGTCGATTTTTTCCGGCGGAAGCCTGCAGCAATCGACGATCTTCGGCTTGGGCATCATGCCCTACATCACGGCGTCGATCATCTTCCAGTTGCTCACCACCGTGTGGAAGCCGCTGCAAGAACTGAAGAAGGACGGCACCTCGGGCCAAACCAAGATCAACGAGTACACGCGCTACGCCGCCGTTGCGCTGTGCATCGTGCAAGGCTTGATGTGGCTCTTCTTCTTGCGTCAACAGAACCTCGTGCAGCCGGAAATGCTGCGCGATGGCGGACCGATTATCTTCTTTACCGCAGGCGTCGCCGCGTTGACCGCAGGCAGCCTCTTCCTGATGTGGCTTGGCGAGCAGATCGACAAGTACGGAATCGGTAACGGCATCTCGCTCATCCTCACCGTGGGCATCTTGGGTCGCGCTCCCGAAGCGGTCATGTGGGTTGCTGCCAACTTCAGTCCATCGATTCAGGGCGACAACGCAGTGATCGGCCCAGTTGGTCTGATCCTCTTGCTCGCAGGATTTGTCTTCGTCGTCGCAGGCGCCGTGGTGATCACCGTGGCACAACGACGCATCGTGATTCAGCAGGCGAAGCACACACGCGGTCGTCGCGTCGTGGGCGGACAGCGCCAGTACCTTCCGCTGCGACTCAATCACGCGGGCGTGATGCCCATCGTGTTCGCGAGTTCGCTGTTGATCTTCCCGTCGTCAGTGTTTAGCTTCTTCAACGGCTACACCACTCCGGGTACCTGGCAGTTCACGTTTACGACGTTCCTCAAGGACAACTTTGCGATGGGCGATGGCCGTGCGCCCGCTCCGTATGTTTACCTTGAGATCGTGATGATCTTCTTCTTCAGCTACTTCTGGACCACGGTTCAGTTCAGCCCTGAAGAGATGTCCAAGCAGTTGAAGCAGAGCGGCGCGTTCATCCCCGGATATCGCCCAGGCCCGCGCACTGCGGAGTACCTCGAGACCGTCATGGAGCGCATCACCTATGTCGGTGCCGCATTCCTCTCGGCCATCGCAGTGATTCCTTCGATCGTGTCGGCGAGCTTGAGCGTTCCGTTCTCTGTCGCTGCGTTCTTCGGCGGCACTGGACTGTTGATCGTCGTCAGCGTTGGACTCGATCTCATTCAGCGCATCGAGGCCAACTTGCTCATGCGCAACTATTCAGGCTTCCTCGCCACCGGGTCTAACGACCAGAAAGCTCCGCGTGTGCGGAGTCGGCAAGGTTGAATGATGACCGTGGCCACGACCATCGATCGTCAGATTGATCATGCACGCCCAACGCGTTTCGCGTCGAGCGTGACTGGATCGCCCTCGATCGACACGGTCGCAGGCAAAGTTCGTCCGATGATTGCGTTGCGCTCGAGCGATGACATCGCGTGCATTCGCCGCGCCGGATCACTCGCGGCCGAGGCGCTTGCCGCAGCGCGCGTCGCGTGCATCGCCGGCGCTTCCACTTCAAGCATCGACGCTGCTGCGCGCAACACGATTGAATCCGCCGGTGGCGAGCCGCTCTTCCTCGGCTATCGCGGAAGCGAAGGCAGCGCGAAAGACGCGTTCCCCGCAACGACCTGCATCAGCATCAACGACGAACTTGTGCACGGAGTTCCCAGTGCGCGTGTCATCGTTGATGGCGACCTCGTCTCGATTGATGTCGGGGTGCGACTTGATGGATGGTGCGCCGACTGTGCGAATACTGTCGCTGTTGGCGCCGTTTCCGCTCCGTCGAGGCGCATGCTCGAGTGCACTGAGCGCATGCTCGCGTGCGCGATCGAATCGATTGTTCCTGGTCGCCGCTGGAGCGAAGTCGCGCGCGCAGTCGAAGCAATCGCTGTCGCCGAAGGTTTCACCATCGCCGCTGACTTTGTCGGTCACGGCATCGGTCGCGCGCTCCACGAAGCGCCGCAAGTGCCATGCACCGTGTATCGCTCCTATCTCGAGTGCGGCGATTTCACGCTGCGTCCTGGGATGGTGCTCGCGATTGAACCAATGCTCGTGCTCGAGCCAGTGCGACACAACGCGCTCGGTGAATTGGTTGGCCCGCGCGTTGCGCTCGCCGCCGATGGCTGGACCGTCATGGTCGCTTCGGGCGCACCGAGTTGCCACGTTGAACACACCGTCGCGGTCAATCGCGATGGCGCCGAAGTACTCACGCGGTTCGTTCCCTCGAACAGTTACACCACTACGAAACAATCACCGTCGCTTTGCAACGTCAGCTAGTTCATCGTTCGCAACAGCAACTCACAACTCGCAATCACCCACGCAATAGAGATCAGAAACCCAGAATCAACAACGAAGGATTCGATGGCGAAGGAAGAAAAAATTACGCTCGACGCTGAGGTCACCGAAGCTCTGCCAGACGCGCGCTTCAAGGTGCGTCTTCAGAACGATCAAGTGATCCTCGCCTATGTCAGCGGCAAGATGCGGAAGTTTTTCATCCGCATCCTTCCCGGAGATCGAGTCACCTTAGAGATGAGCCCATACGACATGACCAAGGGCCGCATCATCTACCGATTCTGAGTGACGAATGAAAGACGGCTCGTCGACCGAGAACTTTGGTTGACGAGTCAAGCACACTGCCCGAAGTTAGCCTGCGGTTCATGCTCAAGCATGAACCTCAAGCATCAACCACGCATCACCCCGAAGTACCCGCGCTCACGTTTAGGGCGCGATCAACGCCAGAAGGAGATTCACCATGAAGGTTCGTTCCAGCATCAAGCGATGCACCCGTGACTGCCAGATCGTTGTCCGCAAGGGCAAGCGTCTGGTCATCAACAAGAAGAATCCTCGGCTCAAGCAACGCCAAGGCTGATTTTCTCGGGGATTTTGGTACAGTTTCCGATTCCCCCAACACCGCCGATCACGGCATGTGCAGCGACTGCGCATGACTTGAAACGCGATCTGATCCTGAGCACTTCACGCGCGCCGTAGTTTCGCACGAGAAGACAACTCCATCGCAGTACATCCAGTGTCGCTTCGCAGTTCCTTGTCGAAGTGGCGCGCAAAAAGAGTGGGGCCCGCAAGGGCCGCCCGGAGCCTGATATGCCACGTATCGCTGGTATCGACATCCCTGAGAAGAAGAAGATTGGCATCTCCCTGCGTTACGTCTTTGGCATTGGGCCGAAGATTGCGCTCGAGATTCTTCGCGAGGTCGGCATCGACCCAGAGCGTCGTACCAACGACCTCAAGGAGCAGGAGATCGCGATGATCACCGCCGTCATCGATGCCAAGATCATCGTTGAAGGTGCGCTGCGTCGCCAAGTCCAGCAGGACATCCAGCGCCTCAAGGACATCAAGAGCTACCGCGGCGATCGTCATCGCAAGAGTCTTCCGGCTCACGGTCAGCGCACGCGTTCCAACTCGCGTACTCGTAAGGGTAAGAAGAAGACCGTTGCAGGTAAGAAGGGCGTGAAGGGCTGACGTGACGAGTTGTCGCTACGACTCCTCATCACGACTCTTCATCACGACTCTTCATCACTGCGGCTATTTGTTTGCCGCAGCCTGAAAATCCTACGCGTCGCCGCTTGATCATCGCGCATAGCGCATCTGAGATACGAACATGAACACGCCAACCCCGGCATCATCGTCAGGCAAGAAAAAAGTCCGCAAGAATGTCTTGCGCGGCATCGTCCACGTCAACGCAACTTTCAACAACACCATCGTGACCATCACCGATGTCAACGGCGAAACTCTCGCCTGGGACTCGGCGGGAACGGTTGGCTTCAAGGGCGCGCGCAAGTCGACGCCGTTTGCAGCGAGCCGCGCGTCAGAGAAGGCTGTTGGTAAGGCCAAGCGCGTTGGACTCAAGGAAGTTGAAGTGCGCGTCAAGGGTCCAGGCCCAGGTCGCGAGAGCGCAATCACCGCGCTGCAGGCAAACGGCCTCCGCGTGACTGCGGTCGAAGACCACACGCCGATTCCATTCAACGGCTGCCGTCCACCGAAGAAGCGCCGCGTCTAATCTGAAATTTTCTCCGCTGCAATCGTCGCTTTCGCGATGGGTGCAGCGGAGGTTTGTTTGGTGCCTCCGGCTTTCAAAGCTGCGGAACCAAAGCGATTCGAACAATTCTCCGCGCACAGAAGGACTCGCCGCACGCCGACAGGTGTGATGAGTCCGAGCTGCACGGGTTCACTGATGGGCGTTCGCGCCCAAGACTGTCGGAGCCCATTTCGGGCACAGGAGTAGGACATGCATCTTCGCTGGCGCGGGCTCGAACTGCCCGCCAACATCATTCCCGATCCCAAGAGCCGCACGAGCACCTTTTCGCGTTTCACCGCGGAACCATTCGAGCCAGGCTTCGGCACCACCATTGGCAACAGCCTTCGTCGCGTGCTGCTCTCCTCGATTGAGGGCGCTGCGATCACCAAGGTCAAGATCAAGGGCGTGACTCACGAATTCTCGACGATTCCAGGCGTTCTCGAAGATGTCGTCGACATCATCCTGAACATCAAGGGCATCGTCGTCGCGATGGATGGCGAAGGACCACGCACCATGCGTCTCTCCGCCGAAGGTCCTGGCGACGTCACTGCGGAACTCATCGAGTGCGACGCGACCATCGAAATCATCAACCCTGAGAAGGTCATCGCGACGCTCACGGACAAGATCGATTTCGATATCGAGTTCACCGTCGAGAAGGGCCGCGGCTACATGCCCGCGACCGAGCAGCTGGCCAAGCAGGGCGAGCAAGTCATCGGCGAGATTCCGATCGACGCCTCACGGACAAGATCGATTTCGATATCGAGTTCACCGTCGAGAAGGGCCGCGGCTACATGCCCGCGACCGAGCAGCTGGCCAAGCAGGGTGAGCAAGTCATCGGCGAGATTCCGATCGACGCGATCTTCTCGCCAGTGCAGCGCGTGCGCTTCGCGACCGAGGACACTCGCGTCGGTCAGCAGACCAACTATCAGAAGTTGATCCTCGACCTGTGGACCAACGGCACCGTCACCCCCGACATGGCGTTGGTGGAAGCAGCGAAGATTCTTCGCAAGCACCTCAACCCCTTCGTCCAGTTCGATGAACTCGGCGACTCGATGGTGTCGGAAGATGTCGCGGCCTGCAACGAGCAGGACGATGAAATCATCCGCAAGCTTCGTATGCCGGTCACTGAGCTTGAGCTCAGCGTCCGCGCGTCGAACTGCCTCGAAACCGCCAAGATTCGCAGCGTCGGAGAATTGGTGCAGCGCACCGAAGACGATCTGCTCGGCGTGCGCAGCTTCGGCAAAACTTCGCTTCGCGAAGTGAAGTCGGAACTCGAGAAGCTCAACTTGCACTTGGGTTACCCAGTGCCCGATTCGGT
>QWPW01000005.1 GCA_003671025.1 Planctomycetota bacterium
GACAGTCGCGAGCGAGAGTTTCGTACCGCCTCGAAGTTCACCGCCACCGCTTCGCGCGCGAGCCGAGCCCGCTCCAGTCGGTGTTGCGGATCGTGTGTTACGTGGCGCGTTCCGTTTCGCGCGCGTCATCTGCGTTCTGCTCATCGTGCTCTCAGCGCTCACGGTGATACTCAACGTTGGACTTGGCGCGTACGCGCTGCTTCCCGCATCGAGTGTGGGACCAGTCGCGGCAATCTCGACTCCGAACATCGTTGCGTTCTTGGTCGAGTGTGCGGTACCGCCCCAATCTGCCGACGAAAACCCATCGACGAGCAATGGGCGTGCGACGGCAACACGCATCGAAATTGATGAGTGCTCTGAGTACGCCACTGAACTCGACGAAGTGATGAGCGCGTTGGCACTTCAGGATTCCGCTCGAGCAGTGCTGTGCCGTCGTGTGCGGCTGATGCCTGACGACGATCGCGATCAGTTCGTCCGTGGACTGCGCGACTTCGCACTTGCCTTTCGAGCGCGCAATCCAAAGGGCGAAGATTGCGACGGTGCGAGCGCCGCAAACTGGTTCATCAGCGAGTTCATCAAACTGCTCGAAGCACGCGACAAGCAGCACGCTGCAGATCAGTCCTCGGCGAGATTCAGCGACGCATCTCGACGAGCGCTCCTCATGCCCGCCCTCATCGGTGTTGGCTGCGCAATCCTTGGATTGCTTGTGTTTCTCGCGCTGCCGCTTCTGATTCAGATCGAACGCAACACGCGAGCCGAGCTCGTGCTGGACTGACGCGACGCTACGCAATCGCATCGTCAATGAGCACGCCGTGCACATCGGTGAGACGCATGTCGCGTCCACCAGACCGAAACGTCAGCCGACGATGATCAATGCCCATGAGGTGCTGCATCGTTGCGTGGAGATCGTGGATTTTGTAGGGCTTTTCGACGGCGCGATAGCCGAACTCATCGGTCGCTCCGATGGCCACTCCGCCGCGCGCGCCGCCGCCGGCCATCCACACTGTGAATCCAAAGGGATTGTGATCGCGTCCGTTGCTGCCCTGCGCGAAAGGCGTGCGACCAAACTCAGCGGCCCAGACCACCAACGTTGATTCGAGCAAGCCGCGACGCTTGAGGTCTTGCAGCAGCGCCGCGATTGGTTGATCGACCGCGCGCGCATTGCCTTCGTGTCCCGCGCGCAAATCTCCGTGCTGATCCCAACGATCAGCGTTGGTGCGCGGACAAGTCACTTCGACGAAGCGCACACCGCGCTCGACCAATCGTCGCGCGAGACAACATTCACGCGCATAGGTACGCGTCGCCTCATCGGGCGCATCGAAGCCGTAGAGCGCCTTCGTCGCCGCGCTCTCGTCGTCGAGTGATGAGAGTTCGGGCACCGCTGCTTGCATGCGATACGCGAGTTCGTGATTGCGAATCGCGCTGTCCACCGCTTCCGCATTGGACTCGTGCGCGAAAGCGGAATCGAGTTGTGCGATCAACGCGCGTTTCCGTGCTTGTGCGTCGAACGCGTCACGCGGCGTGGCGTCGGCGATGGCATCACCGCGCGGACGCATGATCGAGCCTTGATGTCGCGCCGGCAGAAAACCTGCGGAAAAGCAGTCCAATCCGCCCGGAGGAACCAATCCGCCTTCGACAACGACGAACTCGGGAAGGTCGTTGTTGTCGCTACCCAATCCGTACGACGACCACGCGCCCATCGAAGGGCGACCAGGAATTCCCGAGCCGGTGTGGAGAAAATAGTTCGCGTTGGTGTGCTCAGAGAAATCGCTGGTCATCGAACGCACGACACAGAGTTCATCGGCCATGGTCGCGATGTGCGGGAAGAGATCCGACACCCACAACCCCGACTCGCCGTATTGCTGAAACTTCCACGGAGAGGCCAGCGTGTTGCCGTCGTTGTTGAACTGCGTCGGCGCCGTCTTCATGGGAAACGGTTTGCCGTCGTAGTCACGCAAGCGCGGCTTGGGATCGAAGGTGTCGACTTGCGACGGGCCGCCGTCCATGTAGAGAAAGATCACGCTGCGCGCGCTGCCTCGATGATGATTGGCCATCATCGCGCGGCTCGCGATCATCTGTGCGGCATCGTGGGGCGCGGGCGCGGCATCCGCGTTCTTGGACAACAAACTCGAGAGCGCGAGCAGGCCAAAGCCGCCACCAACGTTGCGCAGCATGTCGCGTCGCGTGAGTGGAGTTTCGCGGAACCGTCCGCAGTGGTGATGAGGCTGAAGATGGTCGTTCATCGCAAGAACACGAACTCCTTCGCAGAAAACAAGGCGTGCGCCAACGCGGCGTACGCGTGAGCATTCGCTTCGTTCGATGAATCCGCCGCGCGTTCTGCTGCGAGAAACGCACGCGCAGCCAACAACTCTTCGTCACGTGGCGCGCGGGAAAACGCGGCGAACCACATGTGTTCGACGCGCGCGTCATCGTCGTCGCTCGTCGGCGCGAGCACACTCTGCGACCACTGCGTCGCCAACACATGCGACAACTCGCTGTTGAGCAACGCCAACGATTGCGCAGGAACGTTCGATGTATGTCGTTTGCCGCAGGTCGTCGACGGTGCGGGCTGATCAAACGCTTGCAGAAACGGATCGAGAAAATTGCGCCGCGTCTCGAGATACACGCTGCGCCGCCCCGCTCCATCAACCGGACCACTCTGCTCAGGACGACCGCGGCCTTGCATGTGATCGGTGAGTCGCGCGGCAATACTCGGGCCACCAGATGCGCGATCGAGTCGACCGCTGCTTGCGAGCATCGCATCACGAATCGATTCCGCATCGAGCCGACGCACCGGCAACGCATGCCATGCCGTCGCAGGGAACTCGCCGGTTTCCGCCGCGGCGCGATATGCATGCGAGAGCACCACTTCGCGAATGAGTGACTTGAACGTTGCGCCGTGCGCGAGCTTGTGCGCGAGATGATCGAGCAAGCCTTCGCTCCACGGAGTTGCGCCGAGTTGCCCGAAATCATCGGGCGTTTCCACGATTCCGCGACCAAACAGTTTGAGCCACACACGATTGGCCAATGTGCGCCAGAGAAACGGTTGCGCTGGATTAGTGATGCGAGACGCAAGTTCAGCGCGACCGCTACCACGCATCGGCGTGGCAATGGGTGTGTTGCCCATGATGGCCAGTTGCGCGCGCGGCACATCTTCGCCATACGCGCGCGAACTTCCGCGTCGATGCAGCGGCTCATCGAATCCGTTGCCGTCTTCAGCGATCAACGCGCGCACTGGTGCGCTGCACTGCGCCAACTGTGCAGACAACTCGGCGTGACGCTCCATCGCGGCGCGTACTTGTCCAGTGCGCGTCTCGTCGAGCGACGACGCTCCAGCATCAATGACGATCGCGACATCATCCACATCCCATGAAGCGTCTGGTGCAACATCGCTCGCGGACAGCGCGATCCAATCGACTTCAATCGCGCCCGCGCCGCCATCGACGAGTTCGACATAGGCACGCTCGTCGAGAAAGCGTAGAAGGTCAAAGGTGAGCGTTTGCCACGGCAAATCATGCAGTTTCGTCGAGTCTTGGGGCGCGTTGACATCGCGGCGCATTCCGTCAAACAACAGGCCGTTGCTCTCGTCGAGCCAATAGTTGTCGATGATCACGCGCAGCGCGGACTTGTCGCCCCGCACGCGCACATGAAGCCAACGTTGCGCGACGACAAACGTGTCACTCCGCGCACTTCCCACCAAGGCACGATCGACGCGACCACTGTCGATGGTTCCGCATTGCGCCGCGTGCATACTGGTGGCACCGATGCCATCACCGTGCTCATCACCATGCTCATCACCGCGCCCACCGTCGACGCGCGTCGTCAGTGGTTGATCGCTGACAAACGCGTCACCCGAACGTTGCCAATGCGCGCCATTATCGATGAGATCATCGTGAAACAGCGAAGGCGCTGCGTCAACTGCGGCGACTGCATCGACACGTTCACGCGTTGATTTCTGCACCCGCGCCGCAGCGGCGCCGTCACGAAGCGCTTGCGCGGCAGCGTGCGCCAGCGGCGACATGCGCGCATCACTGTCGAGAAATCCGACCACGCGACGCGTGTTGCGCGCGACACCGGCGAGCGCGTAGAAATCGCTGGCAGGAATCGGATCAAACTTGTGATCGTGACAACGCGCGCACGCAATCGAAAGACCAAACAGCGCGCGTCCCGCGACATCAACCGTGCCCGCGATGCGATCGGCTTCATCTTGACGAACATCAACCGGCGCGTGCGTTGCGGGACCAAGAAACCACCAGCCCGTGCCCAGCGCCGCAGCATTTTGCAGACCGAGCGCCGCGCGCGGACTCAACAAATCTCCCGCGATGTGCTCAGACACGAAACGCGCGGGAGGAACATCGCTGTTGAACGCGTCGATGACATAATCGCGGTAACGCCACGCGTGTGGAATCGCGTAGTCAAACTCATGCGCGAGCGTCTCGGCGTAACGCATGAGGTCGAGCCAATGTCGTCCCCAACGCTCGCCATACGCGGGATCGGCGAGGTAGCGATCGACGAGCGCCGCGAATTGCGCGTCACTCGAATCAGCGGCAAACGCGCGCACATCGGCTTCATCAGGCGGAAGTCCGCGCAGATCGAACGAGAGTCGACGGAGCAATGTCGACGCATCGGCATCCAACGCTGGCGCGGCGAGTGCGTTGCTCTCACGCGTTGCTAATACGAATCGATCGATGTCGCTCGCACACCACGCGGCGTCATTGACTGCGGGAATCATCGGCGTAGTGAGCGGTTGAAACGCCCACGGCGCTTGGTAGCGCGCGCCCGACGCGATCCAACGCGAGAGCGTTTCCACTTGCGCCGCAGTGAGCGCTTCGTGTCCGTCGGCGGGCATGCGCATGGATGGGTCAGCGTGCGTGACGCGAGCGATCAACGCACTCGCCGCGACATCACTCGGAACAATTGCGCGCACACCACTCTTGAGTGTGGCGGTCGCGCCTTCGAATGAATCGAGTCGAAGTCCACCGCGACGCGCTTCTGCGTCGGGCCCATGACACGCGAAGCATTTCGCCGCAAGAATCGGGCGCACTTCGCGACTGAAGTCCACGCGCGACGCGTCGGGCGGTGCGTCGCCCATCGCGACAGACGCGCACAGCATCGAAAGCATGGAGAGCATCGCGGTCGGCCCAAACATCCGCCCAGTATCACCCACGGCTCGCGCTCACGGAAGTGTCATATGTGGGTTGTTGCCAAACTCCGCGAGAAAGGACTGCGCGAGAACTGGCTGCGCGGGCGTGCACAGTCGACTCCGTGAACAATCGAACTCAAAACAAGCCGCGTTCGCAAGATTCAGATTGGAGGATGAGGCGTTGCGTTCATACGCGGCATCAAACTCAGTCGTTATTAACGACTCCAGCCAGCCAACAAAATCCCGAGGTCGATCGCGTTCACGTTTCCATCAGCATTCATGTCGCCGATGGAATCACCGCCCCAGTTGTTCAGCAAGATCGCGAGGTCGGCGCTGCCGACGCTGCCGTCGAGATTGAGGTCGCCCGCGGCGCGCTCGCATGAGTCGAGTTGCGCGTCGTCATCGCTGTCGAGGTCAACGTTGTCGTAGAGCAGTGCCCACGCAATCTCAACGCTGTCGGGCTGGCCATTGTTGTTGCAGTCGGGACCGCAGTCGCCAGCAGTGAAGTAGAGATTCGTGACACCACTGCCTAAATCCCATTCTTGCTGACGGAGCGTGTGCCAACCTGCACTGAGCGACACAAGGCCTTCGTGTCCATTGCAACTCGCCGCGCCCGATGGACGCGGCAACACCGCGCCGTCAATAGTTGCAAACCCATCGCAGTAAGGACCACCGAGTTGGTGATAGGCGACGCAGCAGTCGCTCGTCAGCAAGAACTCGCATTGCACCGTGATCCTGTTGGGCTCACTTGCACTGAGCTGCAAGTCAATCTGGTTCATCGTTGCGCTGGCAGAAAAATCCGCGAGACCCGTTGGGCACTGCGGGTAAGCAACATTCGGACACGAAATGTCTTCGGTGCCGATGGCCCAATCCGCCGCGCCGCCGCAGGTCCACGAGTCGCTGGTTCCCTGCCAATATCCGTACACCGCTTCGACCGATGCGAGCGATCCCTCCACGATGGACAACTGCGCATCAAGATTCACTTTCGCCGATGGCGTTGATGAAATCACCAGGATCAGCGCAGTTTCACCAGGCTCTATCGTCACCGTGTCGCCTTCCTCAAGGGACTGCCACTTTCCGCCAAGCTCCACATACATCGTGAGCTCACCGCCGAGACGTTCGAGCGTGACCGCCTCGAAGTCGGCGACGCATTGGACGACCCATTCAAACGCGATGTTCTCCCCCGTGATGTGAAACGCCATCGTTGTCTCGCTGCGCCCGAAGCTCGACTCGCAATAATCGACTCCGCATCCATCCGCGCTCGAGAGTCCCCTGTCGACCCCCACGGAGCCCGTCGGGAGCGGACCCCCGGGAAGGTCTTGGTCAAGCTCACGCGTCTCGAGTGCGATCCAGTGCGCCTGGGCGATTTGCCGAGCGAACGCGCTCGAGGTACCGAGCAACACGCCGCACAGCGCGATCATCACGCTCGCGGCGCGCACGAGGAGAGTGCTGTGCAATTGTAAACGCGATGACTCATTGATTGACTGTGGCACAGGCTGCATCTTGAAACTCCCCGTGGAAACTTGGACATCGTTGCAGTCGCCCTCTTCACGCGCTGCGCTTTATCAATATGCACTCATCTCGTGACCAACACCAAGACTCGCGCGAATTTACCGACAAATCTGCCGTCGAACGTTGCGCGGTGCGCGCGGGTTCCAACCTTGACTGCAAACGAAGTCCGCAAAGCCATGGCCATCAACTTGTCCCTCACGACGCATCGACGCGCGTCAAAGGACCTCTGCAAAAAAGCGGCTCATTGAAGCCAATGCACGCTCGGCGATCACTTCGCGATAGAAGAATCCACTCGCGTGATCATGCGCCTCTGGATTGGTGAACGCGTGCCCAGTCGCGCCGTATGCGTGGACTTGCCAATCGGCGTGGGCGCGCGACATTTCGTCGGCGAAGGCGATCATCGCATCGGGCTTGCACATCGGATCGTCGTATCCGTGCAGCGCGAGAATCTTTGATTTGATGGGGAGTTGCGTTTCTAACGCGGGCGGCGTGAACAACGCATGAAACGCGGCGACTGCACGCAACCCCGGCGCGTTGTTGCGAGCGAGATCGAGCGCGCACAGGCCGCCGAAACAAAATCCGATCGCACCGAGACGTGTTGCGTCGCCGCCTTCGATCGTCCCCGCCGCCGTGACCGCTGCGAGCAATCGCGTGCCCAGCGCCGCGCGGTTTTCCATCCACGGGTTCATGAGTTCGTAACTTTCTTCGGGCGACTTTCCGCGCTTGCCTTTGCCGTACACATCAATGGCGAAGCCGAGGTAGCCGAGATCGGCCAAGAGATGCGCCTTCGCGCGCGCGAACTCATCTTGACCACCCCATGCATGCACGACGAGAACGATCGGTCGCGGAGGCTGCTGCGCACTCATGTCGCGCGGCGTCGCGAGGTAGCCCTCAAGTTCGTTGTCGCCATCGTGATAGCTGAAATACCCCGTAGTCATGGCGATAGTCATAGGCGCGAGTATGGCAAAAAATTCGGAGCGGAATAAGTGTGGCAAAAATGAGGTTGGTGATTTTTGTGGGTTAGTCTGTGGTCGTTCATGAGTGCAAATCAACGGGAGGAAAAGATGAAGCGAAGCAGCAAACTCGCCAACGGTGGCGGCGTGGGATTGGTTCAAGGAGAGTCGTTGCTTGAGGTGAAATTCCGTGATGCGCCCTGGCGTCACGGCGGGAGACTCGCGGAGCGCACGGTTCGCGAAACCCCACCGCGGGCGACGGGATCAATACGGTCACCGAGGGCAAAAAATTGCGCGCAATCGGCACGAATCAGCGGCAAAACACCGTTGAGCGTTGGTGGAGGTCACGCGACGCGCGCGAGCGAATCGCGTCTTCAATACCGCGGCGCGATCAGTGCGATGTTGGTCGCCGTGCTGGTGGCGGCGATAGGGTCGTCGCTCGCGCGTGGCGAAGTCGCGCGCGCTGCGCCAGTGTCCACAGAGACATCGCGCCTTGACGTCCTCCCTACCGCGGCGACAGCAACGCCATCGTCCACGACGCTGCATACGACGACTGCGGTGATGAGCACGACGCCGATGCACTCCTTGCGAAGTGCGTGCACATCGCCCAGTGCAACCGCGCTCGCTGGCGTTGCGTTGCGCTCGAAGTCGACGCTTGCGTTGCGCGGAAGCGGACTCGTGTGCGCATCACTGATGCATGCCCAAAGAGGCGCGATGTTCATCCATAAGTCCGCTGGAACTCCCACAGAACTCGATGCCATCACATTGCTTTCTGCGCGCGAGAAGCCAGCGCTGCGCTTTGGTGAAACCATCGCGGCGCATGCAGGCATCGTCGTGATCGGCACTCCGACTGATGGCGACGATGCGCTCACTGCAGGACGAGTGGCGGTGGGACGGATTCACCGCGATGAGGGCGGCGCGATTTCATTTGAGCGCGATGGCGAATTGATCGGACACCCTGACGGTGGGCACTTCGGATGCGCGCTGGCGTTATCTAGTGTGCGCGGTGATGTCGTCGGCGCTGCAGTTAGGACGCGCGGGAACGAGCTTCTCGCCATCGGTTCCGATCGCGCGAGTGTTGGCGCGCTGCTCGCAGGCTCGGTCGAAATCTATTGCGGCCACACGTCGCCTCGTGACACCGGCGATGAGGACACGGTCGCGTGGACGCATGAGGCCACGATCGTCGCCACACATGGGCAAGAAGGCGCGGAGTTTGGCCATGCGATTGATTTCGCGGATACGCCTCACACCGCCATCGCCATCGGCGCGCCGCGCACGGAATTCGGCGGTTTCTTTGACGCTGGCGCAGTGCATGTCTTTACGCGCGCGGCAGAGTTGCGAGTCGCGCAGGGGCAACCGCTGCAGCCGGCGACGCACACCACTTCCGCACAGAGCGATGACGGCGCGATTCCCGCTCAGCCAAACGCGAACACCAACACATGCAACACGCCCACCCGTTGGCGTGAACTCCATGTGCTGCATGCTCCCACACCAAACGCGAGCGCTTCGTTTGGCGCGGCGGTCGCGCTGGGCAATGGCGTGCTCGCTGTGGGAAGTCCACGAGATCGAGTCGATGACGAACTCGTGGCCGAGGGCGCGGTGTATCTCTTCGCGTTCGATCAAACCACCGCGCGCGTGATCCAAACATTTCGTGCGCCGCGCGGAGACAACGCTCGCGCATTTGGTGCATCGCTCTCCATCGAGGGAACAACGCTGGCCATCGGCGCGCCGTTGCGAGACGGAAGCGACGACGGTTCGCTCAACGCAGCCGGCGCGGTGTATCTCGTTGATCTCGAAGATCTCGGCGCGCCGATGCTTCGCATCGATTGCCCTGCGCCAACTGCGGGCGCAGGCTTCGGTCACTCGGTTGTGCTTGCGGACAACACGCTGCTCATCGGTGCGCCAGGAGTCGACGGCGTGAGTCCCGACTCTACTGGTCGCCCGTTGATCGAAGACCTCGGCGCGGCGTGGGTCATCGACACCTCGTCATTGCGCGCGACCTATCGACTGCGCGCGCCCTCACTACAACCGAGTTCGCTCTTTGGAACGGTGGGCGCGATCATGCGCGCTTCGCCCGACGGTTCGCAACCGCCGTTGCTCTTCATGGGACATCTCTACGTCGAAGAAGAGGCGTTTGGTCCGAGCCCTGGAGTTGGCGTGTTTGCGCTGCCGTGAGCGATGCGCGATGCGATAGCGATGTGCGATGGCGTGAGCGCTGACGCGAGCGATGTCGAGGCGCGATGTCGATGCGCGATCAAACGCAACATGCCACGAGGAAACTCACGCGTACCACTTGGTGAAGGTGCGTTTCCAGTCGTCGCAGGTGTCGCAGTCGATGAAATCACGTTTGACTTCATTGCCTTGCGGATGGTGCGAGGCAAACTTGATGCCGAACTTTCGCATGCGTCGTCCGCCCACGGCTTCGCCATGCAATTGCAACGCGAGTTCGAAGTGCGATTCGAGTGCGTGCCGTTGTTCCGCCATTGTCGGCGGATGGGCGACCTCGCCACGCATGAGCGCGCGCGCCTGCGAAAAGATCCATGGATTGCCAATGCAGCCGCGCGCCACCGAAACTCCGTGCACTCCGGTGTACGCGTGCATGCGAAAGATGTCATCGACCGTCCACACATCGCCCGAGCCGAAGATCACGCGATCGGGGTGACGCGCCACAAGATCGCGGAGGAACTCCCACTTGCCAGGACCGAGGTACTTCTGCTCCACGGTGCGGCAATGAACCACTGCCCAGGCGAAACCAATTTCGTAGCTCGCTTCAAAGATCTGCTCAAAGCGCGCGGCCATCTCGGGCGTGTCATCAAAGCCTCGACGCAACTTCACGATGCAGGGAATCTCGCGCGGAACCACCGCGCGGACGGCCCTGAGGATTTCAATCGCGTCGTCGGGATAGGCCAGGAAATGTCCGCCGCGATTGGACTTCTTCACCTTCTTCACGGGGCACGCCAGATTCACATCGATCACGTCGTAGTTCATCTTCACCAGCAGCTCGCTCGCTTGCGCCATCTCATCGGGCGTGGTGCCCATCACCTGTCCCGCGATGGGGTGATCATCGAGTCCCGCGGCGATGTTGTCCTCGATCTCTCCCATGCCACATTCAGTGGCGAGCAGATCGGGATCTTCTTTGCGTCGGCCCTTGCCGCCGTTGATGAGCGTGCGATCGAGCAGCGCCTCGGTGACGCAAAACGGACAGCCGTGACGCCGCGCAACCAAACGCATCGCGCCGTCGGAATATCCCGCGAGTCCCGCCTGAAAGAATGGCGCGTCAAAGCCGCGAACCGTCGCAGGAATGCGCGGATCGATGACCCACGTGCGCGCGATCTCTGCGACCGAGCGCGACACGGGATACTCAGGAAGTTCGGACGCGGAGAGTTCGACTGACATGGCGTTCAAGAGTACGCGATCGGCGGCGTGATCAGTGCGTGATCAGTACATGATCAGTGCGTGATCAAGTTCGCAGCGATCGAACATGCGAGTCGCGCACCCAATGCACAGGAGCGCGCCCATACCAGGCGACGCGCCAAGCACGACTCATCGCTTCCAGCGCGCTGCACCCACACACGAGAGAATGTTGATCACCCAACCGAACCAGCCAAGCGTGAGGATCCACAACGCGCACCCCAGCAAAAACCACACGATTGCGGCGAGAAACCGCCCTTGCACCAATTGCCCCAATCCGGGAATGAACAGACTCAACAGCGCCGCGACGATGTTGGGCAAAGATCCTTGACCAGTGGATGAACTCGATTGCGTCATGAAGGAACCTTGTTCCGCTCTCGCGTCGAAACGCGTGTTGTATTGGTGTCCGATGGAGTGTGGTTATGCGCGAACTGAGCTGCGTGATTGGTGGACTGTGTCTGTGCTGAGCAACTGTTGCGCTGAGACGATCGCGTGTTGAGAAGTTTGCGTATTGAGAAATCTGCGTGATGAGATGTTCGCGTGCTGAGTGATTCGCGCGCTGCACAGTTCGCGAACTGAGAACCGCACTTTCACGCGGGCTGCGCCTTCCTGCGCTACCGCTGCAACGTCGCGGGCAGCCACGATTCACATAACTGCGACGAGACGCCACCGTCAGTGCAGTCCATGTGCACCATGAAAAATCCGCCGCGATGCTTCTGCACGTTGGGCCACATCACATCGCGATCGGTCGCTGGAATGGGCAGCTTGGCCACATCCTCGACCGCGTGCCACTCGAGCCGACCTTCATCAAACTCGCTGTGGGGAATCTCGTCGGGATGAATTGGTCGCGTTGCTTCGAACAAGAAGATGAGCCAGTGCTCTTCGCCCTGATAGGCGCGCTCACTCACGATGGAGATCAGGCGAATCTCTTCAGGCTTCAGCGCGACACACGCCTCTTCGCGAATCTCTCGCAGCGCGCATTCGTGCGGACCTTCGCCTTGCGCAACCTCAAGTTTTCCGCCGATGGGCGAGTACATGTCGCGGTTGGGCGGCTTGCGGCGATGGAGCAGCAGCAGCCTTCCCTGCGGGTCGTAGAGGTAGCAGAGAACTGCGACTTTGTAGGGCATTCCGCGCACGTCATACGGATTGATCGTTGGGATACTCACGCGCGCGTTCCGCCTGCAGCGGAAGCGTTCTCGAACTTTCGAGCCGAAGCGCTTTCGAGTTTCGCTATGCCAAAGTTGGCCAACACTTCGCTGATCTTTGCCACGGTTTCTTTCGATGCTTCGGCCAACGGCAAGCGCACCGATCCTGAGTCGCGTCCGAGGAGTTTCATCGCAGCCTTGAGCGGAACAGGATTCACATCGAGCGAAAGCAGTCCGCGCGCGAGCGGGAAGATCTCTTGATGAATCGCCTGCGCGTCATGAAACCGATTTCCCAGAAACGCATCACACAACGCTTGCACGCGCGAGGGCAAAAGATTCGACACCACACTCACAACGCCCGAGCTTCCGCACGCTGCGAAGGAAAGCGATAGCGAATCATCGCCCGACAGAATGGTGATGCCGCAGCGCTGGCGAATCTCGCTCGCCGAATCCATCGAACCCGTCGCCTCTTTGATCGCCACGATGTTGGGATGACGCGCGAGTCGCGCAACCGTCTCCGGAGTGATGGCCACGCCGCAACGACCGGGGATGTTGTAGAGCATGATCGGCAGCGGACATGAATCCGCGATGGTCATGAAGTGCCGATAGATTCCTTCTTGCGAAGGCTTGTTGTAATACGGAGTGACTTGCAAACTCGCGTCTGCGCCGAGTTCAAATGCGAGCTTCTGCAACTCGATGGCGTGACGCGTGCAGTTCGATCCCGCGCCGGCGAGCACTTGCAGTCCGCGTGCATGACCGAGCGTGACTGCGCTCTCGACTACCAAGCGATGCTCATCTTCTTCGAGCGTGGGCGACTCGCCAGTAGTGCCGCACGCGACGATGCCGCGCACTCCGCCGTCCGCTTGAAACGCGATCTGCTCCGCGAATCGCGCCTCATCGACCGCGATGCCGTCGGAGGTGAACGGGGTCACCACCGCGGTGTAGCAACCATGAAACGTGATGTTGGTCGAGTGGGAGTTCTTGCACTCAAATCCGTGTGATTCGCTCATGCGGGCGAGTGTAATCGTCTGAGTGCGCTGGTGTCGCGCGGAGGTCGCGCGAGTCGACGTGCGCGTCTCGTGCACGCACTCAAGACGCCAGCGTCGCCCGCACGATCTCGGCTTTCATCTGCGCCACAGCACTGCGCAACCCGATGAACATCGCGCGCGACACGATGGCGTGACCGATGTGCAACTCGCACAAGCCGTCGATCGCCGCAACCGCGCCGACGTTGGCGAGATTCAGCGCATGCCCCGCGTTGGCGCGCATCCCACATCGTTGGATGAGCGCGGCCGCGCGCACGATTTTGCCGTGCTCGGCCGCGGTGCGTGCATCGCTGAGTCCTCCGTCGTGCGCGTGAAACGCGTGCGCGTACGGCCCCGTGTGAATCTCGCAAAACGCGAATCCGCAGCGCGCCGCCGCTTCGATTTGCCGTTCATCGGCATCGATGAACGCGCTCACAGGAATCCCCGCGCCGCGCAAACGTGCCACCGCATCGCGAACGCGCGACTCTTGCGACGCCACATCGAGTCCGCCTTCGGTCGTCACCTCTTGACGTTTCTCGGGCACAAACATCGCGAGTTGCGGTTTGAGCGCAATCGCGATGGCGATCATCTCGTCGGTCGCGGCCATCTCAAGATTGAGCTTCGTATGCACCACCGCTTTGATGCGCGGCAAATCGCTGTCCTGAATATGGCGACGATCTTCGCGCAGATGAACGGTGATCCCGTCTGCGCCACCAGCCTGCGCCTCGAGAGCGGCCTCGACCGGATCGGGCTCATAGGTCTTGCGTGCTTGGCGCACGGTGGCGACATGATCGATGTTGACGCAGAGTTCAGCCATAAGAAGTTCGCGAATCCGCTGCTCGACGCGCAGTTTGCCGCGCGAGTCAAAGGTGAAAATGAATGAGTCGATCGCGAATGTTGACGCACCCAAAGCGTCATCAACTCACGACTCGCCGACGCTTGGCAGCATACGCGCGACAGCTATACTCGCCGCGCTGTGCATACCTTCAACGAACGCCTCGCCACTCTTCGCAATGACATCATCACGCAAGGTGATCGCGTCCTCGACATCATGCTGCGCGCTGTGGAAAGTTACTTCGACGGCGATCGCGAGAAGGCCGCGCACGTCATCGCGAGCGATGAAGCGATTGATCGCGCCGATGTTGAGATCGAGCGGGCCAGCATTCCACTGCTGTCGATGGGCATGACCGACGAGAAGTCGATTCGCTGTGTGCTCACCATCGTGAAGGTCAACAATGAACTCGAGCGCGTCGCGGATTGTGCCGTCGACATCGCCGAAGCCGTGCTTGCCAATAGCGATCATCCCGAGCGCATTCCGGCGGTCTTCCGCGTGATGGCCAACTCGGTGATCGGGATGTTGCGCGATTCCAATCGCGCCTTAGCGACGGGCAACGTCGACCTCGCGCAACAAGTCTTGCTCTTTGATGACACGGTTGCGAGTTTCAAGAAGGAACTCATGCGCACCGCGCAAGAGCAAGTCGCCGCGGGCACGCTCTCGGTGCATTACGCGTTTCGTTTGCTCACCATCACCAAGTCGGTGGAACGCGTGGCCGACCACTGCACCAACGTCTGCGAGCAAGTGATCTATCTGCACAGTGGCTTGATTGTTCGTCATCGTCCCGAGGGTTGGTCGAAGCCACTTTCACCCTCGCCTTGAGTCGCGAGCGAAGCGCGAGTTGCTCAAAGGCCTCGACGCACCAACTCAATCACTCGGAGGATGGAAAGACGCTGAATACCCTGTCTTCTAAGCCTTTGTCTAAGCCTCGTCTCGCTCTCCCACTCATGCCCTCCACCTCGCGCGCTCACTGAGAACCTCATGCTTTCTGAGACCGAATCGAACATCGCCGACGCCTTCGCGTCTCAAGGTCAAGCGCACGTGTTGCGTCACGCGAACACGCTCACTGCGACGGCGAGAGAAGCGCTCTTCGCGCAGCTCGCGCAAATCGATCTCGAACTGCTCGCGCGACTGATCGCTGGAGGCGGGGACGAGAAGGTCAACTTTGCGACGCTTTCGCCGTCGCCTTACATCGCGCTCGGCAGTGACGGCGCCAACGCGCGTGCTTTGGGTGAAGAGATCTTGCGCGCCGGAAAAGTTGCGGCGTTCACCGTCGCGGGCGGGCAAGGCACGCGACTGGGATGGAAGGGACCCAAGGGCACTTACCCCGCGACCGTCGTCACAGGCAAGCCTTTGTTTCGCGTGTTCGCCGAGCAAATCACTGCAGCAGAAAATCGATACGCGAGCGCGATGCCTTGGTACATCATGACGAGCCCGCTCAATGACGACGAAACGCGCGCGTACTTTCGCGACAACAACTGGTTCGGACGAAACCCCGCCGACACGTTCTTGTTTCCGCAAGGCACGATGCCGTCGATCACGTTTGATGGAAAGTTGATGCTCGAGACTCCGAGTTCACTCGCGGTCAACCCTGACGGTCACGGCGGAGCGATCCGCGCACTCCATGCCAGCGGCGCACTCGAAGACATGAAGGCACGCGGCATCGCGCACATGTCGTACTTTCAAGTCGACAACCCGCTGGTGCGCATCGCCGATGCAAGTTTCATCGGTCTGCATGCAGGTTCGACTCATTCGAGTGGTCAGATGTCGAGCAAGATGGTGGCCAAGCGCGACGCCGACGAAAAGGTCGGCGTGTTCTGTGAGAGCGCGGGCAAGACCATCGTCGTTGAATACAGCGATATGCCCGCGGAACTCACCAATGCTGTCGATGCGCAAGGCAAACTGCGCTTCAACGCGGGATCGATTGCGTTGCACGCGATCGCGGTGGCGTTCATGGATCAACTCACTCAAGGCGATTTCGCGCTGCCCTTTCATCGTGCCAAGAAGAAGGTTCCCTACTGGTGCGATGTGCAGAGCAAAGTGCACGAGCCCAACGAATCGAACGCGACCAAGTTCGAAGCGTTTGTCTTCGATGCGCTCGCGCTTGCCGCGAAGAGTCTGGTGATGGAAGCCGCGCGCGTCGAAGAGTTCGCGCCGATCAAGAACGCCTCGGGCGCGGACAGTCCTGCGTCAAGTCATCAGATTCAATCCAATCGCAACGGCGGTTGGCTCGAACAATTCGGCGTGAAAGTTCCCCGCCGAGAAAACGGCGATGTTGATGCGCGCATCGAAATTCTTGCGCAAACGGCGCTCGAAGCGGTTGATCTCGCCGATGCTTCGCTGCCGCGTGAGATCAAAGCGGGCGAAGAAATTGTCCTGTGACGTTGTATGAGCGCGCGCATGGGCGTGAGCGATCACGCTGCGTGACCGCGAGTGTTCGCCGTGAATCTTTGGCGATGCGCACGTCCTGACTCGCGCTGAGCTTCGTGTGCACCCACGAATCCGCGCACATGGGGCATCCCGACTTTCGCGTGGACAAACGGAACTTCGCGACGCTCGAATATCCCACGCAAGTATTGGGGCAAAGCAATCGCCAGCAAAGCGCTGTG
The DNA here is from genome assembly GCA_003671025.1 of Planctomycetota bacterium. Classification (GTDB taxonomy): domain Bacteria; phylum Planctomycetota; class Phycisphaerae; order Phycisphaerales; family SM1A02; genus QWPT01. Next base: position 16,634 of record QWPW01000005.1, read on the forward strand.
GCAATTCCTCGCGGAGATCAAGCCGCGTCCGCTCTTTGCGCGCGCGGCGACACGATCGCAGAAGTGCTGTTGCACTTGGACTGAGCGGCGATCAGCGCTTCGATACTTCGATCAACCACGCAAGTTCATCGTTCACGTCCTCGTCGGCGACGCCTTCGTCGCGCAAGAGTTGGCGCAGCGCGCCATCCACACGTTCATGCGCACGACGTGCGTTGATGCGCGCAGCAGAGACGGTGAGGCCTAGTTGTTGACTGAGCGCCGCGTATTCATTTCCCTCGAGAAAATGCAGGCGAAACGCGTTCCACGCAGCCGCATCATCACTCGACTCGAGTGCGGCTTGCGCGATCGAACAGGCAGCATTCATCATGGCGCGACTCCACGCGCGCTCGAAGTGCTCGAACGCGTGTGGCTCAAGCGGGAGCGGAGTGCTGCTGGTCGGGCACTTGGTTGCACAGGTAGTTGCGCTGGTAGTCGACGTCGTGGCTGCGTTCGCGCACGCGCACCCGCCGCAATCGTTGCACTGCTCCTGCTCGCTCGAATCGATGTGAAGTTCGCACAGGCGCGCCCGCGCGTGGATCAAGAGCTGATGCACTAGCCACCGCCGCAGCGCAAGTCCGCTCTCCCGCCACTCGTTGATCATGAGCGGGCGCGCCAGTTGTTGCGCCCAGAAACTCTTCATCAACGCATCCGCATCCTCGATGCGCGCCAACGTCGATGAACGCGCGTACAGCGTGAGCGGCTGCGCGTAGCGATGCGTCATCGCCTCGAGCAACTCGGCGTCGCGTGCTGCCCCGTGCGTCGAGACTTCTGTCTTGTCCACGCTGTGTGACGCACTCACGCGCGCGCACCCGCATGGCTTACCACCGAGAGTCGCAAATCAAGCACGCGCGCTTCGACTTCCGGCAAACGACCGAACGTGCTCAGGCCCACTTCAACGACCACATCAATGCGCATGCCTTTGACGAACTCGCTCGCGTGAGGGGCGCCATTCCACCATTGGACGCGCAGAAATTTGTCTTTGCCCCCGTCGCTCTGTTTCAACGCGAGCTCGAGATTGGCTGGCGGTTTGTTGTCGAAAGACTTTCCGAAGTGCCGCGACTGCGTGATCTCCACGTCTTCGATCAGCAGCACTGGTTTGCGATTATCGCGGCCAAACGGCGCCAACTTCGCGATCTCTTGCACACCGACAATGTCGAGCTCGCCAATCGAGCACACGCAATCGATGTCGAGCGTCGGCCTTTGCTCTTCCATCGGCGGCAACTGTCGATCGATGATCTTCACGAACGCGTCACGAAACGCCTTGACCTTTTCTTCGCTTTCGATGGTGACTCCCGCAGCCATTGCGTGCCCCCCAAAGTGTTGCAGATGCTCTGAGCATTCTTCCAACACATGATGCAGCTCGATGCCCTTGATGCTGCGACCACTGCCCTTCCATCCTTCCTTGTTGCGCGTGATGATGATCACGGGGCACGCAAACAAATCGACCAGTTTGGAACAGACAATTCCTACGACGCCGAGGTTCCACGCGTCGTCCCACACCACGATTCCTCGAGGTTTTTGAGCAGGATCCGTGCTCCCACACTCGGCGAGTCGCGCGTGAACTTTCTCTAGTGCTGACTCGAAGATCGCGCGTTCATCTGCGCGTCGCTTGGTGTTGAGCTCATCAATCTTCGCGACGATTTCGTCTGCGCGCGAAGCGTTTGCCGTCGTGAACAACTCGACGACATCTTCCGCGTGCCCCATGCGTCCACAGGCGTTGATGCGCGGCGCCACGCGAAATGCGACCTTCTCTGCGTCCATGGTGCGCGGCTCGACGCGCGATGAATCAAGCAACGCGTTCAGTCCATCAATGCCCGTGTCAAATGCGCCTGGCAAGCCGCGTGCGACGATGATGCGATTTTCGCTGAGCATGGGCACGACGTCAGCAACGGTGCCAATCGCCGCAAGCGGCAACAGCGATTTCACGCGATCAAGCAACACCTGCGGCCGCTTCGTTTGCGATCCAGCAGCGTGCGCGCTGTCGGCCGCGCCACACCACTCATCCATGAGTTGCGTCGCCAACTTCCACGCAACACCGGCGCCGCACTGTTCGCCAAAGTGTTGCGTATCGCCGAGTCGGGGATGTACGACCGCGCGCGCGACGGGAACCTCGCCCGACGCTTTCAATTCGTGATGATCGGTGATGATGAGTTCGAGGCCGATCTCTTGCGCGTAGCGTGCCTCATCGACGGCGGAGACGCCGCAATCAACCGTGATGACGACCTCGATGCCTTCATCGCGCAACGTGCGCAGCGCATCGCGATTGAGTCCGTATCCCTCTTCGATTCGATGGGGCACATAGGTTCGCACGGAGAGCGTCGGTGCCAACGCGCGCAACATGTGCCAGAGAATCGCGGTGGCCATCACGCCATCAACGTCGTAATCGCCGTAGATGGCGATCTTCCGATGCGCGCGCACCGCGGCGCAGATGAGCCGCGCCGCCTCGACCATTCCGTGCATATCCCGCGCGGGCGCAAGATTTTTCGTTGCGGGGTGCAGGAAGTTCTCGCGCTGCTCGCTGCTGATTCCTTTTGTTTTCAGCATCTTTTCGAGAATGGACTCACGCAAAGGGCGACTGTGAACCGCCCCATGCTCACTTCCACGCGTCGCGGCACGAGGCTGCGACTCAATCCATCTTTTGGCGGGGAAGTTCATCGCGGCGAGTGTAACGCGGCGCTCGAAAGCACCGAACACGCGCGGTTTTTTCCAAATTTGCGTTGCGGCTCAACCCCATCATTCGGAACGTCCGATCTACCCTCCGCTCCGATGAGCACGGATGTACGCCTGTGTTCATCAGTGCCTCTCACGGACCGTGTTCGAAATCTGACGAGCCTCTCCCAATGCCCAACACTCCAAGCCGCCGCTACAAAACCGTCCTGCTCTTTGGCGCTCCTGGCGCGGGCAAAGGCACGCAAGGAAAGATTTTGGGCAAGGTGCCCGGCTTCTATCACCTCGCGTGCGGCGATGTGTTTCGCTCGCTCGACATGGGCTCAGAGTTAGGCTCGAAATTCATGGAGTACTCGTCGCGCGGCGAGCTCGTGCCCGACGCGCTCACCATCGAGATGTGGCGACAGAACATGCACGCGCAAACCGTGCTCTCCATCTACAAGCCCAATGTCGATCTCTTGGTGCTCGATGGCATTCCGCGCAATGTGAATCAAGCCAAGCACCTCGAGAAATATCTTGAAGTGCTCACCGTGCTCCACTTGGTGTGCCCGGACATCGAAGCGATGGTGACACGCATGCGTCGTCGCGCGCTCAAAGAAAATCGCGTCGACGATGCAGATGAGAAAGTCATTCGCAAACGCTTCGATGTCTACGCGAATGAGACCAAGCCCGTGCTCGATTTCTATCCCAAAGAAATTGTGCAAGAGGTCAACGCGATGGGCTCGCCCGCGGAAGTGCTTCAGCATGTGCTCGAAGTCGTGGTGCGCATTCAGAATGAGCACTTCCGTAATCCGCTCGCATAAGCACGCCATCAGCACGGGATGAGCGCGCTCAGAACGAGCCGCGAATCTCCGTGGCCAACGCTTCGAGCGTCGCTTGAAATCCACGACGCGTGTGCTCGTCCTTGACCAGTGCCATCTGCTGCGCAAGAAAATCGAGACGCTGGCGATGGATGCGCACCAACTCTGCGTCACCGCCGGCCAACTGCAATTCCATCAACATCGCGCGTACTGAATCGATTGTTGTGGGCGTGACGACCGCGTCGGTGACAGCGGCTCGTTGAGGAAACTCAACTACGCGCAACTTGGGAAGAAAGCGCCGCGCCGCATCCGCCGCGGCGCCTTGCCGCTCCATCGACACCGCGTTGGCCACGCTGCCGAGTGCATCACCCTTCTCGAGAAGGTCATCAGTCGAACCGAGGCGAAGACCGATGTTGATGTCTTCCGTGAGTTCGAGTCCTTCGCCATCAACCAACGCTTTGCCCGCGGCGTCACGCTTGACGCGACGCACCGACAGCTTCACTTCGAGTCCAGGCGGCAGCGATTGCACGGCACGCGTGAGATCGAGTGAGTTGGTCAGCGGAATTCCTTCGACGCTGCGCACCACATCACCGACGACGAGCTGTTTTTCTGCGGGCATCCCCGGGACGAGTCCACTCACGCGCACGCCGCCGACGCGTTCGACGAATTGTTCCATGCGCACACCGAGCGCGCCGCGCGGCGCAGTGATGATGCGTTGCGTGAGAATCGCAACCATCGCGTGACGCACCTCGATGGAAAGATCTTTGCGCAACAACACCGCCATGAGTTCATCTGGCATCGGACGACGAGCAACGATGGCAGCCCGTGCCGCGGCACGATCGGCGTACGCATCCGCATCGAGTTGCCGTACCAAGCGCAAGAGTTCCGCGGTCACAGTGATGCGCGCGAGTTCGCTATCCGACGGAAGCGCGCTGGGCTTGACGGTGGGAAACTGTTGGCCGCCCAATCGCGCTGGCGCATCGATGCGCCCAGGCGCAATTTGTCCGAGCGAACAGGCCAACAGTGCGAGCGCGAATGACATGTTCGCAGCGTAGCACGCGCCTGCAACTGCTCGCGTTTTATAAGTGTGGACGAGCCTGCGCGAAGTCACGCGCACTCGGTGCGCCGCACATAGGCGAGTCCATTTACGTCAGCATCGACTCGGAGATTGCGCGGGTGCGCGCGCCAATCCACTCGACGAGCGAAGCCGCTGCTTGCAGGACCGGAAGCCCTGGAATCCCCGCGAAACTTCCCTCGGTTGCGATGGGAAACGCCGCTTCGCTCACGACGGCGCACACCATCAGCCACGGCGCGAATGGCGCAACCGTGCTCAGATCAATGGCGTTCACGGCGCGATAGCCCTCGGCGAATCCGCGCAAGCGTTCAGCCTCGAGCCCCACCGTCCATGCCAGAGGGTCACTCCCCGCGCGCGGATGGGTTGAGAATTGCAGCATCGCGTTGGAGATCTCGGCCGCCGCGAACTCCGTACGCGCGCGATCGAAATCAATCACTGCGCGCAGCGTGTCGCCCACCCACATCGTGTTGCCCGGATGAAAGTCGCCATGACAAGGCATCTCGCGTTGCAACGCGATGCCTTTCGCTTCGAGCTTGTCGGCCGCACGCATGAGATGTGCGTCAAGCGACGCACCCACGGAACGCAACGCTGATTGATGCGCGGGATCAATCGATTCATTCAGTCGCTGCAACGCACGCGACAGCTTCAATCGCACGCGCGTGCAATCAGAAAACCCGCCTTGCGGAAGACCGACCACGACATCGAACTTTTGGAACTCGCGATGCATCGTGGCCAACGCGATTCCCGCCGCGCGTGCTTGCGCCTCGTTGCGCGCGCAACGCTCCGCCTCGATCCACTCCTGCATTTCGTAGAGATTTCCGTCGAGCTCGAGCAGCGTCGCGGCGTCACGCGAAGCTCCACGCACGCGCGCCAACTGCGCGACGGGAATACCCGCACGCGCTGCGAGTTCATGGAGCAAATGACTCGCAAGGACGCGCTCTGCGGCGTTGCCCGGATCAAGTCGTTTCAGCAAATAGACGCCGCTCTTGGCGATGAGTTTCACTTTGGCCGCGCGACGCGAACCGACTGCGTACCCGCGCGATGACTTCACGCGACCAATGTCGTAGCGCGCCACCACCGCGCGAATCTCTGCGGCGGTAAACGTCGCGCGCTTCCCACCAATGTCGATGGCCGCGGCAGCGAGGGTGGACGATTCCATCGAAGTGTCGAGCGACGAATCGCTCAACGCGTACACACCGCTGTCGTGCGCCGCGGACGAACTCGTCGAGTCATCTCGCATCGCTGCGTTCTTCTCGTCCTTCGCTTTGTTGTTGCGCTCATCGCGCGGAAGAAGTGGATCGTTCTGCTGCAATCATCACTCCGCGTTGGCCGCTTGCTCTTTGATGCGGTCGATCGCCGTCTTCATCTCGACCACGCGACGCGCGATCTCGACATCCTGCGACTTGCTGGCGATGGTGTTGGCCTCGCGCAACATTTCTTGCGAGAGAAAATCGAGGGTGCGGCCTGCGGGCTCTCTGTTGTCGTTGGAGATGACTTGCGCAAACTGCGCCAAGTGTCCGTTCAATCGCACGACTTCTTCGGCGATGTCCGAGCGCTCGGCAAACACTGCGACCTCGCGCAGGAGATCGCTCTCTGCGGCAGTGGCGCCAAGTTCGGCGAGCAGCGTGTTCATGCGTGTTCGCAATCGATCTTGATACGCGCGCGTCGCCAACGGCGCGCGTTCGCCGATGACCTCCAACGCCCCGGCAATGACCTCGCCGTAACGCGCAAGTTCACGCGCGATGTTTTCACCTTCGCGCGTGCGCATCTCGAGCACGCGCGTGCACGCGTCGTCGAGTAACTGCATGAGTACTGGCCGCGCCAACTCGACCAGCGAGTCCACTCCATCAGTGCGCAGAACTCCAGGAACGTTGAGCAACGCCGCGAGATCGATCGTGGCTCGCTCGCGTAGTTCAGGAGGAAGAGCAGCCATCAACGCGGTGAGCGCCGAGCGCGCCGCAGCAGGATTGACCTCGACCACGGCGACGGAGCCGCCAGGAATAAATCGCACCAACACCGTGACGCTTCCGCGCGCGAGACGTTTACTGACTGCGGATTCGCATGCAGTTTCGAGCGTCGAGAGTTCATCAGGCAGTCGCACCGTCGCCTTGAAAAACCGGTTGTTGACGCTCTTCACTTCGATGGAAAATCGACAACCATCCGCTTCTGCGGCCGCGGTTCCGAAGCCGGTCATCGAGCGAATCATGGGTAAAGTCGTGCGTAAGTGAGGCGTTGCGACTCAGCCGCCAGTGGGCGGTGTCACAGGCGCAGGCGTTGCCGCGGGAGTCGCAGTGGCGTCAGGATTGACTTCGACTGGCTGCTGAGGAACTGGTACGAGCGGCGCGGAATCTGGCGGCGTCGCGGCTGTTCCTTCAGTCGCTGCGCCCTCGGTCGCGGGCGTCGTCGCAGGAGTCGTCGCAGGATCCGCGGCGGGAACGGACTGATCCGCGACTGGCACAACATCCGACGGCGCAGGCGCTTCGCGCAACTTGTTGCTGGTGATGTTGAGACCAATCGCGAGCAGCAGATACACGACGAAGGCGGTGATCGTCGCGACGGTGAGCGCGTCACCGGTACGTCCGCCGAAGGCCGTGTCCGCACCCGCGCCGCCACCAAACGCGCCCGTGAGTCCGCCACCTTGGGGGCGCTGCACGAGAACGATCAGCACAAGCGCGATCGAGACGACGATGAAGAGAACCGTGAGGATTGAGAAGAGAATCTGCATTGAGGAACCTGAGCGGCCGGAGTGGCCGATGTCTGACAAATCTCTCGCGCGGACGATTCTGCCCGCGTCCGCCCGCGTCTGCCCGAGCAGCGCTAGTCGCGGCCACAACACCGATCGCTACTGGCCGACCCGCGCCGCCGCTGCCGTCATGATGGCGCCGAAGTCGGTCGCATTGAGCGACGCTCCTCCGATGAGCCCACCGTCGATTTCCTCACACGAGAAAAGTTCGGCGGCGTTTTTCGCATTCACCGAGCCCCCGTAGATGACACGGACGCGCTGAGCGAATCGAGCACTATACAGATCCTCAAGCGTTTGACGAACGGTTCGGTGCATATGCGCGGCGTCGTCGGGAGTCGCGGTGCGACCGGTTCCGATCGCCCAGACAGGCTCATAGGCGACGATGAGTTGAGTGAGCGCGAGTTCATCATGACCCGCGAGGCTCCCGCGCAGTTGCGATTGGATGATCGCGTGCGCGTCGCCCGAGTCGCGCTGAAGCAGCGTTTCGCCCACGCAGAGGATGGGGATGAGCGAGGCGTCGAGCGCACGAGTGAGCTTGCGCGAGAGCAGCGCATCCGACTCCGCGAGCCCGTGCCGCCGCTCGGAATGCCCGATAAGAACACTCGTGCAACCGATTTCCGCAAGCATCGACGCTGAGACTTGGCCGGTGAACGCGCCGTCGGAATGCGCCGAGCAGTCTTGCGCGCCCACGTGGGATCGCTCGCCCAGAGTCGCCGCCACCGCCCCGAGATGAACGAACGGAGGGAAGACCGCCCAGTCGACCGAGCGGTTTCCCGAAGCCGAGTTGATCGCATCGATCGCGCGCGCAAGCTCAACCGCCCGCGCATGCGTGAGGTTCATCTTCCAATTGCCGCCAACAAACGGTGTGCGCGAAACGAGGGCCATGGGCGCAGCCTACTCCTAATTTCGATTGGTGCCAGGCACATTGGTGCCAGGCACATCGGTGACAGGCACATCGGGGCCAGGCACATCGGTGCCAGGCACATCGGTGCCAGGCACATCGGGGCCAGGCACATCGGGGCCAGGCACATCGGTGACAGGCACATTTGAGAGCGCGCTCGGTGCCACGCACTCAACCCCCGCCAAACCCGCGTTTGGTCGCCAGTCAGGTTCGATACTCTTTCGATCCCATGTCGTCACCTACCGCGCGCCCCGCTACTGCTGCTCAGATTCGCCAAGCGTTCATCGATTTCTTTGCTCGCCACGCAGCGCACAGCTTCGCCCCCTCGAGCCCAGTCGTTCCCCACGATGACCCCACGTTGCTGTTCACCAATGCGGGCATGAATCAGTTCAAGGACGTCTTCCTTGGTCGCGGCAAGCGCGACTACACACGCGCAGTCAACACCCAAAAGTGCATTCGCGCAGGCGGAAAACACAACGACCTCGAAGACGTGGGCAAAGACACGTATCATCACACATTTTTCGAAATGCTTGGCAATTGGTCTTTCGGCGACTACTTCAAACAAGAGTCGATCCGCTGGGGCTTTGAGTTGCTCACCGAGGTCTACGGACTCGATCGCAATCGTCTCTACGCGACGTGGTTTGAAGGCAACGCCCAGGCGGGACTCGAACCTGACCTCGAGGCAAAAGCACTGTGGGAATCGCTGCTTCCTCAGGGTCACGTCATCCCCGGCAACATGAAGGACAACTTTTGGGAGATGGGTGAGACCGGCCCGTGCGGACCATGCAGCGAGATCCATTTCGATCGCATCGGCGGCGGACGCAACGCCGCGCACTTGGTGAACTCAGGTGATCCTGATGTGCTTGAGATCTGGAATCATGTGTTTATTCAATTCAACCGCGAGCCAGATCGTTCGCTAAAGTCGCTCCCCGCCAAGCATGTCGATACCGGCATGGGCCTCGAGCGATTGGTGAGCGTGATTCAGGACAAGCGCTCCAACTACGACACCGACTTGTGGGCGCCGATCTTCGAAGCTATTCGCCTGCGGGTGGGCGCGCGCGCCTACACCGGGATACTCGACGACCACATCGACATCGCCTATCGCGTCATCGCGGATCACATTCGCTGCCTCACGGTTGCGCTCACCGATGGCGCCACGCCGTCCAACGAAGGTCGCGGCTATGTGTTGCGCCGCATTCTGCGCCGCGCCGTGCGTCACGGGCATCAAACTCTGGGCGTGCGCGGGCCGTTTCTCAAGGATTTGGTCCCTGCCGTTGTCGCCACGCTTGGTGGTGCGTTCCCTGAGTTGGTTCCGGCAGCGAAGCGGGTCGCGCAACTCATCGAGGATGAAGAAATCCAGTTCGGCAAGACGCTCGAGCGCGGCTTGGCTCTCTTTGCCGACGCCGCGGCGCGCGTGAAGAAGGCGGGGCGCACGCAGATCTCCGCCGAAGACGCGTTTCGTTTGCATGACACCTCGGGTTTCCCCATCGACCTCACGCAAGTGATGGCCGACGAAGCTCTCTTGAGCGTCGATGTTGTTGGCTACGAAGCGTTGATGGAAGCCGCGCGAGATCGCAGTCGCGGCGGAGGCAGCGCCGCTGAGGGAATGCACTTTCCACCCGACGCGATTGCCAAGCTCGAAGATCTCCAGGTGAAGCCCACCGATGATCACGGCAAGTTTGCGGGCAAGCCCATCAACGCGACGCTCATGGCGATCTGGAACGGGAAGAGTTTCGATGATCACGTCGAAGCGGATTCATCGCGCACTCTCGCGTTCGTCTTCGGCGCCACGCCGATGTACGCGGAGATGGGCGGTCAAGTCGCGGATCACGGTTCGTTCCGCGTCGATCGCGCCAGTGGTCACGGCGGCGAGATCGAGCGCAGCAGTGGCGGCACGGCCACGGTGGAGATCAATGATGTGCAACGCGCGGGCGCATATGTGCTGCACATTGGTCGCGTCACGCATGGACGCATTGCGTGCGGCGAGACGGGACAACTCATGCTCGCGCGTGATCGTCGCGATTCCATTCGCGCCAATCACAGTGCAACGCATGCGATGAATCACGCGCTGCGCGCCGTCGCGGGCGACGAGGTGGAACAGAAGGGTTCGCTGGTTGATGGTGAGAAGTTGCGCTTCGACTACGCCGCGAAGAGCGCGCTCACCGTGGCGCAAATCGAAGAAGTGCAACGACGCGTGAACGCATCGATCCACGCCAATCATGTGGTTGATGCACGTGAGATTCCGCTCGCCGTTGCACGCGGCATCAACGGTGTGCGCGCAGTGTTTGGCGAGCGCTATCCCGATCCCGTGCGCGTCGTCGCCATCGGTGCGACCGTCGCTGAATTGGTGGCAAACCCCACGAATTCTCGGTGGAGCGAGCTTTCCATCGAGTTCTGCGGCGGCACGCATCTCGCTGCGATGGGCGACGCAAAACAGTTCGTGCTGGTGAGCGAAGGCGGACTTGCCGCAGGAGTGCGCCGCGTGTTTGCACTCACCGGTCCGCGCGCGCTCGCCGCGAATTTTGCGGCAGAGACTCTCGCCGCGCGTGTTCATGCGACAGAAAAAATCAACGGTGAAGCGCTGTTCACCGAGCTCAGCGATATCACCAAACTATTGGAGTCACTTGAGCTTGGCGCAGTCGCGCGCGTTGAACTCGACAAAGCGCTCGAGCCCGTGCGCGAGCGCGCCAAGAACGCGCGCAAGCAAGCCGAAGGAGCCACGCGCGACATCGCCGTCGCGCAAGCACGCACGTTGGTCGAAGTTCATGCGCAATCGAGCACGCCGACCAACGCGCTCATCGCGATGATCAATGGCGCCGACGCCGCAGCGCTTCTTGCAGCAATCGACGCGGCGCGCGCGAAGCTCGGCAACACGCCCGTGCTCTTTCTCTCGCCTGACTTTGAAGCGGGCAAAGTCGCGATTGCTGCGACTTCGCCGCAATCCGCAATCGACAAAGGTCTCAAAGCGGGCGATTGGGTGAAGGCCACCGCTCAAGCATGCGGCGGAGCGGGCGGCGGAAAGCCAGACACCGCGCAAGCTGGCGGCAAAGATCCGAGCAAGACGCGCGAAGCACTCGATGCCGCGAAGGCGTTTGTTACTGCGAAGGGTTTGTAGTCGCGGTGAGTTTGTAGTCGCGGTGAGTTTGTAGTCGCGGTGAGTTTGTAGTCGCACGAGTGGTGTCGTTGCGCGCGATTGGGTTGCGCATGCCGTCGTCGCGTTGATGGATCATCAGCGCGGAATCGACGCGACATCATCTCCACGCTCGGTATACCTTTCGCGCATGACGAACTCTCAGCCCTCGACGACTGCGGTGCAATCGCTGCTTCGAGAAGATCGGATCTTTACGCCGAGTTCAGATCACGCCGCGTCACTCGGCGGTGCGTGGTGCGCGACGATGGACGAATACCACGCGCGTCACGCGCGTTCCATCGCGGATCCCGAGGGATTCTGGGCCGAAATCGCGCAAGATTTCGAGTGGTTCACACCGTGGTCAAAGGTGCTCGAGTGGAATTGCCCCGATGCGAAATGGTTCGTCGGCGCGACCACCAACATCTGTCACAACGCGATCGATCGTCATGTGCTCGATGGTCACGGCCACGAAGTTGCCATGATTTGGGAAGGCGAACCCAAGTGCGCCGGTGAGTCGGGGCGCGAGCCCGAAGTGCGACACATCTCTTATGGCGAGTTGCTTGAAGATGTTTCGCGCTTCGCCAACGCGCTGAAATCCCTCGGCGTCAAACGCGGTGATGTGGTCACGCTGTACATGGGCATGGTGCCGGAGTTGGCCGTCGCGATGCTTGCGTGTGCGCGCATCGGCGCACCGCACAGCGTGATCTTCGGCGGATTCCCCGCGCCCGCGATTACCGATCGCATGCTTGATGCGCAGTCGCGTGTCATCGTCACCTGTGATGGCGCGTGGCGTCGCGGAAGCGTCGTGGCGCTCAAGCACAATGTCGACGAGGCACTCGATGCACTCGCCGCAAAGGGACACGTGGTCGAACACTGTGTCGTGTTGCAACGCACCAAGAATGAGTGCACGTGGAATCCATCGCGTGACCGCTGTTGGCATGAACTCGTGAGTGCGCAAAGCACCGAGTGCGAGTGCGAAGCGATGGACTCCGAGGACTTGCTCTTTCTTCTGTACACATCGGGAAGCACTGGAAAACCCAAGGGAATCCGTCACACCATCGGCGGATACATGGTGTACACCGCGTACACCGCGCAGCAAACTTTCAATCTGCGTCCCGCGACCGGCCAAGTGTTTTGGTGCACCGCTGACATCGGTTGGGTCACGGGACACTCCTACATCGTCTACGGCATTCTGCAAAATCGCGTGCCCACGCTCATGTATGAAGGCGCACCCAATTGGCCCGCGGACGATCGTTTTTGGGAAATGGTGCAACGCCACCGCGTCACTCACTTTCACACCGCGCCCACTGCGATTCGCGCGTTTATGAAGTGGGGCGATGAGCATCCTGCCAAACACGATCTCTCGTCACTCAAGTTGCTCGGCAGTGTTGGTGAGCCGATCAATCCAGAGGCGTGGATGTGGTATCGCGAGCACATTGGTCATGACCACTGCCCCATCGTCGACACCTTTTGGCAAACGGAAACTGGTGGACATGTCATCACGCCGCTTGCGTGTGTGACTCCGACCGTGCCCGGCTCGTGCACGTTGCCTTTCTTTGGAGTCGATGTCGCGGTGGTCGACGAGACTGGATGCGAAGTCGCCGCAAACACTGGTGGTTTGCTGGTCATTCGCAAACCGTGGCCGGGGATGTTGCGCGGAATTCACGGCGATCGCGCACGATTCATCGAGACCTACTGGTCGCGCATTCCTGGCATGTATCTCGCAGGCGACGGTGCTCGCCGCGACGAGCGCGGTTACTTTTGGATCATGGGTCGCATCGATGATGTGATCAATGTCTCGGGACATCGATTGGGCACGATGGAAGTCGAGAGCGCGTTGGTGTCGCATGCGAGCGTGGTGGAAGCCGCGGTGGTGGGCATGCCCCACGACATCAAAGGCACCGGCATCGCTGCATTCGTTTCACTCGCGCCGCATGTGTCTGCCAGTGAAGAGTTGAAATCTGCACTGAGAGAGCATGTCGCGGGCGTACTCGGACCGATCGCTAAGCCGGACATAATTCGCTTCACGCAATCGCTGCCGAAGACGCGGTCGGGGAAAATCATGCGACGACTGTTGCGCGATGTCGCGGCAGGACGTGATTCCAAGCAAGACACGACAACACTCGAGGATTTCGCAGTTCTCGCGGCGTTGCGCGGAAACGAGGAGTAAACATGGCTGCGAAGAAATCGCGATCCATCACCGCAACGACCAGACCTTCCGTGCCGACCAAGTCTGCGAAGGCACCGAGTCGTTCAAAGAGTGTGAAGAGGGCGAGCGTTGTCGCGCTCGACCCGCTGACAACCGCCTCGCATTACCGCGCGCTGCGCAAACAGCATGAAGGCGAGGCCGCACAAGATTACTGCGAAGCGATCGCCGATCTCTTGGCCGCCGGAGTCGAAGCGCGCGTTGGCCGCATCGCTGAGCGCTTTGGACTCTCGCATGTCACCGTGAGTCGCGTCGTGCGTCGACTCGCAAGCGAAGGCCTTGTTGATGCGCGCGCACACACGCCGCTTGGACTCACGGTCAAAGGCCGCGCACTCGCGCGCGAAGCAAAGCGTCGCCACGAAATTGTGCTCGCGTTTCTGCGCTCCCTCGGCATCGATGATGCGACGGCGCAGATCGACGCAGAGGGCATCGAGCATCACGTCTCCCCTGCGACGCTGACGGCGCTGGAGAAACTCACGCATAAGGCGCACAAGCGGAGGTGAGTCCGAAAACGGCCGAGGCTCCCTCGAGCAGAGCGCCGCCGACCGCATGCTTGCCCACGCCGCCCCTCGCGCCGCCATCGACCTGTGAGCGGCGAAAGCCATGTTTTCCGCTGGTTTTCGCGGAAAAACCTCGCAACACCCCTTTCGCGCGTCTGCCGCTTGCTTGGTGCGGCCGCCACTCTTGCGCGCAACTCACAATTTAGAGATCACCTGGGCCTGGTGCGGGTTGCGCCGACTGGTCGCGCAAGATTTCCTGGCGATTTACCGCAGACCCGATGTAGCCAGTGCTACATGTAGCGTAGGCTACAAGTCATGCGCCACTCTTCAACATCCATTGACTCCGCTGGGCCCGTTGTGCTGACGAACCGAGACGCGTTCTCTTCCGTCGTTCGTCGCAACGCCACGCGAGTCATGAGTGTGATCGCCGCGATGAGCGTGCTCATCGGCTGTGGTGACGGCCCCAGCGCGAAGACCAGTAATGGCTCCGCGCCTTCTCGCGCGGCGGGAGCGAAGCCCGTCTACATCGCGACCACTCCAATGGTGGGAGATGTCGTGCGTGCCATCGCGGGCGACCGTGCCGAAGTGATCACGCTGCTTGGTCCTGGCGTTGATCCTCATCTTTGGTCTCCCACCCGTTCCGATGTGTTACGCATTCTCGATGCTGATGCAGTGTTTCTCAGCGGCTTGATGCTTGAAGGTCGTGCGGGCGACGCCTTCGCGCGCGTCGAACAAGGTGGACGACCAGTCCTGCGCATCGCCGAGACGCTGCCCAAGGCAGAACTTCTCACCGACCCCGCGAACCCATCGCACTTTGATCCGCATGTTTGGATGGATCCTGTGCTCTGGGCCAAGACTGCTCCCGCAGTGCGTGATGCGTTGATCACGCTTGATCCAGATGGCGCGGCGCAGTTCACGCGCAACGCGCAGACCTTCGTCGACGATGCGGCCACGCTTGATCGCGAGTGCGCGCTCGCCATTTCGTCCATTCCATTTTCGATGCGCACACTCATCACAGCGCACGATGCCTTTGGCTATTACGGCAAGCGCTACGGACTGCAAGTGCGCGGAATTCAGGGCATTTCTACGGAAAGCGAAGCGTCCATCGCCGACATCGAACGACTCGTCGCCGAAATCAGCGAGAACAAGATTCCCGCGGTGTTCATCGAGACCACTGTTTCAGACCGCACCATTCGCGCGTTGGTCGAAGGCTGCGCCGCGCGCGGACACGACGTCATCATCGGCGACTCGCTCTACTCCGATTCACTCGGCCGCACAGGAACACCTGAGGCGCAATGGAGCGGGATGATTCGCGCCAACACCAAGTCGATCACCAACGCACTCGGAGGCCGCTATTGACCGCGCTGCCACTGGATGTCTCTGCACTCAGCGCGGGATACACGCGTGAAGAAATGATCGTGCGTGACGCGTCGTTCTCGCTCGTGCATGGTTCGATGACGGCGCTCATTGGTCCTAACGGCGCCGGCAAGAGCACGCTGCTCAAGGGACTTCTCGGTTTGCTTCCTGCGTGCACCTTCGATCGAATCGCATTCTTCGGCGACACGCTCGATGCCGCGCGCGCGCGTATCGCGTACATCCCCCAGCGCTCGGAAATCGACTGGAATTTCCCTGCATCGGCGCTCGATGTGGTAGCCATGGGCCTCTATCGCAAACTTGGATTCTTTCGCCGAGTCGGTCGCGATGCCAAAGCGCAAGCACGCGTGGCGCTCGAACAAGTTGGTCTGCGCGATGAAGCGATGGAGCAAGTGGGCGAGCTTTCGGGCGGACAGCAACAGCGCGTCCTCATCGCACGCGCGCTGGTGCAGAATGCCGAGCTGCTCTTTCTCGA
Source organism: Planctomycetota bacterium (assembly GCA_003671025.1). Classification (GTDB taxonomy): domain Bacteria; phylum Planctomycetota; class Phycisphaerae; order Phycisphaerales; family SM1A02; genus QWPT01. The sequence continues at coordinate 32,544 of QWPW01000005.1, forward strand.
TGAGCCCTTCGCCAATGTCGATGCCTTCACCGAAGAGCATGTCGCGGGGATCTTGCGCGGGCTGCGCGACCAAGGTCGAACGATTCTCGCCGTCCATCACGATCTGCGCAGCGTGCGCAAACACTTCGACCAAGTGATGCTGCTCAACGAACGCATCTTGGCGCAAGGAAACGCGGCCGAAGTGATGACTGATGCTCGACTCGCCGAGGCCTATGGGTTCACTCCTAACTCTGCAGTTTCAACTGCAGACAAGGCCGTGAGCGGAACTGCCGCGTGATCTTCGGCGCGAACACGCTCACGGTGCTTGCAGGTTGCGCGTTGTTCGGCGCGCTCGCGGGCGCGGTCGGAACATTCGTACTCGCACGACGACGCGCGCTGGTCGCCGATGTCGCTGGTCACGCGACGCTTCCCGGCGTCTGTCTCGCATTTCTTGCCGGAGAAGCGTGGGGAATCGGTGGACGAACACCGTGGTTGCTCTTGCTTGGCGGCGCGGTGACCGCACTCATCGCCGCATGCTGCGTGCCCGCGCTCGCCCGTCTGCGCCGAGTTGGATCCGATGGCGCCACTGCAGTTTCGCTGGCGTTTTTCTTCGGCCTCGGTGCGGTGCTCATCTCGGTCGTGCAATCACATGAGTCGGGCGCGCAAGGTGGATTGCGCAAATTGCTTTTCGGCAGCGCGGCCGCGATGAACAGCGACGACGTCACCACACTCATCGTGCTCACACTCGCGACCTTGATCGCGTTGAGTGTGTTCTTCAAAGAGTTTGCGTTGCTCTCGTTTGACGAACCGTTCGCGCGCGTGAGCGGTCTTCCCGTGCGCAACCTCGATCTCGTGCTCACGGTGTTGTTGGTGGCCACGGTGGTCGCCGGACTTCAAGTTGCGGGCATCGTGCTCGTCGTGGCCATGGTGCTTACGCCTGCGGCAGCTGCGCGACAACTGCGCGGTTCACTCACACGCGTGACGGTGATGGCATCGATCATCGGCGCAGCGAGTGCTGCTGGTGGCGTGATAGTTTCAAGCATGTTTGAACGCGTTCCCACTGGCAGCGCGATGACCCTCGTTGCGACATTGGTCTTACTGATCGCGATGGCGCTTCCGCTGCGGGCACGCTTGGCGGTTGGCGCGTGAGTTCCTCACTGCCCACGTCTTTCGCTGCCGATGCGCCCGCACTTGCGGCCGCACTGTGCGCACTCATCGCGTGCGGAACATTGGGAAACTGGCTGGTTTTGCGCAAAGAAGCGATGACTGGCGACGCGATCGCGCACGCAGTCTTGCCCGGACTCGTCGCTGGATTTTTGGTCACAGGTACGCGTTCCGTGGGAGCGATGTTTGTCGGCGCGGCACTCGCAGGCATCGCCGCAATCTTGATTGCCAAGTGGATTCGCACGCGCGCGCGCACCGAGGCTGGCGCGGCGCTGGGCATCGTGTTCACCGCGTTCTTCGCCTTCGGTGTTGCGTTGTTAGAAACGCAAGGCGCGCGACAAGTCGATCTTGACCCCGAGTGTGTTCTCTTTGGTTCATTGGAAACTCTCTTCTACGTCGAGTCGCCCGATGCTTCATGGATCACCGGTGTTCCGCGACAACTCTGGTCACTCGCCGGCGCGGCGGTGTTAGCCGTGTTGTTCAGTGTGGCGTTTGCCAAGGAACTCACGCTGCTTGCATTCGATGCGCCGTACGCGCGTGTGGCCAGCAAATCACCGCGAGCGATTGAGAGCGCGTTGCTCGCCATTGTTTCCGCATGCATCGTGGCCAGCTTCGAAGCCGTGGGCAGCGTGCTGGTGATCGCGTTACTTGCGTGCCCAGCGCTCATCGCTGCGCCGCATGCGCGCAGTGTGCGCGGACAGATCTTGCTCAGCCTCATCATTGGATGCGCCATCGCGTGTATTGGCTACTTGCTCGCGGCACAAGCCGAGAGCGTGTTCGGCGCGAAAACTGCGCTCAATTCCGCAGGAATGATCGCGGCGCTGTTAGCCGCCGCGGTTCCGCTTTCGCACGCAACGCGCAAACTCATCATCCACCAGCGGGCGTAAGCACCCAATCTTTCGCCGTCGCTTCGGGCGCCCACAATCGCATGTCATCAAGCGATGTCGGCGTGCGCGCCTCGGCATGACCATCAGCGAAACTGGCGACGGTGTCACCGCCGTGGCGGGCACTGAGATTTCCCCATGACGCGGGATCGGCGGCGTTGTATTCGCTCGCCCACGTGCGCGCATCAAACGATGGCGACACGATGCGAAAATATCCTTCGGTCACTCCGTCGCTTTCGTTGCCGGGTGACGGATCAGTTCCGCGCGCACTGGCGAACACCAACAACGACGCGGGTTGCGCGATGCCTGAGAGTCGCGTCGCGTAAAACTTTCCATAGAGGCCGAGATACGCGCTGTTGAACCCGCCAAAGTTTTCGTCGCCACCGACCCACACACTGTTGAGGCCAAAGCTAGGAAAAACACTGGTTTGATAGAGGTAATTGGAGAGATCAGTGGTCTCGAGTTCGTGCAGCACACGTTCATGCTCACCGACAAAGAGCGCCTGCAGATCGTGACCGAGATACGGAGCCAAGCGCCACACCCAGCGATTGGCTGCGACACCGATGGTTTGCGTCGCGATGGCGTTGTGCTGCGCGTCGTAGGCAGGAAGGCCCGACTTGTAACCCGGCAGCAACGCGCCATCCGCATCGTGTGCGTACATCTGCCAGGCACCGATCAACGCACGCGCGGCGGAAATCTCGCGCGCGCGAGAAGCCGTGGCGCTCATCTGCGCAAGCATCGGGAGCAACGCCGCGATCAGCGCCGCGAGAATTGCGATCACCACCAGCAATTCCACCAACGTGAATCCTGCAAATTCCGCAACTCTGCGCAGAGGACATTGGCCGGAACGCGTGCGCAACGGGCATCGACGAACCCGGCCATGAGCGGCGGACGAGAGTTCGCATGAACGAGGAGAAACGCGATCGAGTGAAGACACAGTGATTTCTTTGCATGTCGAGTCTGTGGCGCCAGCAACGTCGCGTGAAGGCACAGACCGAAAACCATTCGAGTGGAACACAATCGCCGAAATGCGCAGTGAATGGAGCCTTTTCCGATCTTCAGCGCACTCGAACTCGTAGGGTACGAAGGTTGCGCGCCCTGTGAAAGGCGGCCCATGAGAAACCGCGCAAGCGCGCGCCACTTCGAAAAACTCTTCCAAAGATCACGGACCATCAGATGCGTATCAGTTTGACGCAGTTCACGACGCTTGCGAGCGCACTCATCATCGGCACAGCACACGCGGACAACTACTCCGTGCACTACCCCGCGCCCGCGCTCGATCGCTGGAACTACCCCTTCAACCCAACGCCGGGCACGCGCATCACTGCGTCGACCTTCGGCAACGATCCTCTCGGCGCCGAATTTGATAATCGCGACGGCCAGTTCGTCGTGGGCTTCAATACCAACGGCAACATTCCCGTGGGATTGGGCGCGGGCAACTACAACGTCACTGCATGCACGATTGAAATAACCTACGCCAACGACTTCGTTGCCGAGTACGACCCAAGCGTGGATCCGTTCACGGTCTTTCTCCCTGAATCGGATCCGGCATACACGCCCGACACCGATCTCGGCGCGCCAATCGAAATCTACGGAACAGGTTTTCGCGGCGGATTCACGCTCGCGAATTGGGCAGAGACTTCTCCGTTTGGAAACGGCAGTCCCCTCTCACCTTCGATTCGCAACGCGTTCGCGCTTGCAAAGAACGGTGCGGGCGCGTGGGTTGATGCATCCAATTGCGTGCGCGAACGCTGGACACCGTCACCGTTTGCAGTCGGCGTGATCGATGGACTCAAGCGCGGACAACTCGTGCCCGTGGGAACGGTGATGCGTTTCGAACTCGATGTCGCGCGCGCGGATGTGCAGGAGTTCCTCGGCGGCGCGCTTGATGCGGGGCGGCTGCGGCTCACCATCTCGTCACTCACGAAAGTTGTGCAGCAAGGCGGCAGTTTCCCGCAGTTCTACTGCCGCGAGAATCCGCTCGTGGTGGCTACCGGAGCGGGCGGCGCAACACTCACGCTCGAAGTCACCACCAACACATGTGTGCCCGCTGATCTCAATTGCGATGGCGTGGTTGACGCGGCAGATCTCACGATCATGCTTTCATCGTGGGGCGGCACGGGCGTCGCTGACATCAACGGCGACGGCATCGTCGACGCTGCGGACATCAGCGCACTGTTGAGTGCGTGGTCCTGAGCGCGTGTGATGCCTGCGCTGCGTCGATCGCCATCGTGCGGGCCGATGCCATCACGCAGGTCGATGCCTTCACGCAGGCCGATGCCATCACGCAGGCCGATGCCATCACGCAGGCCGATGCCATCACGCAGGCTTGAGCCGCGCGCGTCCATAAACCGGCGCGAGTCGCCGACGAACACGTTGCGCGATGTTTTCCAGCACCGCTTCGACTTCGCTCACCGCGATTTCCAACACCGCCGCGATCTCCGCGACCGTGAGTTCTTCGGTGTAACGCAGCATGATGACCAGTCGCTCCATGCGACCGAGTTCACGGGTGAGTTCGCTCACCACTTCGGCGCGTACGCCGACCGACACAGGAATATTGGTATTGGAGACCATCGCGACGTCCTTGCGATTCATGACCAATCGGATCTTTTCGGTCGCCATCCATGGCGACTTGCGGGAAGCATAACGCGAGTCGTGTCGCGCGTGGTTCTTGCGCACCCAATCAACACGATGCCTAATGCGAAACCACGCTCGCCACCGAGAACAGAGGCAGCAGGAGCGCGATCGCGACGGCTCCGAGCACCGAACCAAACACCAGCACCAACACGGGCTCAAGCAAGCTTGTGGCTTGTTTTAAGGCAATTGCGAGATCTTCTTCGGCGAAGTCCGCGGCACGCGACAGCACTTCAGGGAGCCGACCAGAGCGCTCACCCGCCGCAACCATCGACACGACCGTCGGCGGCAATAGCGTCTCCGCGCGCAATGCGTCCACCAGCGATCCACCGTCGCGCAGACGGGCATCGACCGCGTTCCAAAACAATTCAGTGCGACGACTGCGCGAGAGTCCGCGACAGATCGCGATGGCATCAAGCAGATGAATGCCACTCGCGAGCAGCGTCGCCAACGTGCGACAAGAAACTGCAACGAATGCAGTGCGCGTCACGCCGCGAATAATCGGCGCACCAAAGCGCAGTGCGTCAACCAATCGTTGCAGTGCACCAGTGCGCGCGAGCAACATCGTCGCGATCACCACCATCAACGCAGCGGCACCGAGCGCGACGGCATGTTCACGCAACCCGTTACTCGCGGCCAGCAAGATCTTGGTGGCCCATGGAAGTTCCGCACCGCGATCCGCGTAGATCTTGGCGAAGCGCGGCAACACAAAGATGAGCAAGCCCGTGACCACGGTTGTTCCCGCCGCGAGCATGAACACGGGATAGGTCGCTGCGGCGCGAAGTTGCTTGGCCATCGAATCGCTGCGCTGCAAATGTTCCGCCGCACGCAACAACATTGGACCGAGCTGGCCAGTTGATTCAGCCGCGCGAGTCAACGCCACGACGATCGCTGGGACTTCGCGACCGCGAAGCGCAAATGCTTGTGAGAGCGGCGTGCCGCTGAGCACTTCGAGGGCAATCTCGCTGACAAACGGGCGAAACTCAGGACGAACACCTTCGCGCGCCGCCGCTTCGAGCGCCTCGGACAACGGAACGCCTGCCTCGGCCATGGTTCCTAAGTGACGACACAACGCGGCGAGATCGCTGCGGCGCGTGCGTCCTCGTCGTGATGGCGGGTTGACTTGCGCGGACGCGGCCAGCGCTTCATCGCGGCCAATCGCAAGCACGGTGCGGCCTTCGGCACGCAAGCGGCGCGCGACTTCCTGCGCGTTGGCCGCGGCCATGTTGCCGTTGGACTCGCGTCCGTCAAGATCGACCGCGCGATAGGCGAACGTCGCGCGCGACTCGGTGCGCGTATCAACGACCGATGGTGTTGGTGGCAGCGTTGCCATTGGGTCATCGCACTCACGACGCCGTCGCGAGCACAACCTCCTCTACCGTTGTGAGTCCTTCGCGGACTTTGTCAAAGCCATCAACACGCATGGTGCGATGTCCCGCAGCGCGCGACATGTCGGCCAATTCTTGCAATGTCGCGCCGCGCGCCACCGCTGCGGCAAACGCGTCGTCAGGCACCAGCAATTCAAAGACTCCCAGTCGTCCAGCGAAACCACTGCCGCGACAACGCGCGCAACCGGCTCCACGTGAGAACGCGCCGCATGCACCAGCGAGTGCTTCCACTTCGGCGCGAACATGCGCGTCGGGTTCAAACGTCGTGCGGCAATGCGGACAGATGCGACGCACCAATCGTTGCGCCAACACTCCACGCACCACCGCCGCAACCAAGTATGGCTCGATGCCCACGTTGACCAAGCGCGTCACGGCGCTGATCGAGTCATTGGTGTGCAATGTCGAAAACACCAAGTGACCCGTGAGCGCCGCTTGCACCGAAGTGGTCGCGGTTTCGCTGTCGCGAATCTCGCCCACCATGAGCACATCAGGATCTTGACGCAACATCGCGCGCAGCGCGGAAGCAAAGGAAAAACCAGCCTTTTCGTTGACTTGGAACTGGTTGACTCCGGCGAGCGTCGCCTCGATGGGATCTTCCACCGTCGAGATGTTGCGCTCGGTTCCGTTCAATGAAGCGAGCACTGAGTAGAGCGTGGTCGACTTGCCACTTCCGGTTGGACCAGTGACCAGCGCGATTCCGTTTGGTCGCGCAATGACTCCATTCCAATGCTGCAGAATCGACGCGGACATACCCAAGCGCTCGAGAGGCACGAGGGTGGCGCGACTATCAATGATGCGGATGACGACCTTTTCGCCGTGGCGACCAGGCATGGTCGAGACGCGCAAGTCAATCGGTCGACCTTCGAGCATCACATGGATGTCGCCGTCTTGCGGAAGTCGACGCTCTGAAATGTCGAGCCCGCCCATGATCTTGATGCGACTGGAAATCGCTGCAGCCATCTGCCACGGCGGATCGACCTTCTCGTAGAGTCGACCATCAATGCGAAAGCGAATGCGCAGCCGACGATCTCCTGGCTCGATGTGAATGTCACTCGCGCCTTCGTGCACTGCACTCCACAACAACCAGTTCACCGTGCGAATGACTGGCGAATGACCGGCGACTTCGCGCAAGTCTTCGATCTGTGCGACTTCGCGTTCAATGACGCTGAACGCTTGCGCATCGACATCGCCCACGATGTCATCGATGACGAACACATTCGCGGCAGGCACATACGCGTCGAGTGCGGTGCGAATCTCCGACCCCGTGGTCGCGACGATTTGCACGGATTTCCCCGTGCGGCGGCGAATCTCTTCGAAGAGGTAGAGGTTGGCTGGTTCGGCGACAGCGACGGTGACGCAATCACGCACCACGAAAAGCGGCAGCACCAGGTGCTCGAGCAGATAGTCGCGCGGCAGAATCTCGAGGAACTTTGGATCAGCGATGCGGGCGATGTCGCGCGCAAAGGGAATGCCGTAACTCTCCGCCACCGCGGCCATCACGTCATGATCGGTGACAAAGCCAAGTTCGACCAGAGTCTCGCCTAATAGTTTGCGATGACCCTTTTCGCGTTGGTGTTCCAACGCATCGTTGAGTTGCTTAGGTGTGATCAGCCCGCGACCAACGAGCATCTCGCCGAGTTGCAATCGGGGAAGTCGATCAACGACTGCTTGATGTCGTGGCAATGCACCCATCGCTGTTACCTCATGCTCCGCGCCGCGAGCTCGACGCTTTCGGCGCACTCGAAACGCTCGGTGAGTCGCGTCAAACGCAACGCCTCGCGCACCGAGTGTTGCGGTGAAACCAATCGAAGCGCGCCACCAAGACGCGCTGTTTCTTCAGCGAGCCAGAGCAGCGATTCAAGTGCTGCGCTGTCGATGATGGTGATGTTGGAAAGATCAAGCACGACGCTGCGTGCGCCTTGCTCGAAGCGCTCAGAGACAGTGCGACGCAACGAATCGGCTCCGTCAGTCACGAAGTCTCCGCTGGCCACCAGCAGCGCGATTGCGCCATGAATTTCCCAAGAGAGTTTCATGCGGCCTCGCGCTCTGAGCTGCGAAAGCCCGTGCCGTGCGCGTCGTTCATCGCGTCGTAAGCACGCAGATCAAGTGAGAGGAAATGCGCCAAGAAGACTGGATCAAACTGGATGCCACCGAGTCGCGACATCTCAGCCAACACGACATTGCGGGGACGCGCCGCGCGATAGGTACGCGTTGAACTCATCGCATCGAATGTGTCGGCGATGGCAATGATGCGCGCCGAAACAGGAATGTCCGTCGCGGCGAGTCCATGGGGATATCCGCCACCTTGGTAGCGCTCATGATGAAATCGCACGCCATCAAGCACCGGTGCGAACTGCGGAATGTCGCGAAGAATGCGATAGCCAATCTCCGGATGCTGCTTCATCTGATCGAACTCAGCTTCGTCGAGTCGGCCTTGCTTGCGCAGCACCATCTCAGAGACGCCGATCTTGCCCACATCGTGCACCAAGCCAGCGATGTGAATGTTCTTGACATCGAGCGAGCTCATCCCCGCCGACTCCGCGATTTGGCGCGAGATCAGCGCGACGCGTTGCGAGTGGCCACGCGTATAAGGATCCTTGGCATCAATCGCACTCACCAGTGCCGAGAGCGCGCCGAGGAACATCGCGTCGAGATCGCGGTAAAGCCGCGCGTTGTCGAGAAACACCGAGAGGTGACCCGACGCAGTTTCGACCAGCGTGCGTTCGACACTCGACATCGCGCCGTCGCCGCCGATGCGTTCACCCGCGGCGAGCATTCCCATCAGTTCATTTTCGCGACGCACGGGAGCGAGCACGAGATCACTTCCGCACACCACTGCGCGTGTCACTACCGACTGCGCATCGAGAATCGCGCGCGCTGATGCAGTGTCGATGCCTTCAGCCAAGATGCCGCCGGAGGACAATCCCAACAGTTGCGCGGCGGAACCGTACACACGCAGCGCAGTCCACTTGCAACCAAGCGTCTGGCGCAATTCCGCCAACGTGCGCGTGGCAAACTTCATCGGCGATGCACCCAACACCATTTCGCCCGAGAGCGAATGGAGAAGATGCAGTTCTTCCCAGGCTGCGCTCAATTGTGTTCCCGCATCGACGCCGGCCAATCGACCGCATTCGCTGGTGGCGAGCGCGGTCACCAAGCTTGCGAGACGCCCGAGCGAATTGCGCTCCCACGTTCCATTGCTGCGCAAGATGGTCTTGCACACACGCGCATCCATCGCGGCGCCTTGCGCGAGTTGCTCCACGGTTTCGCTTTGCAACGCATCACTGAGAATCGCGATTGCTGCGAAGCGACCACCACCAAGTGAGCGCGGAAGTCGCACGGGAATGATGGCCAATCCGTGCAGCGGCTCAGAGATTTGTTCGCTGCCCACAGTCCAACGCGCGCTGGCACGCATCACCAAACCACGGGCGAATGCAGAGCTGCACAGCCCGCGCAACAAATCAGCGCCCACGGGACCGAAGGGATCGCGCGTCGATTGCTCGATGGGAACCAACACCGCGTCAGCGTCGCGCAGCGCGCGCTGAAGCTGCGTCAACGGATGGGCCGCAGCAATCGGATGCGATGAGTGAGGCAGCGACATACTCATGCTGCATCGCGCTTTCTTGCAAGCAGCGTCTCGACTTCAGCGAGCAGCGCTCGCGGCGAAAACGGTTTGTGCACGATCAGTGCAATGTTCGCCTCATCCGCTTCGCCATCACGCAGCAAATGTCCGCGCGCGGTGAGCATGAGAATTGGAATGTGTTGCAGCGCAGTGTCCGCGTGCATCGCGCGCGCCAGTTCGATGCCAGACATCATCGGCATCTGCAAATCGGTCACCACCAGCTGAGGCGGCATGGCGCGCGCGCAGGCGAGCGCTTCGTCACCATCGGCGGCGGTCTCGACTTCAAAGCCTGCGTTACGCAGCTTGAGCGCGACCACCTGCACGATGTGTGCCTCGTCATCCACCACTAGGATTCGTTGAGCGATGTTCTTCAGTTTTTCCATAGTCACGCAGCTTTGCGGCCGGCCTGTTCAATCGGTATGGCGAACCAAAAACGGCTCCCGTTGTCTGCCTCGCTCTCCACACCGATTTGCCCGCCATGCAATGCTTCGACAATATTTCGACACAGATTGAGGCCAAGTCCCGTCCCCTTGGCAACACGCTCATGATTTTCAACTCGGTAAAACTTGCCGAAAAGGCGCGGTAACGCGTGTTTTGGAATCCCGAGGCCGTTATCGCGAACTGAAACCACAACCGCTCGCGCAAGGTTGTCGACATCCACCTCCACGGTGACTGCGCCCCCATCAGGCGTGTACTTCAGCGCGTTGGAGAGAAGATTGAGCACGACTTGTTTCATGAGCGCTCGATCAGCGCTGGCATGCGAGCCACTCGATGCACGTGCCATGCGAAGCGTGATGCGTCGACGCGCGGCCTCGCTCTGCTGCTCGTTGACGCACTCGCCTGCGAGCACCGCGAAGTCCACACTCTCGTGACAGGCACGCGCCATTCCACTTTCGATGCGACCAATGTCGAGCATGCGATCCACGAGTTCGCTCAGGCGCGTCGACTCAGAAAGAATGATGCGCGCAAACTCCGCGCGCTGAACTTCGTCGCTCACTTCGCCATCGGCCAGCATCTCCGCGTAGGCGCGTAGTGCCGAGAGCGGCGTGCGCAATTCGTGACTTGCCTTGGCGACGAAATCGCTCTTCATGCGATCGGCTTCGCGCTCGGTACGCACATCGCGCACGATCACCGCCGCGCAACCATCTCGGCCACTCGACACAGGAACGACAAACACGACCACGGGAATCGACTCGTCGCCACGCAACTCGCATTCAACTCTGCGTCGCTCGCCTCCTTGCGCGCTCAACACCCCTTGAATCGCGCGATGAACCTGCCCCCCAAGCGCATCCACTGCGGCGCAAGTTCCCGAGATGGTGCATACATCGCCAAGGAGTGCACGTGCGGCGCGATTAGCAAACAGTGTTTCGCGATGCGAGTTCACCAGAATCACTGCATCGCCGAGCGCATCGAGCAACGCCGTGCGTTCCTCGGCGCGCAGCTCGATTGCGTTGCGCAACAACGCTTCGTGCGCGTCCGTGTGAACACGCCTTTGCAACGTCGCTGCGGTCGCGGCGGTCGAAGCGTTCACCACAACATGCGCAGGGCGACACCACCATGCCGTCATCAAGACGCCGGCAGCTGCGGCAGCGGCAGCGATCAGCCACGACGATGGTGTTTCATTGATCCAGCCACCAATTGCTGCGGCAACGGGGACGACACATGCTGCTCCCCATGGGAAGCCGAGCCCGATTGCGCGCCTTGCATCGCGCGCAGCAGTGATGGACTCTGTGGTTTGCTGGATAGTCATGCGCGTCCTGATGATGAGATTTCTTCGAGGACGCGATGCCGCGATCATTCAGTCGCCGCGCCCACGAACGCACGACGGGCGACTTCAGACTTGGGATCGAGCGCCATGGCTTCGGCAAGAACCTTCGCACTTTCCACGGTGTTTCCGACGCCGCGCAACGCGAGTCCCAGCGCGAGTAGCGCATGCTCATCGCGCGGAGCGCGTGCCACTGCCAAGCGACTCCAACGCACCGCTTCATCAAAACGCCCACGACGAGACGCGACCATTGAGCGCATCGTGTAACCGTTGGCGTCATCTTTGGCCAACGCGATGACGCGGTCAGCTGCACTCTCGGCGCGCTTGAGATCATCGGTCTCGAGGGACGCGCGCACGAGATCGCGCCACGCATCAACGCACTCGGGATAGGTGCGGCACTCTTCAGCAAACACGCCGCGCGCTTCGGCCATGCGGCCGAGCATCGACAGCGAGCGCCCTTCATTGCGCAGCACTTCGTTAGGAATGTCTGCATGCTTTCCATTGCCAGCAGTCACGACGGCGCTGCGCTGTCGGCGCGCCGCGTCGAGGCACTTCTGCCATTCTCCGGCGCTGAACAATGCAGCGACAAGTTTCTCGCCGACCAGCGGCGCATCGCCATCGATGATCAACGCACGCTCGTAACTACGCGCGGCCGATGCGGGATCGTTGGAAAGCGCCGAGACATCGCCAAGCAACTCATGCATCGCTGCGTTGTGCTCGAAGTAGGCGAGTTTGGGCAACAGCACTTCACGCGCTTCGTCCAACTTCCGCGCGGCGATCATCAGTTCCGCTGCAGCGAGCAAGTAGGAAACACGTTCAGGATCGAGCTCTGCTGCCTTCAAGTAATCAGCAATGGCTTTGTCACTCTGCGCCCAGCGTTGGTGCACGATGCCTCGGTAGTAGTACGGCTCACCGAGGGTTGGATCACATGCAATGGATTTCTCGAACGCTGCGATCGACTTCTCCAGATGCTTCGACTCCAACTCAATGCGCCCGAGCAACGACCAGTACTTCGCCTCGGTATCGCTGCGCGCAATGGCGCCTTCGATTTCTTTGCGCGCAGTATCGAGTTGCCCCGATTCAAACGCCTGCTTCGCTTGATCGAAACTCACCAGACTAGTCGTGCGCCGAAAGCGGACATCAGCTTCCTTGCGCGCTTCAACGCCGGATGAGCGCGGAGCACACGCGAGTGTGCACAACGAGAGAGTCGTGAGCGCAGTGAGGATGATGGTTCGAGTGCGAAGCATGGCGTGAGGAGTGCCCTTTCGGAAAGAAACCGCGCCCTCAAGAGGGCGCGGAGTGAGTGCTGGTTCGTGTGCTATCGGCCGAGTACTCGGGGTCATTCACTCTCGTGATCCGAAATCATCGCAATCTGTGTCCACGCGCCGTCGGCCATCGCCCGCACGTCCAAGGCGTTCCATGAAGCGACGAACCCGTTGAAGGCGACGGGCGAGAACTCGCCGCGCGGCGCCATCGAGAAGATCGCGCTCTTGCTCACCACTGAACTGACGCCTGTGCTGGCATTCGTGCTGTCGTTCGTGCTGGCATTGTCGTTGAGGTCCATGCTCGCATTGGCCGTGATCACTGGAACGGGCTCAATCGACAGTGGTTGATTGGCATTGGCCGCGGAGTTCTCGACGGGCGCGCTCGGCGTAACTGGAGGCGCAATCTCAGCGCCCTCCGTCTCGATCACAGAAGGTGGCTGCACCGACTCGCCATCACTCAACGTTTTCTCGAGCATGCGACGCATCATGCTGCGCTCGTAATCCGAGCTCGATGTAGAACCGTTGCTCTTGAGTTCTTCGCGCAGGCGAATGATTTCCGGCTGATTGTGCGAGAGTCGCAGCGAGTTCTCCACGTGATGCAGCGCGAGCGCGTTGTCGCCCGCGGTCATCGCATCGAGTGCTTGTTGATTCTGCGCCGTGGTCAGCGTGTCACGCGACCAAGGCAAGAGACCTTCGCGCGCACCGATGCGCACCGCATGCTCGAACTCGTTCGCTTCATCTGACCAAATCTTGGCCACGTCATCTTTCACGATGGTCGGAGTGACCAGGAAGATGATCTCTTCGCGCTTGAGCTCGTCGTCGTATCCCTTGAACGCGTTGCCGATGAACGGCACGTCACCCAAGCCGGGCACTTGACGACGCTCGATCTTGGTGTCCTCTTTGAAGAGGCCGCCCAACACCAGCGTTTGACCATTCTTGACCCGCACGTTGGTGACGATTTCGCTGGTGTCTTCGTTCGGCACAGGCAGCGACGATCCCTGCGAATCGGTAAGGGTCTCGACCTTGGCTTCACTCACGCTCGGCGCAAGTTCCATGCGAATCGAACCATCAGAAGAGATGAAGGGACGAAAGATTAGCTTGATACCCGAGTCGAGAAATTCCACGCTTTGCGTTGTCGCCGTTTGGGTCGTGGTCGAGGTGAGGTAGCCCACGCGACGACCGATGAGAATCTGCGCGCGCTGGCGATTGAGCGCCATGACGCGTGGACGAGCCAACACCGTGGTGTCGGTCACCGAGTCAAGAAGTCGCATGAATACGGCGACATCGTCAGACACCACACCCACGCGCATCGTCGACTCGCGTTCCCAGCCGGCGACACCAGTGTTGATCGAACTCGCTGCGCCCTCTCCCGGGGTCTTACCGACATCACCCGAGAAAAGATCGTCGGCACCTGAGAGCGGGTTGGTCAGGTTGGCAAAATCAAGATTGCCGATGATGGACACGTCAACGCCAAAGCCGTCCTTCTGCAACACCTTGGAAGAGACCACGGTGGACTCAACCACGACTTGCGCCGGTGGCGTGTCGATGTCCTTGAGCAGCGTTTCGATGGCCTTCAAGTTTTCGGGAAAGTCGCTCACCACCAACATGCCTTGGAATGCCCAACTGTCAGTGCCGCCATCAGCGGCCGACGGTTGAAAGCCTTTGTCGACATCGCCGACAAACGAGACCTTTCCCGTCTCCGAAAGAATCGGAGTGATGAACTCGCTGGCATCTTTGGCGTTGAGATACTCCAACGGAAAGTTGCGGCTCGACTTCTTCATGCGCGAGCGAACGATCTCGTCGAATTCCTCGCGCGTGAAGATGTACAAGAAGTTTCCTGACTCCTCCATCCGGAAATCATTGGCCCGCAGAATCACCTCGAGCGCTTCGCTCAATGTGACATCAAACAGATTCGCGCTGACAGTGCCAGTGATGCCCTTGGAAGCCACGATGTTGCGATGCCCCTGCATCGCGAGCATTTGCAGTGCCTGCAGCACATCGGTGTCTTGAAATTGCACGGTGAAGGTCTCGCCCGCAGCATTGCCCTCGGTCGGCTTCACCTGCGCGGTTCCCGCGGATTCAGCGGGCTTTCCAGTGCTTTGCGCCATCGCGACACCGCAAGCGGCGAGCGTGGCGATGAATGTGGTATTGCGTGAGAGCGTGAAGAAACGGCGAAACGCGTGGTCGATAGTCGTCGTCATAAGGTTGCTCGATGTGACTGTCAGTTGGTGACGAACGGGAATTGCCCCCTCGTCAATTTATTTCGGCAGCGGCTTACCTTGGCGTCCATAAAGGAAGAGCTCGAAGTGTTCGCCGCCATGCTCCAGCACGACGCGACCTTCAAGCACCTCGGTCAAGACAAAGCGCATGTCGCCCGCACCCTCGAGTGCGTCCCCGATGCGATACATGCGCCCATCGATGACCGCCATCGACAATCCCCGTCCTGCGGATTGCAATCGGAACCGCTCCGTTGCTAACCGCGCCGCTTCAATGTCAGTTCCATGCGTCTCTTCGACGGCAACTGGTTCGACCTTCGGCACGCTCTCAACATTCACCGCGTTAGGCACGGCGAATGTCGCATTGGGATAGATGTGCGGATCAATCCAGAAAGGGTCACTGCGAAACTCAAGCGTGGTGGGAAGTTCAGGATCGAGATCGGGCACAAGTTCTGGGCCCTTGTTCGGTGTGGTTGGATCATCGGCAATCGCCGTCTTGGGAAGGCTGGTGAGAATGCGGATGCGCGCCCACAGGAGCAACCCCATCGGCTTGGCCAGTGCGATCACCGTGAACGCCGAGAGCAACACGATGGAGCCGCGCGGACCACGCGTCCAGCTGCCCACGCGTGAGAGCATGCTGCTGCTGGGCAGAACTTGCTTGTTTTTGCCGTGTTTCATGGCGTTTCTCCCTCGCGCACAGATTGCGCGACACCGTAGACCGCATCAAACTCAAGTCGTGCTTGCACCAGCGGAATGTTTGTAGGCGACGGTTGCGGCTTGCCCGCGCGTCCCTCTTCGACGATGCGCGCGATCTCCACACGAATCGGTCGGACCAATCGAACGTCGTTCTCCGCGCGTTGCAGAAGTTCCATGACTCGGGCGAAGCTCGCGGTCATTTCAACGGTGACTGGGACCGCGAAGTACGGCGAATCCGTCGCAAGCGATGCCGGCAACGGGTCCCCCGCCACAATCGTTTGCGTGCCCACATCTGGTGCGGCGCCCACCGTCAACAGACGCATCAAGTGCGCTTGATCGGCACGCGCAGGAATGGTGCGCAGAACCGCGAGCGCATCGCGTCGCGTGGCAATAAGTTCAGCGCGCGCTCGATCGCGTTCGCGGGTCACTGCGTCTCGTTGTGATGCGCGTGCCAAGAGACGACCGGATTCGTCGGCGCGTGCTTGCGCTTGCTCGAGTGCTGGTCGAGTTCCAAACCACACCGTGCAGCCGAGCATCAACGAAGCCGCGATCAGGGTCAGCAGCGACGCACGCGAGGCGCGCATAAAGATGTGCAGTGCGTGCATGGTGATCATGGTTGTTCCTCGCGAGGAGCGATGACGATTGCGGGGAGCTTCCAGCGCTTCTCCAGCTCAACGCGAAAGGTGATGCGGAACTCTCGTGCGTTTTTGCCGCGAAATTCCAGGCTTTTGCTCGACTCGAGGTTTACCCGTGACAACGGAGCGAGCGCCTCGAGCGCATCAATGATCACACCCACTTGCGATTCGGAAGACGCGATGCCGGCGATTTCACCGAGCAATTCTCGCGGCTCAACCGTGTCCTTCTGAACTCGTCGCGACTTGCGCACGGTGCCTTGCACGTTGGCGTACTCAAACTCCACGCGATCCAACACCGAGCCCGATGGCAACGCTTGCGCGATGGCACTCATCAATGAACTGGCGGGAATGGAAACCCCGAGGGCTCGCTGAACATCGAGTGACACTGCGATCGCGAGTCGCTCTTGTTCGATCGCGCGAATCTCGTTTTCAATTTGCACGACAGGCGCGCCTGCTTCATTGGCTTGCGCGAGAACATCGGCCGAGCGCAGCTCGATCCAACTTCCAAGAACGATCAACGCAGCGGCGACAACAAACATCACTCCCGCAGCGATATACAGCCGACGCGATGCAGCTTCAGCGGCAATGCGCGCTCGCGTGACCTCGGGAAGAAGATTGAACATGGTCGTCATCATGCGGCACGTCCCATCGTGCGCAGCGCACTGCTGCTCACGGTTTCGGTTGCATCAGCATTCGCCGCGTCTTCGAGTTGCAGTGCGAATCTGGTGCGGCACGCAAGTCCAAACGCCGCAGTCCACGGCGCGAAATCTGCGTCGGGACCGTTCGCCTCGCTCGTCCCCCACGTTGTTGCGAGCGGCAGCTCTGCCTCACAACCAACCACCGTGGCGCGGCAGGTTGATTCAAGAATTCCAGCAAGACACGGCTCGCAGCTGTGTGGGCCCGTGAGCACGATGCGCGAAGGCTGGCCCCCGCGAAAGGTCACGCCGAAGTAGCGCAAACACAACGCGACCTCGCCTGCGAGCGCATCGAGAATTGCGCGCGTCGCGCCGAGTGCAGCTTCATCAGCAATCGAGTCCGCGCTGCTGCGCTCACCCATTTGCACACCATGGTTTCCCGCGCGAATCCATGCCATACGCCGCGCACGCAACTGCGCCGCCTGCGCAGTTGACGTCGACAATCGAGAGGCAATCGCCGCATCGAGTGCGGCTCCGCCAATGGGAATCTCGCGACAAAACGCGATGCGATCACCACGCATGCAGAGCACTGTTGACCCCGCGTGTTCGACATGAACTAACGCGCGAATGGTGCTCACATCCGCATCGCGACGATGACGACGCGAAAGCGCGCGCGCGACTGACGCGAAGCGCGGTTCAACGGCGATAGGATCAAATCCCGCGTCGATGAGCAGATCAAGCGCAGCCGCAAGTTCACCCGCAGCAACCGCGACCACCAAGCGTTCCACTTTTCCATCCACGGCAATCGTCGGCGCACCAGTAGGAATCGCGTCGGCGATGATGGCCTCACGCGGCAGCGCCATGCGTTCACAGGCATCCCATGCGATCGCTTCTGTCGCGTCATGTCCAGTCAGTGCAGGAAATCGCGCGACATGCATCGCGGCAAAGGACGAAGGCAATCCGACGATCACTTCGCGACCAATGAATGGCACACGTCGCATCGCATCGACCGCACACGCGGCGCGCTCAACGATGCTCGCGTCTTCACTGCATCGCGCAACGGCGCTCTGGCACGGTGTGTTTACGCCGATGCAAACCTGCATCGCACGCGGAGTTTCCGCGCCGAGATCCAGTCCGATCGGTCCAATCTTGCGATGCCAGGGCAAACGCCAACGAGCCATGAAGCCTCCCGCGCAAGCACTACGGCTTGTCGCATGAGGTTCGTCGGCGTTTCTGCGGGCGCGCTTTGGTGCTGCTTCGCGGACGGGGGGAATTCGCCCGATCGTGTTGCAAATGTGCGCCAACGCCGTTTCCAGTTATGGGAGATTCGGCAGGCGTGTGACGCGAATCTTCGCCGTGAGCGGCGAGAGGTCGAGGCGATACGCCGCGTCAGGTGAACGCAACACGATGGCGCCGCCGGTGCCAGGAATTCCCGCAGCACCGACGCTTCCTCCGAGTTCATCAAACGTGAGTTGACGGGTGTCGCCGTCAAGCGCGACCGACTCGATACGCACCGAGCCGAAGCGATCGTCGTTACCCAAACGTACTGCGTACACACCGTCGTTCGCGCCGCTCATGAGTGGATCGGTGAGATAGTCCGCGGTCACCGCGTCGAAGTCTTCACTGAGATCCGCCTCAGCCACGCGCATGAGACACCAGCCGGTGCCGTCGTCGTAAAAGTAGATGCGACGAAATCCTTGATTGGCTAACGCATCGCTCTGCGCAAATGAAATGTCGGCGATCAACGCGCGCACCGCTGCTTGAGTATCAAAGTCGCCGCGCCCGCTCATCGATGGAATGAGCACCGCCGCCGCAAGGCCCAGCACTGCGATCACAATCAACAGTTCGATAAGTGTGTACGCGCGATGCACGCGTCGACGAAGCGCACGCGCGAGCGGCAATAGGCGGAGAGCGGTGAACGAAGAAGTGCTTGGAAACACAGGAAATCCTCACGTTTACTGTGCACGCATGGCATCGCGCAACTTGGCGTAGTCAATCTCGAGTTCAATCTGATCGAGCTTCATGTCTTCGAAGTTACTGATCTGCGTGCGCAGCTTTCCGCTGGTCATCAGGCTGCGCATGTCGGTGACTTCTTGTCGCAGCGCGCGAATCTCGGAGATGAGTTCCAGCCGCTGCGCGCCGGAATCGAATGCCTGAATCGTGTTGCCCTCGGCAGCGCGTTGCTGCATGTTCAACGCGCTCGGTCCTGGCGGACCCGCATTCGCATCACGCACGAGCGCCGATGCTGTAAGCGCGAGCACCGCACCCGCTGCGACGCTCACAAGAATGGTGTTGCACACCAGTGCGCGACGAGCACGAGCGTGACCGAGAGTGGAAGCGGCATCATTCATGGTGGTAGTTCCCTTGCGGCGTGATGCGAAACTGATGAATTCGCAGTTGAGTGATTCGAGAATGACTGGAGTCGACGCGTGTCTTCGGCGCGCACAGGTCTTCGTCCCCACACGCTCGAACTGGAACCGTTGCCTAGGGCGCGATTCAATCGCACTTCTGATCGGAATCCTTGCGCGCTGTCATCGGTCGCACTGCGCGAAGCACTGGGAAACCCTTGATTTCAAGCCTCGCACGCGTAATGAATCGCGCGATTCACCATGTCGGCGCATCCGCGACAACCGTGGCATCAGTGCCTTGATAGTCGAGCGTAAGTTTCGATCCGTCCCAGTTCCAGGTGAAGCCCATCGGCAGGATTGGTTCGCGCTGCAGCAGCGGCGCCCAACTTCCATCGACGGAAGTCATGGCGACAAAGAGTTCGTCGGTGCCCTCGGGGCCAGAGGCCGGCGGCACCACTCCACTGTGACGAAGTTTGTACATCTCCACTTGTCCGCGCACGGCCACGAGTTGTGAGCGTGCCATGGTGAACGCAGCATCCTGCGCACTCGACGCAATGTTGGGCACAACGATCGCCGCAAGAATGCCGAGGATCACGACGACAATGAGGATTTCGATAAGGGTGAATCCACGACGAACGAGTTTTTTCATGTTGTGATTCCTCTCGGATGGGGAGCGACGGACGAATGTCAAACCCACGTGCTCAGAGATTTCTAAGAAGCGGGCCGCGCGAATTTCTTCGCGCGGCCCGGATGGTTCGCAGACAAACTCAGATCACCAGCCCTCGATCTCCGCGAGGGTCAGACCCTCAGGAAGCGTGGCGCCAGCGAACGTGGCATAGAGCGTTTCAACGTGTGGAGTTCCAGCGTTGTCGCCCCACACAAACCCGTAACCGGTTGGCAGCGTTGGCTCCTTCTGCAGATACGCGTCTTCGCCGTTTGGAGGCGTCAGCAGATCACTGAAGTCGGCAGGCAGATTGCCGTTGTTCCGCACGCGGAACAGTTCGACTTGGCTGCGGCACGTTTGCAGCTGGCTCTTGACGCTGCTCTCGGCGGCTTCTTGCGAAGCATTCGTGAACTGTGGAATCACGATGGCGGCGAGAATGCCGAGGATGACGACGACGATCAAAATTTCAATGAGGGTAAACCCGCGACGAATGGAGCGCTTGCTAATCATGTGGTAATTCCTTCCCTCGGACATCGAACGCGAAGAGTGAGGCAAACCGATCCGAGGAGGTTGTTCGGTCGCCAGAGTTTGTGCGGACTCACGAGAGTCCTTGGAAGTTCCGTCGTGCGCTCTCGCGAGCGACGGCGCGTCGTGTTTCGCTCCAGACAAAGCGCGTGGTGCGCTCGGATGGAGAGACGTCGACACCAATGCATCGTCGTGCGCACGGCTGATCATCACGATGGCCACAGAAACTAGGCAAGAGCGCATGCTCGGCAGCCTGCGCAATGCGCACCGCCCGCATCGCCCGCGCAAAGCAAACCAAAGTAGGTGTCTGCGGACTTCAAAGTAGGCGGTTGGGACGCGCGTTCGCGGACGCTGTCAAACGCGCGGGCGTTTCTTAACGATGCGCGCTACAGAAAGCTCTCGGGATCGAATTGCACGGCGACGCGAAAGCCACGGACGAGCTGAGCCTCACAGCGTTGCACCGTTCCTGCAGCTGCTCTACCTGCGCGATCGCTGAAGCCCAAACTTACGCGCGCGCCGAGGGCGATGGGAATACGCGCGTGACCAGAAATCCACCAGGGCGCGGCTTCGAGTTGATCGAGTTCGATCAAACATCCCAAGTGCGCTCCGAGACCTAAGAGTGTCGCGCAGCCTTCGACGTTCCATCGATTGCATCCTCGACGATCGACTCGGAAGACCCGCTGCAACAATTCACGATCACGCCATGGCGCAATCCAAATGGTTGGCGAGTACTGCGGCGAATGTTGCGGGAAGGCCGTGACAGACATAGGACAAACACGCGTACGAGTGACGCGAGGAGTTCGGCACATCAAGCATCGGCGCATGAGAAACGGTGCCGCACAACGTCGTCGGACAACATCGTCGAGCGACGCGACCGCTATAAAGCGCGCATGCAAGTCACCCCTATTGCGCGCCTCTGTGTCCCCGCAGGGACTGCCGCCGCCGCAGTAATTGCGCTCACCGCCAATGCGGATGCCGCAATTGAAGCGCGGCGATTTGCGCGACTCGCGCAACTCGACGACGTGCGTTTTCGCGCCGAGTTTGAGGAACTAATGGTGAACGGCGTGTACGTGATGCTCGCGCAACGCGTGTTAGTACTGCGCATTTCGCACGGAGGAGTTCGTACGCACGCGGCCATCGTTTGCCTTCGAGGCGGCAGCGGTGTGGCCCCCGCGCGAGCAGGACTCGCTGCCACGCCATCGATCGAAGCGATCCCAGACAACGGGGACGAAGAGTGCGCCGGCGCTCAACTGCGCCGCTTGCTTGAATCAGAGACCAAGCAGCGTCCTATCTTTCATGCGATCACCGCGGAGGGAACGACCTATTCGGCATTCGACGGGGCACACGCTGTTGCCATCCTCGAAGTGCTTGCGCAAGGGCTCGCGCAATCAACGCCGTCCTCAGCGCTTGCAGCGGTTTTTGTCGGAGAGCCCCAACCGATTCCGACAGGCTTGTTCGTCGCGGTCGCGCCCGCCGTTGATTGAGTGCGAGCTCATATGTGCGCCTAATGCTGATGGGCTGCAGATCTTCGAGTGCTACCATCGGCGAGGGGATGCTGCACGGCATCCCCACCACTCTGACAACCACGAATTCTCATGACAACGATGACCCCTGCTGCTTCCCACCTCGCGCGCACGCTGCTTCCAATGACCCCGAGCGCGGGGCGCGTGTACAACTTTTCGGCCGGCCCAGCTTGTATGCCCGAGTCAGTGTTGCAACAGATTCGCGCGGAGTTGCTCGATTGTCGCGGCAGTGGCATCGGCCTCCTTGAACTCTCGCATCGCGGCGCGATCTACGAAGCGCTCAACAACGAAGCGGAAGACGCGTGTCGTCGCGCGGCCAATGCGCCCAGCGATTACGCCGTCTTCTTCATGCCCGGCGGCGCCACGGTGCAGTTCGGTTTGCTGCCGCTCAACTTCATTCCCCTCGACGGCAGCGCGGCGTACATCGACACGTCGATTTGGTCCGCCAAAGCGGCGAGCGAAGCCGCGCGATGCCGCACCACCACCATCGCCTTCGATGGCAAAGCGTGCGGATACACGCGCGTTCCCCGCACTGGTGATTGCACCATTGATGCGCAATCGAAGTACCTCTTCTATTGCCAGAACAACACCGTCGAAGGCACGACATTTTGGGAGCCGCCAGAAACGAACGTGCCGCTCATCGGCGATGCGACAAGCGACATCTTTTCGCGCCCGTGGAGTGTGGAGAAGCATGCGATGATTCTCGCGGCGGGACAAAAGAATCTCGGCGCTTCGGGCGCGAGTTTGATCATCGCGAAGAAAGACTTCATTGCCAGCGCCACCGCGAAACTGCCGCAAATCCTGCGCTTTGAAGATCACGCCAACGCGGGCTCGCGGCTCAACACTCCACCAACATTCGCCGTGCGCGTGATGGGTTTGATGGCCGAGTGGACGCTTGCAGTCGGCGGGCCTTCGGCGCTCGCTGCACACAACGCGATCAAAGCAAACTTGCTGTGGAACACCATTGACGGCTCGGGTGGTTTCTATTCATGGGGCGCGGAGAAGTGGTGTCGCTCGCACATGAACATCTGCTTCCGTTCGCCTGACGCCGCGCGCGATGCCAAGTTTGTCACCGAGGCCGAAGCCGCGGGATTGTTTGGATTACTCGGCCACCGCGATGCCGGTGGTATGCGCGCGTCGATCTACAACGCGTTCCCCGCGCAGGGTTGCGAGATTCTCGCGCAGTTCATGGGCGAGTTCGCGCGTCGCAATGGATAAGTGCGCCGACGCACCTCGCACTTCGATTCATTCACATCACTCGACACGCATCGTTTGATTGAGCGCTGCTCTGCCCGTGCTGAGTTGGAAGCGCTGCCGCGTGGCGCAGTAGTCGCGACCGCCTAAACGACCGATGGCCGCGAGTTGCGCTGAATCGATGTGCATACGTGGCTGCACCAACTGGTCATCGATGCGCGCGTGAATCACGCGACCCATGACCACGTTGCCTGCGCCTGCGCGACCTGCGGCGAACCGCGTCACGCTCATAGTCTCGCATTCGAAGCACACTGGACTCTCGACGACATAGGGCGCGCGGATGGTGGTGCACATCGCGCTGGTCAATCCCACGAGATCGAACTCACTCTCGCCAGGCGCGAGTTCTTCGGCGCACGCAACGACGCGCGTGATCGTGCTCTCCACCGCGAGGCTGATGGAAAAACATCCTTGGCCACCTTCGTGCGTCGGTTTGGCATTGGCCAGCGTGTCCTTCTCGCCGCCATCACTGCGATTTGCTGGGCAGAACATCAGCACCATCGGGTCGCTCGAGGCCGCGTTGAAGAACGAAAACGGCGCGAGATTGAGTCGTCCCTGTGCGTCCATCGTTCCCACCACCGCGATAGGGCGCGGAACGATCGTTCCAATTAGTAAGTGGTAGCGCGCCGAGAGCGAGAGTGTTGCGGGATCAATCTCCACGATCAGCCCCGCTGCCTCTTGAGATCCGATTGCACGCGTGCGACGAGGCCGTCCATCGCCGCGTCGAGCATGCGCACCATTTCGGAAAACCCTTCATCGCCGCCGTAATAGGGATCGGGAACATCCTCGTGCGTGTGCTGCGGATCACAGTGCCGAATCAGAACCACGCGCTCTTGCGCCGCGCCGCGGGATACAACAAAGTCAACGTGATCTCGCGCCATACACACCAACAAATCCGCGCCAGAAAAATCGCTTGGCCGCAACTCGCGTGCTGCACCATGGTCGGAAAACCCTGCCGCGCGAAGTGCCTCCGCGCTGCGAACATCGACGGGCTCGCCGCCATGCCAACCTTCGGTACCTGCAGAATCGATTTCGATTTCGTCGCGCAATCCCGCGCTCGCCGCGCGCGAACGAAAAATGTTTTCCGCGGCGGGGCTGCGGCAGATATTCCCTGTGCAGATGAACACGATTCGATACGGCCTGCGCGCGCGATGCATGAAACGAGTGTATCGCGAGGGTGGGCCGCGATCGCGCGGCGCAAACGTCGAGTCGCCGACCGTTACAAGGAAACTGAGATGACGACAGAGTGCACTCGGGTGAGCATCGATGATTAGTACACTCGAAGGACATGTACGACTACGACCTTCTTATTCTCGGCAGCGGTCCCGCAGGTCAGCGCGCGGCGGTGCAAGCGGCAAAACTTGGCAAGCGCGTCGCCATCGTCGAGCGCCAGCGCATGGTTGGTGGCGTGTGCCTCCACACGGGCACTGTTCCTAGCAAGACCTTTCGCGAAGCGGTGCTCTCTCTGACGCACGTCCCCACTCTTGCGAGCGGCACGCCTGT
Source organism: Planctomycetota bacterium (assembly GCA_003671025.1). GTDB lineage: Bacteria > Planctomycetota > Phycisphaerae > Phycisphaerales > SM1A02 > QWPT01. The sequence continues at coordinate 57,241 of QWPW01000005.1, forward strand.
CGAACGGCCGCGTCCCACGATGGAAGACTTGTTGCATCGCGTGAACCAAGTCGTGCAACGCGAGCTCGATGTGATCGCGCGGCAACTCTCGCGCAACGGGGTTGACCTGATCATGGGCTCCGCGCAATTTTCCGATCCGCACACAGTCGCGATTTTTGGAGGAGCGCTCGAACGACAAGCCACGGCCGAGTTCATCCTGGTCGCGAGCGGCAGCATTCCTGCGCCACCTCCCATCACTTCGAAAAACGGCTGCATCATCACGAGCGATGAGATCATCACGATGGAGAAGCTCCCCAAGTCACTCGCGGTGATTGGCGGCGGCGTGATCGGAGTCGAGTACGCGTCGATGTTCGCGGAACTTGGAGTTGAAGTCGCGCTGGTGGATCGCCACCCACGACCACTCGAGTTTTGTGATGAAGAAATCATCGATGAACTCATTCATCAGATGCGTCAGAAGCGCGTGACATTTCGTCTGGGCGAAGATGTCAAGAGCATCGTCGAACAGGCCGACGGCACGGGCGTGGAAATCGAATTGCAAAGCGGCAAACGTATCGCGGTTGATCTCGTGCTCTACTCGATCGGTCGTCTGGGCGCGACGGCTGAGATGGCACTGGACAAGGCGGGCCTCACTGCAGACAACCGCGGTCGACTCAAGGTGAACGCGCAGTTTCAAACGGAGGTGTCGCACATCTCTGCCGCGGGTGATGTCATTGGATTTCCTGCGCTGGCCTCGACGAGTTCGGAGCAAGGCCGCCTCGCGGTGTGCGCGATGTTCGGAGTCGAAGCGAAGCCCACGCCATCAGGGTTTCCCTACGGGATCTACGCCATTCCTGAGATTTCCATGGTGGGCGCGACCGAGCAAGAGCTCACCGCTTCGAAGACTCCCTACGAAGTTGGAATGGCGCGTTACTCCGAGATCGCGCGCGGGCAGATCCTGGGCGACTCCAGTGGATTCTTCAAGATGATCTTCCATCGCGAGACGCGCGCGCTCTTAGGTGTGCATTGCATCGGCACCCAGGCAACCGAACTCATTCATATCGGGCAGGCCGTGATGTCTCTCGGGGGTGGGCTCGACTACTTCCTCGAGACCGTGTTCAACTATCCGACCCTTGCCGAGTGTTATAAAGTCGCGGCGTATCACGCAGCGAATCATCTCAACGCAGTGCGTTCGGCCGAAGAATCAGTCGCCGGCGCGCCTCCTAAGTAAATCGAGACGACTCGAAATGAAGTGCGTCGGAACGCCGCGCACGAATCTCAAATTGATCGCGCGCGTCTGTGGGCTGTTGCCCTACACTCGCCATTGTCTTTTACATCTAGGCGCCAGAGTTCTCGAATACATTTCTCACTGCTCGCGCTTCATTGCGCGACGCTCTGAGTCTTTAGAATCAATAGGGGCCGAATAGCTTCGACCGGACGCCACTGGTCCATCGTTGCGAGCCGTGGAGCATCCAGGCCACGTTAAAAGGATGCAAAACAACAACTGCCAACACGCAGTACGCTCTCGCGGCTTAATTAAGCCGCGCGTGGAGTAGACCCAACGCCCAGTAAGGTCTGCCCGCGATAAACGCTGGGCTGGTTCCAAAGCGATGCCTTACCGCTGCGGGACAAGAAAACAGTCAGGCTGGTCTGAGGTTGGCGCCCGCCGTCAGCGGATGCCTCGGACAAGATTGAGATGACGGAAACGCTCGTTGACGCGATGGTTCAGACGTTTCGGCACGGGGGTGCGAATCCCCCCGGCTCCATGTTTTGAGCGCAGGGATCGGGCCTTCGCCCGATCCCTGCTTTGGCGGTAAGGGCGCGTTGTCTTCGCGCGCCAATCGGGCTATGCGCCCGATCAGCGCTCTGGTGCAGATGATGTGCTCTGGTGCAGATGGCGTCTGTGGTGCAGATGGCGCGTGAGAGGTTGGCGCGTTGAGAGGTGTGTGCTTCGTCTCTGGCGGTGGTGAAACGAAATCGTCGCGCGAGTGGCGATTTTTTTGCCTATCGATGGATGCGTCATTGCATGATGCGTATGAAGCGATGCCGCGCTTGCGGATCGTGATCGCTCAAGGAGTCGCCATCGAAATGACCACGCCTCAGCACTCCATGTCGCAAACAAACTGGGCGCAGATGCGCGACGCGGCCAGCGGTTCGAGCACTGCGCAGGCCAGTCTCGATGCCATCGCGCGTCGTGCGTGGCCTGCGATCTACGCGTTCGTTCGCGCTTCTGGTCACACCAACGATGCTGCGACCGATCTCACGCAAGGCTTCATTGCGGATGTCTTTCTTGGCAGAAATCTCATCGAAAAAGCGGATCAGGAGCGCGGTCGCTTTCGCACGCTGCTCATGAGCGCCGTGCGCAACTACCTCAACGATTCGCATCGACGCAAGACTGCGGTGACGCGAACACCTGCGCTGGGACTGCGTTCGTTGCATGCGATGCACGACGTGGGACACGAAGTGCAGGATCTTGCGGGCGTGTCGCCGGAGCGCGCGTTTCACACGCGCTATGTCGGAGCCATCGTGCGTGCGGCGGCGTCGCGACTTCAGCGCGAACTCGTCGCGGACGGCAACGAGATTTCGTGGGAGGTCTTTCGCATGCGCGTACTTCAAGCAGCGATGACGGGGGACGTGCGCGGCTACGACGAAATCGCCAACGCGCTTGGCATTGACAAAGGAACCTGCGCCGCGCGAGTGCTCTTGGCCAAGCGACGCTTCGCGAAACTGCTGAAAGAAGAAATTCTCACCACCGTGGAAGATCCTGCGGATCTCGACGACGAGGTGGCGCAATTGCTCGCGCTGCTGGGATCGCGTTGAAACCGCGCGACTTTCTTGTGCTCCAAAGGTTGTGCCATGAATCATGAACCAACACCTTCGACCTCGCCGCAAGGCTCATCACGAGACTCTGCGGAATCATTGAGCGACACGCTGCGCTGGGCGTTTCAACTTGACGCGTCGCCCGCGCTGACGGGCGCGACATGGTTGGCGCGCGAAATCGTGCCCGATGCAAGCGACGCATTCGAGGCGATCACCGCGACCACCACTTCGCTCGCGGCATTACGCGAACTCAAGTCCGCGTTCAAGATGTTGCGTTCCTGCGGCGCGACCACGGCGGAGCGAAGTCTCGCGGCGCGGCTCTACGCGGCGACGTTGGCCGCGGCGCTCATTCGCCACCGCGAACTCATTACCTCGCAGGATCCTGCGAACTTGCTGCGCGCGTTCACCGAACTCACTGACGACGACACGATGCCAGACCGCGTGCGCGACCTCGCGGCACTTGCGATTGACTTCGTGCGCAACAAATGAGTGCTGAAGAGACGAGTGCGCATGAAATGCGTTCGCCGCCGATCACTTCTGCTCAAGCACATCGCTGGTGAATCCGCCTTTGATCGCGGGCTCTTGCGCGTCTGGAATCCGTTCCATCGCCGCGAGTTCATCCTTGGAAAACGGCTCCCAACGAATGCGCGCCGCGCCGAGCGAAGTGCCTGTCGCAAACGAGATATCGATGAGCGCGATCTGATAGTTCGACAGCGCGAACACTTCGCGACTCTGCGCATTGGCGAGACTCGCGGACGCGTCGAGCACATCGGTACTCGTGCGCAATCCGACATCAAACTGCCGTTGCTCCGCGGCGAGCGTGCGCGCGGCGAGCACCGTTTCCAATCGCGCCGCGAGAATGCGCTGCCAACTCTGCGCCAACGCATCAAGCGCGTCGAACACCTCGGTCTGAATCGCATGACGACGCGCTTCACGCGTGGCTAGACGTTGCACGCGCTGCAAGATCGCGGCACTCACGCGTGACTCTGCTGCTTCGTTGCCCAGCGGAATCTCGCCGTTGACGCCCACTTGAAAACTATCCGCGTTTCCCATGTCGCCATACGCCTCATTCAGTTCGCTGCCGATGCCCTGCACGTTGTAGCCATAGTCGAGCACGAACAAGGGCAATGCGGCGTTGCGGCGAAAGCCAATCTCGCTCTGGTCGATGGCAAGTTGCAATTCGAGCTCCAACATCTCCATGCGATTGGTGACCGCTTGCGTTGCCAACTCGGCGCCATTGAGATGCAGTCCAACTGGATTGGGATTACTCGCGGGCTTGAGTGGTGTATCCGAGGAGACGGGCAAGTCCTCACGATTCATCAACCGCTTCAAACCGCGCTGGCGAATACGCAAGTTCGAGTCGGCGAGAATGATCTGCTCCAAGGTGCGACCGATTCCGCTTTCCGCGCGCACCACTTCGATTTCGGGCGCGTCACCTTGCGCGACGCGTCGCTTGGCGCGCTCGAGTTGCTGCACCGCAACGTCGTACTGCGCGCGACGAACTTCGAGTTCGCGATACGCCGAGTAGAGATTCCAGTAGCCCTTGTCCGCGTCGGCGATGACGCGAATCGCTTCGAGCTTGGTGCGCGCATCCACGATTTGTCCCTGCCAACCTGCAACGCGAATCGAATGGGTGTTGACATCAACTCCCGCGCCGCGCAACAGCGGCTGGCTCATCGAGAGCGAAAGTGCGGCGAGCCAATCCTCGTTGGGGCCGCCAAACGAAAGTCCACTCGCGCCACGAGTGACCGGCGATGAAATGGAAATGTCGCCTCCGGTGGCCAACGGAATGCGCAGTCCTGCATCCCATGATTCGCTGTCGGCGGCTTGACCCTGGGCCACATTGGTGAACACGCTGTTGCTGTTGCGGTTGTAGTTGGCGAAGAACACGTTCTCGAACTTCGCTTCTTCCGCCGAAAGATTTTCGCGCGCAATCGCAGGGTCGACCAGCGCGGCGCGCAGTTCAAGATTGTTGGCCAACACTGCCGCGCGAACCTCCGCGATGCTGAGATCGACCACGCCAGTTAAGGCAGGCGTCCTCGCCACTTCATCGAGCGCTTTCTCGGCTGCATCTTCGAGTGAGATGGGAGCAACGGTGGACGCCGCGATCGGATCGAAGCCATCGATGCGACGCAACTCTGATTGTGGCACGCGCCACTGCGGATCATCGTTGTCGAAGATTCCCGCACGACAACCGACCAACGAGCATGTGCTGAACATGATCGCGCCCACGATCGATCGACGTACCAACACACGAGTCATGCGCCGCGGCGCGGAAGAGAAGCAGTGCATCATCATTCGTGTCTCAGCGCCTCGATCGGATCCAATCGCGACGCCTTGATCGCAGGGAACATGCCAAAGATGACGCCCGTTGCTGCGCTGAAGAGAAAACTCACCGCGACGGCCCACAGCGGAATGTCCGCTTGCTCGAGTTGCGCTCCAGGAATCTGCGTGAGTCCATACGCGGCCAATCGACCAAATGCGATGCCGATGAAACCGCCGACCAAACACAGCGTCACCGCTTCGAGCAAGAACTGGAGCAAGATCGCCATCGGCGTGGCCCCCACTGCTTTGCGCAATCCGATCTCGCGCGTGCGTTCGCTCACCGAGACCAGCATGATGTTCATGATGCCGATGCCGCCCACAAGCAAACTGATTCCCACGATGCCGCCGGCAATCGCGGTGATGCCCGTGGCTAGTGTCTTGAACTGCGCGATGAACTTGTCGATCGCCGCGACCCGAAAAGTTTCGGGTTCGCCAGGACCAATGCCACGCATGCGCCGCATCACAAAGCGCACTTCGTCCTCACCTTCGAGGGCGGTCTCAGGGCTCTTGAACAGACCTTCGATGCGCATGAAGAAGTTGCGCTCTTGCAGTTTCTCCGCGACGGAAAACGGAATGAAGATCTCCGCGCTCGACGTGTTCATGCCGAAGAAACGCGCCTGCGTGGTCTCGACAATTCCCGCGATCATGAATCGACGGCCGCCGATGAGAATCGCTTCGCCCACGGGGTTCGCCGGCAGATCAAGCTCGCGAATCGCGTCGGCGTTGATGAGACACACTTGGCGCTCGCTCTCGACATCCATCGAGGAGAACGGGCGACCCTCTTGCACAAAGCGATTCTGCACCTCATGCCACTCGGGCCAGATGCCCGCGATGGTGATGCCTTCGATGCGTTTGTCGCCCGACTCAACGTCGAGCCCAACTTCAGTGATGGGCGTGATGGATTTGACCAACGTGCACTCGTCGCGAATCGCTTCGACCTCGTTGGTCTTGATCAGAATCTTTTCCCAGGGATACATGTTGCGCGGCGCGTTTTCGGGCCGATCGGGAAAGACGAAAAACTTGCTCGCGCCGACAGACTCAAACTCGTTGAGCACTTTCGCCTTGAGTCCTGTGAGCGCGGCGATGACCGCCGTTGTGCTCGCAACGCCGACGATGATGCCCAGCGCGGTCAAGAACGCGCGCGATTTGTTGGCCCAAATCTGCGAGAACGCGAGCGAAATCGCTTGCAGCCAAAACAGCGGGTTCAGCACGCGACACCTGCGTTCGTATCGTTGGCCGCACTCTGCGCCGCTTGTGGCGAGGGCGCGCGATGACGCGCCGCGATGTCTTGCGCAATCGGAAGATCACTCAACACGTAGCCGTCACGCAAGCGAACGACGCGATGACAGTGCGCAGCGACTTCGTCTTCGTGAGTCACGATGATGACCGTCTGCCCTTCCGCGTGGATCTGACGAAAGAGTTCCAAGATCTCCGCGGTCGTCGCGCTGTCGAGATTTCCCGTGGGCTCATCGGCGAGCAGAATCGAAGGCTTGTTGAGAATCGCGCGCGCAATGGCCACGCGTTGTTTCTGTCCACCCGAAAGTTGATTGGGACGGTGATGCACGCGCGACGAAAGTCCCACGCGATCGAGCGCAGCCAACGCACGAGCGCGGCGACCGCGCCATGCTCCGTGCGAGTAGACCAACGGGAGCTCGACATTCTCCAACGCCGTTTGTCGCGGAAGCAACTCGAAACTCTGAAACACAAATCCGATTTCTTGATTGCGCACCATCGCCAATTCTTTGGCGCCCATGCGACTGACATCGCGTCCGTTGAGAAAGTATGCGCCCGTCGTTGGTCGATCGAGACAGCCGAGCATGTTCATCAACGTGCTCTTGCCCGAGCCCGATGAACCCATGATGGCCACCATTTCGTTGCGTCCGATGGTGAGCTCGAGGCCGCGCAACGCGTGAATGACTTCGACGCCGACGCGATAAATCTTTGACATCGCGCACACACGAATGAGCGGCTCACGCGAAGAATCATCGGCCGCGCCATCCGTGCTGTTGCTGCGCGCGGCGGCTGCGTTGGACTCAACCATCCGTACTTCCAGTTGAAGAACGAGCAGCCAACTGCTCCGCTGCATCCTTGGCCGTCTCTTCGCGAATCGCTTCCCCATCCTTGAGTCGCTCGAGCACGCGGTACGGACCAGTCACGATGACATCGTCGGCGCTGAGCCCTTCGATGACCATCGTGTCCGCGAGATTCGATGCGCCGAGTTTCACCAACGTCGTCACGGCCTTGCCCTCGACCATGCGAAACACGACCGTCGCCTTCTTGCGAATCTTGTCCACCAACGGCGAGTCAACCATCGTCGTCGGAAGGTCGTCGAGCTTGCGCTCCATCAACGCTTGACTAGGGATGAGCAAACCTTGCGTGCGATCGACCACGATGTCGACGTTGGCCGCGAGTCCTGAGAGCAGCGTCTCGCCATCGCTCAGTTGCAATTTGACCTCGCACTTGAACCAACCGCCCGAGCCGCTGCCGGCGCCGCCGCTGCTAGAGCCGAACGACTGCTCGGTTCCGCGCGACAGCGCAACGCGCTCGACGGTGCCTTGGAACTCGCGCTTGCGATAGGCGTTCACGCGCACCGTCGCCGCCTGCCCCGCTCGCACGCGCGCGACATCGCTCTCCGCGACCTTGGCCTTGAGCCGCACCGAACCGAGATCGGCGATGGTCAAGATCTTCGTACCCGCGTTGTTCATCGTGCCCACGACCACCAATTCGCCAGGCTCAGCATTGAGCTCGGTGATCTGCCCATCGATGGGCGCGAAAATCGTGGTCTTCTTGAGCAACTCGCGCGCGCGCTGAATGTCCGCTTCGGCCGCGGCGAGCGAACTCTCGATGACGGAAAGCCCTTCTTTTGCCGAAGCAATTTGCGCTTCGATATCGCGCACGCGCGCCACCGCATCGTCGAGGGTGGCTCGGCTCACGTCGCCGGTTTTGAAGAGTGACTCCTGTCGTTCGAGCGCGGACTTGGCGTTGACGAGTTGCGAAGCGGGACTGGCCAGTCGCTCCTGCTCGCTGCGCAAACGAAATCGCTCGCCATCGCGCCTGGCCATCTGTGCTGAGAGAGATGCTTGCAAATCGCGATCATCGAGCTTCACGATGAGCTCGCCCTTGCGCACGGTGGATCCCTCGCGAAAGGGAACCTCAAGCACGCGCGCACTCACTTCGGCGGAGACGTCAACTTTGACTTCGGGATCGAGCTCGCCCGGCGCCGAGACCGTTTCGACCAGTTCGCGCGAGGCGACGGTGGCCAAACGCACCGCCAGAGGCTCTTCACTCACGCCAAACGAAGGCATCATCTTGAGCGCCGATGGCCCTGCGACCACAAGTCCGACGACGGACACGCCCAACAGGACGGCCACCAAGATCAAAAAAATTCGCACGACAGCATGAGCTCCGACAGAGTGTGAGTTCCCAACGGCGCCCGTCGGGAAGTCGAGCGTATTCCGAATCGCTTTCGAAGGGTTGCCGACTTTGCCAAAAAGACAACAGTGAAATTCACGTCTCTTGCAACTCGTCACTCGCGTCGCGTGGGCACTCGATGCGTGAACATGCAACACAAAAAAGACCGCGCCCCCGACCGAAGTCGGGGGCGCGGATGAGTGTCACTGATTGCTTCTGAAGCTGTCGACCGACTCAACTTAGAGGCATGCGCCCCATGCGCCGAGGAGGACTGCGAGATCGCTCGCATCCACACCGCCGCCGTTGAAGTCAGCGCTGCCGCCTGCCTGGCCCCATTGGCCGAGCAAAGCTGCAAGGTCAGCCGCATCGGTCGAGCCGTTGTTGTCGATGTCGGTTGGGCATGGATTGCCGCCGCCACCGCAAGCTGAGTAATCGCCATTGAGCGTCACAACCCATTGCAGGGTTGCGAAGCCAATGCTTGCGACATCCGTGAAGGCGTTGATCCCGCAGCCCGTTGAGAGGATGTACGTCGGTGCAGTCGAGCCGAGCTCGTTGCCGTTGTACACAGCGAAGCCGCTTGTCGAGGCTGCGATGTCCAGAACCACAACGATGTTCTGAGTGTTGCCGTCGAGGCAAATCGGCTCTTCGAAACGGGCCGTGACCATGCCGTCGGCGGTCAGAGGCACGAGGTCGCGTCGCGCGAGTTCCACGAGGTCATCGCCAGGAGCGCCAGGAGCGCCACCGTTGGTATCGCGGTACACAATCAGGCTCGCCGCAACTGGCGAACCACCGTTTGCGTAACCGAACTCTACGCAACGGAGTTCACCACTGGTGAGACCTGGGAACGAACGAGCAAAGCTGTTCGCGACCGTGATGCCGCCAGCTGCGCAAGCGACGCCGCCGACGGTGAGGTCAGGAGAGTTGCTCTGAGTGGTGGTGTCTGGACCCGAGTTGTCGCAGAGGTCGGACGATGGTGGGCAAACCGCTGGCACACCAGTCACGTTGATGCGGTACTGATTGAAGAGACCGCTACCGCATGGGTTGCCGGTGAACGCGTTAGTCAGAACCACGACGAAGTACGTGCCTGCTGGAGCGCAAGTCGTAACAGTCGCAGGGCAACCTGGAGTCGTGCCAGCGATGATTGTCGTGCAATCACCGGTCACGAGGAAGGCATTGCCGAAGCTCGCCGAGAAGAGGTTGAGAGTCACTTCGGTGTCGGCCGCGAGAGTGAGCGAATACCAGTCGGTATCGCGCGTGTCTGCGTCGGCCCAGAAGGTGCCGCCGATGGTCGAGCCGAGGCTGATTGGCTCGGTTGGATTGGTGCCGCCCGCGTCGTTGCAACCTTCGTTGGTTGCTGCGCCGCAAGCTTCGCTCTCGCTGCTGGTTGGCGCTGGAAGCGCGCATGGCGCTGGCAGCGTGAAGGTCAGTAAGCCAGTGCCCGTGTCACCCGACGTGAAGGAACCGTTGCGCACGAGGTACCAGTGGCCGACGTTCACGCTTACTGAGACCGCAGACGCGTATGGCGTAGTGGTGCCAGTGATGTAGCAACTCGCGCTGCCGTCGTCGTTGCAGCCAACGAGCGAGGTGGGGAGATTGTTGTAGTTATACGCCGCGATGCTGGTGCCCGCGTCGTACACGGCAAGCTTGTTGTCGTACGAAGATGATCCGCAGCTCGAGACCGTAAGCAAGCCGTTGGCGGCTGCTTGGAACTTGAACCAGACATCGTTGTCGAAGAGGTCGCTGCCCGAAGCGCAGGTTGCGCCTGGCGTGGCCGGCGGACCGTCAGTGTTCGCGCCAACGCTGCTGAAGGGATAGGAACCGTTCGCAGAAACGAGAGTCGCGTTGATCGCGCAGTCGTTGCCGGGGGTGCCCTGGTTGCAGTTGTAGAGGAAGATTCCACACACCGCGACCGCCGTCGTAACGCAGTTCGCGTCCCACGCGAGTTCGCAGCAGAGTGGGTTCGCTGAGCAAACCGCGCTGCAGCAAACAGGGTCATTGCAACCGAGTCCGCCGTGCACAACCCCGCAGCCGCCGGTTGCGCCAACGCAGCCTTCGGAGGCGGAGTTGAGGGTGAGGTTGAAGGAAACCGCGCCCGAGGCCGCGTTCCAACCGCCGACGCGAATGAAGATTGGGCCAGCCGCGCCGACAGGGATGCCGGTCGCGAACGACTGGAAGTCGGATCCACCTGCGCAGGAGTCATCGTCGCAGCCGATGCGAGTCAGTGCCGCGCAAGAACCCGAATACACGACGATGGAAGTGTCGTAACCCGAGGTGCAGAAGTCGAGGTCGAGGAGACCAGCGCCGGCTGCGTTGTAGACAAACCAGAGATCCTTCGACGCACCCCAATCGAGGAGGGTGCAGGTTTCGTCCGCTGGCGGGTTCGCGCTAGGGGTGGCTGTGGCGGTGCTGTAGCCCGCGTTTGGGCCATCGAGCGCGGTGATCGCGTTCGTGCATTCATCGCCGGCCACTTGACCAAACGCCGTGCCGGTCGCCGCAAGGACGCCTGCAACGACGAGGCTCGTTCCAAAACAGATCTTCATTCTGAGCTCCTTTAGACTCGGCGTTGCCGAGTTTTGACACGCAGTCAAACGACTGCCGGGGGGGACGCTGACCATCGTCGAACGGCCGACAATGGAGATTCACAAGTTTTTCGCAGTGTTTTCGCACTAGCTCGCGGGATGTCACGCAACAGCACGCGAGATGGGGCGATAGCGATTGAAAGTACTTCAGGCATCGGACGATCCAAGGGGAATCTTCGTTCAAGGTTAACTTTTCCTAATTTTTTGGAACCAGCCGCTCCGACCCTAGCGAGCCGAGATCAAAACTTGTCCTCGACCTCAACGCAAAAAAGACCGCGCCCCCGACCGAAGTCGGGGGCGCGGATGTCTGTCTCTGATTGCTGATCAACTCGAAAGTCAATCAGCTGGTGGCACTACTTAACCTTTCGGTCAAGATTTAGAGGCATGGGCCCCATGCGCCGAGGAGGACAGCGAGATCGCTGGCATCCACGCCGCCACCGTTGAAGTCAGCGCTTCCGCCCGTCTGGCCCCATTGGCCGAGCAAGGTCGCGAGGTCGGCCGCATCTGTCTGGCCGTTCGCGTCAAGGTCGGTTGGGCAAGAAGGAGCAGCAGTCACTGGGGTGCCGAGGATGTTGAAGGACACCTCGAGCTCAGTGTTGGATTCCGTGCCAGCGCAAGGAACGTACGCGCCACCGAGCGTGTAGCGCAGGAAGCCTGCGGTACCAGCTGGGTTGCAAGCGATAGGCTGCACAACCGAGCGCCACTGGAAGTTGCCAGTAGCATCGGTGCAGACCGTACCGTTTGGCGCACCGACGAACCACGCGAAGTTCGAGAACACCGCGCCACCGTCGTTGGGAACGCATGGGTTACCAGCGGCCGATGGGTACTGCGTGAAGTAGTAGTCGCCCGCGTTGAGTTCGAAGTCGACGAAGATTGGGGCTTCGCCGGCTGCGCCGAGCGCAGGGAAGGTGATCGAACCGCTCATGAGCTGGTTCGTTGGATACACAGGCTTGTTGAAGGCTGTGCGGTTCCAAATGATCCAGTTCAGGTTCTCGTTGATCGCGCCCGCTGGGGTGAAGCCTTCTGGCTCCATGCGAGTGACAGTCCACGAGGTCGAGGTGCCGGCTGGGTCTGGCGCGATGAACGGCGCAGCGAGCCAACGCTGAACGCTGGTACCGGAGATCGCACCGCTCGAGAGACCGAGGTTGGTTGCGGTGCCCGTTGGCGTGCACACTGGCGCGTGGGTGCCAGTGGCATAGACGATTTCTTCGAGAGTGAAGATCACTTCGCCTGCGCCGGGGATGCCAGCGTCAGCGGTGCCTGGGTTGCCCCAGATACCGATGCGCCACAGGTAGTAGCTGCCGCCGGTTGCGCCAGCGTAGGCTGCTTCGCCACCGATGCCGTTGTTGTCAACGCAACCGATGAAGATGGATGGGAGGGTCTCGCCGTCAGCGAGCGAGCTCGAGATGCCGAGGTTGTAGGCCGAGAGCACACAGTCAAAGCCTGGGGTGGTCGCGGTGCAGTACAGGTTGCCGTTTGCGGTCGCCTGAACGACGAACCAGACATCCTTGGCGGTTTCAGCGGCGCAGCTGCCGTCGTTTGGACCGTCAGTGTTGGCGTTGGCGTTGTTGAACGCGTAGCTCACGTTGAGCGCGCAGGTCGCTCCAGCGATAGCGCAGTCGTTCACTGGCGCGTTGGCTGGGGTGCCTGGGGTGCAGTTGTAGAGGAAGATGCCGCAACCACCAGCAGATGATGGGGTCGTTGCCAAGGAGACGCATGTTGCGTCCCACCCGATGTCGCAGCACAGTGGATTTACGGTGCAAATCAGGTCGCAACACAGGATATCAGCGCAACCGCCCGTTGCGTGAGCTGCGGCGCACTCGCCCGAAGCTGGATCGCCGCAAACAGCGAAGGCGCTGTAGCGCGCCGAGACCGTCGCGGTGTACTGAATGTCGCAGACGTCAGCAACGTTGAAGTCCGTACCGATGATGATCGCGTAGGTACCAGCATCGAGACCAACTTCAGCCACAGCCAATGGGCAAACGCCAGCACTGAGGAAGCCACCCGAAACCACGGTGTACGACGCGCAATCGGTGGTCGAGAGGACCCACACGATGAGGTTCGACGCTGGGAGGCCGGTGGACGCCTTTGCGGAAGTTGTGGAAACCGTGACGAAGCCGGGGGTCGCCATGGTGAAGGAGTACCAGTCGAGGTCGCGAGTGGTCGCGGCCGCGTCGGTACCAACGGTGCCGTTGATCGTAATGATCGGAGCGGCTGAGGAGAGGGTGCCGGCATTCTGGAATACCGCTGGCACTAGGTTGCAACCGCCGTTGGCATCAACTGCCTGTCCAGCGCACGCGTCGTCCTGGACCACGGTGGGGTTTGGGTCAATCACGCACTGCGCCGAGGCGCTCAGGGTGGTGAGCATGGCACCGGCGACTGCCGTTGCGAGGATGCTCGTAGTCATGAAACCGCTCTTCATTACAAATCCTCCTAAGGACTTGCGCCACAATGGCGCGACTGGGACTGAACGCCAACCGATTGGGCCGGCACGAAAGCGACGGAGAACCGGATCACGCGATCCGAATTCGACAAAACTGGCCGCGGTACACAACGGCACCGCGACATCGACGAACATAACCCTCAACTGAGGTGAATCAAACGGAATCGCAACATGAAATGAGGAAGCAAGAAGTTCTTGCGATTCGGTTGCAAATTGCCATGGGTACAGCCCGAAAATCGTGCAATCTATGGTCCTAGAAACTTTATTGCGCCGCGACAGCCGTTCTGAGTCGAGCGTCGGCGAGTTTCTAGGGCTGTTTCATGTTTGATCGACAAATTAGTTTCAAGAGTTTCTCGGCAAAGGAGTTAGGGCGCGAAGTCGCGCGCACAGCCGTCGAACGGTGCAAGCGCGTCAAGGGACGGAGACGGGACGCGCGGGACCCGTCGAGCGATGGTTTGGCGATTGAGTGGGGACACCAGTCGGACAGCCATCCAAACGCATACGCAAAAACGCACGATGCCGCAGAGAGCGGCATCGTGTGGAATAACGGTTGTTCAGTTCGAGGCGTCGCGGCGTCGCGTTGGTTGGCGGCGCTGGTTCGCTCGATTTACGGCGCGCGTTCAAGCGTGACGGTCAGGCGCAGCGAGGTCAACTGCTCGGCGATCAGCTCGGCATGCTCGCGATGTGTCGCGACGACGAGTGACAGGCCCTTCTTGTGCGCTTCCATCGTGCAGCGGGTCGCCGCGGGCACGCTCAGTCGAACGAACCGGCACAGCGACTCCACCACGAAACCCATGTCGTTCACTTCGTCGTTATGAAGAAGGACGTTCCAAGGCGGCAGTTTTTCGACGGGCGCGCTCGGCGCCGGAGCGGGCAGTTTGGTGGCTGTCGTTGGAAGAGCGGGTGCGGGAGTCACGGCAGAATTGCTCATAGGCTGATTCCAGAGGCTGATTCCAGAGGCGGGTTCCAGAGGCGGGTTCCAGAGGCGGGTTCGTGCTTTCGAGTCGAACTGCGAAGCAATCTCGACGGCATTCAGCGCAGTACTAATATGCCGCAGAAAGGCCGCAAAACGGGTTGAAAACGATAAGCCTCGAGGCAACGGAGGCGAATCACCGTGTCCGCCGATAGAGACGTCAAGAGTATACCGAGCGAATCCGCGCCATTCTGTTTCGTGTGCACACTTCCACAAAAACCTGTGAGAAACGGACGCGGCACCCGAGTCGAACTGCGTCGACTCAAATCGAATCAGTGCTGACGCCAATCGATCACGAGCTTGCCGAATTGCTCGCCCGCTTCGAGTCGCGCGAACGCGTCGCGTCCGTTGGACGGGGCGAAAACTTGGTCGATCGTTGGCGTGAGCGCGCCGCTGCGAAAGAGCGCGACCACTTCGCGAAATTCGCGCATGTCGCCCATGGTGGAGCCGACGATGCGCAGTTGGTTCCAAAAAATGCGCGTGAGATCGGTGGTCGCATCGGCGCCGGTGGTCGCGCCGCAAGTGGCGAAGGTACCGCCGCGCGCGAGGCTCTTGATGCACGCACCGTGGATGGATTTCCCAACGCTATCGATGCAGAGATCGACGCCGCGGCGCGCCGTCAAACCGCGAACCTCGCGCGACCAATCGTTTCCCGCGTCGAGGACGACGTGATGTGCGCCGAGCGCGCGCGCGCGATCCAACTTCCATTGATGACGACTGGTGACGATGATCTCGCAGCCAAAGTGCCGCGCAAGATTGAGCGCTGCCAGCGCGACACCGCCACCGATTCCCGTGATCAGCACGATCATTCCCGCGCGCAATTGCGACTGCGTGACCATCATGCGCCACGCAGTGAGATGCGTCAGACCAAACGCCGTCGCCGCGACCGGATCCGCGTCGCCGATGTCGAGGACGTTGGCGATGGGCGCAACGAAGCGCTCCGCGAGACAACCTTGCGTGTGTTCTCCGATCATTGAAATGTCGCATGGCGCTGGATGAACTCCCGGAAGGATGCGGTCGGGCTTTGGCACCGCGGCGTTGAGCAACACGCGTTTGCCAATCCACGCGGGATCGACTGCGGCGCCGACGGATTCCACAATTCCTGCGCCGTCTGAGCCTGAGATCGTGGGGAACTTCGTGTCGATGCCGAGCATTCCCTTGCCCACCCAAAGATCGAGATGATTGAGCGCAGCCGCCTCGGTGCGCACGACGACCTCCCCCGCTTGCGCAACAGGATCCGCAAAGTCCATCACCAGTTCGACATTGGGAAGGACGGGACTACCTTGACGTTGAATCGTGAGCGCGCGCATTGGCGGCGAGTGTAAGCCGCAGCGACGCGATTGATCGTCCGTATCATCCCGCACCTATGCCGACTCGAAATTCTTGGCGTCACGCGCGCGCGCTCGTTCTGTTCGTCCTGACCTCCGTCGCGTGTGCCGCGTGTGACGGAGCGACTTCAAACAACATCGAACCCGCGGTGAAGATCGCGACTCCGACCGTGCCCGCTGAGGCGCCTCCGGTGGTTGCGCCTTCGACCGCGACGACTCCGGTTCGGGCAGCCGCGCCAACCGCGCCCGGTCCGATCATTGCCGATCCGCCTGGAGTCGACTTCGGCGTCGTGGAGCCTGGGGCGAAAGTCTCCGCGACCATCAAGCTGGTGAATCCACTCGACGTGCCCGTCAAGATCAAACTGGCCAAGCCGAGTTGCACGTGTACGACGGTTGATGTGACGGGGAAGACGATCCCCGCGCGCGGCTCGATTGAGATGCCGATGGCGCTCAAGACATCGAACTCCGTGGGCAAGCGCTCCGCGTCGATTGACTTGGTTTTTGAGGGCGTTGCGCAATTGCTGTCGGTGCGCATCGACGCGGAAACGGCCTACGCGGTGCGAGCCAATCCACCGTTTATCGATGCGCTCGCCGCCGAGCGCATGACGGGAAGTATCGAGTTGGTTGCGAGTGACGGCGTTGCGTTTCGCGTGCTCACTGTCAATGGACGAGCCGCGCAGAACGCCGACGGTTCGGCAATGCTCGCCGCCGAGCGTCACACAGTTCTATACGACTTCAATGCGTTGCCCACGCGTCCCGTGCCGCCGTTCTTAATTGTCGAAACCGATCACCCTAAGTGTCCGCTGCTCGATCTGCGAGTGCGTCATGAGACGACGAAGATTTCGCCCGCGCTTGCGTTCGCGGAATTCCGCGGCAACATGGGATTGCTCGCGGCGAAGGGTTCTTCGGAATACGAGATCTTAATAAAGCACGCGGGCGACGCTCGCATCTCATTGGTGTCGAGTCTGAATCCTGCGGCACGCATTGAGCTTCTCGAACAGACCGCTGATGGCGATTCTCTACTCGTGCGCTTTCGTTTGACTGATGTTGCTCTCCCCCAGGGAATGTTCCTGTTTCCGTGTCGATTTACCTCGGGGCAGAAGAGCGCTGACTTCTGGCTGTATGGCTCGATCCGCTAACGCTTAGGCTAAAAAAACTTACGCGAATGAGGAACTGTTTTGCAGTTCGGTGTCGCGCAACGCATCTCTTGCAAACGCCACGCGAACATAGCCGACCATGATTGCTAATCCTCTCGCAAAAGACACTATTAAGATCCGTAAGTACCCCAACCGCCGCTTGTACGACACGAGCCGCTCGACCCATCTCACCCAAGACGAAGTGCTCGCGCTGGTGCGTCGCGGACAAACGATTCAGATCAACGACAGCCGTACCGAAGCGGACATCACCAACGAAGTGATGCTGCAGATTCTCGTTTCGCGCGCCCCGGAACTCGTCGCTGCGCTGCCCACCGCAACGGTGCTGCGCGTTGCGCGTGGTACGCCAGAGAGCGTCGCTGAGACAATGGCCGCGTGCGCTTTAGTCGGCTGAGTCCAAGCCACGCAACGGGAGAGCAATTCACCTTCGTGAGGTGTTCTCCTGTTGCGTATACATGGTTGAACGCGGTTGAACGCGGTTGAACGCGGTTGAGCGCGGTTGAGCGCGGTTGAACGCTGAAGCGTTGCCGCCCGATTCGTAGAATCACGGGCTGATGCCGCTTCTTTCAATCCACTGTCCTCCGTTGCTTGTCCTGCTGAACGTGGTCGTGGCCACGCTTTCCGCGTCACCCTCAACAGCGCAGAGCGCTGCTCCAATTGTGAGTCCAAGTGAGAGGACCACCGTTGCGCCATCGAGCGACGAGGCGCTGAGCGCACCGCCGCATGATCAAACGCTTGATGAACGCATCGACGCGACGAAGATCACCACGCTGAAGCAGCCACCGAGCGTGAGCCTCGCCGATGCGCAACGCGCCGTTCCTCCGACGGCGATTCATCGCGTCGCCGCACGAGGCGCGCAGATTCCACTCGACGATGCGACATTCGCGCGCGCACGAACGGCGATCACGCGCGCGCTCGCCGCGCTCGCGAAGTTGCAGACCACGCGCGGCACGTGGTTCGAGAATCAAGAAGTCACGCCAACAGACATGGAACCACGCGCGCGTGCCGCGAGTGTTGCCGTCACCGCGATGGCGCTGAAGGCGTTTGTGCAAGCGGCGACGATTGATGCCGACGATGCACTCGACACGCGCGACGTGAACACCAACGCAAACATCATCGCGCGTCAACGCGCGCGCAACGCGATCGACGCAGTGCTCGCAGATCCCGTCGCGCTCGACGCAGTCCTCAATGGCGGAATGGGAAACTATGTGATGAGCTCAATCGCCAGCGGACTCGCGGCGGTGGGCGACAGCGATGCGCGCGCGAATGCCGATCGCGCAGTGCGTTGGTTGCGCGACAGTCAATGGGATGAAGCCGAAGGCGTTGATGCCACCAAGGATTGGTACGGAGGCGCGGGCTACGGCAACGGCAAGCGACCGGATCTCTCCAACACACAGATGATGCTCGATGCGATGCATGATGCAGGCGTGTCGGCGGATGATCCCGCGATGCAGCGCGCGTTGGCGTTTGTCGCGCGCACGCAGAACCGAAAGTCCACGAATCCTGCGGATTGGGCCCAAAATGGAAGCAACGACGGTGGCTTCGTGTACACGCCGGCCAATGGCGGCGAGAGTTTCGCCAGTGATGCGGCGGGCGAAGGACGCTCCGGCGAAAAACTCGCGACCAAGAGTTTGCGCAGCTACGGCGCGATGACCTACGCGGGATTCAAGAGCATGCTCTACGCGGGACTGTCGCAAGATGATCCGCGAGTCAAGGACGCGCTCGCGTGGATCGCGCGGCACTTCACCTTCGCGGAAAATCCTGGGTTGGGCCAGCAAGGATATTTCTATTACGTGCACGCGATGTCGCGCGCGTTGCTCGCGTCACAACGCAACACCATCACCGATGACAAAGATGAGGTGCACAATTGGCGCGCCGAGTTGATCGATGCGTTGATCGCGCGTCAACGCGCCGATGGCACTTGGTGTAACGAGGTCGCGCGTTGGGAAGAATCGAACGTCGCGTTGGCCACGATCTACGCGGCGCTCGCACTTGAAGAAGCGATCAAGCCAACACTCGTCCACGAGTAATCGCGCCCATCAAACTATCGGCGCAACCAGTCGCAAACTCCACGCGGCCAACATCGCGGCCACCGCAAGCAACAGCGCACCTAACGCCTGATGCATCGTGGTCACGATCACTTCGCTGGCGGGAATCGCTTGATTCTCGCGCATGAGAATCAAGACCAGCGCCGCGACGCCGAGCGCGATTTGCAAACCAACTGCATGCACGAGTCCTTTGCCGAGAATGCGCACTGGCTTCAACGCGGCTGCGCGACTCGACACATACGCGCCTGTTCCCACCGCGAGAACCAGCATCACTGCGGCGCCTGCGATGTGTCCCCAAATCGGCCACGCGGGATGCACGGCCGCGGCGGTTTCGGTGGGAGAAGTTTGCAAATGTCGGTAGCTCGCACCGAGGAACAGTTGCACTAAGAATCCCGCAACCAGCACAATCGGCAACGCGCGCACGGCCGATGCGCCGTTGATGCCCATGACAGGAGTTGCCGACTTCCACGCGCGACTGGTGACACATGCCAACACGCACGCAGTGGCGAAAACGATTTGCCCAAACATTCCATGCACGATGGCGAGCAACGTGCTCGGCGTGAGTTCGGTTCCACTGGTCGCACTGGTCAACGATCCGGTGACGCGCAGACCACCGAGGGTTCCTTGCACGCACACGATGACCAGTAAGAGAATCGCGAGCGCGCGAACCCCGCCGCGTTGCTCTTCGCGAAACACAACTCCAAGAAGCACGAGTGAAGTGGTTCCAACGAGCATGCCGAACAATCGATGCGCGTGCTCGTAGAAAACGCCGCCCTTCATTTCACTCAGCGGATAGAGCAGCATGTTGTGGCCAAACGAGTTTGGCCAATCAGGAACCGCGAGCCCGCTCTCCAATCCTGTGACAAGTCCGCCCGTGATGAGCAAGATGAAAATCGTCAGCGCAGTCACCAGCGCAAACAATCCCGTCGTCGCAGGAAGCGTGATGGGACGCGCACGTCGCGCAAAAAATCCGCCCAACGCGGCGAGTCCGCCCAGTGCCACGAAGAGGCCGACGAGATAGAACGCGGGCACGAGTCGCGAGCCGTTTTGCTCGTCGCGCAAGAACGCGCCGATGATGAGCAAGTTGGCGAACGCGCACACGAGACCAGACTTCAACGCCGATGCGCCAGCACGTTGCGCCAAGGCGCCCATGAGCATGGGCACGAGAAGCATCAACACAAAGAGCAACTCACCGATCCACAAGCCAGGCTCAAGCATCGCGAGGTAGCCAACGAGCCACATCGCCGCAGTTGCGGCAAACCCAAGCGCTAAATGCACGGTGGAGATGCGCCACGTGATGCGCAGCACCAAGACTGCGCCGACCACAAACAATCCCAGCAGCGTCGGGATCGAGAGTCCCGCGGTGGGGTTCGTCGCAAGCGCGACGGTTTGTTCGGTGAGCTCAGGTTCAACGACTTGCGCGAGCATCAGCAATGTGGCATCGGTCATAGGAGTTGTCCATGATTGCGTGACGCACGCACAGTCGTCGTCACGATGCGCTTCTATAGTACGATTTCCTCTCCACCTCTCTTGATGCGTGGGGGCATCCGCTGACTCGTGCGCAGTGAGTGAGCATAGTCGTGTGTCGCGCGCGGCAATCTTCTAAACACGCTTACGACACGTCTGCTGATCGAACGCCAATGCCTGAGGTTCACGTCATTCCCATCGCCACGCATAACCACGATGACGCGCACGGAGCCGTGATTCCGCGCGCGACCAGCGTGCTGGGCATCTGGGCCGAACTCATCAAAGTGCGGCTCAACGCGATGGTGTTGTTTACGACGGCGGTCGGATTCGCGTTGGGAAATCCTGGCGCGGTTGATTGGCCTCTCTTAGGTTGGACGTGCTTAGGCACCGCTCTCGCCGCCGCTAGCGCGTCGCTCTTCAATCAATTGTTTGAGCGCCGACGCGACGCGTTGATGCTGCGCACTCGCGGCCGCCCGCTCCCTGCGAAACAAATCTCCCCTTCGTTGGTGTTCGTCGCCGCGGTCATCACGGGCTATGTCGGCGCGGCGTTGCTGGGAATGCTGGTGGGACTTCTTCCCGCCGCGTTGGCCGCGTTCAACATCGTGCTCTATGCGGTGCTGTACACGCCGCTCAAACCGCGCACGACTTTCAACACACTCATCGGCGCGGTGTGTGGCGCGCTGCCGCCGATCATCGGTTGGACCGCGGCCACGGGACGCATGGATCCCGGCGCGTGGCTGCTCGGCGGACTGCTGTTTGTGTGGCAAATCCCGCATTTTCTCGCACTCGCATGGATGTATCGCGAGGACTACGCGCGCGGCGGTCACGCGATGTTGCCCGTCCGTGATCCAACTGGCGAACTCACCGCGCAAGTGGTTTTGATCACCACCATGCCGCTCATTCCTCTTGGACTCAGCGCGACGCTGCTTGGTCTTGCGGGTGTGTGGAGCGCGATCGTCTCGCTCATCGCGGGCCTAGTGTTTCTCGCGCTAGCGATTGAGTTCTATCGCGCGCGCGACGATCGCTCTGCGCGCAGGCTCTTTCTTACAAGCATCACCTATCTGCCCGTCGTGCTCGCCGCGATGACGCTCGATCGCGGGCCCGCGGATTTGCGCGCGCTCTTTCGCGGACGAGGCAGCGGCATCGTCGAAGTCATTCCCGCGGAGGCTCCACGGTGAACGACTCACACGATGAAATTCGTGCGCGTGATCAGGAACATGATCAAACCGCGAAGCGTGGTTCACCGCTCTTGCGCAGCAGCGCGAGCGGCTCCGCGACGCTCACCTTTCGCGGCGGCGGCTGGGTCATCGTGCTTGCGGGAATCTTGGTGCTCCTGCTCTTGGGTTGGAGTTTGCTCGGCCCGATGCTTGGTCGTCATCCCATCGGTGATGGAAAGACTGTCGCGAGTTACGGCTTCGATCTTTCGACCAATCTGTTGCCCACTGATGGGTTGCGCGCGTCTGGTTTTCCGCGAGGATTTCTTCCTTCGCGCGACGATCCCACGCATCTACGCGGCAGCGAAATGCTCGTCTTCAACGAACGCAATCGACCCAAGTATGTCGTCACCACTGACCGCGTGGTGGGCATCGAGATCAATGGACAGGCGCATGCGTGGCCGCTCACGTTGCTCAATGTGCATGAGGTTGTGAATGACACCGTCGCGGGTGTGCCCGTCGCCGTCACGTATTCGCCGCTGTGCGATTCGGTGGTGGTGTTTGATCGCCGAGTCGCGGGTGTCACGCGCCTGTTTGAGTTGAGCGGCTTGCTGTTCAACTCGAATCTCGTCTTCTGCGACAAGAGCGCTGAGGGTGTCGACCCTCTGCTTCACCAACCGAGTCTTTTCGTGCAACTCGAGAGGCGCGCGATCGCGGGCCCGCTCGCCACCGCGGGCGTGACACTCGAACCGCTGCCCAATGTGGTCATCACCACTTGGGCCGATTGGCTGTCGACGCATCCCGACACCACGGTGTGCGAGCGTGACGCGGGGGCTGTGCGGCGGATGAAAGAGATTTCCTACGCGCGCTACTTCCTCACGCCCAAGTTGGAGTACCCCGTCGCGCCGCTGCCTGACGAAGCCAGCCTCACTCGCGATGAGCTGCGACTCAAGAGCCCGGTACTGGCGCTGCGCGTGAGCGAGGGATGGAAGTTTCTTGCGTTTGAACAGCTGATCCCCCCGCTGGGACCCGACCGCAGCCATCGGCTCACCATCGAGGGCGTCGAGTACGTGCTGCACCTCCCCTCGGGACCTGCAGTCGCTCGACTCGAGCGCGTCGACGGCGCACCCGTGACCGTCATCCCCTGCCTCTGGTTTGCTGCGTCTGCACTTATCGCACCGCGCGAGCAGACGAGCTTGCTCAAGCGCTGACTCCGATCGCGCAACGGGGTCAACGTATTAATTTTCTAACAATCGCAACAAAGTGTTCCGCCTCGGTGCTGGTTTGTCGCATGGGACTTCGTGTGTTGTCTCTCTGATCGTGGAAGGCGCATTCCGGGGGTGTTGCTCACACAGGTGTAAACCGATGTGAGTGCCAGAGCACCTTCCACGAGGGCCTTCTAAAGGGCAGACGACGGGAACGCGAATCGACAGCGCGGCGCGTGGTGGCGACAGCGGGGCAGTTCGCTTCATGAACAGCCCGACAGGTTGTGTGTGCATGTAAAGCTGCGGGCTGGCTTTGATCGGCTGAGCCCGCACGACATGCCGCTCAACACGTGCGAGTCAAATCGCGCGAAGCACAACTCAGATCGGCGCACATCGCCGTCATCGGTCTCCGATGGCGGCGATTGTGTTTGTGTGTGTTTGTGTTGTTTTTGCTTTTCCATCGACCACGATCGTCCGCCTCAGGCTCGCGCCGCGAGTCTCTGTCTCGCAGGTCACGGTCCCATCGTCGAAGGCACGGTGCGGTGAGCCGATGGAGCTGGCCATTGGCCCTTCGATACTTTTGGCGCTGAGGTGTTTGGCAATGGCGTGTTCGGCGATGGCTGGTTCGACGCTCGAACGACAAATTGTTTTTGGATTGGTGAAGTTCTTCAGCGCAGTGCTAGCGCACCGAGCCAAACCAAAGCGTCGCGTAGAGCACAAGCCACACGCCATCAAGAAAGTGCCAGTACATCGCGCAGTAGGTGACGCCGCGATAGTTGCTTGCGTTGTAGGCGCAGTGCGATGCGCGCCACGCGGTCACGATCATCGGTGGTAATCCGCCGAGCACGTGCGCGGCGTGCAGGCCGGTCAAGACATAGAACGTCCACCCGTACAAGTTGTCGCTCACGGTGACGTTCTGTTGGTACAGCTCGCGCCAGGCTAATGCTTGCGCAGCGAGAAACACGGCTGCCAACGCAAGCGTCGCCATCATCATCGCGCCTTGCCGCGGGTCGCCGATGCGTGCCGCGTGCACGGCTCGTTGCATGGTGAATCCCGAGAGCATCAGAGCGATGGTGCTCGCGAGCAAGATCGGTGGCGGACTCGGCGCATCAATCGGAATGAACGCATCACCGTTGTCGAGACGAACGACGAGGTACCCCAGAATCGTCGCCCCGAACAGCATGGCGAGCACCAACAAGAACAGCCACATACCCATACGGCCCGCTTCGAAGCGAGCCGCAGGATTATCAAATGGCGTGTCTGCTTGTTTCATCCGCGCGTGTCTGATTGTGGTGATCTCTCACCACTATCTGCGCGCGCATCTCACTTCGCAGTGATCGGCGCGCCGGGAGCGTTGGTGTTGAGGTACGCCTGCACTGCAGAGGCGTTGCCTGGATTCATACTGGACATGTATTGCCCAACATCCATCAGGCAGAAACACATCATCAACACGACGAAGAGCATCGAGCCAATGAGCATGAGCAAGTTGAAGGGACGATCCCAGCGCAAGTGCATGAAGAAGAGCGACACCAACGTCGCTTTCACGACTGCGATTCCGATCGCGATGTAGAGGTTCGCTTCGCCGAGATCGACGTAGCGCACCGCGACGGTGATCGCAGTGAGAATCATCAGCGCAGTGCCGGTCGCAAAGAGAATCGGAAGCGACACCAAGTGGCCGACCAACGGCTGACCGTTGCCATGCCCCGCCGTCGTCGATGCGGACGCGTTTGCTGTGGAGTGTGAAGCGCTAGCCATGATGAGAGTCCTGGAGAAGTGTCAGAAACGTCTATGCCCGCGAGCAATCCGCGAGCAATCCGCGAGCAATCCGCGAGCAGTCCGTGAGCAGTCAGTGCGCGATCAGTGGATCAAGTAGAACAAAGGGAACAAGAAGATCCACACCAAGTCGACCACGTGCCAGTAGAGGCCGACCAGATCGACGGGCGTGTAGTAGTTGCTGTTGAATCCGCCGCGCAGCGACACCATCAGCAGCCAACCGATGACGCCCACGCCAATCACCACGTGAATTCCGTGCAGCCCCGTCATGATGTAATAGATCGCGAAGAATCGATGCACGCCCGGAGGCAGTGCGGGGTCGAGCAAATGCGGAAGGTCAGAGTGCTCGATGTGTTTGGGCGTGTCCGCGGTGATCAACATCGTCTTGGACGCAAGACCGTCGGGACCCGCGCCAGGAACCGCAACGGAAGAGCGATCAAGCGGAGGCATCACCGTCGAGGCAGAAGACGCGATCGCGCTGCTGCTGGCCGCACCGAGTGATGGATCCGGCGCAACCATGGCAAGAATCGGCGCGTCCGCGGGATCAATAATGACCTTCGCTTGCGCTGCTTCTTCTGGTGTGACGGGTTGATAGAACGCTTGACCCCACTTGAGATTCAGATGGAACTTGTGGGTGTACTCAAAGTACTTGATGACCAAGAAGCCAATCGCGCCCGCAAGCGTGAGTGCGAGACAGATCGAGAGCAAACCCTTCTTGTTGGTTTGCGCCGCGCGCACACCGACGGCCATCGTGAGACTCGAAAGAATCAGCACGCAGGTGTTGATGCCACCCATGATGGTGTCGAGGTACTGGCTGGCGAAGCTGAACACGTACGGGTCTTTGAAACGCATCACCGCGTACATGACGAAGAGTGCGCCGAAGAAGAGCACTTCCGTCGCGAGGAAGACCCACATGCCAAGCTTGGCTGAGTCGAACTGCTGGAAGGGCGTGTCGAAATGGTGCGCGAGAAACGGATACTTCGCGTGCTCGCCGTGTGCATCGTGCGCGTGCGCGTCAGCGTGTGGAGCGGTGGTTGAAGAGGCGTTCGACACGATTCAGTGTCCCTTTCCTGAGTTGGCAGAGGCGATGTGCGCCTCGGTATCGACGACGTAGCCTTGCTCTTTTTCATCCCAACGCACGGCGCTGAAGTCGTAGCAATCGCCCACCCGTGGAGTCGTCGCGAAGTTGTCATGTGGTGGCGGTGACGAGCACTGCCACTCAAGACTCGCGCCGCCCCATGGATTGGCCGGAGCCTTTTTGCCCGCGAAGAGCGAGTGAATGAGGTAGATCGCGGTGATCACGAAACCAAGTCCCATGATGTACGAGCCACCAGTAGAGATGTGGTGATAGATCTGGAACTCAGGCTGGTACTGGTAGTAGCGACGCGGCATGCCCTGCGAACCCAGCATGAATTGGCTGAAGAACGTGATGTTGAATCCGACGAACACCAACGCGCATCCGATCCTGCCCCAGAACTCGGAGTACATCACGCCGAACATCTTGGGCCACCAGTGGTGCAATCCACCGATCATGGCGATGAGCGCAGAGCCCATCATCACATAGTGGAAGTGGGCGACCACGAAGTAGGTGTCGTGCAAATGAATGTCGGTCGAGATCACGGCGAGGGGAATGCCGGTGAGTCCACCGATGGTGAACAGGAAGATGAACGAGAGCCCGTACAACATCGGCGTGTTGAGCGAGATCGAACCCTTGTACAGCGTGGCCAACCAGTTGAAGACTTTCACCGCCGATGGAATCGCCACCGAGAACGTGATCGCGGAGAAGAGCACGTTCATCAACGGTGATTGACCGCTGGTGAACATGTGATGTCCCCACACGAGGAAGCTAAACACCGCGATCGCGATGGAGCTGAACGCGATGAAGCGGAAGCCGAAGATGTGGCGATGGCTGTGCACCGCGATGATGTCGCTGATGATGCCCATGCCGGGCAGCACCATGATGTACACCGCAGGATGCGAGTAGAACCAGAAGAAGTGTTGGAACAACACGGGATCGCCGCCCATCGAAGGGTCAAAGATTCCAATGTTGAAACTGCGCTCGATGACTAAGAGTGCGACGGTGATGCCCAGCACGGGAGTCGCGAGCACTTGGATGATCGCAGTCGCATAGATCGCCCACAAGAACAGCGGCATGCGGAACCAGGTCATTCCTGGCGGACGCAACTTGTGAATGGTCACGATGAAGTTGAGGCCGGTGAAGATCGACGAGAAGCCGAGGATGAACACGCCCACCAACACTGGGATGGTTCCGCCCGCAGAGAACTGCGTGGAGTACGGCGTGTAGAACGTCCAACCGGTATCGAATCCGCCCGCGAGCAATGACCACACTGCGCAGATCGCGCCCAAGACCCAGAGATAAAAGCTGAACAAGTTGAGGCGCGGAAAGGCAACGTCTTTCGCGCCGAGCATGATGGGCATGATGAAGTTGCCCAGCGCGGCAGGGACGCTGGGGATGATCACCAAGAAGACCATGATCGCGCCGTGCAGCGTGAACGCCTTGTTGTATTGATCCGCGGTCATCCACGAAACTTCGCCGGGGAAGAGCAACTTGGTTCGCACCAAGAGCGCCATCACTCCGCCAACGAAGAACGACGACAGCACAGCGAAGAGATACATCACGCCGATGCGCTTGTGATCGAGCGTGAACACCCAACTCATCAGACCACGCGTGTGGGTCAGATAGTTGTCAGGAGCTGGCGTGGAGATGGGTCGTGCGTCGAGGGTCGTCATGGCGTCACTCGTGATCTGTTCGCGCGATCGAGTCGCGCGTCTGTCGAACTAATAGCGGATGGAGGAACTTGCCGAAACTCATTGCGCTGCGTGCGCGTTACTTGACTGCTGGCTTCGCAGGGTCGGTCGCCGCTGCGGCGGGCGGCGCTTTCAGCCACACGCCCTTCGCGTCGAATTCGTCGAGATGCTTCATGAAACCGATGAGCGCATCGATTCCCTTATCAGTGATTTGCCCGCGGAAGGTGGGCATGGCGTTGCCATATGGATCACTCAAGTGTTCACCAGGATTGAGAATCGAAGCGCGAAGATAACCCTCGGGCGTTTCGTACTGTTTGCCTGGACCGATGAAGTCAGAGAGCGCCTTGCCGCCGTCGACTTTGCGCGACGTGCCCACTTGGTTGCGCTCCCACACATTGCCCGTGCCGTCATAGTTGCCCCATGATGGACCCGTGCCGAGCTTGCCGTCGAGCGTGTGGCAACTCGCGCAACGCGCGAACAACTTTGGTCCCGCCTTGAAGTACAGCTCTTCGGCGGGAATCTTGTCCAGCCAACGCGCCTGTTCGGTTTCCCATTCTTTGAAGTCGGCCTCAGGCAACACGAAGCACTTGCTGTTCATCAACGAGTGACCAGTGCCGCAAAATTCAGTGCAGAAGACCCAGTGGAACTTGTCGCCCTCGGTCGGTTGATCCGCTTGGAACCACAACGTCGCGAAGCGCCCTGGCACCACGTCTTGCTTCACTCGGAAATCGCGAATGAACAGCGAGTGCAGCACGTCTTCGCTGCGCATGATCAACTTGACGGGCTGGCCCGCGGGCACAAACAAATCGTTGCTGACCGCGCCGTTGGGATACTTGAAGCTCCACGCAAAGCGCTGCGCCGTCACATCGATTTGATAGGAATTCGCGGGAGGAACGCGCATATCGATGAAGCCGCGGAATCCCATGAAGAAGATCACCACCACGATGATGGTCGGAAGAATGGTCCAACCAAGCTCGAGCATGAGGTGATGACTCGGTCCGCGTGCGTACACATCGCGACCCTTCTGTCGATACTTCCACACGAAGTACAGCATGATGCTGACCACGAGGAAGAAGAAGAAGTAGTTGATGTAATTGATGAAGTTGAAGATCCAATCGATCTCGGAGGCGATGGTGGACGCGCCCTCGGGAAGCCAAAAGGTCTTCGGAGTGTTGGGCAGGCCCGGCGTAAACGCCGAACCAAGCTTGTCAGACTCTGCTTGCATCAGGAAGTTGGGGATCAGGTTCAGCACAAGAAATAGCCTCTTCAATGCGCGACGACGGCACCCGCCGACACGCTCTTCTTCTTTCGATGCAGTTCCGCGCGCCAGAGCACCGCGAGTCCTCCGGCGAGGACCAGTACGGTGACAGCGCCGCCAATAGTCATGACCCGTTGAGCTTGCAGCACATAGCCGCGCGCGTTGGGGTCATAGATGTGACACCAGAGAATGAAACGGTCGAGCGTCGTGCCGATGCGGCCTTGCGACGCTTCGAGAAGTCCCATGCGCAAGTCCGCGCTTTCGAACTTCGTTCCATACATGTAACGACTGATGCGTCCTTCGGGAGTGATCAGAAAGAGCGCCGCTGCGTGCGAGTAATCGCCGTTTTCTTGCAGACGAAACTCGAAGCCCACCGCATCCGCGACTGCTTTAGACATCACGGCGCTTCCGGTGAGGAAGTGCACGCCCTTGGCAGAACCTGGGCGCTCAAACACCGCGAGGTAACTTTCCTTTTTCGCTTTGGCCAGTCCGAAGCTCTCGGTGGGATCGACGGAAATCGACACGACCTCGAACTCATTGCCGGGCAACCAATCGACGCCTTGCAATCCATCGAATGCTCCGTTGAGCACGAGGTTGCACAGCATCGGACACTTGTTGTAACCCAGTTGCAGCAGCACCGGCCGCTCGCCTTTGAAGTAATCAGCCAAGCGCACCGAGTTGCCGCCGTCATCGGTGAACATCGTCGTGAGCGGTAGCGGCTCATTGAGATGCTCAATGATGTCGACGCCCTTGAGCTCTTCGGGCACACCGAGATTGAGCTGCGCGTTCGCGGCGTGATTCACCATCAACGACAGCAACGAAACCGCGAAGGCGGCGCGCATGTTGTTGAAGTTGAAACGATGAGTGAAGGTCATGAGCAATGTCGGATGCGGAACGGTTTTTATCTGTGCGAGAGAGCGAATGAGATGCATGCGCAGTTAGTTGCCCTGCTTGGTGATGAGTTCCATCGCGTGGGTGATCGGAATGCGCAGGCGTTCAACTTGTTTATCGTCGACCTCTTCTTCATAGCGACCGTACTGGCCGAGCAGGCCTTGTTGCTCGTGACGGAGATTGGTGGAGAACGCGGGCAATTCATCGATCACGCGCACTTGCTCGAAGTCACGCTGCACGCCGAAGAACATTACGCACACCGCGAGACAAAACACGACAAAGAAAATGATTCCTGCGAGTGAGTAAAACCAAGTCGATCCCATTTCGGGGTCGTCGATTTGCTCGGAACTTGTTGCCTGAGATGACATCGGTGGATTCCTCAGAGTCGATCTGCGAGTGAACTGCGTGGCAAACGTGGGTCAGATGTTTTCAAAGCGAAGACTGTCGGCGAGACGCGGATCGCGCTTGGGCACGAGCGCAACGCGAGAGAGCGTGGAGATTGTTTGCGCCGCGACGATCGCGATCACACCGAACACCAGCACAAAGTTGACGGGATTAGCGAAGTGCGTTGGCGTGTCGGAATACTTATCCGCCATCGCGGCGTAGGTGTCGAAGCTCGCGAGATCGTGCGGGATCTCGGGCATGATCAGCCAGTAGAGATCGACGTAGTGGAAGCAGAGCATCCACACCGCTGCTACCACGAGCGTCGGTGGGAATCGCTTGGGCCACTTGCTGATCAGTCCAAGGAAAGGAATGACAAAGTGCCCAAACAGCAGCGCGAAACTGAACAGTCCCCATCCGCCGACTTGGCGCGCGAGGAACCAACCGGTCTCTTCAGGAATGTTCGCGTACCAAATCAGCATGTACTGACTGAAGCCGATGTAGGCCCAGAACACCATGCCGAAGGCGAAGAGCAGTTTTCCCAAGTCTTGACGATGCTCGCTGCTCACGATTCCTTTGAGCAAGCCCAACTGCTGCAAGCGAAGCGTGATGATAATCATCGATGCATAGCCCGCGGTCGCGCAGCCACAGAAGAAGTACACGCCGAACATCGTGGAGAACCACGCGGGCGAGAGTGACATGATCCAGTCGAACGCGGCGAAAGTCGTCGAGAGTCCGAAGAGGATCATCGCGGGACCAGCCCACTTCTGCATCTTCTCGGTGAGGGTGATGTCGCCGCTCTCATCTTGCTTCACGCTGTTGCCGACATAGAACGACGCGAGGCCGGCCCAAATCGCGAAGTACACCAAGGCGCGAATCCAAAAGAACGTTGGATTGAGGAACGCAACTTTCTGAATGACGATGTCGTATTCCGCTTGGCTGTTGGCGCGCATCGATTCCATGTCAGCCCAGAGCCACAACACATTGGCCTTGCCCATGAACCAGAGCACGGCGAAGGGAATGAAGAGGATCCAGTACCAACGCAAGTTGGCTGCGAGCGCCTCTGCGGGTCGACGCACTGCGACCGACCAACCGGCGCGCACCAGATGCTGGATGACCACAAAGAACAGTCCGCCCAGACACATCGTCAGTCCAAAGAGAAACGCGATGAGGTACGCGCGCCAGAAGTGCGCGCTGGTGGTGCCGAATGATTCGGTGTAGCCAATCGCAGCGCCAGCACCGAGGCCAACGACAGCGATGCCGAGCGCGATGTTGCGAAAACCCAGCGCAAACGCGGGCAATTGGATGTTTTCTGGGCTGAGCAAGTCAGCGGTGTGCGCCGAAGCGTGTCCTGATGCGTGTGCCATTACTTCACCCCATCCTTGCTCGGAGTCGCGGTCGGTGCCTTCACTGCTGCTGAGGTCGCCGTTGGATTTTTCTCCACTGGCGAACTCTTGAGCGCATCACGCACTTCAGGCGGAACATCTTGCAGCGTCGCATTCTGTGAGAGTTGCAACGCTTTGACATACACCGCGATCGCCCAGCGATCTTCGATGCTGACTTGCGCTTCATAGCCCGCCATGGTGCGAATGCCATTGCTCGCGATGCTAAAGACCGCGCCCAACGTATGTTCGCGCACCGCAGGATCATGCAGGCTCTTCGCTTGCACCCACGCGGTTCCGTGGGCAGGGCCATCGGCACTCGACATCAACGCCATTGCGCGTTGATTGACAGTGCCATCACCAAAGCCCGCGTAGCCGTGGCACGCAGTGCAGTAAATGTTGAATCGCTGCTGACCGCGCTCCATGAACGCGTCGTTCATCGTGAGTCCCGCGGGAAGCGTGGTCGCCCAAGCTCCGTTGACCACACCAGTGGTGCGATGAAGGTCAGGGTTGCCTTCGCCGCGCGCGATGGAGCCGGCGACGGGAAGTCGTTGCGAGCGTCCATCGGCGAAGAGTGGATTGGGTTCTTGGGTCTTGAACTTCGGTTGGAAGTCCAT
The DNA here is from genome assembly GCA_003671025.1 of Planctomycetota bacterium. Lineage (GTDB taxonomy): Bacteria > Planctomycetota > Phycisphaerae > Phycisphaerales > SM1A02 > QWPT01. The sequence goes on from QWPW01000005.1 coordinate 89,195, forward strand.
GTCAAAGAAGATGTGCACCGCGTGCTCAGGATCCGGCGTAGCGCGCACGCGCGCGATGACCACTGGCGGAATCGCCAAGGCCAACGCGGCGATGCCGCCAACAAACAACATCCATCGTGGGGGAAGCGAAATCATGGGTCAGTCCTCCACCGCTTCGACCGCAATGGGGTCGAGGGTCTTGAGGAACTCCTCAGTCTTCTTGGGGAGGAATTTCGGATCGCGTGCTTCGATCACGATGAAGAATCGATCGTTGCTCGCGCGACGAAAACGGTTGGACTTGAACAGCGGGTGATAGAGCTGCGGCAATCCGTTGAAGAGGAACATCAGCGAAACCGCCGAGAGCGCCGAGAAGAGGATGGTCAATTCAAAGATGACGGGGATGAACGCGGGCAAACTCATCGCGGGCTTGCCCGAGATAAGGAAGGGATATCCCGTGACCCACACACCAGCCCAGATGGTCTCGCTGAACGAGTTGGTAAACGCTTGCAAGCCAAGCGCCGTGAACGTGCCCGTCGCGCCCGCGCCGAACACGAGCACGGGGAGAATCGTGCGCTTGATGCCCATGGCGGCATCGAGTCCGTGCACAGGAAACGGCGAGTGGCAATCCCACCAGCGATAGCCTGCGTCGCGCACTTTTTCGGCGGCGTGCATGAGGTCGCCCGGAGTTTCAAACTCGGCGAGGAGACCGTGCAATCTGGTGGCCTTGGCGTTGGCCGTGGCGAGAGGTTGAGTAGTGTTGGTGACGACGGCCGTCATGGAAGTCGCTCCGTTTCAGAGGTTGGTGTGGCCGGCGTCGTGCGCGGCCGCATGAGAAGTGGCGTGGGAATGCTTGGACTTGCTTGGGCCACCGAGGCCGTGCGGATCTGCGCGCGGCATGATCGCCTTCACTTCCGCCATCGCGATCATGGGGAGATAGCGACAGAAGAGCAGGAACAAGGTGAAGAAGAGACCGAACGCGCCGACCATGGTGCCGATGTCGACCCACGTTGGCGTGAACATGTCCCACGAGCTCGGTAAGAAGTCATTGGCGAGGCTCGACACGATGATCACGAAACGCTCGAACCACATGCCGACGTTGACCACGATCGAAAGCACAAACATGATCGGAATACTGGTGCGCAGTTTCTTGAACCAGAAGAGTTGCGGCGTGATGACGTTGCAGCTCACCATGATCAAGTACGCCCACCAGTACTGGCCGAAGGCGCGATTGATGAAGGCGAACTTCTCGTACATCGCACCGGAGTACCACGCGATAAAGAACTCCATCGAGTAGGCGTAACCCACCATGCATCCTGTGGCGAGGATGACTTTGTTCATGTTGTCGAGATGGCGAAGGGTGATGAGATCCTTCAGACCAAAGAGTTCGCGCGCAGGCACGGCGAGCGTGACCACCATCGCGAAGCCAGAGAAGATCGCACCCGCAACGAAGTACGGAGGGAAGATGGTGGTGTGCCAACCAGGAAGTTGCGAGGTCGCGAAGTCGAACGAAACCACGGAGTGAACTGAGAGCACCAGCGGAGTCGAGAGTGCGGCGAGCAGCAAGTACGCGCGCTCGTAGCGATGCCAGTGACGGTTCGAGCCGCGCCAACCCAGTGCGAAGATTCCGTAGCCGAGCTGTTGCAACTTGCCCTTGGCGCGATCGCGCAGCGTGGCCAAGTCAGGAACCATGCCCGTGTACCAGAACAACAATGACACGGTGAAGTACGTGGAAACTGCAAACACGTCCCACAGCAGTGGCGAGCGGAACTGCGGCCACATCTCCATCTGATTCGGGATCGGGAAGAGCCAGTACGCGAACCACACGCGACCAACGTGAATGCCAGGAAACGTGCCCGCGCAGATGACCGCGAAGATGGTCATCGCTTCGGCGAAACGATTGATGCCCGTGCGCCACTTCTGGCGGAACAAGAACAAGATCGCGCTGATGAGCGTGCCTGCGTGACCGATGCCGACCCAGAACACGAAGTTCGTGATGTCGTAGGCCCACATGACTGGGTTGTTGAGTCCCCACACGCCGACGCCGGTGAAGATGAGATACGTGATGCACGCGCCGAGAATGCTCAGCAGTCCCACCGCGCCCGCGAAGGCGACGTACCACGCGAATGGCGCTTTTTCAGCCTCATTCACGCGACAAACGGTGGCGGTGACTTCGCCGAAAGTTGTGAGGTTAAGTACGAGTGGCGCGCGCTCGCCGGGACGCTCGACGGTGTTGTCGATCGCGCTTTGACCAAACTTGGCGTTGTGTGGCAACGTCGTCATGAGTGCGCTCCAGTGCTCGCAGCGTCGGCGTGACCATGATCACCGTGGTCGTGATCACCGTGGTCGTGTCCCTCATGCGCGTCATGCGCATGATCAACGCCAGGGTTGTTGACCCGCGCGAGATACTTCACGCGTGGCTTGGTGTTGAGTTCTTCGAGCAGGTCGTAGCTCAACTTGCTCTTGACCAACTTCGCGACGCGACTCTTCGCGTTGTTGAGATCACCAAAGACGATGGATTGCGTGGGACACGATTGCTGGCATGCCGTGACGATGGTGCCGTCTTCGATCGACCACTGATCCTTGCCGCTGTCAACGCCGCCTGCTTTGGCCCACGCGTTTTTCGCGCGGATCTTGGCTTCTTGGATGCGCTGCATGCAGAAGGAACACTTCTCCATCACGCCGCGCGAACGCACCGTGACATCAGGATTGAATTGCATGCGCGGCCACGCTTCAGGCGTCTTGTTGATCGGATAGCGAGAATCCGCCATCGTCGTGTAATAGTCAGGCTCAACCTTGAGGAAGCCTTCTTCGCGCGCAGGCTCGCGCCGCTGGTAGTCAAAGAAGTTGAAGCGGCGCACTTTGTACGGACAGTTGTTGCTGCAGTAGCGCGTGCCGATGCAACGGTTGTAGACCATCACGTTGATGCCCTGCTCATCATGCAGCGTGGCGGCCACGGGACAGACTTGTTCGCACGGCGCGTTCTCGCAATGCATACATGTCAGCGGCTGCACGGCGTAACCGTTGGGGCGATCGGAGTCGCTGCCGCGGAAGTAGCGATCGACGCGAATCCAATGCATTTCGCGGCCGCGCGCCACCATCGCCTTGCCCACGATGGGCACGTTGTTTTCGGCTTGGCATGCGATGACGCACGCGCTGCAACCAGTGCATGTCGAAAGATCAATGGTCATCGCCCAGCGATATTTCGCGCCGTCGAGATTGGTTTCTTCCCACAACGAAAGCTTGTGTGCGACGTGCGTGACATGGCGCGCGAAGTCGGGATGCTCTTGATAGTGCGCGAGACTCGTCTCACGCACGAGGCTCGGAAGACGCGCTTGAACGCCGTCGTCAATCACGCTCTTCACCAACGCATCAGCGACGCCGTGATCCTGCGTGTGAGCAAAGATGTACGAGCCTTCGACTTTGGTGACAGTTGCTTTGCCGCCGCCGAGATTGCTAGTGCTGCGCAGCGGATAGGCGTTGAATCCCGCACCGTTGGCGATGCGTCCAGCGACTTCGCCGCGACCGTATCCCAGCGCGATAGTCACGCAATCATCAGCGTGACCAGGCACGGGCCAGATGGCTGCGTTCATCGAAACACTGCCCAACGTCACGCTCATCATGTCGCCGCTTGTTACGCCGAGTTCGCGCATCGTCGATGGCGAAACCAACAGCGCGTTGTCCCATGTGATCTTGGTGACTGGATCAGGAAGTTCTTGCAGCCAACCGAGATTGGCGAAGCGCCCGTCGAAGACTTTGCTGTCAAACGCAAACGCGAGTTCCATCGTGCCGCGCGGCATGAGCGTTACTGACGCGGCCACGCACAACTCACTGATCCCTGCGGACTTCACCGTCGGCGTCGCGAATGTCTTGTTTGCCGTGCCTTCGACGTAGCCGCGATCGAGATTCTGTCGCCACCACGATTCAAAGGCAGTGCCGGAAAGTCCGCTGAGTTTGGTGTGCGCGCGGCGCACGATTTCATAGCTTGAGGTTTGATCATCGCCAGTCAGTGCGGCGAGCACTTCAAGTGCGTTGCGTCCGCCTTGCTCTTCATCGAGCAGCGGAAGAATGAGCGGCTGCTGCACACAGATCGAGCCTTCGATCGCGCGTCCGTCGCTCCAGCATTCGAGGCTGTGCGCCGAAGGAACATGCCACGTGCACGCCGAGGACTTGCTGGTCTCATTGGCGTAGTACGAAAGATGAACAATCTCTTTCGCCTTGGACAACTTGCCTGCGAAATCAAGATCCGCCGGCGCGTCGTACACGGGATTGCCGCCCAACATCACCAGCGTCTCAACCTTGCCTGCGACGAGTGCATCGGTGAGTTGTTTGATCTCTGCGGCGCCGCCGTTGGCCGGGCCTGCGACGTAGCGCACAGTGGTTCCCACTGCGCCGAGTTTCTCGTTGATCGCTGCGGCAATCGCAATCGTGGCTGGGTCTTGCATCGAACCTGCAATGACCAGCGCGGAACTTCCCGCAGCCTTGAGATCTGCGACCAATTGCGTGAACACTTCGAGATCGTGCTCATCGAGCAATTCCACCGCGCGCGGCGAATCGGTGAGCGCGCTGGTGCCAGGGATGCCCAGTTCTTTGGCCACGCGCGCCGCGAAGATCGCGACATCGCTGCGAGTCAATGCGAAGCGGTTGTCCGCGCTCATGCCCGTCACCGTGAGCGCTTGCTCTGCGACGTACATGCGTGATTGCGTCTGCTTGCTCGCGTCGGACTCTTCGATGCGGCGGCCCTTGGCCCACGCATACGAATTGGCGATTCCGTCCACCGGGCAACCAAAGAGATCTGCATCGAGAACGAGAATCACTTTCGCGGCGTCGATCTGCCGCATTGCGACAAACGAGCCCGCGAACGCGGCGTTGCTCGCGGCGACTCCGTGGTCGTGGCACAGCGCGTTCCACGAATTCCACGACGCCTTGGGATATGCGGCGGTGAAGCGCGACTTCATGTCGCTCAGCGTGGGGCTTGCGCTTTCGTCACACAGCACCGCGAGACCCGCGCCGCCGTTGGACTTGTACTTCGTCGCAATTTCGCCACACCACGAAGCGAATGCGCTCCACGAACTCGCTTGACCATTCTTGGTGAGCGAGCGGCTGCGATCGGGGTCGTACAACTCAAGCACGCGCGCCTGCACGATCGAATTGCTTCCCACGGCAAATGGCAGCGCAGGATTTCCATCGAGTTTGATCGGTCGTCCGTCGTAACTCTTCGCAAGCACTGGCCACGCGATGCCCGCGATTTCAACGCACGTCGCGTACGGCACGGGCACGCCCGCCTCGCGATCAGCCTGACCGCGCGCGAAGGGCACGATCAAGGTGTCAGGCCAACGACGACACGCGGCCAATCCGGCCAACGCAAGTCCCGCGCCCATCAACTTGATGAAGGTTCGACGGTCCTCGCCGCTGGCGAGTTCTTGCGCGTTGGGTCCGAACTCGCGCGCCATGAGCTCGCGGAATTCAGGGGTTTTCTCGAGGTCTGCGGCGCTGCGCCAGTATTCGGCTCGAGCGTATTTCGTGCTCGTGTCGGTGCTGTCGTTGTCGCAACCAGTGCGTGATTCGTGCATCGTGAGTCCCTTGCAGGCGTCGGGAGGCGATATGCCTCCGCGAGAATTGGCGTGTGATTGCGTGGTGAATGCGCGACTGCTCGATCAGCGATGGCAGGTCGAGCAGTTGTCATTTGGATTGATGTGGTACTTCGCGATGAGCGCTTGGCGCTCTTCGAAACTGCTCTCGGTCGCGCTATCCCATGCAAGATTGGTGATCTCGCTGACGGGACGAAGATTGATCTCGGGCTCGCGGTGGCACTCAAGGCACCAGCCCATCGAGAGCGGCTTGGTCTGATAGACGACTTCCATCTTGTCGACGCGACCGTGGCAACTCACGCAGCCAACGCCGCGATTGACGTGGGCGCTGTGATCGAAGTACGCAAAGTCAGGAAGCTTGTGAACGCGCTGCCATTGGATAGGAAGACCCGTCGCCGCGCTCTCTTGGACTTTCACTAATTTTGGACTCGTCGGTCGGATGTTCGTATGACAGTTCAAACAAGTCTGCGTCGGAGGCACCGTCGCGTACGCGGCTTTGTCGACGTTGGTGTGGCAGTAACGGCAATCGATTCCTAATTCACCCGCGTGCAACGCGTGGCTGTATGGAACTGGTTGCTCTGGTTGAAATCCGACTTCGAGCGTCTTCGGGCTCAGTCCGTATGCCACGAAAAAGAAGGCATAAAGCGGAATAGTCGCGCCTGCGAGGATGACGGTGGGCAGCAGGAGGTTGGCCCAGCGCGGAAAGAGAAATCTGCTCATCTAACGAGGTGCTCCTAAGGAGTTCCTACATGGATCGCGACGCTACGTCGAGAGTCCGAAGAAAACGAAAAACGAGTTCGTGCCAAATTTCACGAAGTTGAACGTCGCATCCTAGATCGTTGCTCAAACACCGTCAACTGATTTGCGAACCGAGAATTTCTGTTATCGGAAAAGGTGCTGGAGTTGCTTGAGCTCGACTCGGTGCGGTCGATCGGTGGGCGTGCGTCAAGCAAACTTCCCTGCTGGCTCGTTCGCACACGCGTGTCGTGCTCACGCGAGGACGCCGAAGAAGCGCTTCGCGTTGCAAAACACCGTTTGCGCGAGCATTTCGCGAGACTCGCCGCGCAACTCGGCGAGCGCGTGGGCGACGTGAATCACAAATTTCGGCTCGTTGGGACGCGTCGTGCGGTGCGGATGCGGCGTGAGAAATGGGGAATCCGTCTCGACCATCACGCGGTCAAGCGGCGCGAGCAACGCGGCCGCGCGAGTCTCGCGCGCGCTGGAGAAGGTGACCACGCCGGTGAAACTCACGTACGCGCCGAAATCAAGCAGCAAACGCATGTCGCGCTCGCCGCCGGTGAAGCAGTGAAACACGAAGCGCGATGGAGGAAGTGCAGACGCGCGCAAGACTGGAATGAGCTCGTCAAACGCTTCACGGCAATGCACGATGATCGGTTTGTCCAGCGCCGCGTCTTCGCTGCGCCAACGCGCGATGTGCGCGAGTTGCTCGTCGAGCACGGCACGTTGCGTCGATTGCGGCGGCGTGTCGTAGTGGCGATCCATTCCGAGTTCGCCCCAAGCGACGCATTTGCGGTCAAGGCCAACGCTGCGCATTTGGGCCCAATCCGCTGGTTTTTCGGCATAAAGCGGATGAACGCCCGCGCTCGACCAGAGGTGTTCGTGTGCCTGCGCGAGTGCCAACGCGCGCACCGCGTCGGTGGTGGTGGTCGCGATGGTGATCGCGCCGACGACTCCCACTGCACGCGCATCGGCCAAGACTTGATCGACGCGCCCTTCGTACTCGGGAAAGGTGAGATGGCAATGCGTATCGATCACGCGCGGCACGGTATCGGCACGCGCGCAGAGTGTCGCACGGCGTGATCATCAGCGACTCGCGCATGATCGTTGCATCAACGCGGAGTTCGACATGCGCGCGTGCGTGAGTTCGCACACGAGCGCGTCCTCTACACTCGCCCCCTCAATGCAGCCCCGCGACCAACCCGACAGTGTCAGTAGCTCGATGAGTTTCGGGGATCACCTGCATGAACTGCGTGACCGTCTGTTCAAGGCGCTCATCGTTCCCCTCCCGCTGTCGATCGTGCTCTTCTTTCTCGCGCCGTACTTGCGCGACCTGCTCATCGCGCCGCTGTTCGTTGCGCTCAAGGCCAACGGACAAGCGACGCAAATTCAGGCACTTTCGCCCGCAGAAACCATCATGACCGACATGAAGCTCGCGGTGGTCGCGGCGCTTTCGCTGTCGGCACCGTGGGTGGTTTTTCAGTTGTGGAAGTTCATCGAGCCCGGCCTGCACCACCATGAGAAGCGCTACGTGCACTTCATCACGCCGCTCTCGTCGATCTTGACTGCGTGCGCGATCGCCGTGTTCTATTGGATTCTCCTGCCCACGACGCTGCTGTTTCTGGTGAGCTTCGGCGCTTCGATTCCGCGCAAGATCGCGGCACCGATTGATCCCGCGGTAGCGACCACGCCTGACAACGCCACCGCCGCGGTGAGCAACGCCCCGCTGACAACCTTTGCGTTTCCGGTGCTTGATGAAGATCCCGTCGCGCCGCGCGCGGGCGAAGCGTGGATCTCGACGAAGGATCAAGTGATGCGGGTGGCGATCCCTGTTTCCAAGGCGAATCAGAGTGCGCTGCTCAATCTCGCGGCCGATGCCAGCGCGGCGTTGATGAACAACGCGCCGACAAATGAGGGGCCGCAACTCGTGCTTCTCGAAGTACCGCTCACGGTGCTCGGCGGCATCTCGCAGGTGTATCGATTGAGCGAGTACATCTCGTTCGTACTGTTGTTGCTCGCAGGCGCGGTGGTCGCGTTTCAGATGCCCGCAGTCATCCTGCTCTTGGGTTGGGTTGGCTTCGTTACCCCCAAGTTTCTGCGGGAAAAACGCCGCTGGGCCGTGTTCATCATGGCCATTATCGCCGCGATAGTCACGCCTCCCGATGTGATGTCGATGATGCTGCTGCTGTTGCCGCTGTGGCTGCTTTACGAGTTTGGAATCGTGCTCTTGGTCTTCGTTCCTGCGCACAAAGTTGCCAGTGGTCGGGTGTTCTCGGTCGGCCAACGCGCGAGTGCCCCTGCGCAGACGACACAGACGCACCAGTCTGAGGCTCAATCTGATCCTGACGAGGCAAATGAGTTGCCACGGCGTGATCGAGAAGCCGATGACGGTAGAGGCGAGGGCTGATCAAAGTGATCCGCCATCGCACCGACCGAGTGTGCAACCGAGGGACGTCGAAGGAAGTGCGCGCCAGCGCTGCGTTGGCTCGTATCAACCGGAGACGGAGACGAACGATGAATTCTCTTCGCCTTGTGCGAACCACGCATCCTGGCGTGAGCGATGTCGACGTGCGCATGATGGAGCGCGCGATTCACCTTGCTCGCCAAGCCGCATTGAACGGCGAAATCCCGATTGCTGCGGTTGTCTACCGCGGCGACGAGATCATCGCCGAAGCCGCCAACAATCGAGAGGCGCAAGCAGACCCGACTGGTCATGCCGAGATCGTTGCCATCCGCGAAGCGGGTAAGCGACTCGGTGAATGGCGACTGTCGGACTGCTCGCTCGCAGTCACGCTCGAGCCTTGCCCGATGTGCGCGGGCGCAATCGTGAATGCTCGAGTGGGCCGCCTTTTGTACGGCGCAACTGATCCCAAAGCGGGCGCGTGCGAAACGCTCTACTCCATTCCAATGGATGTGCGACTCAACCATCGCGTTGAGATGCATGGCGGAATCCTCGCACCTCGATGCGTCGAACTCCTACGCTCGTTCTTTCGCGAACGACGCGCCGCGCAGAAGGCCGCGAAAGAGCTGAAGAAGAAATCAGCCTGATTCCCGCAGATTCAAGCGACTTCGCGCGCAATCTCACTCCAGCACGCACCCATGACTTCACGCCATCCTGTCAAACTTGTTTGTGTCGACCTCGGTGGCGTGGTGATTCGCATTCGCCGTTCGTTGGCCGAAACGCTGCACGCCGCTGGTGTTCCGAGTTACGTGCTTGAGTCCATCGATGAAGACGCGTTGACACTGTTGAACGCGGCCATCGCGCGACATCAACGCGGCGAATTCGATTGCGATGCTTGGATCAACGCGGCACACGACGCACTCGACGGCGCGGTTGATCGCGAGACAATTCTTCGCGCGCACGACGCGGTGATCATCGGCGAATATCCCGGTGTTGCATCGACGCTCGACGCGATTCGCGCAGCAGGCGCCGCGACTGCGTGTCTCTCCAACACCAACGATCGACATTGGAACCTGATGGTGGAATTGCCTTCATTTGCGGCAATTGATCATCAACACGCATCGCACTTGTTGGGACTCGAAAAGCCCAGCAGCGAAATCTACCGCGCCTTCGAGCGCGCCACTGGATTCACCGGCAGCGAAATTCTCTTCCTCGATGACCTCGAACCGAATTGCCTCGCCGCGCGAGCATGTGGTTGGCACGCAGTGCGCATTGATCACGAGCGCGACACCGCCTCGCAAATCGTGGCCGCCGCGCGCGCCCACGGCGTCGCTTGCTGAGTTGACATGAGTTCACTTGCGTTGCGTGCGAACACGCGTCACTCGACGCTCACGCCCATTATTTCGCGGCATAACACCGTGGCGAACGCGCCCTTGGGCAAATCAAACTGCATGCGGATGTATCCGCCGTTTTCATCGACGCCCGCGTCCACAGCCCAATCGGTCATGGTGATGCGCAATGGTCGTCGCGCTCCGTCGCCTTCGAGAATCGGCGGCGTGAACATCGAAAGTTCCGCGCCAACGCGCGCGAGTGCGGCCTGCTCCATCGTGAGCGGACGTCCTTGCGGCTGGATCATCTTTGGTCCATGAATCGGTCCCGTGGGCGAGAGATCGAGGGCCACGCATCGGGCTTGCAAAGACGCGAGCTCCTCGGCATCGACATCGCTGCTGATAGGGAAAATCGAGCTCTTTCCTGCGAGAACAGCGACATCGCCGGGCAGAATTTCCGCGAAGGAACCATCGATGACACGCGCGTTGAGCACCTCGTTGTAGATCGCGCCTTGCAACGCGCTGAGCCAGAAGTTTTTCATGTGCCCCGGAATCGCGCGCACCGCTCCCGACGCATCACGACCACGCGCCAATGCGCGCAACGCGATGCGCTCCGCCTGATCGTTGTGTCCCCAACTTGCGGCGCTCGCTTCAAACTCGCCGCGCTCATAGAGCTCGCGCGTTGCCAATTGATGCGGAGGAAACGGAGTTCCGCGCGCGCCGAGCATTTCATCGAGCGTCGCTTGCGCATCGCCGCGCGCATGAAGCAATCCGAGCAGTTGGTTATTCACGCGATAGCCGAAGCGTTGATCGCCGAAATAGTCGGGAATCCCGCGGACAGCGAGTTCTTCCATGCGCTTCTTCACGCTGCGCACTTGCATGGGATCGACATCGCGAATGCGAATCGAAAAACGATTTCCCCGCAGATGACCGCGACGCAATTTGTTCGAGTGACGCTTGCTCCACATCAGCGCGAGGCGCTCGTGACGCAGTTCGCCCACCGGTCGATCAACGGGAAGATGAATCGACACCGTTTGATGCGTGACCGCCACGCGATCCTTCATGCCCGCGAAACCGATCGCGCTTTCGTCGACATGAAAGTGACGACCCAGCACCGCGAGCATCTCGGTGTGCGGCATGTTGGTCTTCTGCACGCCGAGATAGATGTGCTCGCCTTCACCGCTGGGCGTGTACGAAGGAATTTCTTCGACGATGAAATCTTCGGGGCGCTGCTTGAGCACGCCGCCGATGCCCGCATCTTGCGCCACGCGCGCGCCGGGACGCGGATCGATGCGCGGCTGGTCGGGGCCCAACGTGATCCAACCTTCGGGCAACGCAAAGCCGCACGCAGGATGCATCACCAACGGTCCAACTGGGATTCGCCCACGCGCGGTGGATGCCGAAGAATCGCGTTTTTCCGCGGATTCACTGGGGTTTTGCGCGGGGTCGGCGGCGGACGCGTCATCGCGCTCAGGATGCATGTCACTCATCGCCATCTTCTCCCGCTTCGATCGGAGGCTCGACTTCAAGGCGTTCGAGGGCAGCCTCGAGCAGCACTTCTTCGGCGACTTGAATGGGCACGCGATGCGCAACACCAAGCGCAATCGCATCAGAGGGCCGCGCATCAATCTCGAACAACTCGCTGCCCGCGGCATCAGTGCGACGCACGACGACACTCGCGAAGTAGGTGCCTTCGACCAATCGATGAATGATGATCGACACCAATTCGCCGCCGAGCCCGCGCATCATGTTGTCGACGAGTTCATGCGTTTGCGGGCGCATCGGTAACTCGCCGCGCAATCGTCGCTCGATGGCGAGCGCTTCGGCGGTGCCAATCTTGATGGCGAAGCTGCGCGAGCCGCCCTTCTCTTCGAGCGTGATGAATTGCTCCGCGCTCGAGTCCAAGATCAACACGCGGGAAAGTTCCATCTCGACATTCATAAGAGAGTCGAGGATAGCCGCGCGCGTGGCGCAAGCGTTGGGCTCACCTCATGCAACTGAGGAATGCGAAAAAGTTCGTCAATGCCAAGCGCGTTGCATTCGCTGCGTGCGTTACCACGCCGAAAGCAGTTGTGCGATATCGGTTGCGCCGACGATGCAGTCACCATCAAAGTCCGCGGCGCAACCACCGTCGCAGTCCGCGCACGCGCCCCAAGCAGAGAGCAGCATCGCGAGATCGGCGGCGTTGACCAGTCCATCGTGATTGAGATCTTCTGCGGCAAATGGCGGCGGAACCAAGGCAAGCGCGGCCGCGGCGTCGAGTCGCCCCGCGCCGAAAAACGTGTCGGTTCCTGGCGTTCCCAAATCAACTGCGGAGGCGATCATGTGCGCGCGAATCTCTTCGCGCGTGAGTGTTGAGTCGTAACTCCACAACAACGCCGCAGCTCCAGTGACATGCGGCACCGACATGCTGGTGCCTGATTTCAGCGTGTATCCGCTGCCAGTTGAGAGCGACCACACGTTGGTTCCCGGCGCGCACAGATCCGTCTCGGCGCCGAAGTTGGAGAACGTCGAACGCGCATCGCGATTGTCCGTTGAAGCCACCGCGATGGTTTGATTCCAACGCGCGGGTGCGGCAATGGTGCTGTTTCCGTTGTTGCCCGTGGCCGCGACCATCAGCGCACCTTGAGCGTAGGCGTACTCGACCGCTTGCAAAAACACTGCGCCGCCCGTGTAAAACTGCAAACTCATGTTGATGAGATTCGCGTCTTGATCGGCGGCCCACGTCAATCCTGCAGCGACATTCGATTCGAATCCCGTGCAACCGTTCACCACCACGACGGGCAGCAACTTCGCATTCCATGTCATGCCCGCGATGCCCGCGCCGTTGTTGCCCGTGGCCGCGAGAATGCCCGCGACGTGCGTGCCGTGATTGCATTCGTCGGCAGTGATCGTGTTGCCATCAGGCACATTGATTCCCGGCAAGATGCGTCCCGCGAGTTCTGGATGCGGATCGATTCCGCTGTCGAGCACTGCGATCACCAGATTCGGATTGCCATGCGTGTAACTCCACGCGGCGGGCGCCTTCACATCCGCGCCCACGGTTCCCGCAACACCGCCAACAACTTGACCTGTGTTGGCTAACGCGTACTGAAACCAAAAGTCGGCGTCGTTCGGAATCTCCGCGAGACCGCCTTCAGGATCAACTTCAGCGCGCGCGACGCCGGGAGTCTTCATCAATCGCGCAACCGCAACCAGTGGATCAGTGCCCGCGACGAGATCAACGCGCACCCAGCGATCAAGTCCGATCGCGCGCGCTGTGACCACATCTTTGAGAGGGGTCACGAAGATGCTTCGCGTGCTCATCACCCCAGCCGCCGCGAGAGCGACGCGCGAATCGCGCCGCACTTGCGCGTTGACCGGCGAGTTGAGAATCGGCCGACCCTTCGCATCAATCGTGGCTTGCACGCCAGGGGCGAGCTGCAGCAAAATGTGATCGCTCGCGTAGGTTCCCTGCATCACCAGATTCGGCGGCGCGATGTTTGGCGCTGCAACATCGGGCGGCAACAACGGGTTCACGACTTGGGTCGCCAACACGGTTGACGTGGTCAGTCCTAGCGCTCCGCCCATGACGACAACGCCTGCGCATGCACCTAGGCGTGCACCTAGGCACGCCGCGCGTGTGGCGGTAACGATGAAAAGAGTTGGTGCGGAAAGTCGACGTGTCATGGAACTTAAATCTACTCCTCGCTTCGACCGAGGCGTTCGTCGAGTTTCGAAATTTCCCTATTCCACGGCAGGTTTCTTCGATTGTCGGCGGGCGACCCTTTGGTCATGACGAGTTCGATGACTTCGCTCGGGATTTCGTCCGCACTCGCACGCGCGACAAGTCTCTCATGGCGAGTTGGTTATAGTCCGACCCTTCGCCGCGACCCAAAGTTGGTTCGCTCAGGCGCGATTTCAGCACAGACTTTCGCAACGAAAACACTATGAGCACCCATCGCCACCTCTTCACTTCTGAAAGCGTTTCCATGGGACATCCTGACAAGGTCGCCGACGCGATCTCGGATGCGGTCCTCGATTTGATTCTTGATCACGACAGTGAAGGTCGTTGCGCATGTGAGACGTTGGTCACCACCGCGCAAGCAGTGGTCGCGGGCGAAGTCAATTTTCGCCAGAACCCTAGGAAAAAATATGATGTGCCGCAGACGGTGCGCGATGCGATCGTGAAGATTGGTTACGACGACGCGGCCATCGGGTTCGACGGCAACGGTTGCGGCGTGCTCAATCTTCTGCACGAGCAGAGTGCGGACATCGCGCGCGGCGTCGTTCGCAAGAGCAAGAAGGCGCAAGGCGCGGGCGATCAAGGCATGATGTTCGGCTTCGCGTGCAACGAGACGGCATGTCTCATGCCGCTTCCGATCAACCTCTCACATCGACTGGTCGAGCGTCAAGCAGAAGTGCGTCGCTTGGGAACCATCGATGGCATTCGTCCTGATGCGAAGAGCCAAGTCACCATCGAATACAACGGACTCGATGCCGAGCGCGTCGATGCTGTCGTTCTCTCGACGCAACACTCCTCGATCTGGAATGGCGAGAAAAAGCAGGCAGAACTCAAGAAGGCCGTCACCGAAGTGATCATCAAGCCGGTGCTCGGCGCGTGGTGGCACGACGGCATCAAGGTCTACGTGAATCCAACTGGTCAATTCGAAATCGGTGGACCACACGGCGATTGCGGCCTCACCGGACGCAAGATCATCGTCGACACCTACGGCGGCCGCGGTCGTCACGGCGGCGGCGCGTTCAGCGGCAAGGATCCATCGAAGGTCGATCGCAGCGCGGCGTACATGGCGCGTTACATCGCGAAGAATGTCGTCGCTGCGAAACTCGCGCGCGTGTGCGAAGTGCAGTTGGCCTACGCCATCGGCGTTGCCGAGCCCGTCTCTGTGCTCGTTGATACGCAAGGCACTGGCGTGGTTGATGACGCGATTCTCTCCAAGCTCGTGCGTCAACTTTTCGACCTCACGCCATACGGACTCATCGAGATGCTCAAGCTGCGCGCGCCGATTTATTCGAGCACCGCCAGCCACGGACACTTCGGTCGCGAGCCCGGCGAAGCAGGAAAGGGCACGTTTACGTGGGAGAAGACCGACATTGCCTCGGAGCTCAAGAAGGGCGCGGGCAAGGCTGTGAGTGCGCCCAAGAAGGGTGTGACTGACAACAGCGCGCCGACTTCGATCGCGGCGAAGGCTGCGCCAACGACAGCCAAGGCGACGAAAGCCGGAACCAAGTCCACGTCGCGTCGCGCATCGGAAATGGCTTCCGCGTGACGCGAGACGTTCCTGTTGGTTACGCGGCACGCGAAGTTGCGCTCGAGCGCATCCTCACGCAAGCGTTGCGATTTCCTGATCTCGACATCACGCCGTTTGATCCGCGTGCCCTCGCGGGGCACGATGTTCTTGATGCGCGCGACGCGGGACTCGCGCGCGCGATCGAGCATGCAGTCGTGCGTCGATACCTCACGCTCATCGCGTGCATTCGTCCGCATCTCACTAAGAAGTGGCCGCTGCTGGAGAAACCTGTGCAAGCGGCGTTGTTGGCGGGAGCGGCGCAGATTCTGTTTCTCGATCGCGTGCCGCCATCGGCCGCGGTCGATGCGAGTGTCGAGTGGACCAAGCGTCGACTTCGTCCCGGCGCGGGTGGTTTGGTCAACGCCGTGTTGCGCAAAGTTGCGGGAAGCATTGTCGAACGCCTCGCGGGCGACAACGCACTCGCGCGTGAACTCAACCTCGATCACACGCGACGCGACATTGTTCCGCTCGCCGATGGCGGCGCGATTCGTCTGAGCGTCGAAGCGTTCAGCGAAGATGCCGCTGCATGTTTGAGCGAGAAAACAAGCCACGCGCGCGATCTCATTCTCCACTGGGTCGGTGCGTTTGGATTCAAAGAGGCCGTGCGTTTGGCGATGCACGACCTCGTCGAAGCGCCCATGATCATCACGGGGTTTGATCCAAACTCGCCTGCGATGCTTGATCGCATCGCGCCGCATGACGCGCCGGGGTTTGCGATTTGGCTGGGCTCGCACACCGAGCTCACCGACGCGATGACCACCAATCCGCAACTGCGCGTGCAAGACCCCACTGCATGCGCCACCGTCGCGGGACTCGCGAAGTTGTTGCCCAACTCGCCGTCACTGGTGGTTGATCTCTGTGCGGGACGCGGCACCAAGACTCGTCAACTCGCGACGATGTTTCCTAACGCGACCATCATGGCGACTGATCCAGAAGAGAATCGCTTCGATGCGCTGGCCAAACTGCGCGAGCGCTATCCCAACATTCGTCCGCTCTCGCCGCAGTCGGTCTTTCGCGAGGCCGCGGGTAAAGCCGATCTCTTGTTGCTTGATGTGCCTTGCTCCAATTCGGGCGTGCTCGCGCGTCGACCTGAAGCGAGCTATCGCTTCTCGAAGGGGCGCACCGCAAGTGTCATCGAGTTGCAACAGAACATCTGCGATCCCGCGATGGGATTGCTCGCGCCCAAAGGCGTGGTGATCTATGCGACGTGTTCCATCGAGCGCGGCGAAAACGAAACCCAAGTGAAACGACTCGCGTCACGCTTTGGACTTTCGTTGGTGGTCGAGCGAACCATCATGCCCACAGGCATGCCCGGCGAAAGCGCCGCGCGTTACGCCGATGGCGGCTATCACGCGTTGCTGACGAAGACCGACGCGCGCGGTTGAGACGCGACGCATTGATGCTGATTTGATGTGTGTTGTGCGCGACGCGTGTGCGACGCGTGTGCTTTCGTGCAGCGTTCGCTGTCGCGTCTCTTCAAGATTCCGCTTCTCGACGTCTCTTCAAGATTCCGCTTCACGCCGTCTCTTCAAGATTCCGCTTCTCGGAAGAGCGCATACAACTCCATCGGCGACTGCGCGGCGTACGCGCGTTGGCGGAATTCGGCGCTGGTCATGATCTTGGAGATCTTGCCGAGCGCTTGGATGTGTTCGTCTTTTTTGTCGGGTGGTGAGACGAGCAAGATCACTAACTGCACTGGCTTCTTGTCGATCGAACCGAACTCGATGGGCTGCGCGGGCTTTCCAATCGCGAGCACTAAGCCAGGAAGCGCCGCACATTTTCCGTGCGGAATAGCGAGGCCTTCACCGATGCCTGTCGAACGCTGCGTCTCGCGCTCCCACACCGCGCGCTTCACACTCGCCGCATCGGGACAGAGCCCGTTCTCGGTGAGGAGATCGACGAGTTCATCGAGGATCTCTTGCTTCTGCGTCGAGTGCAACGGCACGCGGACACAACTGGGAGAGAGGAGTTCAAGAATGCGCATTGCGCTTGATCACACTCGAATAAGGAAAGCGAAGGTGGAAGCGACGATAGTACCAACGGCCGCGT
Organism: Planctomycetota bacterium; assembly: GCA_003671025.1. Taxonomy (GTDB): domain Bacteria; phylum Planctomycetota; class Phycisphaerae; order Phycisphaerales; family SM1A02; genus QWPT01. Next base: position 106,569 of record QWPW01000005.1, read on the forward strand.
CGCTGCGGTTGATGTCAAGCGATCCGACGAACGACTCTTCACTCAGACGCACGAGGCATCGCACGCGACTCACTGCGGTTGCGCACGCATGCGCATTTCGCCCGCTTGCTTGATGAACGGCGCGCCTTCTTTGGTGCGATCGGTGGCGAGCAGCAATTCGCCAAGATCTTGATAGAAGCGCCATTCATCGGCGTTGATCGAGATTGCCATGCGCAACGCCTCTTCCGCTTCGCTCATGCGATCGAGTCCGCGCAGCGCCGTTGCTCGCGCACGCATCGCGTAGGGATTTCCGGGCGCCATCTCGAGCGTGCGATCGATGAGCGCGAGCCCCTCTTCTATCTCCACCGGATTTCCGCCTTCGACGAGCAGCAGCGAAAGTCGACGCATGGCCATGAGTTGCAAGTCGGTGTTCTCAGGCGCAGAGGCCACTCCGCGACGCGCAATCGCGAGCGCTTCATCGCGACGACCTTCTTCGAGCAACCACACCACAAGCTCTTCGCGCAGATTCCCCCACTGCTGATTGGCTTCCCATTGCGCGCGTGAAAACTCCAGCGCGCCCGGCAGGTTGCCGCCACCACGCATGACGCGCGCAATCGCTGCGGCGTAACTTTCATTCATGCCATCACGCGCAGCCGCGCGACGAAGCACGCGCTCCGCTTCGTCGTACTCGCCGAGCACTGCGCTGAGCCACGCGATGCGCGACTCGATCACGCCAGTCCACACACCGTTGAATCCAATTCCCTCACTCGGCGCGAGCGTCCATCGATAGAGCGCACGCGCCTTCGCAGCGCGCGCGGCAACATCGTTGCTCGCTGCGACACGATTGCCACTGAACACTGATTCGGGCGCGACGACCACGCCACCGTTGTACAGATCAGCCGCAACGATCAGTGTGTTGAGTGTGCCCACGTACGCGAGGCCACCGAGCGTCACCACCGACGCGCTCATCATGGCGACGCCGACTGAAGTGATGCGACCTTCGCGCTTGAGTTGCGCGCGATGAAATCGCACATCACGTGTGTGCAGCAACTGCGTCAACATCCACGCGAAGTACGTCGCGCACGCGGCGATGCCCGAGGCAAACAACAGCGGCACACCGATCGCTCCGCGCACCGCAAAGAAAGCGGCGATGGCCACGACAGCGAGCACGATCTCTTCATTCCACGTGAGGTCGTAGCGTCGCGCGGCGGGCTCGCTCGTGCGCGGTTTTGCGAGAAACGCAGGCAATCCGAAGCCAACGTGAAGCGCTTGCTCAGGACAGGCACTCACGCAATCGAGGCACTTCATGCAGCCTTGATCGACGACCATCTTGAAGTCGCGCACCTCTTCGTGAACGCGCACATTCGAAGTGCACACCGAAGTGCAATGACCGCATTGCGTACACGCATCAGTCACGCGAATGCGCAGAGGCGAGAGTTCATCGAGTGGCGCAAAGAATCCACCGTAGGGACATCCGTAGGTGCAATAGCCCTTCGCGCCCAAGAGATAGACGGTGAGAAATCCGCACACCAACAAAAACGGAACCGCCATCATCCATCCAGGAAATGTCGCCCAGAAATCAGTGGTCACGAGGTTTGAGGTGAAGCCTGGCCACACCAAGTCTTCGCGGGTGAACGGCGCGATGGCGAAGCGATAGAAGAGCGGCCAGAGAAACATGTACACCGCAAGGCAGAGCGGCAACCACAGCAGCAAGCGCGAGCGAAAAAGTTTCGGGCGAATGCCGACGCGCTTCATCAGATGGCCGCAGAGATCTTGCAGCATCACGATGTGGCAGCCCCAACCGCAGAACCAACGACCCAAGATCGCCGTCGACGCGAGCGCCGCAACGAAGAACAGCGTCCCCACCGTGATGATTCCGTCTTTCGCCGTCTCAATCGATTCACTCGGCTCGATCGGACGAAATGTCGAGCCCGTCCACAGCCACACCGCAACATGCACCAACATGAGTAGTTGGATGAAGCCGAGCACCGTCGCGCGCTTCCAACCCATCGTTGAGTGCGGCGTGCGTGAACCTTTTGGCGTGTGACCACCGAGTGGCTCGTTGGACAACACTGGCAGCGCGAGTTGCGAAACAGTCCGAGTTGCGTGTGATTCGCAGGTCATTGACCGCATCCTACGCTGAGCGGTGCGCGCGGTTTCCTATACTCGGGGTTGGCCTATGACTGCGCGCGACTACTACGAAATCCTCAGCATCACTCGCACTGCAACCGCTGACGAAGTGCGCAAAGCACATCGCAAGCTGGCGCTGCAATTGCATCCTGATCGCAACAAGAGCAAAGATGCGCCCGCGCGATTCAACGAAGTGCAAGAGGCGTACGAAGTTCTCTCCGACGCGGACAAACGCAAGCGTTACGACGAGTTCATTCGCCTCGGCGGTTCGCCCGGATCGTTCGCATCGAACGCGCAAGCTGCGCCACCAACCAACGGCGGCAGTCCCTTCGGCGGCGGTTGGAGCGGTCAGCCGCGCGGCAAAGATCAATGGACTGGCGCCGACGCGCAAACGTTCGAGACGATCTTCGGCGACATCTTCGGCAACGGCGGCGCGAGTGGCCGTGGACCTCGCGGCGCAGGCGCGCGCGGCGAGCAACACACGCGCTCACGCGAACGCACGCAATACGAGATTCATGTGCCGCTTGACACGGTGTTGCGCGGCGGAAAATTCGCCGTCGCGATCGATGGCGAGCAACACGAACTCACGATTCCTGTCGGACTCGCCGACGGTGATGTGCTCTCAGTGCCCGGACGACTCGACGCAGTCGTCCACGCGCACATCGCAGATCACGCATGGCTCACGCGCGACGAACTCGATCTGTCGTACGAGCTTCCCGTGTCAATCGTCGAAGCAACACTCGGCGGCACCGTCGACGCCCCTCTCCCAACCGGCGGACGAATCTCACTGAAAATTCCCGCAGGAAGTCCCAGCGGCCGCAAGATTCGCGTGAACGGCAAAGGCATTCCCGCCCGCGGAAAGGGCAAACCCGGCGACCTCTACGTCATCGTGCAAATCGTCCCGCCCAAAGACCCGAATCAACTGACCACGCAGTTGCTCGAGAACATCCGCGGCATGATTGAAGATCCCCGCGCGCGCTGTGCGTGGAACCGCGGGTAGGCGATGCAGCGATTGCGCGACGCGCGATTGTCGCGACGTGCGGTTCAATGCAACAAGCCGCTACGATCGATTTATTGCTGTTTCACAAGGGAAAGCGCTTCGGTGTGGAAATCAAGCGGACCGATGCGCCGACGGTGACGCCATCGATGCGCATCGCGCAAGAGACACTCGGGCTCGCGCGAATCTGGGTGATCACTCCCAGCGACAGGAGCTACGACTTGACCAAGGACGTGCGCGTCGTGGCGCTCGCGGATCTGCTCGCCGAGCCACAAGTGCTAGTAAGACGGTGAAATCGCAACCATGAAAAATGGTGGTTGGAGCCATCATTTTTCATGGTGATGAATTCAGCGGCGGCGCGATGTTTTTGGAGTTCCCCTCATGGGCGAGCACCCGTCCTTCTCCTCGATCAGTCGCATCAGTGCGCGAGATCAAGTTCGCCCGCTGAAGGTGTTCACCGAAGCTGGTGAAATCCACAATTCGAGGAGGAGGTGATCGAGTGGAGAGCGCGCGCTTGTATGTTT